>JAJDCP010000063.1 GCA_029260765.1 Planctomycetota bacterium
AGTCCGAACCCGAATCCGAATCCGAATCCGATCCCGAATCCGAATCCGAATCCGATCCCGAATCCGAATCCGAATCCGAATCCGATCCCGAAGCCCGACTCCGAGCAGCCGGATTCCTCCGCGCCCTTCTCCGGTCCCCAAAAAAACGTGGCCAGTCCCCTCCATCGCCACGGAGTACCTCACAGAGCTCACTCCGGAGGGATCCGATGCGCCCCACCATCCTGCTTTGCTGTCTGTGCCTGTTCGGCTGCTACGCCGCGCCTCCTGTCGAGGACTTCACCCTGCGCCTCGAAGCCAGCGCTCGCTACGCCTTTATCGACAACGGCGAGGTGCGCATCGACGGCGAGGATCTCAACGGCAACTTGATCACCGGCGACGAGCTGAGTTTCACGAGCGACCTGAAGCTGGAGCCATCCCTGGTCGCCGGCGCTCAGATCGACCTGCGGCCCACAAACAACGCCGAGCTGCGCCTGAGCTATCTGCGCTTCGACAGCTATCAGGGCAAGGCGGCCTTTGACCGCGACATCACCATCGCCGGCGAGGTCTTTGAAGCGAACGCCGACCTCGACAGCGAAGTGGCCATCGACCGCTTGACCCTGAGCTACGCCCATCGCCTTGTCGCGGTCGGCTACGAGCAACCTGTCAGCTTCGACGGTCTGCTGCGTGTCGGCCTCGAGTACAACCATATCGACGTCCAGTTCGACGGGGTGGCTGCCGACCTGACCCAGTTCCTGCTCGATGACAACGACGGCAAGGTCGCCGAAGACCTGCACCTCGGCAGCCCCTTCGTCGGCATCGATCTACGGCTCGGTCTCGGGGAACGCACACTGCTCTGGAGCGAGCTACGGGTCGGCTACCTGTCGGCTGCCGACTTCACCTACCAGACCCTCGATTGTGCCACTGGTGTCCGTGTGCGCCTGTTCGGGCCACTCGACCTCGGCGTCTTCTATGAGTACAGCCTGCGGGACGGCGAGTACGATCCGAGTGATGACGAGATCGGAGGCGAATTCAACCTGAGCAGCCACGCGGTCGGCGTGGCTGTCGGGCTGCAATTCTGAGGCTCAGAGCTCGTCCGGAAGCACCGACGGAGCCGTTGCCGTGCGCTCCTGGCTGTCAAGCTTGGACGCGTCGGCGGACAGCCAAGCAGCGACGATGCCGGCGATGGGGGCGTTGCCCTGCACGGTCCGTCCAAAGGCCAGAGACACGCCCTGCAGGCCGCTACCGACCTCGGGGAAAGCGGCGGCGGAGACCGCGCTGCGAGAGCCTCCGACGACCAGGATGGAGCTGCCGATGATCTCGGCCAGCAGCTCCATAGGTAGGGAATCCTGCCGGATGGTTTGTCGGGAGCGGGCATCCAACCGGCCCGCACTCGTTTGCCCTGCGGCGCTACAGATCCCCGACTTCGGGCCTGCCAAGACAGTTCTGCGTTGCCTGCAGATGCGCGACATCGTCGTGCAACGTGCGGCGAGATTCCCGTATACTGCCCCAAGCATGGCATGAGGATCAGACATGGAGCCCGCGGCTCTGCGCAAGCTTTGGGAGCAGACCCTCGGCCATCCGCTGGAGGACGCCACCCTACCCCACGACAGCAGCGTGCGGCCCCGTTCGCTGTTGCCGGTTGCGAAGCCCCCGCGCAAGCTGTCCGGGCGCTTCCGCGTCGATGCGCTGATCGGCAAGGGCGGCTTCGGTGAGGTCTTCCGCGCCCATCAGGAAGATCTCGAGCGCGAGGTCGCGCTCAAGAAGTTGCGTCCCGACCACTCCACGCCTCTGGACCGCGCGGCTTTCCTGGCTGAAGCGGTCGTGACAGGCCGTCTGGAGCACCCCAACATCGTTCCCATCTACACTCTCGACCGCACCGGCGATGGGGCGATGGCCCTGGCGATGAAGTTGGTCGAAGGCAAGAGCTGGAAGCAGCTGCTCCCCGAGCACGGTCTGGTCCACCACCTCAACATCCTCGATCAGGTCTGCAACGCGGTGGCGTTCGCGCACAGCCGAGACATCGTGCACGCCGATCTCAAGCCTACCAACGTGATGGTCGGGGCTTTCGGCGAAGTCACGGTGCTCGATTGGGGCAACGCCGTCAGCCTGAGCGATGCGGGGCCCGCACGCATCCGCCGCAACACCAGCGTGCGTATGCCCTGTGGCACCCCGGCCTATATGGCTCCCGAATTGGCCTTGGGCAAAGGGGAACGGATCGGCCCCTGGACTGATGTCTATCTGCTTGGCGGCATCCTGCACCACTTGTTGACGGGCATGCCGCCTCACATGGGCGGTTCTTTGATCGAAGTCGTCACGCGGGCCGCCCAGGGGGCGCAGGTGCAGCTGCCTGCCAACGTGCCCGAAGAGCTGGCGATGCTCTGCCGCTCAGCGTTGCAGCGCGTGCCTGCCGACCGTCCGGCCAGTGTGTTGGAGTTCCAGGCCCGTTTGCGGGCTTTTCTGCGCCATCGTGAGAGCCACGAGATCGTCGGCGCCGCGCGTGCGACCTTGGCAGCCTGCCGCGAGAGAGCCGGACAAGCCAGGTCCGAGGCGGACCGCAACCAGCTCTACTACGACTTCGCCGAGGCTGTGGCTGGTTTCAAGCAAGCGGCCAAGCTCTGGCCTGAGAACCCCGAGGCGCTTCAGGGGAGCGTCGAGGCGCATCGGGCCTATGCAGAGTCTGCGCTCGCTCTCGGAGACCTCGGGCTGGCCGAAAGCCAGGCCAGCATGTCCGACACCCCCCAGGCCGTTGCCTTGCGCGCTGAGATCGTCCGTGCCCGCGCATCCCGGGCAAGCCAGCTGCGCGTCAAGCGCCGGCTGCAGTGGGGTCTGCTGGTCGCGCTGGGCTTGATCCTGGCGGTCTCGTTGGGGGCCGTGGTCCTGCTGCGGCGAAAGAACTTCGAGATCGAGGCGAAGAACCGGATGATCGCCGAGGAGAAATCCCACGCCGAACAGCGCGGGGCCGTAGCGCAGAAGGCCCTCGACCAGCTGACCGGAGAGGTGCAGAACCTGTTGGAGGATGAGCTCGCCGATGCCCGCGCCCACAAGGTCGGGCGGCGCATTCTCGACGTCGCGCTCGAGGGCTGGCAGGCCTTGCGGGGCTCTGAGCAGGATGGTTCGCTGGGAACCGCGCAGGCGCGCCTGCGGGTGGGGCGCTTGTTGCTCGAAGTCTCCGGCGACACCGAGGCCGCCTTGCTGGAGTTTCGTGCGGCCCTGCACGAGCTCGAGGTGCTGCAGGATGATGGGGCCCAGGGGCCCGAGTTGGTGCGGACGCTAGGCATGGTCCGGCTCTACGTCGGCGATGTCCTGCAGCTGCGTGGCGAGCTGACCGCCGCCCGCGAGGCCTACCTGAGCGCGCTCGATTTGCATCGACAGTTGGTTCGGGACGAGCAGCTCGACCCGGCGCGGGAACGCAATGTGGCCCTCTGCCTGCTGCGCCTGGCTGCGGTCGCCGAGGGGTTGGGAGAATCCGAACGGGCCCAGGCTCGCAGCCAAGAAGCTCTGTCCATTTTGCGGCCGGATGCGGCGGCGCATCCCGGGGACCGCGCGGTCCATCGTGAGCTGGCCGCGGGTCTTGATGCGCTGGCGGGGAGCTTGGAGGGACTCGGCGAGCATGATGCCGCCCGGGCTGCCTGGCAGGAGGCGTTGGACATCCTGCGTGCGATTATGGCTGAAGAGCCCAGCAATCCCCGCGCATGCCGGGACGTTGCCTACAGCCTGGTGTGGTTGGGCGACGCAAGTCTCGAACACGGGGGTGAGGACGCGGCTGCCTCTTTGTGGGAAGAGGCGCTGCTGATCCGGCGCGCGCTGTTGGAACGGGACCCCTTCAACGCCGGCAGTCAGGCTGAGCTCAGCTTGGTTCTCGAACGGGTTGGAGGACTGTACCTGCGCAGAGGCGACGCCCAAGCCGCCCAGCAGGCCTACGCAGAATCCCTCGAGCTCGACCGGCAACGCTACGCTCGTGATCCGAACAACTTCGAGACCCAGTTGGACCTGGCGATCTCGCTGTACAAGGCCAGCCAGAGTGCCCGCGCCCTCGGTGCCCTGGAGGACGCCCGTCGGGATTGCGATGCCAGCCTCGAGCACCTGCGCGAGCTGGTGCTTGCGCACCCCGAGCACCAACGCAGCCGCGCAGCGCTGCTTTCGGCGCTCGAGAGCCTGGGGAACCTCGCGCAGGAAGGCTCCGAGTACGAGCGTGCTGGTGCTTTGTATGGTGAGGCCCTCGAGTGGATCAAGAACGGCAAGGAGCTGTCAGACGTGCGCCACCGGGCGCGCTTGAGTGCCTTGCTGGGAGACGTCGAGCTCGAGCAGGGCGAGGCCGCGTCGGCCCTGCCGCTGTTTCGTGCGTCTGCGGCCCTGCGCGCGGAGTTGGTGGTCCAGGACAGCGCCGATTTCGAGGCGCGTGTCGGCCGGGCGCGGGTGCTCTACAGCGCCGTGCAGGCCGCAAGACAGCTCGAAGACCTGCCGACAGCGCTCAGCTGCCTCGAGGCCACGGTCGAGGCCTTGCAGCAGCTCGCGCGGCGCGACGCGCAGTATCTCGGCGACGTCGAGGTGCTCGCAGCAGAGCTGGCGGCGTTGCAGCGTGAGAAGGCGCTGCGCGATCGTCTGGCAGAGCATCCCGAGGCGCAAGAAGACTGGTTCAACCTCGGCGAGCTCCTGCTCGAGAGCCATCGCGACCGTCAGGGATTGCAGGCGTTCCAGGCGGGTCTGCAATGCGGACCCGCGACGGGCGAAGACTACCTGAACACGGCGCTGGTCGCCGCGCGTCTGGCGCGTGATGACCGGGATGCGGCGCTGGAGGAGCAGGCCTTCGCCTGGTTGCGCCAGGGGCTCGAGGCCCTCGAGCCCGACCTGCGTGCGCTGCGTGAAGCTGCGGCCCAGGATCCCGCGGCCGAAGCTGAGCTCCAACAACTGTTGCAGCTGCTCGAGTACCTGCGCAGCACAGAGCCATCGCTCAGCGTCCTGCGCAGCCGAGCGCAATTCGAGCAGATCTTTGCCCGGCTGCGCGGCGACTAGCGCCTCCGCGTCACTCGGCGTTCGGGTTCCTCGTTGGAAAGTCGCCCAACATACGCTCTACGGCGTACACCGCGTCTTCATCGCGCGCCGCGCCCGACCAGTAGAAGTCGTTGACATACTCGACCCGCCGGGTATTGGGGTCGAAGCACACCATGCCGAAGAACGCGCGGTCGGGGGTGCGCTCAAAGAAGAAGCTCAAGCTGATCGAGAGCGGCAGGGCAAAGGGAATCAAGAACCCTGCGGCCGCGATCGGCAGCATGACCAGGTTGAGCGTCAGATTCTTCGCCCAGCGCCAATAGCTCTCCGAGCTGGTCTCTGCGCGCGCGGTCCCGAACACCAGCATGACCAGGTCATACTCCTGCAGATCCTTGACGGGACCATCGTAGGTCAGCTCTGGCGGGAGCAGCGCGGTTTGGTAGTCGGGGTCTGCCGACACCAGCACGCTGAGCACGGCCTCAGCGGCCGCCACCCGACGGGCCCGCCGGGTGGGCAGGACAGGGCGGTCTGTCCGGGGCACGCCTTCGGGGGTCTCAAAGCCCGTATGGATCCAAGGCAACAGGGTGTCGGCTTGCACGCTGGGCACGAACGAGATGGCATCCAGAGACTCCACGGAGAACCCGGCATCCTCAAGGTGTTTCTCGGCGGCAGCCTGCACCAGGCTGGCCGTGTTTTGCGAGACCGTGGGCGAGTACATCAGCATGCTGGTGCCTGTGTAGCTGACCGCGACCCTGATGTCCGGATAGAGCATCGCGACCGTGCGGCAATCGCGTAATTTCTCGGGCAGGTCGGCCTGCGCGCGCGGATGGATGGTGCCGCAACCAACCACGACCGCGGCCAGGCTGAAGCACAGCCAGATACCACCAGTTCGCATCGGTGTCTCCTTGATCTTCGAAGATGTCGTCGGCTGGTTAGACCACAGTCCGCACGATGCGGAAGCCCAGCTCATTGCCTTCGCCTGCGGGGGCGTTCTTGTCGCGCACAGACGCGCTGCAGAGGCGCGCGATCAGTCCCCAGCTGCCACCTCGGGCGACCCGTTCGCTGCCGTGCCAGGGTCCACAGCTGTCGACGACCAGGGTCTGGGGGTAGACACCGTACCAGTCGTGGCACCACTCCCAGACATTGCCGTGCATGTCATACAGTCCCCAGGGATTGGGCGGATAGAAGCGCACGGGCGTGGGGCGCTCGACATTCAGCCCGAAGTTGGCCTGCTCTTCCTGCAAGCGCGCCCCGGTCCAGAAAGGCTGCTCGGTCCCCGCCCGGCAAGCGTACTCCCATTCAGCCTCGGTGGGCAGCCGGTAGCCCGGCGCGTCCAGGCCCACGAAACGGAGATCGTTGGCGACCTCGTAGGCGGGAGACAAGCCTTCGAGCTCGGACAAGCGGTTGCAGAATTCGACCGCGTCGAACCAGCTCACGCACTCGACCGGCGCGGCCGCGCGGCCCTTGAATTGGGCGGGACAGTCGCCCATCAGCGCGCTCCATTCGGCCTGCGTCACCGGGGTGGCTTTCATGTAGATGGGCCGGGTGATGCTGACCGGGTGTGGCAGCTCGTCGCCTCCTTGGGCGTCGGCTCCCGATGAGCCCATCGTGAACCTGCCCGGGGGAATCAGGACGAGCTCGGTCCCCTGACTGTTGCGCACGGCGATCGGCAGATCCAGGGAGACCGAGCACTCACGTTGGGTCGTCTGCGGGGTCCACCAAAGATCGATGTGTGCGGGACCCGGAGTGGGGCGTTCGGGAGTCTGCTCGTTGCTGATCTTCGTGAGCGCTTCGAGGATCTCGAGAAAGCTCTGGTAACGGCGGGCGGGGAAAGGATCGACACAACGCAGCAACAGAGCGAGCAGCGAAGCGCTTTCACTGCCGAGGGCCGCAAGCATGGCCGGCATGGGCTGAGGATCTCCACACAGCAGGAAGCGCCCGATCAGTCCAAAGGCGTAGATATCTGCAGGAGGTCCGACCCGCGTGGCGCCGGGATCGCGCTGCTCGGGCGCAGTGTAGACCAGCGCCCGGCGCAGCGCGTGGTGGATCTCGCAGCCCTCGCGCAGCTTGTCTGGATCGCACAAGGCGAGAGTATTGGGGCGCGGGCCCAGCGCGAAGTTGATGACCCGCGGCCGCAAGCGCTCGCCCTCGGGGCGCAGCGCGATGTTGGCGGGATTGAGGTCGGCGTGCAGCACACCCCGGCGGTGTGCCGCCAGCAGCCCTTCTGCGATCTTGGCCAGCAGGCCGATGCTCGCAGTGTGCCCGAGGGGGCCCCGCTGGGCGACGAACTCGGCCAGCGTCAGCTCGCCAGCAAACTCGCTGACCAGGAAGGGCACCTGCCGGTGCCTGCGGTCGGCCCAGCTCCAGACCAATGGTCGGGCGGCAAGCGGGCTGTCCAGCTGGCTGAGGCGGCGGGCCGCCTCGAAGATCGATGAGGTGTGGCGCTCGCCCCCCCACAGGGCGGTCACCACCCGCCGGCTGCCCGCTTGACTCATCGCCAGGTAGCTGATGCCATAGCTGCCCGCCTGCAACACGCGCAGCGGCGTATATACGTCGGTGTCGAACAGCTCGAAGCTCATGTCGGCTTCCTTGATCAGCTCCTGGGTGCAGCTGAAGGCCGCATCGTGGTCGCTGGCCTGGGCGGCCGCTTGCAGCGCGTTGAAGAGGAATAGACCGCGGCGCTGCCGGTCCTGCGTGGACTTGATCGCGGCGGCAAAGCAGTCGTAGGCACGGCTCGGGTCGCCGAGCGCGAACTGCAGGTGCCCAGAGAGGTTGAGCACTTCGCAGTGGCTGGCCAGGTGCAGGGGAAGCGCCTCGACGCGCTCGGCCATGTCTTCGAGCGTATCGCCCGACTCGCGGTCGAACATGGCGAGCGCATCCACCGGCCGCACCTTCTCGCGGAAGTGCAGCCGGCGGAAGACATCGCGCGCCAGGCGCAGGGTGGCCGTGTGCTCGGGGGTGACCATCTCGGCACCTTCGGGGCCGATCTCGACGCGGAAACTCTGGTGCAGGTTGCTGGCCAGGAACTCCTTGAGCCCAGGCAGTTGGCGCAACGTGTGGTGCATCGACTCGAGCATGAAGCGCACCGCTTCGTTGTTGTCTTCGAGCTCGCGCAAGCGGATGGGAAGGTGCTCGACGGTCTCCGCCTTGTCGCGCAACAGGCGGATCAGCACGGGCCCGTGGACCTGCACCACCCGCAAGATGTTGTTCAGGCAGGCCAGCTGTTCACGGTCCTGGATGGCGTCGATCGAGTACAGCGCGTCCTGCAGCTGTGGCTGGGGGACGAGGCGCTCGCACACGAACTGGGCGAGCTCGGCGAGGTAGCTCGCGAAGACGCTCTCAGAGGCGCGGAATTTGTCGATGGCCTTGAAGGCGGTCATACCCGTGCCCGGAGTGGGGTGGATCGGAGTAGTCTGCCAAAGCTTCCATTTTAGGACAATGACCCGCCTCAGCGCAAAACTTGCGCGCGATCCCTCGAGCGGGGCACAATGGGGGTCACCCGCCTGGAGGCAGCTATGCCCGTTCTCACTACCCAGCTCGGTCCGTTGCGTTGTCGGCTGGTCGATCGGCTTCCGCAGGGCCACGCTCCGGCCTTCCACCTGGTCCTCTGCCATGGTTTTGGGGCCCCCGGGGACGACCTGGTTTCGCTGGCCGAGAGTCTGCTGTCCCTGCCGGGTCTGGCGGAAAAACTTCGCTGCGTCTTCCCCGAGGCGCCTCTGCACTTGGACGGACTGGGCTACGGAGCGCGGGCCTGGTGGCAGATCGATGTCGGCCGCATCGAGCGCGCCATCCGTGAGGGCCGGCTCGCCGAGCTCTGCGCACAGGAGCCCGATGGATTGGCGCGCGCGCGCCGCAAGCTGCTCGCCTGTCTCGATGCGCTCTGCCGCCAGGCCGACCATGGTTGGGAGCGTCTGCTGCTCGGCGGTTTCTCTCAGGGCGCGATGCTGACCACCGATGTGGCGCTACGCGCCGAGAGCGCCCCGGCCGGACTGGCGATTCTCTCCGGCACCCTGCTGTGTTCCGAGATCTGGCGCGGGCGTTGCCAGCAGCGCTCGGGGCTGCCCGTGTTCCAGTCCCATGGCCGGCAGGATCCGCTGCTGCCGTTCACGCTGGCCGAGCGCCTGCGTGAGCTGTTGCGCGCGGGCAGTCTACCCGTCGAATTCCACGAATTCACCGGGGGCCATGGCATCCCGGCGGGCGTGTTGGGGCCCTTGGCGCGCTTTGCCGCGCGCCACGCCCCGGAATAGGAGATTCTGATGCCGGCAGGATGGTATTCCCACTTGGCAGACTTGCCGCTGCGCATCGAGCGCTGCGTTTTGGAGGGGCTTTCACAGAGCACGGCCGGAGCTTGGACGCGGCACACGACCCTGGTTCGGCTGCAGGGGGCCGGCCACGAGGGCGTCGGCGAGGATGTCACCTACCCGACTCCCGAGCAGCTCAGTTTCCAGCAGCGGGGGCCTCTGCCGCTCGAAGGCACGTATAGCTTTGACGCGTTCACGCGCAAGCTCGACAGCCTGGTGCTTTTTCCCGACGACCCTGTGCAACCATTTTCAAGGTTGTATCGGCGCTGGGCCGTCGAGAGCGCGGCGTTGGACCTGGCTCTGCGGCAGGCGGGGGAATCGTTTGCCGGGCGTCTGGGGTTGAGCGCGCAGCCAGTGCGCTTTTGCGTCAGTCTGGGGTTGGGCGTGCCACCGAGCTTTGCGCGCGTCGATGCGCTGCGTGCGCGTGTGCCCGGCCTGGAATTCAAGCTTGATTATGACGAGTCCTGGCAGCCAGAGACTGTGGAAGAGCTGGCGGCGCGTGGTTGTGCGCAGGTGGTCGACTACAAAGGACATTACAGCGGCAGCTTCGCAGGTCCTCGCCCCGACGCGGAGATGTATGGCAACGTCGCCCGTGAGCTTCCGGATGTCTATCTGGAAGATCCTCTTTTGGATGAAGCTTGCGCGGCCGCGCTCGCGCCGCATCGGGCTCGCATCAGCTGGGATGCGCCGCTGCACAGCCTCAGCGATGTCTTGGACCGGCCCTTCATGCCGCGTTGCATCAACATCAAGCCTTCGCGTTTCGGAAGGGTCGCTGAGCTATTGCGGGTGATCGAGTTCTGTCAGGCGCGGGGCATCGCGATGTATGGCGGCGGCCAGTTCGAGTTGGGGCCTGGGCGTGGTCAGAATCAGCTGTTGGCCAGCCTGTTCTATCCCGAGGGGCCCAACGATGTGGCCCCGAGCCTGTTCAATCAGGACGAGCTGCCCGCAGAGCTGCCGAGCAGCCCGTTGGCGCCGAAGCCCACGGCTATGGGCTTCGGCTGGGAATAGGCGTCAGTCCTCGAGCGTCACTTCCAGAGGCAGCAGGGGCTGGCGGAACAGCTCGGCCAGCCGCTCGGCTTCCTCGAGCTCGAATTGGCCGGTCACCCAGAAGCGGCCGCCGACGATGACATCCTGCACGGTCGGGGCGCTCAAGATACGCCCGTCGACCACGATGGCCAGCTGCGCCCCACGGTACTCCCGCGAGAGCTCGGCCAGGCGGGCGCTCCCGGCGTCGTTGAGCAGCACCTCGATGCGGGCGCCCTGGCCATCTTCGTCGGCGCGGGCGAACAGGGCCTGCTCGATCTCCAGGCTGCCTTCGCGCGCCAACAGCAGAGTTTTACCATCGGGCCCCGGCAGCTCGTCGTAGGCCAGCGGAGTGCTCTCTGACTGCAGCACGCCCCGCACACGCAGCCTTCCGCGGCGCGTGAGCAGCCCGCGGAGCTGAGCAGGGTCCTCGCTGAGTAGCGGGCTGCGCAGCTCGAAGTGGCCGTCCCCCAGCCGGTGGAATGCCGCCAGCTCGAGGTAGTTGAGCTGCTGCTTGACGAGCTCGTGGCGGGTCTGGCGTAGGAGGCTGGCGAGGCGCTCGAGATCCCCCGCCTGCCAGGCCTGCTCGATCGCATCGAAGCCGGCGGAGCGGGTGCCCGCCAGGGCACGCAGCAGCGCGCTATCGTCGCTGGGCACGGCGTCCCCGTGCAGGCGCTGCAACTCGGCCTGGCTGAGGCCGCGGGGATCGATGCGCGGCTCGAGCACGCCCGCCTGTTGCAGGCGTTCAGACAGGCCCTGCAGGGTGGCGAGCCGCTGCTCGGGGGTCCCTTCGGCCAGGCGGAAACGCAGCGGGGGGACCCATCGCACTTCACTGGGGTGGGCCAGGCTGAGCTGCGTCAACAGGCCTGGCAGGGTGTTGAGAGCCACTCCGGGTTGGACCTCGACGATGACGGGCAGCCCGTTGATCTCGGGAACCTGCCAGAGCGCATCGAGGCCGAGCTCGACCACAAGCCAGCTGCCTGCCCGGTAGCTCTCGAGCGCGCGTCCGTCCGGGTAGGCACGGATCAGCACCTCTGCAGCAGGATCGTTGTTGACGGGCCAGCAATACGGGTTCAGATCGACGCTGCGGCGGAAGACGTAGAGCTCGTCGCTGCGTTGCTCCAGGTCGAGTTGCAGGGCTTCGGCGGCGGCAGTAGCGATCTCCAGTGCCGTCAGGCGGGAGAGGTTGAGCGCCTCGATACGCAGCTCCAGATCAGGCTCCAGCTCGAAGCGCTGCTCGGCCTGCGCGTTGAGAATCGCGGCCAGGGACGAGAGTGCTACCTCACGGAGCCGCACGTCGAGAAGAACTTCGTGCAGGGTCTCATCCAGAGCCAGGGCGTCCGGTGCTGTCACGTGCAGGCCATCGGATGCATCGTCCAGCCGCAAACCGTACATCCAGGCGATCCGCTCCATGATCTCTTCCAGGCTCAGCCGTTCGCCATAGAAGGTGACCTGCAGGCCGCTGGCCTGCGGCCCACAGCTGATCTCCAGCTCAGGACGGGTCGCGGCCAGCTGCGCGAGCAGATGGGGAAGGGGTTGGCGGAAACAGAACAGCGACAGCAGCCCCGATTCGTCGAGCAGGCGCACATCGTTTCGGTTCCCTGGCGGGCCTTCCAGCAGCATGAGGTTGCTGCGTAGGCCTTGCTGCAGGCCGAGCTGGGCGGCGATATGGTCGAGATGCTCCGAAGGGCTGCGTTGTGCTCTGGAGACAATGCTAAGACGCAGGTCGCTCAGACCTCCCTCGAGCACGATCTTGCCGAGCTCGGAGCTGAGCGCCTCGGCAATGTCGCCGAGCCGGGCATCAAAGGCGATCAGTCCGCTTTTGCTGAAATCGACCCAACCGGAGGGCGCCGCAGCGTGCGTCTCGACCTGCGCCTGTTCGGCGTCGCAGCTGACTTGCAGGCCGGCGCCCTCGCCC
This sequence comes from Planctomycetota bacterium, assembly GCA_029260765.1. Taxonomy (GTDB): domain Bacteria; phylum Planctomycetota; class J058; order JAJDCP01; family JAJDCP01; genus JAJDCP01. The sequence goes on from JAJDCP010000063.1 coordinate 12,211, forward strand.
AGCTCCTGGAGCAGCGTCAGGGGCGTGTCTTTTTGTCCGCCACCTGCCCAGGGTTGCTCTGCAGCCCGGGAGCTGTAACGCATCATCCGCGGGCTGAGGGCTGCCTCGAGTTGGCCCAGCCAGAGACAGGCTGGCATGGGCTGCGAGCGCTCGAAGCTGAAGTGTGTTCGTGAGCTGCGCACAAGCTCGGGCAGTCCCAAGCGCGCGGGGATTTCGCTCCTCGGGGCAAGCACAGACGCGTGATGTTCGCGCAGAATCCGACTTGCTTGCAGTGCCTCGTCCACCATGTCCGAAGCTCCGAACACGTCGACGACCAGCCCCGGATCAGCGAGACTCTCCGCCGACCAGCGCTCCAGCGCTCCGACCGTGTCTACCAGCGTCGCGTCGCAGCCGAGCAGCAGGGCCCAGCCGCCCTCGGCAAGTGGAATGATGCGTGCGGCCCCGGGCCGGGCACGTGGGCGCACTGTCAGGGAGATCAACGGCTGCACCGCATAGCTGCCCGGCTCGTCAGGGGCCTTGAAACGCAGCCCGGCCGCGGCCAGAGCTTCGCGGAAGTTGTCGAACTCGCCACGCACGGAGACCTTGAGCTTCTCCAGCCCCGGTGACAGCCACAGATCAAACAGACCCAGCTGCGCGAGCAGCTCGGGAAGGGGAAGCTCGTGGGCATCGACTTTCAGCTTCGCGAAACTGAGCTCCAGACGCCCTCCTGGGCCCTGCGAGGGCATGAGCCCATATCCCTCGAAGATCCGGTTCAAGGCCTCCTGGGCCGTGACATCGTAGAGCTCCACAGAGACCCGGAGATCGCCGACGTTCTCGTCCCTCACCGAGTAGGACTCCTCCGTACCCAGGTGCAAGAGAGCCGGGATCAGCTCGAAGAGCGTCGTGTTCTCGGCCACGATGTTGAAGCTGCCTTCCCCTGAGGCCTCGATCGAGAGCTGCCCCTGCTCGGCGCGGCTCAACCGGTATTGGCGTCCGACTCTGCCGAGCTTGAAGCCCTGATCCGCTGCCAGTGCCCGTAGCATCGCAAGCCCGTCTGCGGCTTTCAGCTCGAGCTCGGCGATCCGCCAGGCTCGTAGCTCTGGACCGATGGTGAGGGTTGCGTCAGCCAGCAAGGGGCGCAGCGCGTCCAGCACTTCGGCCAATGGAGTGTCGTCACACTTCAGCTGCAGGCCGCTGTCAACGAGCACAGTGAGACTGGAGGCCAGCCGCTGCAAGACGAAGCCACCTGCGGTCTCGGTCACATCGGCCTGGGCAAGCCGGGCAAGGGTCTCCAGAGCTTCGGGCATACTGCGCAGCCCGTGCGAGTTCTCGCTGGCCAGCCGGCTGATCGCGTGTTCCAGCAGTGCCTCGTCCGCCACCACCTGCAGGTCTGGATCGAGGGCGCGTAGCTCGTTGAGTTGGCGCTGCAGAGTGTCTCCCCGGGGCAGAGCGAAACTGCAGATCTCGCGCGCATCCACCTTCAGCCGCAGCTGCTCCGCCAACAGCGCAAGCACTTGGGGGGCACTGAGCTGGGTGCGTTCGAAATCTACCATGATCGACGCCAGACCCAGGTTGACGGCGCACGGGTAGCCGATCTCTGCCAATGCCTGACAGACTTCGGCAAGAGGAGTTTGTTGGATGCGCACATCGTAGAGCCCGTCGGACCGCAGCCGCAGCTCACAATGCGAGCCGAGCTCGATAACAGGTCCATCGGGGATGGTGATGGCTCCTTGCGCGTCGATGTCCCAGCCTCGTTGGGCGAGCAGCTCCGAGAGCCTCTCGCGGGTCTGGTTCTGCAGGTCCAGGGACACGACGATGCGCGTCTGGGAAGGAAGCGCGGAATGCCGGCGTTGCGGCCTCTCCCACAGATCCTCGCGGTCGATGGGACCCAGGCGGTCGAGGGCTTCGAGCAGCTGGAAGAGGGGGACCTCTTCGCACCGCAGGTCGAAGCTGCCGTCTTGATGCAACTCCAGGTCGACAGCCGACGGCATCGGCTCGAAGTCCTCAGCCAGCTCGATGCGTCGCCAGTCGCCATTCTGTACCAGCCGTAATGAGGGATAGAAGCGCACCAGCTTGGCGAGGATGTCTTCGGCCCGCTCGGACCGTGTCCACATCGAGACGGGCAAGTCTGCGCATTCGGGCGCGACTTCCACCAAACCTCCCAGGGCGCCGACGACATCTTCAAGTCGATCACGGTAGGCATACAGCTCACAACCGGAAGCATCGGTTTCAAAGCGCGGATAGCTGCGGGCAAGTGGTGGGGTGCCCGTGAACAGGTAGCGCTGTCCGGCCAATCCCAGCTCGAGCCCGAAGGTCGCGGCCAGCTCGGGGCGCGCATCTGTAGACAGCTTCAACCAGGTGACCGGAACGTCGGCCAGCGGGCGCGCGACGTCGGCCTGGAACGCTGCAGCCAGCTCGCCGAGTGGGGTCTCGAAAGCGGGCAGAGGCTGGACCCACTGCATGGGGCTGCGACGCCCGGCCGGCGCCAGTCGATAGCCCTCGGGGGTCGGGTGCACGACAAGGTCCATGGCTTCGGCAGCGAATTGCAGGAGATCGAGCGCCGTGCCGCGCTGCGTAGCCAGCTCGAATCCTGCACGCCGGTGGGCCACTTCGGAATCGACATCGATGCTCAGCTCGAGGCAGCGCTCCAGGGCCCCGGCCAGCAAGAACAAAGGCTGACCTGCAGACATCACGCGTGGCGCAACAGATGCAGACCCCTTCGGCAACAGAGCTTCCTCAGGCGCGACCGTAGCGCGGCGGTCTTCCCAGGTCTCTGCGCGCAGCTCTTGCAACGGGCGCGTGAGCGTGCTCCTCAGCATGCAACCGTGCGTTTGCAGCGCTCTGGACAACTCCGCGAAGATCGCGACGGATGGCTCATCGTCCCCAAACAACTGCAACGCGACGCCGGTCGGCGGCTCCTGTTGCTGTGCGAGCCAAGCCTCGACCGAGGCCTGCAGGCGGAGACTGCTCAGCGGCCGACGCAATACCGTCAGGTTTGCAGCCTCGACCTCCAGTCCCGGTGGCAGCACTGCGATCTGCCAGGTTCCTTCGGCGGACAAAGGCACCGGCTCGGGCTTGTTCAACGCGGCCAGCCGCGCGCTGGCCAGGGCTGCTTCGGGGCCGCCGGGCAGCAGCTCGATAGCCTGCTGGTAGGCGCGCAGGGCAGCCTCATGGCGCTGCAAACGCTCGAGGCAGTCTCCACTGCGCAGCGCGGCGCGACCAGCGACCTCGGGGCTCTCGAGGTGCTCGGCCAGCACTCGTTGATACAGGCTGAGGGCGGACTCGAGGTCGCCTTCGGCGGTCTCGGCGAGCCAGGCCTGCTGGTAGAGGCGTTCGGCTTCGAGGAGATCGGGTTGCTGGCCCAGGGCACACAGGCTCAGCAGCAAGAGGCAAAGGGGCAGGAGGGAACGGGACATCGGCTCGGCTCCTTCTGGGAGTTGGGGTCACGCCTCTACAGTAGGTCGCCGGCGGGCGGGAGTTGTCGCGCGCAGATCTGGACTTGTCAGAAGTTGTCTGAGGGGGGCACGAAGCGGTAGCCCACCCGGTGGACAGTCAGCAAAAGTTGGGGCGCCGACGGGTCGGCTTCGAGTTTCTTGCGCAGGTTGAGCACGTGGTTGTCGATCACGCGGTCGGTGACCGCCGCATCACCCCAGATCGCGGTCAGGATCTCGGCTCGGGATACCGCCTCTCCGGCCCTGTCGAGCAGGATCTTGAGGATCTCGGCCTCGAAGAACTTCAACTTGATGCTGCGCCCACGCGCCTCGACCTGGTAGTGGTCGAGGTCAAAGCACAGGCTGCCGAACCGCCGCGCTCTGCTCTGCGGGGCCTGCCCGAGCCGGCGCAGGATCGCCTTGACGCGGCCGAGCAACTCGCCGACCGAGAAGGGCTTGACCACGTAGTCATCGGCGCCGATCTCGAAGCCCGCGATGCGGTCGTGTTCTTCGCCGCGGGCGGTCAAAAAGATCACCGGTGCGGAGAACCCCTGGCCGCGTACCTCGCGCAGCACGCTGAGACCATCCTGCTTCGGCAACATGATGTCGAGAATCACCAGGTCGGGTTTGCGGGCCAGGATGGTCTCGACGGCGGCCTCACCGTCTGCCGCTTCGAGCACGGTGTAGCCGACGAACTTCAGGTTGTTGCGCAGAATCAGGCGCAGATTGGCTTCGTCTTCGACCAGCAGGATGGTTGCGCTCATGGGGGAAGATCTCCAGCGACCGCGGGCAGCCACAGCTCAAAGATGCTGCCGCCTCCAGGCCGGGGATGCAAGCGGATGTAGCCATCGTGGCCGCGCGCGATCTGGCGGACCAGGGCGAGCCCCAGGCCCGTGCCGCGGATCTCGGCGACCTTTGCCTCGCGCCCACGGTTGAAGGGCTCAAAAATGTGCGCGCGCTCTTCGGCGGGCACGCCAAGCCCGCGGTCGCTGAGGCGGATGGCCACACCTGTGTCCTGCGCCGAAGCCGCCAGCCGGATACTGCGCGTTGTGGGCGAGAACTTGATCGCGTTGTCGAGCAGGTTCAGCAGCGCCCGCCGCACGGCCTCGGCGTCTGCCGGCACACTGGGCAGCTCGCGGGGCAGCTCGAGCTCGAAGCTGAAGCCCTGGCTCCGCAGTCCAGGGCCATAGGTCTCGGCGAAGCTCTCGAGCTCGGCCCGCACGTCGAGCCGGCTGCGGGCATAAGACACCGCGCCGCGCGCGGCGCGGGAGAAGTCGAGCACATTGCCGACCAGGCCGCTCAAGCGCTCGGACTCGGTCGTCAGCATCTTCAGGTAGCTCTGGCGTTCCTCTTCGGAGCTGACGTGCCCGAGCTGCAGCGTCTCGGCGACAGCCCGGATCAGCGCCAACGGAGTGCGCAGCTCGTGGGAGATGCCGGCGACGAAATCGGCCTGCATGCGGGACAAACGCAGGGCCTGCGCCGCCTGCCGCCACAGCAGCCACGGCCCCAGCCCGAGCAGGACCAGGCCGCCGACGGCGAGGAGCAGAAGCAGCAGGCGTCGGCTGGCCAGCTCTGGCGGCGCTTCTTCGGGAGACAGGCAGAGCTGCACGGCGGGGAATCCTTCCCCCAGCGGTGCCTGCAGAGGTTCCTTGGCGCCGGTGGTGAGCAACCGCAGCGCGGGGAAGTCGGAGAGCCCGGCGGCGACGCGTTGCACAAATGCGGCGCGAGGTTCTTCAAAACCGATCGCGATGGGCTGCCCATCGAGCGCCAGGCGCCGAAACACAAAGCGCCGCTCACCTGCCTGGAAAGACCGCTGGTTGGGTCCTCCGCGAGCCAACTCAGAGCCCAGCCGCGTCCCCAACCAACCGCCCAGGTCCGCGAGCCAGGCGCGGGCCTCTACGCGGGCGTCCAGCTCGGCCCGCAGCCGGTTGCGCTGTTGGTGGTAGGCCGGCGATGCGGACAGCCGCAGGGCCAGGCTGTCCGCCCGCTCTCGGAAGAGCGCACGCACGACCGCCTGCTCCGTCAGCTCGGGCCGCGCCAGCTCGAGCTCGAGCTGCACCAGCGCGCTCTCGGCCGCCGGGCCCTGCTGCAACCGTGCGCGCTGCCAGGCGGCAAAGGGTCGTCCCTGGGGCAGGCCCGGCAGCTCGCGGAAGTTCTCGAGAAAACGCTCAAATTGGCGCAGCGCCAGGCTGTCAGCGCCCAACCGGGCGCTCGCGGCCGCGCTTGCCAGGGAGTCTTGCGCGGCGGCCAGGCGCTGCGCATCGGCTGGCGGGCTGAGGTTGCTCTGCGGACCGGGAAAGCGTGGTCTGCCGGAGGCATCGACAGCGAAGCCGCGGATGCCTGTGAAACCAGGCATCCCCAGCAGCTTCTGCATGCTAGCCGGCAGGCTCGCGCTGCTCAGGCTGGCGGGCAGCTCGTCGAGCAGGGCGCTCTCCTGGGAGCGCAGCGCGACCCGCAGCTCGACCAGGTGTGCCTGCAGTGCCCGCTCCTGGCTCTGGCGCAGCGCGCCCTGCAGCGCCTGTTCTTCGAGGTTGACCTGCCGGAAGGCCAGCCCCGCCAGGGCAAACAGACCCAGCACCAGGCCGATCCCGGCCAGCAGACGCAAGCGTGGAGAGGGCGGGCGCGGCAGGCTCACCTTCAATCCTTGTGGATCTCGAGGCTGTCGAACATCCGGCCCTCGAGGTCGTAGACCTGCAGGCGCAGCGTTCCGGCATGAACGCTGAGCAGGCAGTAGTGGTGGGTCCGCCGGACCTTGGCGGTGAACCATGAGCGCGTGGGAGCGTAGTCTTCCAGGCCTCCGCCGGCCCCGCCGATCTGCAGGTAGGTCACGCCCTGCTCGTCGATCTTGCCATCGCGCAGCGGCCAACTGCGCTCGTAGTCGTGGATGTGGCCGAAAAACACGATGTCGACGCCGTAGGTTTCGTAGAGCGGAATCAGGGGTTGTACCCGTCGGTCGCCGCGGGCCGAGGTCCCACGGAAGGCGTCGCCGTAGTCGTCGGAATCGGAGGTAAACGGCGGGTGGTGTTGCACCACGAACTTCCAGGTCGCTTCGCTGGCCGCCAGGTTTGCCTCGAGCCAACGGAACTGCTCGCTGCCCTCGGAACAGTCACGGTTGCTGTCGAGCATGAAGAACTGGGCGTTGCCGTAGTGGAAGCTGTAGCGATGCTCGGGCTCAGGGTTGGCCATGTAGTCGTAGTAGTTTTTCGCATCCTGCTCGTGGTTGCCGAGCACGCTGTACAGCGGAACCCGCGCCATCAGGGTCGCGGCGGGTCGCAGGAACTCGTTGATCCACTGCCGGGTGTTCGAGCCCGTGCCCACCAGGTCTCCGGCATGGATTACAAAGTTGGGGCGCTCGCCCCAGGCTTGCGCTGCGATCTTCTGCCAGACATCCGGGTTGGACTGGCTGTCGCTCACCGCCACGAAGGCGTAGGCCTGGTCGTCGGGGAGCGCGGTCTGGAAGCTGAACAGCTCACTCTCGATCGCGCCTCCGGCGAAGCGGCTCGACACCTGATAGAAATAGGTCGCGCCCGGTTCGAGTCCGTGCAACTCGAGCTCGTGGAGGGTCTGGAGCTCGCTGGCTTCGACGCTGTTCTGCAGCGGCAGGGCCTGGCCGTAGCGCACCCGGCTGTCGCTCGCCTGCTCGGTCTGCCAGAGGATGCGGATGCCCTCGGCGGTTGCGTGCTGCAGGTAGGGGCCGAGCACCAGCGCATGGCTCGTCGGAGCTTCTCGTGCCAGCGCGAGCACCGCGGCGTGGGAGGCCGTGCGCTCGCGGATCTGGGCCGCCGAGAGCGCCTGGTCGAAGACAGCCAGCTCGGCGAGCTTGCCGCGCAGGCCGTATTCTTCGTTGTCGTCGTGGTAGGCTCCGATCTCGTACCAGCTTTGCTCGGGATAATGAATGGGCCCCGACTGGCTGGTATCTTCGGCCGCCAGCTCACCGTCTACGTACAGCTTCAGGACCTCGCCGTCGTAGCTCGCCGCCAGGTGGTACCAGCGGCCGGTCTCGAAGCTGTCTTCGGCGCTCAGATAGGTCATCGAGCCGTTGCCATCGTCGGCCCCTTCGCTGGCCAGGGCCACGCAGAAGTGGTCTTCCCGGAAGCCGAGCAGCCAACCGCTCTCTACGTCTCCGTTGTCTTGCAGGTAGCCGACGATGCCGCCCCACTCCAGGGGTTCGAAGACCATCACCAGCGCCTCGACGGTCAGGTCTTCGCGCGGCAGTTGCAGAGCGCCGCGTCGCTCTCCCAGCAGCATGCGTCCGCTCCCGTCGAGCTCCACGCCGGCCACCTCCGGCTGCGCGAAGTGTGTCCAGCCACCCGACCAGAGACCGGGCAGCTGGCCGCAGAGATCGGGGACCTCTGCCTCGCCGCCGTGCAGCTGCCAGTGGTTGAGGGGCTCGGGTTGCTGGGCGGCGAGCCTCGCTACCCACAGACACAGCACGGCCAGTGCAAGCCGGGTCAGGAACATCGTTTTCCTCCGGGGGTTCCGGCTCATTCGGAGAACCGGGTCGCCAGATCACGGGCGGCCCGGTTGAGCGGATCGATCGCCAGAATGCGGCGCAGCAGGTCTTGTGCGTGGCGGGTCTCGCCGCGGCCGTGGTGAAGCTCTGCTTCGGACAACAGCGCGTTGAGCGCCCGTCGCAGCCGCCGTTCAGATTCGAGGGCGTGGTTGCGCAGCTCGTAGTTCTCCTGCTTGAGCCGACGGATCCGGTCTTCAGGATCTTCCTGTTCGCGCGTCTCGGGCAGAGGTGGCGGACCGGCTGGCCGGGGAGGTGCCACGCCCACGTCGGCAGGCAGCAGACCGCGCAGGTGCGTCCACTGGGCCTGCGCCTGCTTCAGCTCAGCCTCGATCTGTGGAGCCAGCCTGTCGTACAGGTCGCGGAACTTGTCTTCCAACTTGTCCCTGAGCTCTTCGGCCCGATTCTCACTACGCGCTTGCGCCAATTGCCTGCGAGCCCGGTCGAGTGCTGCCAGGTGCATCTGCAGCTCGAAGATGCGGCTCTCGAGGCCGAGCGCTTCGACCAGGCAGGATGCGCCCCAGAGTCGAGGGTCTTCGAGGTCGGCGGCCAATTGGACGACCGAGTTCGAGAAGAACAGCCAGGTCCATCCCAGCACCAGCACATCGCCGCCCTGCAGCTGAGCCTCCGTGAGGACCTCGCCATTGAGGAGCGTGCCGTTCTGGCTGCCGAGGTCTTTGATGCGGAATGTCCAGGGGGCGGTCTGCACCAGCTTGCAGTGCGCCCGCGAGACTTCGGGATCGCGGATGACGAAGGTGGCTTGATCCTCGCGTCCCAGCAAGACCATCTGCCGGGCCGGGATGGTGAAGACCTCGTCTTTCTGGTTCCCTTGGATGACCCACAAGCCCGCTTCGGCCTCCGCCGAAGGATGGTGGCTCTCCAAGCTGCGCCGCAGGGGAACGCTGCAATGCTCGCGCAATTGGCCCCGCAGGGCGTACACCTGCCGTGCCAGGTCTTCGACGCGGCCGTATTCTCCCGACAGGTCGTGCAGGCGTGCGAGCAGGTCGCCGACGTTGACCATGCGCGTCGCGCCGAAGCTACGGGTTTTCTTGGGGTCGCTGGAGCTCATCAGACCTGGTCGCGCAGAGGCGGTTCCCCGGCGATGCTACTGGAGATGAGGCCAGGATTCAAGCGATGCCCCGGACCGGAGCGGCGAGCCTCGCGTCAGCCTGGTGGGCCTGGATTCCCCTGGCAGCCGGCTCTGCGATGTGTCACTGTGTGGGCATCCCTGATCAGGATTGTCATGAGCCGTTGGAAGTCGTTTGAAACCCGGCACGGAAGCTCGGCTGCCCAGCGTGGCCACGAGATCTGGTCCACTGTGGTCATCGATCGTTTCCATCGGGTTGCGCTCTGGGTGCGTTACACCACCCTGACCCCCAACCCGCGTACGGGGGGCGTCCCGGTCGCGATCGTGTGGGCGTCCTTCTTCGACGCCGACCATCCAGAGAACCACTGTTTCGCCGCCGAGACCTATGAGCTCGAGCATGCCCACTTCGGCAAGTCGACGGTGCGTTTCCCGCGCGCCCTGTTCAGTGACACCAAGCTCGACGGGATGGTGCAGACCGACAAAGGCGAGCTGAGCTGGGATCTGAAGCTCCTGCATCGCTTTGACGCTCGCGAGCATGTGCCTTGGAGCTTTGGACGCAGGTTGTTCAAGTCGCACAGCGTCTGCTGCTCGCCGTTTGCAGATGTCACGGGCACAGTGGTCGCCAACGGACGCGAGTTGCAGCTGAGCGGCGCGCGCGGCAGCCTGACACACATCTGGGGACGCAAGCGGGTCGAGCAGCTCTATTGGGCGTTCGTGCCGGCCTTCGACAACGACCTCGACGAGACCGCGGTCGAGGTCCTGGCGGTCAAGCCAGGGCCGCTGACGCCGATGATGTGCTTCGCCACGCTGGTCTATCAGGGCAAGCTCTTCGAGCAGACGTCCCTGTGGCAGGCGTTGCGTGGCGAGTCTCGCATCGATTATCCGTTCCTGCGCCTGCAGCCGCGTATGAAGGGGTGCGAGCTGCAGCTCAGTGGTGCGCTCAGTCCGGAGCAGACCTCGCACTTCCTGCTCAAGGATGCCGACGGCAACGACAGCTACGTCAGCCACTGCGATGTCTCGGACATGAACTGCTTCGTCAAGCGTGGTGGGCAACAGCGCGAGCTCAACGCGCGGGCCGGCGCATCCATCGAATTCCACGGGCCGCGGCCCTGGGCAGACGTCGAGTACTTGAACCCGTTCGGGTTCGACTAGCAGTCTCAGCCGTTCTCCGGCCGCACGTCGACGAACACCAACGCGCCATCCTCGGTGCGGTAGCGTACGGCCAGAGGTCGACAGCAGACCGTGCAGTCTTCGGTCTGTGCCTGTTCTCGCTGGGACAGGTCGAGGGGCAGGTGGAATTCCTGCCAGCAATGCGGACAGGTGATCGGGACCATGCTGCGGCTACCTCCGGGCGTGCATCGTGCTCCACGATAGCGCAGGCCGCGTCGCCTTCCATGTGAGCCCAAAGAAAAATCTCATCCGCACCCTAGACACGGTCTACCAAAACATGTAATCTTTTGGTTACATGAATCACGAAGACGCAATGGACCGCACTTTCAAAGCCCTGGCCAGCCGGGAGCGCCGGAAGATCCTTGATCTGGTGACGGCGTCACCGGGCTGCTGCGTCGGTGACGTGTGCGCCCATTTCGACATGAGCCGGATCGGAGTGATGAAGCACCTGAAGATTCTGGCAGCCGCACAGCTGATCCGTGCGGAGAAGCAGGGCCGCAAGCGCTGCCTGTGGATGAACAGCGTACCGATCCAACTGATCTACGACCGTTGGACGACAGAATACAGCAGCATTTGGGCGGGGCGCCTGACGCGCTTCAAGTACGCCATGGAGGCGTCCGCCCAACAAGAGGAGACGAGTGATGGCAAGTATGGAGACGACTGAGGTGGAAGGTTTGAAGAACGTATTTTCAGTGGACATCGCCGTGCCGCGTGCACGGGTCTGGCGCGAGCTGACGGCCACAGGCAGCGTGCAGCCCTTCTATTTCGACACGGTGCTCGACAGCACGATGCAGCCCGGGGCCCCCCTGCGCTACCAGACCCGCAACGGCAAGCACGTCTTCATCACGGGCGAGGTGCTCGAGCTGATTCCGGAGCAGCGTTTCTCCCATAGCTTCCAGTTCACGGACCTGCAGGATCCTCCCTCGACGGTGTGTTTCGAGCTCGAGGAGATCGAGGGAGGAACGCGTTTGACGGTGACCCATGAGGGCTCAGCGGGCATCGCCAAGACCATGACCCGGGCAACCCGTGGCTGGAAGAGTATCTTCGCCAACCTGAAGTCCCAGCTCGAGCGCGGAAGGCTGCCGTTGAAGAGCCGTGTCATGCATGGCATCATGCGGCTGATGACTCCGCTTCTGCCCAAGAACTCCAATTGAGCTGGGTTGGTACGGCGGACGCCCCGAAAATGCCTCAGCTGTTGCCAGGCATAGTCCAAGGAGACCGTCATGTTGTCCTTCCGCCTGTTGCCGACCTATCTGTTGCTTGGAGCCTTGTGTCTATCGAGCCTCTTTGCGCAAGACGAGAACCCCCCCGAGACCCTGATCGAGCGCGCCAGCTATGCGATGGGGCACACGATGGGGCAGAACCTGAAAGCACAGGGCGTCGACGTGCACGTTGATCTGCTGATGCGTGGTCTAAAGGACGCCCTGGCTGGCGAGCAGTTGCTGAGCGAAGAACAGCTGGCTGCGGCGTTGGCCGAGCTACAACAGTCGTTGCTGGCATCGGCCGCCACCCGCCATGCGGCAGAAGCCGCCGAGTTTCTGGCCAGCAACGGGGCGCGGCCCGAAGTGCTGACCACCGAGTCCGGGCTGCAGTACGAGCTGCTCGAACAGGGCGACGGCCTGATTCCCCAAGCCAGTGACCGGGTTGTGGTGCATTATCAGGGAAGCTTGCTCGACGGCACGGTCTTTGACAGCTCCTACGAGCGTGGCAGCCCTTTGACGCTGCCCGTCAGCGATTTTGTTCCTGGTACCCGCGAGGCGCTGCAGCTGCTACCGGTGGGCTCGAAGTTCAAGCTCTACCTGCCCGCGGCGCTCGGCTACGGCGAGCAGGGCTACGGCCAGCGCATCCCGCCACAGGCGCTGCTGATCTACGAGATGGAGCTCTTGCAGATCGAGGATTGAACGCGAAGCGAGCCCGCCGCATGGACCGGGCACCCGCCCTGTAGCGGCGCTCTGTGAGCGCCGGAAGCCGCGAAGGTCAGGGGGTTGCCGCTGCGGAAAGGTGTCCTCGTCGGTCATAGACCGACGCTACAGGGGAAGAGCCGAGCCCCGTTGCCGCTCCCCCTCACTCCTCCAACAGCTGGTCGAACACGGTCTGGCCGCTGCGCAGCATCGCCCGCACGTACGGGTGGCACATCTGGCAGCGCTTGCCGAAGACCACGTGCTGCTGCAGCTCCGCGAGGCTGCGCGCGCGGGTGCGCTCGGCCACCCGCTGCAACTGTACGAAGGTCTTTTCATAACACACACAGCGGTCGATTCTCATAGGCCGGCCTGCAGCAGAAACGCCACGCTGCGTGCGATCAGCTGGTAGCTCTGGCGGCTGTAGCCCCCGCTGAGCAGCATCAGGCTGGGAAGCTGCCGGGCGCGCAGCTGCTCGAGCACATAGCGGTCACGTGCGAAGACCTCGTCCGCCGACAGCCGCATGCCCCCGAGCTGATCTTCGCAGAACACATCGGTGCCCGCGTTGTAGATGGCCAAACCGGCCTCCGCTGCGTGCTCGGCCAGAAAGTCGGGCAAGCGCTCTCGCAGCTGCCCCAGGTAGTTGCCGCCCGAGCAGCCATGAGGCAGCGGCAAATTGGCGTCGATCCTTTGCTGTGCGCGCGCGTCCTGGCTGGGATACAGGCTGCCGTTGTACATGTCGAAGATCTTCACCCGGGGGTCGTCCTCGAACGCGTAGCAGACACCGTTGCCCTGATGCGCATCGAGGTCGACGTACAAGACGCTCTGCTCGGCCGCCAGGCGTCCCTCGGCCCGCAGCTCCGCGACGCAGACGGCGATGTCGTTGTAGATGCAGAATCCCTCGCCTGCCCTCGGCTTGGCGTGGTGGAAGCCGCCTCCGAGGTTGACAGCCAGCCCGTGCTCGAGTGCCTGCCGGGCGCCTTCGAGAGTTCCTTCGGCTGCCCAGCGCATCGGTCGCAGCACGCAACGCTCGGTCAACCAGGCGGGCAGCCAGGCCAGCGGCGCCATCTCCAGCGCTGCAGCCAGCACCGCGGCAGTCCCCAGACTCCGCAGGTAGGCTGGTGCATGCACGCGCTCCAGCCTCGCCTTGGGGATCGGCCCCGCTGGCAGCACGTGCAGCGGCTCCAGGGCAGCTCCCAGACTCTGCTGCAGGCTCTCCCAGGCACGGCTGAATTTCCGGGCATCGAAGGGGTGCAGCCGTTCGAGGCCGAAGAAGCCGATGTCGTAGCGGGGGCTGTAGACGATGCGGCTCAAGCCAGTCCTCCGAATCTCCCAGGCAGGGTAGCCGGGCCAGGGCGCTGCTTCAAGGCTGCACAGGCTCTGACGGGCTCTGCCGCCAGCGCGCCAGCAGCCAGGTCAAGCCGGCCGCCGGCACTCCCAGAGCCAGCGCCACGGGCGGCCAGCCGCACAACCAATAGACGAAGTCGTCCGGCTCAGGCGGCCGCTCAAGGCTCAGCTCGCGGAAGCTCCCGGTGAGCAGCAAAGAGCCCGCCTGCAGGCAGGCGAAGATCAGGAGAGGCGCGAAGATCGGCAGGGAGATGTTGGCTGCAGCGTAGACGATCAGTTTGTTCAGCCGCAGCAGAAGCCCGACCAGCAGACAGAGCACCAGGTGCAGGCCGAAAAACGGCGAGCAACCGACAAAGATCCCTACCAGCACCGCCGCCGCCAGCCGGCCCGGAGAGCTGTGTTCGCGTCTGACGAACCAGGCGAGTCTGGCCAGGTTGCGGCGCAGCCCAAGCAGGTCACGGCCGCTGTGGGGCGTGGGAGCTTCCGCCCACAGCCGCCGCATGTTCCTCAGCTCGGCCCGCAGTCCGCGCGGGGCCTCTGCAGGGGGCTGCTCGCCCATCGGCCCTCAGGCCCCTGCTGGGCTCGGTGCGCTGTCAAAGACCTCCCAGAGCGGGCCCTTGACGCCCCGTGAGCGCAGACGGCGGAAATAGCGTTCGTTCATCTTCTTCTTCAAACCAGGCACGATCCAGTTGCGATGCGTGTCGGCGAGCGCGCCGAGCCGCTGCACCAGGTAGTCACGCACCGACTCCTCGACGTAGAAAACCGGCTGCACTCCGATCTGGTCCTCCGACACCCAGCCCTCGGCGACCAATCTGCGCGTCAGCGGCGTGCCTCGATACAGTCGGATTCCCATCAGCGCGATCACCGCGGTCGGCCGGCAGGCGTTGATGATCTCGATGGTCTGCTCGATGGTCTCACGGGTCTCACCCGGCACACCGAGGATCAGCGAGTGGTTGAACTTGATGCCCTGCTCGTGGCACCAGCGGGAGCAGTTGCGGATGTCCTCGACGGTGAACGACTTGTCCATCGCGTTCAGACCCAACTCGCTGGCAGCGTCGGTGCCAAAGTCAACGGAGCTGCAGCCCGCGGCCTTGAAGGTCGCAAACAGCTCCTCGGTGGCCATAGCCGGGGAGACGTAGGCCGTCCAGCGCACCTGCAATCCGCGCCGAATGATCTCTTCACAGATCTCGATCGCGTGCGCGTTCGGCAGGTTGAAGACATTGTCGACGAAGAAGAAGTAGTCGACGTTGTAGGTCTGCAGGCAGTTTTCCATCTCATCGACGACGCTGACCGCAGAGCGCTTGCGGATGCGCGTGCCCTCGAGCAGAGGGTAGGTGCAGTAGCTGCACTTGAAGTAGCAGCCGCGCTTGGTCTGGATGTTGATGCTGCCGCCCTGCTGGAAATAGCCAGCGACATCCAGCAGGTCGCGGGCTGGGGTCAGGCTGTCGAAGTCCACCGGGCTGCCCAGGGAGTAGAAGATCTCGGCCAGTCCCCAGGGGCCCGGGTTGAGATTGGGGGGTGGGCGGCCCTCCTTTTCGAGACTGTTCGCCAGCTGGCGGAACAAGTCTTCACCCTCGCCGACGATGCCGTAGTCGACGTCCAGCTTCTTGAAGAACTCGTCCGGAAACAGAGAGAAGGCCGAGCCGCCGACCACGATCGGAATCTCGGGGCAGACTTCGCGGCAGCAGGCCACGATCGCTTGGTAGTGCTTGAGGTAGGAGATCACCTTCGGGAAGGCTACGTTGTCGACATTGCGGATGGACAGACCGATCAGCTGCGGCGCCTTCTCGCGCAGAGACTTCTTGAGCTCATCCTCGAAGCTCTTGTGGAAGTTCAGGTCGAAGAGTTGGCAGTGATGCCCGTCGAGCCGGGCCGCTGCGGCGATGTAGCTGACGCCGATGGGAGGGACAGGGTCAGGCATGCGCTCCTGGTTGGCGTTGATGAAGAGGATGTCCATGGCGAGTGTCCACCTGCATGCTGGCGCGTCTGCCCAGGGTACCATGACCGCTGCAGCGCGGCATAGCCTGGTCACACGCGCCCGCTCTATTCGGCGTCGTGGGGGCGCTCTTCAGCAGGCGGCGTGTACGGTACCGGAGGCCGCTCGACCCGCTCGCGCACCGCGACGTTGACCAGGGTCAGGGGCAGAAAAGCGGTGTCGAGAGCAAAGCTCAGGGGGAGATCGAGGTAGGGCAGTGGACCATACTGACCGGTGTCCATGGCTTGCAGGTTCATCTGCGTGCCGCCGAAGATCTTGGGCTCGTCGACCTGGGTGTTGGTCAGCGAGGCGCAACCACAGCTGGCAACAGTCAGGATGACGGCGAGCACGTTTCTCGCGCTGATGCGCATGTTCGTTGTCGTCATGGTTTCCTCCGCGCGGGGCGAGAGGGCAGGTTGAGAATCTATCTGTAGTATACCGCGTGTGCGAGAAGCGAAAGCGCAGCCCCGAGGACACGGTCTTCGATCATCCTGGGACAACGTTGTGGTGGGCGGATTGAGACCATCTTCCCGGGCGGGTACACTTCTACTTTTCGGGAGGCATCCCATGGCACGCCTACTCGCGCTAGTCCTTTGTTGGACGGCCTCGGCATGGGCGGTCGACTGCGTCTACCACAACGGCAACATCCACACGCTCGACCCGCAACGCCCGCGGGTTGAAGCCCTGGCCGTGGTCGATGGCCGCATCGTTGCCCTCGGCAGTGACGTACAGATGCTCGCGCTGGCGGGTCCTGACACGCGGCGGGTCGACCTGCTCGGTCGCTGCGCCGTGCCGGGGTTGATCGACGCCCACGGCCATCTGGGCAGCCTGGGCAGTCTGCAGCTGGGGCGCATCGACCTGGTCGATACCCGCAGCTACGAAGAGCTGCTGGCGTATATGGCCGCGGTGGCCGCCCGCACGCCCGCCGGCGAATGGCTGTTGGGGGGGCGCTGGGACCAGGCCAACTGGGGGCAGAGCGAGCTGCCCCACCACGCTCCGCTCAGCGAACAGACCCCCGAGCACCCGGTCTGGTTGGTGCGGGTCGATGGCCATTCGGGCCTGGCCAATGCGCGCGCCATGCAGCTCGCGGGCATCACCCGGGACACCCCCGATCCCGTCGGGGGGGCGATCTTGAAGGACGCAGCAGGAAACCCCAGCGGCGTGCTGGTCGACAACGCGATGGCGCTGATCAGCCGGAAGATCCCCGGTGGGGGGACCGATCCCAGCCAGGCGCTGCTGGCCGGCCAACAGGCGTGCCTGGCTGTCGGGCTGACAGGAGTGCACGACGCCGGCATCTCGGTCGACGAGGTCAGGCTGTACAAGCGCCTGGCCGATGCCGGGCAGCTGCGGCTGCGGGTCTATGCGATGCTGTCCGCGCGGGCGGCTCCGGCCTATCTGCCCGAAAACCCGCCGTTGATCGGCTACGGTGGAGAGCGTTTCAGCCTACGGGCGGTCAAATGCATGGTCGATGGAGCGATGGGCTCGCGTGGTGCCTGGCTGCTCGAGCCGTACAGTGATCGCCCGCTCGACGACCAGGGGGAGCCGTACACGGGCCTGCCGGTGCAGGCTCCTGAGCGCATCCTGGCGGTCAGTCAGTTGGCCCTGCGCCACGGCTGGCAGGTCGCCACCCACGCCATCGGTGACCGCGGCAACCGTGAGGTGCTCGATGCGTATGCGCAGGCTCTGCACGAGCAGCCGCGGCGCGAGCACCGCTTCCGCGTCGAGCATGCCCAGTGTGTGTCGCTCGCCGATATCCCCCGCTTCGCTGCGCTCGGTGTGATTCCGTCGATGCAGCCGACGCACGCGACCAGCGACATGCGTTGGGCCGAGCTGCGGGTGGGGCCCGAGCGGATCCGCGGTGCTTATGCGTGGGCGCGTTTTCTGCGCAGCGGTAGCCGGATCGCGGGCGGCTCGGACTTTCCAGTTGAGAGTGAGAACCCGCTGCTCGGCATCTACGCGGCCGTCACCCGGCAGTCCCGTGATGGAGAGCCCGGCGGAGGTTGGCGCCCCGAGGAGCGTCTGACCCGCGAAGAGGCCTTGCGGGTGTTCACCATCGATGCCGCCTATGCGGCCTTTGAGGAGAGCTCGAAGGGGAGCTTGGAGGTTGGGAAATTGGCCGACTTCGCGGTCTTCTCTGGCGACATCCTGAGCTGCCCTGCCGCCGAGCTGCTCGAGATCGAATGCACCATGACCGTGATCGGCGGAGAGCCTGTGTTCGTGCGGGAGTAGGCGGTCGTCAATCCAAGGTCTGCCGCGCCCACTCCCGTACCGCGGGGTCTGGGTCGTTCAAGAAGCGCTCGTGCAGCGGGCGTCCGACGGGTGCCAGGCGCTCATACAGGTCCAGCAGCGCAGCCCGCACGCTCGGGTCGGGGTCTGCCAGCCGTTGCTCGAGCTGCGCCACACACGAGTATTCAGCGTCAGCCAGGACGCGCGCCAGCATGCCGACGAGCTCGGGATCGGTCTCTTCTTCCAAGCGTGCGGCAAGCTCGCGAGACATCGCTGGACGGTCTTCTCGCCAGCGTGCAATCTCCACCATACCTCTGCGCAGGGCAGGGTCAGGGGCCCGCAGAAACTCTGCACACACCAGGTCCGCCGCGGGGCCACCTTCGTCGCACAGTCTCGCCAGGAAGTCGAGCTTGTCTTCGTTGCCGAGCTCAGCGAGATGGGTCTGGATCGCCTGCATCAGCTCTGCCGGTACGTCACCATCGGATGGCAACCGGGACGCCAGCTTCAACAGCTGCGTGTCCAACAACTCCCGGGTTTCCTCACGCACACGGGCCGCGGCATCGTGCAATCCGCGGCACAGCACCGGTAGACCTGCCCAGGCGTCAACCTGGATAGCCGCCTGCATCGCGCCCAACCGTACCGATGCGCTACAATCCTTGCGGGCAACCCTGTCGATGAGGAAAAACAGCGGGCGCGCCTCGGATCCGAGCTCAGCCAGCGCGTCCAGTGCCGTCAGGCGCGTCTCGAAGCTGGGGTCTAGAACCAACTCCGCCAACGCGTCTTGCACGTCCTGGAATGCGCCTTCACCTGCAAAGGCCAGACCGAAGGCCGCCTCGCGTCGAATCTCCCAGGCCGGATCGGCGGCCGCCGCCAACAGCGGGTCGAGTGCGTCGCTGGGCAGCTCCTCGACGGTGGCCAGCCGGCGGGCGAAGCTTGCGCTCCGCAGGCCCGAGTCAGGTTCCTGGGCCCGGCGCTCCTCGAGCAGCTGCGGCGCAGGCCCAGGCAGCCCACGTTTCTTCAGCAGCTCGGCTGCCCGCTCGGCAACTCCGAGGTCTGCGTCGGCCAGGCAGCGCGTCAGAAGCTGGTCGAGCTCAGGTCCGACGCCAAGCTCGCCGAGCTGGTCCAGTGTTGCCCAGCGGATCTGTGGATCCGGGTCCGCCAGCAACAACGCTGCAGCTTGCATCAGCTCAGGCCCGTGCAACAAGTCGAGAGATTCGCTGCCCAGCTGGCGGATTGTCGGGTCCGGAGCGCGCAGGAAGGCTACGAAGCGCTCTTGCAGCAGGTCGAAGGGCACCCAGAGGTCTTCAAGCCGGGCGAGGCTGGCCTCGGGGTCCGTGTCCAGCAGCTCCCAACCCTCCAGCGCACGGGGAACCGTCTCCCCCAGCTCCCCCAACAAGTATCCCACCTCGAGACGCACATCTGGATCAGGGTGGCCACGCATCTCGAGCAGCAGGTCCACCACCAGCCGCAGCCGGGGATGCTGTGCGCGCAGCGCCAGAGTCGCCAGCCAGCGCTGCTGCGGATCGGTTTGTCGGGAAACGTAACGCACCAGCTCGCGTGCAAGCATGCGCCAGCCTTGCAAACTGAAATCGGAATCGGTCAGCGCCGAGGCGGCCAACTCAGCGAGGACGGGGTCCTGATTTCCGAGCAGAGCTACGAAGGCACGGGTCAGCTGCGTGGACGGGTTTTCCCAGTAGCACAGGGTGGTCACGGCCTGCTCACGTACTTCGGCCGAGGGGTCAGCCAGAAGCGTGAGGAACTGTGTCTCGTTCCACGACTCCTCGATGACGGTCTCTTCCCACAGCTCGTGGAGAGCCCACAGCCGCACCTCCTCGCAGAGGTCGCTGAGGGTTGTTTGTATCAGGGCGTCTGCAACCTGCTGGTCGTCGGCAGCCCGGGTGGAGAGAGCACGCACAGCCGCGAGCCGGACTTCCCAGCACTCGTCAGCCAGGAGCCGCCGCAGGGCTTGTACACTGGCGGGTGCCAGGCGGGGTCGGCGCTCAAGAGCCCGGGTGGCGGCACTTCGGATCGTGAACGCCGGGTCACTCAGGAAGGGGATCAACAGCGACTCGGTGTCGACACCATCGAGTTCCTGCAGCCGTTGCACCTCAGCGTAACGCGCATTCAGGGAGCCAGCTTCTTGCCCGCTGAGCGTGACAGCGAGGCAGGCCCACAGGACCATCGAGCGACGCATCAATGACCGTCCAGCAGAGGCAGCAGATCTGCCCGCAGCGCCTTGAGCTGCTCGCGGCTCAGCAGAGCTCCCCGCGGCTCCTCACCCGGGCCGAAGACGCGCGCATCATAGTAGCTCGGGTTGTTGAGCTCGGCGGGCATCACAAACGACTCCGCGCTCAGGTTGGTCTTCGCCAGCAGCTCGCGGGGGAAATCCCCATCGATCACGGTCAAAGTCAAGCCGTGCAGCTGGGCCAGCGAGCGGGCGGCCACTTCCGCCCTGGTCACCTTCGCGGCGGCTCGGTGCAGCGCGTCGATCGCTGGTCCGCGCAGTCCCAGCCGTTCAGCCACGTTGAGCAGGCTCTTTTCATCCTCTTCGTGCGCGAGGCTCAAGCGCCCATCGAGCACGCTGGCGAGGTCGTCGCCGAACAGGTCGCGCGCCAGGCCGTTGACCGGCTCGGGATCGCGCTGCGCATCCAGACCGCGCAGCTGACCGACGGTCATATCGTCCAGCGCGCCGTAGAGCAGCCGCACGGGACGCGGCCCCGTCAAGTTGGCAAACAGCTCGCTGCCCGGAAGCTGCCGCGTGACCAGCTCGGCGTCGATGCCGCGCAGCTTCTGGGGGGTATCGCTCAGCAAGTAGACGACGTTGTGCATGCGCCCTTCGTTGAAGGCCGACAGGCGCATGGGGATGACCAACTCGTCCGTATGGAAGCGGAATCCCATCGCTTGCACGAAACCGTCGAAGGTCTCGCCATCTTCCAAGCCCGTGTCTGCATCCCGCATGCCTGGCCGCGGCTCGACGTCGGCCTTGCTGCCCACCCGCGCCTTGACGGCGACAAAGCACCAGCCGGCAGCGATGTACTCCTCGCAGACGCCGTCCATGCCTTCGGGATAGAGGAAGCCATGATCTTCCATCCAACGTTGCAACGCTGCAGAGCTTCCCGCCGCGAGCACCGCCACCTCGTACATGCCGACCGCCTCTTCGCGTAGCACCTCCACCTGGTCGATGATCTCGATCAGCTTGTCCTCGTCGGAGTCGTCGTCGCCGAAAGACAGGAATCCCCCTCCGCCGAATCCCCCGCCCAGCTCGATCTCTACAGGAGGTACGTCGATACTGGCCGCGATATGGGGGAAGATGTCGTCGGAGACCTTGCGCAACGCCGGCGGGCTGGGGAAGGGGATCAGCATACCGAAGGACTCCACGCTGCCGGAGAATCCTGGCCGGATCGCGATGCTCTCGACACCGTCCTTGAAGAACACATAGGTGCGCTGTAGGCCGATGCGTGTGATGGGCGGGCCGTCGCCGGTGTAGATCGGGGGCACCATCCCGCAGGGGTCGGCCTGACAGAGCCCAGGAATCAGCAGGCAGGCGAGAGCTGCCCAGGTCGGTTTGCGCATGACGGCCTCCAGGTTGTCGCTGCCCGCACTGTAGCAAACATGGAACAAGCGCGACACCGGTTGCGCGGTCTGTGCGTGAGCGCGCGGGTTGCCGTACACTGACGTGGTACTGGAATGGATGGACCGGCGATGCCCGCACATGGTTTCTTTCCCACGCCGCTCGGAGCGACCTGGACCTACCGGGATGACTTTCCGCGGCACGACGGTCAGCCGGCGACGCCGACCGTTGTCACCGTCTGTGAGTGCGATCCCGAGCGTCTCTTGCATTTCGCCGATCCAGAAGGCCCCAATGGTGTCAGCGAGAAGCAGGCCGGCGGAGCGGCCGTACTGACCGTCAACCCAGGGGGACGGCTGCCCGAGATGGTGGTGGCGGCGGGCGTCGATGGGCTCGAGGTGTATGTCAACGAGCCCAGCATGCCGATGTTCATGGCCGCCTGGAAGATTCCAGAAAACCTGTCCACAGGTGCACGCTGGACGTCGAACGAGGTCCGCTTCAGCTGTGGCTGGGGGGTCTGGGAGCAGTCCTGCGAGGCGCACGCAGAGCGCATCACCGTCCCAGCAGGCAGCTTCGAGACGCTGCGCATCGACGGCGCGAGCTACAACGGGCCGCACACGATCTGGCTGGCCGCGGGGCTGGGACCGGTCCGGTTCGGGGTGGGGGACTACGCCATTGAGCTGGCGGCCAGCAGCCTGCTGGCCGGTTGATGACGGTGCGCTCCAGGCCATGTCTGCGATCGATCGGGTCACCAGTCATGCACCATGCCTGCTTGGTGTCGGGGGCGACAGGGTTGGCCGGCCGGGGAATATCCATTGGGGGGGCTGGGGTCCGCGGATGTGTGCAGAGCCGAGGAAACCGTCTGTAGAGCTAGAGATCCGCAACCCCAGGGATCGTTTTGTCGTGTCAACTGTGTTGCTCGATAGAGCTTCTTCGGTTGAATGCGGCCAGAATCATTGCTTCAAAAACTGACACACAGCGGCGGTAGCTGCGCGCGGCGCGCACCGTGCCTCGGTTCCGCAACGCGGGCCAGGTCAGTGCTTGTCGAATGAGTGGGGCCGTTTCAGTTTCCGGCGGCTGTTGGTGATGCTCGTGCCGCTGCCCACCGCAAGGGTGTCAACGCCTCGAATGCCTGGGGAGGGTGGCTGCGGAACCGCGCGAAGTAGTCCTGCAGGTAGCTGTAGATGCCGATCCCAGCCCGTTTGCAGGTCACCACGACCGAGTAGAGCACTGCGGCCCGGCGACCACCCTCCTCGCTGCCGCAGAAACCCAGTTTTTCCTTCCTACCGCGACGTGACGCATCGTTCCTTGTCCAGCTCGAGCCTGTCGTCGTCGAGCAAACGAATCAGCGGCTTCCACAGAGTTCAAGGCGTAGCATTGAGGGCGGTTGGGGGGTGAGTGCATTCCCAATCCCTGAGCCGGTCGGGCCGAAGTTTGCAGTGCGCCGTCTCATCGCGGATGCTCAATGAACACCCGAGGAATCTCGAGAGGAGTTGCCATGAGGCCTGCCGATCTGCTACTCGTCCTCGCCATCAGCCTGGGCTTCCCGACCTATTGCGCCGGGCAGGGGAACCCGAATACGAACGGGTCGGCGCTGGCGGATGCCGCCGCGGCGTCGACCATCGCGACCGAGCCGCCCTGCTCCAAGACCACCGAGCCTCGGCAGCCGGTGACCCCCGTCGTGGACATTCAAATGGGAACACCAGGCGCGTTGTATGGCCACAACTGGGGGGAGATCACGGACCAGGTCTTCGACTCCGATGCGGGGAGCTTCAAGCTCTACTTCAAGAACAACGCCGTCCCACTGGACCCGTCCAAGGACCCCTGTGAGGGGGAGAACAGCGAGGCCACGCCCCTCGTCGTCGAGATCCGGGTCGGACACAAAGAGTCGGGCCGACTCATCGCCACGAGCTTCGTGACGGGCCTCCATACGCAGCGCTTCAGTCTCCTACCGCAGCAGGAGAAGTACTTCGAGGTCGCCGTCCGCAAGCTCATCGTCCCGCCCGCCATGCACACGTTCCGTGGGGACGCGCTCTTCGGGGTCCGTGTCTACCTGAAGGCGTGGCAGCACAACGGCCCGGACCTCTATGAGAAGGACTTCTACGTCTACCGCTACGTCGATGCTGCAGACGATGATCACGCCGATGGGCGGCTCAAGCTCAACAACACGCTCGTCGACGGCGAAGGGGAGGTCAAGCGCAAGCGCCCCGTGATGATGGCCGTCCACGAGTCGGCCCGCTGCACGCTGAAGTTCTCGGGCGGCGGCCCCTGGACCGTCGAGGAGGACGGCGACATCCGCAACCTGGTCTTCGATCCCATCCGCGAGGGTGAGCACCTGGATGACCTCGAGATCGTGCCCGAGGGGCGGAAGGGGGCCATCAAGAGCTTCGAGGTGAGGTGCTGGGGCGAGCCAAAGCACCGGGTCTTCTTCAACCGTAGCGAGCTCATCTCCTTGATGTCGGATCTGGCGGGCATTCACGGCGCGGGGGGCCTGGCCACGGAGGGGGGGCCGGTGTCGCCGCGCCTCATCACCGCGGAGGAGGCGGCACTGATGGACTCTGCCGGGAAGCGGTCTGCCCTGGCAGACCGGATAGAGGCGCTCTTCCTGAAGCGGTACGAGGATGTGAAGGCGAAGCGCGGCCTGGAGCTCGTCGACTCGGCTAGTGGGGAGGTCGTCCACTTCCGCTGGGGGACGCGCTCCACGGTCACCATGCTGGGCGTCAACCCGGGCGGGCCCGACAACCAGGGGGAGCTCCATCAGATCGTCATGGACTGGGAGGAGTACACCCGCGGGGAGCTCTACTTCCGCATGGCGAGGGCGTTCAACCCGCGGCGCTCCGAGGAAGTCTACGTCTACGTCGACAACATCATGGAGCAGTCCCGCGGGGGGGCGCCTTACCAGCTCACCCGCTATCCGAACGCCGACGGCCCGCTGAACGCAGCACAGGGGGCGGACTTCTTGGTACAGGGGTTGGTGAAGACGGCTGCCCACGAGATGGGGCACTCCTTCAGCCTCCCCCATCCCGCACAGTCCGTCAACTTGACGAGCAACGAGCGCCAGAAGATCGTGGTCAGCGGGACGGCCGGGCAGACGTTCACGCTCAGCTTCGTGGACGGAACCCCGATCGCCTCGGCGCTGCCGTTCGACGCCACGGATGTCCAGGTCGAGGAGGCGCTGTTGACCCTTGCGACGATCGGCGCGGGCGGCGCCCCCCGGGCCGTGACCTCCGACAACAAGCTGGACACGAGCATTGCGGCGAAGGATCGCAACCCCGTCACCGTCCGCCGCTGGCCCGCCGGGACCGGTCCCCTATACGTAGACTTCGGCGGCGAGTTCTTCGCCTCCGACGTCCCGACCATCCAGGCGACCGGAACGGCGACGGTTGCCGTCACGACCCTCCAACAGGGCGGCGGGAGCCCCGTCCCGCAGCGGATCCCGAAGCTCGCCCAGTTCGGCGAGGGGGACGTCATTCAGATAACAGAGGGAATCCCGGGCGTCCCCTCCGGGACCTCGACGAATGACCTGATGTACGGCGGCGTCAACGACTTCAAAGGAGAGCTCCGCTTCCTGCCGGGCATCTCCCAGGAGCAGCTGTGGCTCGCCCTGAAACTCGACTGGACGGTCGCTGACGCCGAGAAAGCGTTCCTCTTCCGCTACCGAAACGCCTCCCTGGCGGCGTACTACGGGTCACAGCACTACGACACCTCCGATCCTGATGAATACCGGGAGCTCTTCTTCCGGGAGGCGCCCGTCCAGGAGGAGGGGCCCGGAATGGTGATGCTGGGGCCGGACGGCGCCCCGATCCTGGAGCGCCTGGACCTCGGGACAGTCGATGCCGGGGTCCCGCCGCAGACGTTGGGCGTCCTCGTCGTCAACCCGGGGACGGTGGCGCTCGTCATCGAGAGCGTCCGCGTCGAGGGAGCGGAAGGCGTCGTCCAGGCCGGAGGCGTGAGCGCCGGAGACGAGGTCAAGCCAGGTGCATCGGCGAAGTTTGCCCTGACCGTCCATCCGGAGACCCTGCGTGGCCCGTTCGAGGCGCAGCTGATCTTGGAGACGAACCTCCCCTCCGGCGTGCGTGTCGTTTCGCTCACCGGCTCGGTCACGACTTCGGGGCCGGCGCTCCGGCTGACCGTCCCCAACAACAACGCCGGCGGGGCCGAGCTCGAGACGGTCCGGACGATCGAGCGCTTCGCCACGCTGGAGAACGTCGGCGGAGAGCTGCTCGAGGTGGCATCCATTGCGGCGGCCTCCGAGGTGGAGGGCGCATTCTCCGTGATCGGTCCGGCGCTCCCGCTCCGCCTCGCCCCCGGCGAAGTCGTCTCTATCGGGCTCGAGTTCCGGCCGGGCGCCGGCGACTCCGACGAGACGGGTCTCATCCCTGGGATGCTCCGCATCCGCTCGAACGACGAGCGGGGCGAGCTCGCGGCCCATCCGATCGTGGGCACGGGGCTGACTTCGGGCGGCGGCGGGCACCACTGGGGGCATGACTACGTCGTCTTGGAGCTGCCGCTCCTGGAGGACGCGACGCCCCTCCGTGCGGTGACGGACGAGAAGGGCAGATTCGTCCTCCACATCCCGGCCGAGGAGGCCTATCACCTCATCTACTTCGACCCAAAGAGTGGGCTCGTAGCGCACGATTTCGGTGCCAGCTCCCCCGCCGATCGGCCGACTCGGCTCCTCATGCCGGTCTTCCGGGCGAGCACGACGCCCGATCGGGATGGAGATTTCCTGCCGGACGAGATCGAGCAGGCCATCGGGACCTCGCCGGACGCTCGGGACACGGACGGCGACGGCGTGAGCGACTTCGAGGCGATCCGTGCCGGACACGATCCGCTCGGCGAGGCGGCCGCGCGCCAGGACCGTCACGGCGCGGGAGCTGCGCCGGAGGAGACGTCCGCGCCAGGAGAGCCCGTTGATCTGGAGACCATCCTCTCCGATTTCGTCAAGGAGCTGGAGGAGGAGCTGGGCGTGCCCTTCGGGGCGCCGAAGAGCCTGGTGATGGGAGGGACGATGGCCTTCTCCGGCGAAGTCTCTTCGGAGACAGAGCCGGGCGCCGTTGCCGTCGCCGCGCGCGGCGCCATCGAGCGGCGCAACGGAGCGCTGGAGCCCGGGCCCGACATTCCGGGTCTCGTGCTCGTCGAGGGCAGCTTCGAAAACGGCGGTCAGAGGCTGAATGTCCGCGTCATCTATTCCAATGGGTCCTGCGCCATCTCCCTGGAGCCTGCCCGCTGAGCGAGTGACGTCCGTCCTGACCCTCGCGCCCTCCGATGCCTTTTGCTATGGTCCCCGCCGTTGAGCGTGTTTTTCTTCAGTCTACTCACTGCCAGGGCCCGCCTCACGGTCCAGAACTGCAGGACCGTGTACCAGCCCCAGCGATCCTTGAGAGTGCGATACCCACTCGGCAGCCCGGTCGGGGCCACACTGGGGAACCACGGATCGCCGTGGTGGTCCAGCAAGTCGTAGCGAGTCACATCGATGTCCCGGGTCGGAGTGCCGCTGTCCATCGCCAGCCAGATAGAGCCGAGCATGAGCAGTGCAGCCTCTTGGCGTCGCCGGAGGCGACCCGGAGCTCTGGCCCGCCGGTTGCATCGATGCGGGGTGGGAACCCCCGGTCAAATTAGAGGTCATGAGGTTTGCGAGAGCAAGCAGGGTGCCAGGGCGGAGGGCGAGCGGCAAGACAGTATTGCGGAGCCGAATTCAGGGGTGTTCGATTCCGCAAGGGGTGGCCGAGAGTCGGCCGAAGGCCAGCTCGTGATGGCTGCCGCTGTCACTGCGGCGGCCAAGCGCGCGTGGGGCGAAGACGAAGTTGGATCCGGTTGCGTGGCCGGATCCGACCGCGACTGCGACTGCGACTGCGACCCCGACCGCGACCCCGTCTCGCGATGTCCGATAGCCGACTGCGTGTGCCGAACAAGGAAGCCCGAGGACCGAGAACCGAGGCCCGCGGCGTCTGGTCAGACCTCACGCAGGCGACCTCGAGGCTCAACACCTCGGATACCTCGATGTCGGCTGAGAGGGGATGCTGAACATTACCCCCAAGTAGCATTCGCAGAGCAGCCTGGCTCAGACCCGACCCGGCCCCCTCCGCCAGTGGCGAGGCTCGCCAAGCTCAACCCGGGGGCGAGTACTCGCGCCACTCAGGTATGATTTCAGGGCGCGAACCGGTTTGGAGTTGCGGCCAAGAAGACTGCGGCAGGCTCGGAAGCCCCAAGCCCCACAGCGACTGCACTGGGCACTCATGCTCGAAGGTGTGAGCCGTGCGCAATGGCCGGCGGCCGATGGCTGCCGGGCCGACGAGATCGGGGTGCGCCCCGAAACCCATGACGGCATGCCATCCCAACTCGCCCAGGCCGCACGCCGTCGACAGTACGGGGGCAGTCGTTCAAGTGGCTCGATGCCGACCATAGCCCGCAGGTGGCGTTCGATGCCCCCAGCATCGATGTTCACAGTCTCATAGCGATCGACCATCAACCTCGGCCCTCGGTCTTCACGGTCTTCGGTCCCCACGGATTCCGGTCCTTCGGGGCCGGGAACGGGGTCGGGGTCGGGCTCGAAATGGGCCACGGAGGCGGGATCGGGACCGGATTCCGTTCCGTCGTGCCACTGCATCGACATGCACAACCTCACCCACCCGATCTTGTCTGGCCAGATCCTCCCGATTTTCGCCTCGCTGGAGTCTTCCGCACGCCTCTGCGCGGCCCAAGAAAAGCAACCGCGCCAGATTGTGTATATACATCAACAACTGACATGCAGAGCTCACGCAATGCCCCCGTCTTATACCAGGAGTGTGGGTTTTCCATGGCAGGGGGTGGAGCCTTCCCTCAGAGCTCCTCTCCCCCTGGGTTGCGGAAGTTGGGGATGCTGTGCAAGGACAAGATGAAGCTCGTCCACCAACGCACCGCTGCGATTCTGCGCCTGAAAGCGAGCCTCAAGGAGTACTACCCCCAGGCTCTGAAGTTCTTTAGGAGCTGGGCCTGCCAGAGCGCTTGGGACTTCGTCATACGGTTTCCAACTCCTGCGCATTTCGTGCGGGCGCGGAAGTCCACGCTCATCCGCTTCTTGAAGGCGCACCGCATCGGACTATCGCCGGTGTGGCTGCAGAGGCTGGACAACAGGACCAACGAGTGGACCTGCGACGAGGCCACGGTCGAGATCAAGTCGTTGCTTGCCGCGGCGGAGCATGCTCCGCTGGTCTCATAGCGGCTTCAACGTCGACGCCTCGGTTCGCGTTCCGCGAGTGCGGCGGAGCCGTCTGCGCAAGGTCCTGTGCTACCTCTTCCGCCATCCCTTCCACGCCGCGGGGATCATCTACCAGCCCAAAGGCGGCAAGGTCCTCTACCGCTCGAAAAAGCGCCACGGCTTGCTCAAGCGCAACTTCCAGGTGTTCGACGCCGTAGAATTCATCGCGACCCTCAGCGACCACATCCCCCATCGCCGACGTCACCAGGTTCGCTACTACGCCGCACTGCAGCCACGGTACCGATCCTGCCTTCCGGCGCCTGCGTGCCAGCCTTGTGCAGCCGAGCCCGCGCACCTCAAGAACGTCGGCCGACGGCGCTGGGCTCTGGGAGTCTACGAGATCGACGTTCTGACATGTTCCTGTGGCGGCAACTTCCGCCTGATCTTGATCCTCCAGCATGATCCCGTCGTACCGAAGATCCTGACACACCTCGGCCTCTGTACAGACCTGCCCAGAACGCTCCCAGCCAGGGGCCCACCTCCGCTGCCTTCGGGGGAAACGGAAGCGGCTCTCGACCAGGATCCCTTCCCAGACTATGCCCCATGCGTCGATCCGCCCGCGTGGGAAGAACCTGCCATCGACGTCCAGACATCAGTGAGTCGTTTCGAGCGAGGAACGGCGAACGGCCGCAGGAGTGGACCCCGAGGAACACAGCGCAGCGGTCGACGGGCCCCGAGGGACGAGGGCACGGAGGTGGGGGCACTCCAAGGACTGCTGATCCGGTAGGATCGCAGCAGCGCGTCGAGTCGACCACAAGACTGCCTGTCTCCTGCTCACTCCTTCGAGGGCAGGGGGTGTATTGCCTGAGTGGAACCCACGTTGGCGAAGCTCTGTCGGCGCGTCACACCACGCTGGCGACTCGCGTGGAGCGTCACTTGATTTGGCTGCGCAGGATCCCGGAACCTTGATGTTGCGAGGTCGGACGCTGGATTTCCCTATCCCCAAGGGAAGATCTGTCGCAGCTCTTCGAGCCTGCGTCGGGAGCTCTCGTGTCGCGGTCATGGTAGCACCTGTCGGGTCAGACCGACAGGTGCCGGCAAGCCACGACGCCCACGCCCTTGGTTGAGCCGCGAATCCGGCTGGATAGGCGCTTGCGTCGTTTGGCCCGCGGGTTGCTTCCCTTCCAACGATCGCCATGGACGGCGCACTTTGCTCAGCGGGGGGGAGACATGCGACACGATGACGTACAGGTCGAAGAGAGGCATCTGCACACGGGCATCCGGGTCCACAGCGGCCGTAGAACCACCATCACGATCCGGCGCGCCCGGATCCACGTTGCGCTGCGGCTGTTCGATGCGTTCGGCAGCGTGCCGCTGCGGAATCTTCCGTACGAGCTCCAGAGTAGCCTTCGGGCCTCCCTCGCGGGAGAGACCGACGCTGACGGCTGCCTGCGCCACGTGTCGCTTCCCCTCGCCGACTACACGCTATCGCTGCCCCACGTCGCCGGCCGCCGTGTCGAGCTTGGGGTGCCCTGGCTGGCCGACCCCGACGAGCTGGTCGACCTCGCGGTGCCGGAAGTCGGTGTCGCCAGGCTGTTCGTCCAGCTCCTCGATAGGAGCGGGCGGCGTCCGATCGCGAACCGCCAGTGCACAGTGCTCGGCGGCGGCTTGAGCTTTGTGGCGCGCACCGACGCCCGCGGGGTGCTCTCGCACCACCCGGTGCCCCTGGCGGAGTACACGATCCGCCTCGGGGGCGGCGCCATCTCCGTGCCTGCCCTGGCCTCCGGAGCCGACGAACCCTACTTGCAAGCCGTCCCCTGGGCCCGAGTCCAGGGAGACGGACGCCTCCTCGCCACCTGAGACCAAACAGCCCAAGGAGCTAGCGATGACCAAGATCCACGCCATCCTGAAACCGAACGTCCTGACGCCCGGCCCATCCGGAACCGCCGGGGAATCGAAGCCGCGGGACTACTGGCTGCGCCCGCTGGAGCTGCAGCTGCACGGCATCGAGGACAAGCTCTCCGACCTGCGCATCCAGCTCATCGAGCTCGACACACCATACGGGGAGGGGACCAAGAACCAGGTACTCGGGGAGTTCAAGGGGGTGAAGAACGGCCTGGGCTTCACGGCCGAACCGGTAAGCCAGGCCGACCGCCAGGACCTCGTCGGCATCGACCTCATGTTCGGCAAGGCCCTGCGGGGGACGGCCGTCTTCCCCGCGGACAAGGCCGAGGGCCTGCGCGCTGAGCTGCAGCTGAAGGTCTTTCAAGGCAGCACGGCGTTGTACACATCCCCGGCGCCGGCCCTGGTGCATCTGGGCCCGGCCCTGCCGCTACTGCATGACATCGGCAACAATGCTCTGTGGGTGCGTGATGCCCTGAACGCCCTCGAAGCCGTCGCCCGGGACGTCCGCTCGATCCTCAAGAACCTGCGCAACGTGACGATGCCGAACGGCATCCTCGCCAGAGCGACGAGGATCTGCGCCGCGCTCGCCGCTCTACGACGCCCGCTGGTCGTCATCGGCGTCGCCCTGGCGGTGCTCTCCGGCGGGTCGCTCGCGGCGGTGACCGGGAAGATGCTGCGGATCCTGGCGAAGATCCTCAAGGCTGCAGACAAGATCCGCGACAAGCTGGAGCCTCTGCGGAAGCGCGCCCGGGCCGTCGATCCGAAGCTGAAACGTGCAGAGAAGAAACTGAAGGCGGCGATCGAGCTCGTCGAGAATCTCGAAACGAAAGTCAACAAGATCGAGCGAGGGACGCTGCTCGTGGCTGGTGATGTCAAGGCTCTTAACTGCCTGTCCCGGCGGCGCCCGGTGGTCGAGGCGCTGTTTCAGCTGCGGGCGGGCAGCGCATCGTTGCCGACCCTGAGCGCCGGCGTACGCTCTGTGGCCCGAAGCGCGGCAGCGATCACCGGTCCAGCCCGACGCGCGAGTGCCCACACGAGCACGATCCTGGGCCACATCAAGAGCGCCGAGGAGGCCCTCGGCTCGATCAAGACCCAAGCGAAGACGCTCTCAGACCTGATCCCCGACTTCATCGAGGAACTGATCGATCTCGTCGGCGATGGCGTAGAGGTCGTGATCTCTAAGCTCGAGTGGTTCGTCGGTATGATCCCCTTCGTCGGATGGCTGTACAAGAAAGTCTCCCAGGCCCTCGCCGCGGGGATGAAGAAGCTCCTCGGCTTCCTCGGCACCGTCTCCGCCGACCTGAGCGCGGCGGTCGCCCTGATCGAGCCGTTGGTCGAGGCCTTGGGTGACGTTGAGGAGAAGGTCGAAAAGGTCCTGGCCGGCGTAGCGGGCGAGGCGGAGAAGCTCGCACAGGCGGCGCGCCAGCCACTGGAGGAGGCCCGGACGAAGCTCGAGGAGCTCTTCGGAGACCAGCAGGGCTGTCTGCTCCACCTCGCCGCAGCGCGCAAGAAGCTCGAAACGGAGGTCGACCGGAAGGGCCATTGGAAGGCGAAGGTTCAGAGTCAGTTCAAGAACGAGAAGACGAAGGACGGACGCCGCGTCGTGCTTGGGTTGACCGGAATTCCCGAGACGGATGGCACGGCCATCAAAGTCGAGCTGTGGGATTGCAACGACCTCAACGCGGCACGGGAGGCTCGCGGAAGCGGCGAGCTGCTCAAGGACGACAAGGGTCAGAGTTACTGGGACAAGACCGTGTCGGGGGGGCGGGTCCAGATCAGCAACTTGTCGAACGACCACTACGTAGGCGACATCGTCGAAAAGGTTCAGGAGTTGTTCCCCGTCGTGAAGGTCCAGGAACCGGGCTCGTCGGAGTGGACGACCATCTGGCGGGCGAGCCACTATCAGCCAGTCCGCATGGAGGCGGGCAAGCTGGTCGAGGTCGTCAGCGAAGACTTCGAAGATTGAGGAGATTTCCCGATGCATGTACCCAAGTGGATGGAGCTGATGCGCGACGACAAGGCGTTTGCACGCCAGGTGACCGAGGCTGCCGTCAGGGCCCCCGACAGGCAGGCCTTTGTTGGGACTCTGGCCCGCCTGTGCACTGCGCGTGGTCTGCCCGGTGCTGAGCAGGAGCTCGCCCGGTACCTCTCCGCAGCGGGCGAGGAGGCGCGGGCCGGCGCGGTGCGTCCGCCCTCCGAGGCCGAGTGGGAACAGCTCGCCGAGGCCCTGGAGGGCGCGCAGAAGAAAGCGCGGGATCAGGCCTTCGCGGACTTCCTGCAGCATCAGGATCCCGACAGGCTCGCGGCGGCCCTGTCGTCCATCGGCGCGGAGCGCGGCGTGCAGATCACGGCGCAGGCTCTTGGCTGGGACGTCGCTTTCAGCGAACGCTGAGCGGGGCGACGAGCGGCGCCGGAAAGCGCCCGCCTCGAGCTCGAGCAGATCGGCCTGGCCGAGAGTCTTGTCGCGCGGGTGCCCAGAATCACGAGCAGGCTCGAGACTCTCAGAATCTTCTACTGACGCAGGGTACACTTCAGTGGGTGGAAGTCCCTATCTCTCCCTCCTGACGGGGGGCCTGCCACGTCCCGTAGCCGCCATGCGCGTCCTCGCTCGTGTGCAGGGCCTGCTCTTCGAGACACTCCAGGCTTCAGGGGCGGGCCGGACAGCAGCGAGCGCGGCCAGCAGGGTCTCTGCCTGCGTCTCGGTGACGTGCGGCGCAGACGGCGAGCTGTAGCGCTTGTGGCTGGTCGCCACCCCCAGCGTGGCACCCTGCGCCCGCACGACGACGGCGAGCCCGACCTGCAGGCCCCGTCCGAGCACCAGGTGCGAGGTTGTCAGAAGCTCGAGCAGAGGAGCCACGAAGATCGCGCAGCCGTCCGGCTTGCCCTGCTCCTTGGGCGCGTGGAAGCCCCGGTAACCGCGAGGGAGCAGCTCTCTTCCAGACAGGCGAACAGCGCTGGCTCGACCTCTTGCAAGCAGAGCAGCGCATCGTCCCGCGCCGTGATCTTCGCCAGCAGGGCCGCCCGCCGCCCCTCGGACTCTAGCCACTGGGGATCGACGCCGCGGTGGGGGTCGGGCTTGATGCAGGCGTTGGCGAGGACGTTGTAGCTGGCGACGGACAGGTTCATGCAGAGGCTCCCGAGAGTCTGTGATGATGCACTCCGTGGCAGCCCGGAGAATTGTCTGCCGCGAGAGGAGCCGTGATGTTCTTGAAATGGATCGTCTGCGACGTGCCCGACAAGCAGCGCAGCGCCCTCTCCGAGGCCCAGCAGCAATGGCAGTCGATCCAATGCGCGACGGGACTGGTGGCACAACTGGGCGGCTGGTTCCCCGCAGGACGCAGCGCTATCCCTAACCATGTGGAGACCGTGAACAGCCACCACCGGCCCTCTTTTCTTGCGGGTTTGCGATGCAAAGCTCCCCGAGAGTCTACCGCCTGCCCCCCTTCCTCGCTCTGAAGGACTCACTCAAGCGCGCCGAGGACGTCGGCCTGTCCGCGGCCGGGGTGCTGCTCGGGGGCCCCGCGAATGCTCCGGCTGCGAGCGCTCAAGAGCCTGCGACAGCAGCTCGAGCCGGAGGACTGGCGCGCACGTCCACCGCCAGGCCGAAGACGGTGATCCCTTATCCCGAATCCGACTCCCCCGCGATGGCCGAGCAGCGAGATCCGAGCTTCGAGACCCGTGGTCGGAAGACCGAGGCCCGAGGTCGCCTGCGGGCGTCGACTGTGTTCGGGGTCGGGTACAGAGCGTGATGTGAGCTTGGACCCTCGGGTTGCAAGGCCCGCACAAGCGCGTGACGGACAGCTGCGCGGTCTGGCTCACTGTGCTCGACAGTTCCTTGATCGCCGGTACCATGGACCCTGGGCGCGGCAGACGAGTTGGAAATGGACAGCGACACCATCCTCAAGTACCTCCAGGATTCCATCGGCCCGGAGCCGGACTTGTCTCTGCGTGCGGCCTCGCAGACGCTTCGTCCGCCGGGCTTCGGCGCCGGGCATGGCCAACCGGGTGACCGCACAGGCCTGAGCGGCTTCGAGGCCGTAGAGCTGATTGGCAAGGGCGGCATGGGGGAAGTCCTGAGCGCGCGCCAGCGCAGCCTCGATCGCCTGGTCGCCCTCAAGCGCTTGCTGCCGCCCCAGAGGCAGAGACCGGGGGCCGCGTCGCTCTTCCTCTCCGAAGCGCTGATCAATGGCCGGCTCGAGCACCCCAACATCGTCCCGGTGCACGACCTGGGCACGACGCCGGACGGCGAGTTGTTCCTGGCGATGAAGCTCGTCGAAGGCCGCTCCTGGCAGGATGCCCTGGGCAACGAGCCGGCCACTGACCTGGTGTACCACCTGGACATCCTCAAGCAGGTGTGCAACGCCGTCGCGTTCGCACACAGCCGCGGTGTCGTCCACAACGACCTCAAGCCGGCCAACGTCATGCTGGGCGCCTTCGGCGAAGTTCTGGTGATGGACTGGGGACTGGCCGTCGAGGTCGGCGCAGAGGCGCCGTCGCGCTTCCGCCACCGCAGCGCCATCGACAGGCTGTGCGGGACTCCCGCCTACGCGGCCCCCGAGCTGCTGACAGGGCGCGGCAGCGAGGTCGGGCCCTGGACTGACATCTACCTGTTGGGAGGTCTTCTGCACGCCGTCCTGACGGGCAGGCCGCCGCACCAAGGACGGGACCTTCTGGCGATGGTGCACTCCGCTCTTCAGGGCCAGGTCCGGTCCTTTGATGCCTCCGTGCCGGCCGAGCTACAGGCGCTCTGCTGCAGAGCCTTGGCCCTCGACCCGAAGGGACGGCAGACCTCGGTAGAGGACTTCAAGGCTGAGCTCGAGGCCTTCCTCCAGCATCGCGCGAGTCGAGCGCTCGGCGCCCGCTCCAAGAAGTGCCTGCAGGACTGCCAGGGGCTGCGCACGCAAGCTTCATCCGGAGAGGCCGCGCGCACTCGGCTCTATGGTGGGTTCGCCGAGGCGGTCGCAGGCTTCGGCCAGGCGCTCGCGCTGTGGCCGGAGAACCGCGAAGCGATCGAGGGCCTGCAACAGGCGCGTTCGCACTACGCAGAGGCGGCTCTTGCGCTGGGCGATCTCGGCCTGGCCGAGGCCCAACTTCCGGAGTTGGCTGGGGCCGAGGTAGCCAGCAGCTTACGGCTGGGCATCGCACGCGAGCGGTCGCGGCGCCGCGCTGAAGCCACCGCGCGCAGCCGGCTGAAGTGGGGCTCCGTGGCGGCGCTGTTGGCGGCGTTGCTCGGCCTCGGCAGCGGACTGTTCCTGGTCAGCGCCAAGAACCGCCAGATCGAGGCGACGAACCGTGATCTTCTCCGCGAGCAGCAACTTGTCAGGGCGCAGAACCTGGAGATCGCGGCGCAGAACGCGGAGATCCTGGCGGAGCAGCAGCGGGTCGAACGCCAACGGGGCTACGCTCGGCGCCGAGGCGACATCGCCTCAGCAGCGCTGGAAGCGCTGGCTTCCCAGGTCCTGGTGGAGCTGGTCCAGGGCCTCGGCGACGAGCGGGCCC
Source organism: Planctomycetota bacterium (assembly GCA_029260765.1). Lineage (GTDB taxonomy): Bacteria > Planctomycetota > J058 > JAJDCP01 > JAJDCP01 > JAJDCP01. The sequence continues at coordinate 47,986 of JAJDCP010000063.1, forward strand.
ACCTGGTCGCGTCCAGGATCCTGCAGGTTGCCCTCGACGGCTGGGAACAGTTGAGAGAAGCCGCCCTCGAACAAGAAACGGTCTCGCGGGGCGCTGCGCAGGCCCAACTCCAGGTCGGGATCTTGCTGTTGCAGGTCCAGGGTGACGCCGCCGGCGCGCTTCGCCAGCTGCAAGGCGCCGAGAGCGTCCTGGTCACACTGGATGTCGAGGACCCGGAGGTGGCCTTCGACCTGGCGCGTCTGCGCGTCTCGCTCGGTGACGCATGGCGGACTCTAGGCCGGCTGCCGGAGGCGCGCACCGCCTACAATGCAGGGCTGGAGCTCGCCGCCCGAGAGCCTGCAGCCCGGGCCTCCTCCGCTGCGGGCCGCCTGCACGGGCTCTGTCTGGCGAGCCTGGCGGATGTCGTCGCCCTGCAGGGGGATCTCCCGGCTGCCGTCGCCGCCTACACCGAGGCGATCGCACTGATCGAGCAGACGGGCCCTCGCGGCGAGCCGGCGACGGACTTCAGCCTCGCCGTGTGTCTGGAGGATGCCGGCGGCCTCCACCATAGCCTGGGCCAGACGGAGCAGGCGCTGGCCTGCTACCGGCGCGCGGTCTCGTTGTTGGCTCGGCAAAAGAGCGACAGTGTGCGCTTCCTCCGAGCCCAGGCCGCGACGTTGGGCGGTCTCAGCCAAGTATTGGGCGAGACCGGGGGGCTGCAGGAGGCCCGCGGGCTGGCCGAACAGGCCGTAGCTCTGGCGCGCCGCTTGTTCGGGCTCGATCCTGCCTCCCTGACGGCGCGCGATGCCCTGGCGGCAAGCCTCAGCGGCCTCGCCGCCATCGTCGAGCAGCAAGGCGAGAGCGGGGCTGCCCGACACCTGATGGAGGAAGCGCTCGGGCTGCGCCGGGCGATGCTGCGGGCTGACCCGCGCAGCCTGGCCCAGGTCGAGGACCTCGGCCGGGAGCTGGCCCAGCTGTCGGTCTGGCTCGCCAGACACGGGGCCAGGGTCGAGGCCGACAGCCTTCTGGCCGATGCGATCGGATCCTACCGGCTCCTATGCGAGGCCGACAGCACGAACCTGGCCTACCGCCGTCTGCTCGGCAGTCTGTTGCAGGAGCGCGCCCAACGTTGGATCGACGTCCAGGGCTGGGCTGCGGCCGAGGCGAGCATCCGCGCCTCCCTCGCCCTGCACCAGGAACTGGTCGCGAGCGACGCCTCAGACATGAGATCCCAACGCAGTCTTTGCGCGGCGCTGCACGGAGCGTCGCGCTTGGAGCTGGCGCAAGGCCACCTCGGAGCTAGCCGCGAGCGGCTCGAACAGTTCCTCGCCCGCCAGCGGGACCTGCTCTCCCGGGAGCCGGGCCAGCTTGAGAACGAGCGCGGTCTGGCGCTCGCTCTGCTGCAGAGCGCGCCGCTGCTGATCGAGCTCGGCGCCCTCGATGCGGCTGAGAAAGCTGCTGCCGAGGCCCTGGGCCGTGTCGAGGGCCTGTTGGCCCGCGATGCAAGCGACTTCAGCTTGCTCGAGGATCTCGGCAAAGCGTTGTTGACAGCCGCCCAGGTCGCATCGCAGCGCGAGCTCTGGCAGGCTGCTCTGGCTCGATTCGAGGAGGCGCGACAGGTCCTGCTCGAGTGCCTGCATGTGGCCGGAGAGAAGTCCGCCACACTGCTCGATCTCAGCCTGGCCTATTTCGGCACCGGGTCGGTCTATTGCCAGCTCGAGCAGCTGCAGGAAGCGGGGCCTGCGAGCGCCGCCAGCCTCGAGTTGCTCGGCCGGATCTTGGACCGGGACCCCAAGAGCGTGGAGGCGCGGCAGCTGGAGGTACAGGTTCTCGGTCTGGAGGGCACGATCGCCGCGGCACGTGGCGAGCCCTTCGCTGCGGAGAGTTGGTTCCGCAGACAGCTGGAGGCTGCTCGACCGCTGGCGGTCGGGATACCGGGGGGGCAGGACCTGCGGAACTTGTGGAGCGCGCTCCACAACCTTAGTGAGCAGCTCGAGGCGATGGGCGATCCCGAAGGCGCTCTGCCGCTGGCGGTAGAAGCACTGTCCCTGGCCCGGCTCCACGTCGCTCGCGACACGACCAACCTGCTCGTCGCCCGAGAGTTGATGATGTCGATCAAGATCACAAACCTCCTGCAGTTGGAGACCGAGAGTCTTGAGGCAGCCGCTGCCAGCGGCGCGGAGCTGCTCGAACGCGGCGCGCAGCTTTGCGCTCAGCTGCAGGAGGACACTCTGCTTGAGGCCCACAGGATCGCTTGCCTGGTGCAGGTCGCGCTGGTGCACGAGGCCCGAGGCGAGATCGCGTCGGCCCTGGCGCTGACGGAGCAGGCCGCCAGCCGCGCGCGGACCCTGCTTCGGCGCGCGCCTGGCTATGGCGAGGCGCTCGCTCCGATCCTGGAGCTGCCGGAGAGCTACCGCTTCACGGCCGCCCTGGGCGAGGGCGAGTTGGTAGCAGTCGATGAGGATGACTTCAGCGATCTGGCCGAGCTTCGTTTCTATCAGGGGCGCTGGGCTGAGGCCGTCGCCGCCTACGAGAGCGCGCTGGCCGGCGGCGTGATCTCCGACCCCGACCTGGTGCTGCGCGCGGCTCGCGCGGCCGCCCGGGCGCTGGCTCTCGCTGGCCCGTCGGAGGCAGAGCCGTTGCGCCGTCGCAGCCTGGCATGGCTGCGCATCTTCCTCGAATACAAGGACCACGAACAGTCGGTGATCGGCTCCAGACCCGAGGCCCAGGGTGACACCTGGACAGCGGTCAGGCTGCGGCGCATCCCGGCCGACCGGGAGCGGGCCCGCCAGCATCCAGACCTTGAGGTGCTACGGGGCGAACCGGCCTTCCAGGCGCTGTTCGAGGAGCCCGCCGTCCAACCCGACGCGGACCCTTAGAGGCTGGTCACGAGTAGGCCCCCGCCGGCCGGAGGGAGCCCTGGACGATCTTCGCTGCTTCCCCTGGCCGCCGGGCCGTTTTTCCAGAAACTCAACCTTCCTTGAACTGGTAGCCCTCCAGGCCGTGCCTTTTCAAAAGCTCGTGCAGCGAGGTCCGGTGCATATTCGCCTGCCGCGCTGCCTGCGAGACGTTGCCCTGGGCATCTCTCAGAACCTGCTCGCAGAAAGCCCGCTCCAGGGCGTGGATGGCCTCGCGGCAGGCCTGTTTCAGCTCCTTGCGGGTGCGCGGTGTGCTTGTGCTTATGCAGCTGGCTGCCGACCCAGCGCTGACCTCGGCTGGTAGATGTTCGGGGTTGATCTTCGGCCCATCACCAAAGACCAGAGCCCGCCGCATCAGGTTCTCCAGCTCGCGCACGTTGCCTGGATAGCCATACTCGAGCAGCAGCTTGCGGGACGCTGGCGCGAGGGCCGGGGGGACCATGCCCATCGCTGCGGCATGCCTGCGCAAGAAGTGGTCGGCGAGCAGAAGGACGTCCTCGCCCCGCATGCACAGCGGCGGTACGTGGATGCTGATCACTCCGAGCCGGTAGAAGAGATCTTCCCGAAAACGCAGCTCGGCCACCAGCTCTCGCAGCGGCCGGTTTGTTGCCGAGACGACGCGGACGTCGACGTGGTGCGAGCGGTCACTGCCGACGCGCTGGATCTCGCCTGACTGCAGAACGCGCAGCAGCCGAACCTGAGCCTGCAAGCTCAGCTCGCCGACCTCGTCGAGAAAGATGGTCCCGCCGTCGGCCGCAGCGAACTTGCCTGCACGGGCCCGCGCCCCGGTGAAGGCGCCCTTCTCATGTCCGAACAACTCGGACTCGAGCAGAGACTCGGGAATCGCCCCGCAGTTCAGTGTGATCATGGGGCCGTCGCAGCGCTTGCTGCGCTGATGCACGGCGTGGGCCAGCAGCTCCTTGCCAGTTCCGGACTTGCCGAGGAACAACACCGGGACTTCTGTCGGTGCGACCTTGGCGACCTGATCGAGAACCTGCAGGAAGGCCGGGTGAGACCCGATCAGGGTCTCGCCGCCCTCTGGTTTGCGCAGCAGAGCCGCATCGCAGGCACGGCGCAGCTCGTTGTGCTCGAGGGCAGCCCGCAGGGCAGGCGCGATGCGAGCGGCAAAGGCCTCGAGCAACGCCTGATCAGAAGCGCGGAAGACCCCGACCTGGGAGCTGTTGACGAGGTAAAGCGCGGCCAACACGCGCCGTTCCTCCCTGACCGGTACGACCAGAACACTGAGCAGCTGAAGCCGCTGCACGCTCTCGAGGTGTTGGAAATCCTCGTGGGCGCGGGCATTCTCCAGCAGCAGGCTTTGGCCCTCCTCGATGGCGCGGGCCAGGATGCCATGGCTGACCTCGGGCGGTCCGCCCCGCGCGAGGTAGTGGTTGCCGAGGCTGGCGCCGTCTGGAGCCGCCAGGACCAGATGGCCCGCCTCTGCGCCGCTCAGGGCAATGGCTGCGTCCAGGGCTCGTTCGAGCAAGCTCTGCGCATCCCCCTGACAGGTGACATCACAGATCTTGCGATACAGCGCGAGCTCGTCCATCCTGGCTCACCTCCTCAGTGTCTCTCTTGATCTTACACGCATCCGCCCCAAGACCGCCCGCCTGCGCCGGGACTCTGCCAGAGAATCCCGACACCTGTGAGGTCAGCCCGACAGGCTGTGCCTTGGGGGGGGCTGTAGACCGTCCGGAAGGCCGGCTCCATGAATGGCACGCGGTCTGCTTCCGGTGTCTCAACATCGGATGGGAGCCGCCTGCGCGCCTGTCCTTAGCCTGGGAGGTTGCCCCTGTGTCCGCGGAGATGACGAACAAGATCAATAGATTGCCGCTGCAGCTCACCAACTTGCGAGCAAGGGCCCAGACCCTCAGCCGGATCAGGGCGGGAGTCGAGACACAAGTCTGCCCGTTGCTCAGCTTCTACACCATGAGCCACCAGGAGAATGCTGGCAACTACAGGAAGAGTGGGACAGGGCAAGTAGTCCCGTGGGCTGCATCCAACAGACCCGCGCGGCGCGGGTCTGTTGGAGCGATGCGCTGACAGGTGTCGTCGCTGCCCGACACTCCCCCAGCTTTGAACGCGCGTCGCCGGGCGCGCGGTCGTCGTCCGTTCTTGGCACGCGTATTGCGATCCCTACGACGAACGCCGTCGAGGGACTCTGATGCCGAACCTGATGCCGCTTATTCATGTGAGCTTGGACGAGATCTACAGCGGACTGACGCTGAGGACGGGGCGCACGAACAAGATCGTGGTCACGAAGCCGCGGCAGCGTCTCCGCTTCGTCGATCCCTGGGGAGAGCCAGTGACGGGGCGGAAGGTCGAGCTGGTCAAGGCCGACGCGACGCTCCGCGAGGAGAGCTGCGACACCGACGGCTGGCTCGAGCTGCCCACTTGCTCGGAGTTGGGGGACGATTTCGGCCTGGTCCTGGACTGGTAGAGGAGGACGACCGATGACAAAGCAAGCAAGCACTGTACCCGTAGAAGACGTCGAGAGCCCGCTGGACCGCATCACCTGCGCGCAGTGCCAGTACACGCACGCCGACTCCCAGTGGTTCGCCTGCAGCAAGTGCGGCTGGACAAAGTCTGGCCGCGCGCCGACGGCGAGCGCGCCGCCGACGGAGACGGTCGCCTCGGTCCCCAAGACCAAGCTCAGCGCTCTGCAGAGGCAGCTCGCGGAAGCCCGCAGCGCGGCGAAAACCCTCGCGGTCGAGCTCAAGGGCGTCGAGCAGAAGGCCACGGCGGAACGCGCGACACGGACAAAGATCGAGCAGCAACAGAACGCGCTCGCCCGCAGCGCCGCGTTCCAGGCTGGCGAAGAGGCGGCGGCCGAGAAACTGGCGGCGCTCGCGAAGCAGCACAACGCGGCCGGAGCCAGGTTGGAGAGGCTCGAAGACCAGGCGCACGGGCTGCGGGTGCGAGTTGCAGCCCTCAAGGACAGGGTCGAGACCCTCGAGACCTTGACAGAGCTGGTCGCCAAGAAGGCCGTCCTGCCCCACGGCTCGGCCCTGGCCATCCTCGAAGGCCTGCGTGACAAGCTGAAGAAGAAGGTCGTCGCGACCGCAAAGGGCAGCAGCGCGAAGTCCCTCGGCGCCGTGTTCCAGGAGTTCGAGAGCGCCGCGGGGATCTGTATCCAACAGATCCTGCGGGCGGCCGCCAGAGATCACAGCTGCGGATACTGCTCGCACCTGATGCTGCCGAGGTTCCGCTACCGGGCGCAGGTCCTCGCCCGCGCCCACGCGATGGAGTCCCGCGGTGCGGTGCTGGATGCGAAGCGCGACCCCGCCCAGGTGTACCGGCGCTGGATCGTCGCCCAGAAGGAGCGCTATACGCCTTATCTCGGGCGCACAGCCCGCAAGATCATCGCCGACCTTGCGCAGCACTTCGACCCCGAAGATGCGCAGCACTTTGCGCGGGAGATCAAGGTGTGCCCGATCTACCGCGCGATCCTCGACCGGATCATCACCGTGCGTCACTGCCAGAGTGGGCTGCGCGCCTGGGTGGTGCGTCAAGCGAGCAGGGCAGGAGAAGACAGCATCTGGGACGTGCTGCGCGCCTGCCGGCGTGCGCAGCCGTTCCTCGATCTCTTCGGTGGCTGTCTCGGCGGCTACAATCGGCGGCGGAAAGCGCTCGTCGTGCGCTTCGCGACGGTCGAAAACATGCTGCACAGCTTCGTCGAGGCGAGGTACGACCGCGCTTTCCTGGACTACCTCGAGCAGGTGCTCGCGCTGCATCGCCGCCGCAAGACGCGCTTCATGTACTTCATGCTCGCCGACGGCGTCGGGGTGTCTGACAACCTGCGATGGTTCCTCGAGGAGGACGCGAAGACTGTCGACGTCGCGGCCATCAAGCTGCCACAGTTCGGTGGCTACCGCTACTTCGAGAGAAAGGGCGCGGACCAGCTCGCCTGGCGTGACGATCCCTTCGCGAAGTTCTCCATTTCGCTGGGAAGTGCGCACAGCGGGCCCATCCTCGCGGAGCTCGAGGATCCGCTGGCGCGCCTCGACTTGATGCGCGCTCTGGCGGTTTACCGCCGCGAGCGGGACCGTGGCTCGATCGCGTGCTACGGCAAGATCAAGCCTTGGTTTGGAACCGATGCCGCGGGGCTGTTCGCCGACCTTGTCGCCCACGATCGCCTCGCGCCCCTCGACGATACCAGCGCCGGCCCGCAGCGGCGGGGGTCGCTGCTTTCGGAGTTCATCCACTTCTGCCTGTACCACCAGCTCAGCGATGGCTACATCTGGCCGAAGCTGGACCAGGCGTTGCAGGGCCTGCCCGGCGCGCAGCTCAAGGACGGCAGGAACGTGGACGCGGCGTTCGGACCCCTGCGTAAGGCGAAGATCGGGAACCTGATCGCCGCGGGTAAGAAGCTGGCGGCCATCCTGGCCAAGCCCGAGACAATGCGAGAGATCCTCGCAGAGGTCGAGCGAGAGTTCGGCGGGTCGATGCGGACGGTGACGGCCAAAGACCTGTTCAAGGTCGGCAAGAAGACCTACTCAACCCTGAAGCTCTTCGTGCAGAAGCAGACGGGGCCAGCACTCGGCGTCGACGACGAGAGCTACTCCAGTCTCGAGCGGGTGTTCGCGCTGGCCTCGACGATCCTCGCGCTGCAGGGGCTGTATGAGTCCTTCCAGGCAACCGCCAGGACCGGTACCTTGGAGGAGAAGGACCTGCGCAAGTCGTTTGTCAGCACCTTCGCGATCGGCGCCTCATTTGAGCACCTCGTCAGCATCGGCAGCGAGGAAATGGCGCGCGCTGCGAAGAAGTACCTGCCACGCACGCTGTTGGGCGCAACCCTCTGCTCGTACAGCGTTTGCGCGTCCTTCGAAGAATACTCCCGAGCGTCCTCCCTGGGGCTGCAAGCCGACGCAAAGCTGCACCTCGCGATGGCAGGCTCCAGCATGATCGGCTTCGCCTCGATGTTCGCCGGCCGAACGCTCCAGATCGCGCTCGGCATGACCGGGTTCGGGCTCTTCGTCGGGGCGCTGATCTGGTACCTGGACTTCGGCGGCGCCCAACAGGCGGCTCAAGAGAGCGCCCAGCGCCAGCTGAGCCTGCAGTGGCTGGCGACCCTCGGCAGCGTGCACCTGCGCAAGAGCGCGGAGACGCCGTGCGGGTTCGATGTGGTGCTCGATTGGTTCCAGCGGGAGGACCTGCATCTGGTCGCGCAGATCCCCGAAGATTGGACTGTTTTCGACGAGCGCGGCGCCCCGGACCATGACCTCGTGATCGGCCCGAAGCTGGTGTGGGAAGAGGTCCCCGGCGCCGAGCTGCCCTACCGCACGGTGCTGCCGGCGGTGATGTGGCACGGCGCTGCCGCCCGACTGCGCCAGAACCCGAAGCTGTATGTCGCGGTGCTGCCACGGCGCGCCTTCGGCTCGAGCTCTCACGGACACGAGCGCCGCCTGGTCGACACCGATGGTTGGGCCAACCGTGTTTGGGTGACCCGGGCCCTCGAGCTCGAGATGAGCGTGGAAGGTTTCCGACCGACCGGTGAGAGTAGTTGGAAGCACGTCAAGCTCGCGCCGAAGGCCATCTGAGACTGACGGCCCGAGCTACAGATCTTACTCGAAGCTATATCCGAAGTGTTCGATATCGGCTCTGTAGAGCTCTCGTACAAGTTGTCGTGTTTTTTTCGTATAATACACGGAAAAATCCGCTCGTTGACTTCTGTTAAAGTGCGGAAGGTCGACGCGGGGTACACCGATGCGTTCACACACGCCATCGAAGTCGAGTTGCAGTCTCTCGTACCGGCCAACGAAGTCGACCGCAATTTCTCCCTGCAGGGTGATTGCGCCGATCTGTTGTGGGATAGGCGCACGATCGGTTGTTCTAAATCGGTCAACCCAAACGCCCACTCCGTCAGGGCTTTTTCGTTCACTTGGAGTGCCGAGTAGCCACTCGTCAAACGTGTTGTACACCAGGGTTGATCTCGGCATAGATGTGTCGATGGAGCAAAAGTAGTGATAGTTCGACACCAGTCGATCCCAAGGGTTCCGTACGAAGGCGAACTTGAAGTAGCTGGACGTATCTGTGCGGAGGCCGAGATAGTGATGCACAAAGGCTCGGAAGAAATACCGTTGTTTGACGAGACTCTTGAAGATCAAGTCGGGAGAGGAGTATCTGGTGATCGCGAAGTGCTTGTCCTCTAGCTGGGAATTCCCGTTTGACTGGAACGACACCGGAAAAGCGCTGTACGCGGAGAGTACCTTCTCAATGCTGCTGCCGCCCGTCTTTGAGATGTGGACAAAAATGAACTGCTTGCTGTGGGAAATCATGATTGCTGCCTTCCCGGCATCGCCTCGATCGCACGAGTATACTGCAGTGTGCATCCGAGGAAGTCTCACCTTCGCGCAACTTCTGCACGGGCAACACCCTCGGCCGCCGGCCGGGCAACGCCCTCGGCGTGGGCGGCGCCCTCGGCGGCAGGACGGGCGATGGCCGTTCTGTGCGCGACCTTCTGCTCGGGCGGCTGCAGTTGCCGTTGCAGGCGTGCCAGCTCCCTTCCAAAGTCGGCGACGCGCTTGCCGATTGGGACCTCGAACTCGCGCTCGGCGAGGACATCGACACCGATGGACTGTCCGACACGCGCCTCGGGCGGGCACTCGACTGCGTCCTCAAGGCTGGGGTGAGCAGGATCAACGCGGGCGTGCTGCTCGAGGCCGTCCGCGCCTTCGACCTGGACACATGCCTCTCGCACACCGACACGACCGGTCTCGCAGTGTATGGCGACTACACGTTCTGCACGCCCGGGGATCCAGAAGACCCGGACGCCGCACCGAACGTCACACGCGGCTACTCGAAGGACTTCCGGCCCGATCTCAAGCAGGTCGTCTTCAGCCTCACCGTGGCAAACGACGGGTTCGTCCCCCTGTTCGGGCACGTCACCGACGGGAATCGCAGCGACAACATCGAGGGCGTGGGTCGGCTGGCCAGCGCCCTTCCGGATCCAGGGCAGATGACTATTGTCGGCGATTGCAGGCTGCTGACAGGCCCAAACATCGCGCTCGCGAAGAAGTCTGGCCTCAACTTCGTAACCTCGCTTCCCAGGTCGCTGAATGCCTGGAAGGAGGCATACGACAAGGCGAGAGACTTGCTCGACGACGGCCCGGTCCTGCGCGAATCCGTCGAGATCGAGGAGCGCTATGAGGACGATAGGGTCGAGGTGGTCGCAGAGGAGGTCCGCGAGACCTGGCGCGGCATCTCGCTCAAGACCACGCACAAGTGGAAGGAGGTTCTCGAAGACGGAACGACGGCCAAACACGAGGAAGGCCTACGTGCCGTGGTCATCCGGTCTGAGCAGCTCGCAAGGGCCAAGCGCCGCTCGCTCGAAGCGCTCATCGCAAAGGAAAACCAGGCGCTCAAGAAGCTCGCGGGCGGCTTCCGGAGCGAGAAGAAAGGCTTCGCCTGCCGCACGCAGAGAAGGTGGCGGAGGCGCTGCGCAAGAAGGTAAAGCTGCACCCACTGACAGCATCCATCAACGAGTCTGAAGAACCCGGGAAACGCACGCGCGGTCGGCCCAAGAAGGGGGCCGAGCCGCTCGCACCCCGCAAGGTCCTCCGGGTCTGCCTCGACGGGAACATCGACCGGGAGCGCTTCGAAGAACAGCTGGCGGCGGAGAGCGTCTTCATCCTGGTGACCCTTCCCGACTGCGCGTCGACCGACGCGGAGCTTCTGGCCGCATGCAAGGATCAGGCTGGGGTGGACAATGCCTTCAGGTGGCTCAAGGAGCCCGCCTCCGTGGCTCCGATCTTCCTGGAAAAGGAAGAACGTATCGCAGCCCTCGCACTGATCTACGTCCTGGCCTACATGGTCTACACCCTCATCCAGCGGCGGATGCGCGCGAAGCTGGCCGAGCAGGAGACAACCGTGCCCGGGAACAAGGGTCGCACAGCGAAGCCGACGACCGAGGTGATCTTCCGGTTGATGCGCGGGATACAAAGCATGCGATGGGCGACGGCTGACGGTCGCGAGGTCCGCGCCCTGCTCGGTGTCACGACTGAGCAAAAACGGGCGCTCGAGATGGCGTCCCCCTCCTCGGCCGCGAAGGCGTCCACGCAAGCATCTCGGAGCCAGGACGGCGACAGCTGGGGTACCGGTCAGTGAAGTACAAGGGCGTGCGCCATCGAGTGGTGAAGCGGATCTCAACAAACAGCGGGAAACAACGGAGGCGGCGTGGACGAAAATCGGCGAAGCGTTGTCAGGGCATCGGCGAACCTGGGCTGAAAGAAGCGACGAGGTGGGTTAGGGCTCGAATGGGCCTTGGAGAGTCGACCGAAGCCACGAGCCACCCTCCGTTCAATCCCCGCGCCACAGGTCTGACCTCGTTGGGCGTTTCAAGATCGAGCGCCCCCCGAGCCTCCTCGCACCCGCAATGCCCCCGTCTTGCCGTCGGCCCGAAGGGCCGATCCGGAGCTCTGGCACCCTGTTTGCTTCGTGATTATGGGTGGGGGCGCTGGGCGGAGGAGGTGCGTGCTGCCGCTGGTGACCTGCAGGATCGCTGCGCAAACAAGGTGGCAGAGCGGCGACCTCTGCGGCAAAGCTGCGTTGGAGGACGGCTCGCATCACGGTTGTCGCCCGCACAACTACCTAAGAGCCTCCCAGCGATCAGGCCAGGTGCACCAAGTCGAAGACCTGCCAGAAGCCAGCTCCCGGCAACTGCTCAGCGGCCAGGAATGGTGCGCCAAGTCGAGGACCCAAGACGGAGAGATACACAGCGTGATCCTCTGGCCTGAGGAGTTCGAGCGAGTTGCGAAGCTGTTCTGTCAGCAGCTGTCTGAGCTGCTGGCGTCCGTTCCCGCCCAGTCAGCACCGGACGAGCAGCGCTGAGCGCTTCACCGTGAACGCGCGGCTGCACTTCCGATAAGGACTACGTTCGGCGCGACCGTGATCACGCTACCGGCCGGGATCTCGCTCTTACGACGCTCTCTGACGAGCAGGACTCCACGTTCGTGGGGCTGAGGCTCGGTCCGCCGCACAAACTCAACAGTAGCCTGCCCTGAAAACCGATTGCCGCTGGGAGGCTGGTGTTGAGTTGACTATTCTGGGTATTCGAGATCATATCGAAACCGGAGGAAATGCAATGAAACCGCCCCCCAAAGGATGGCCCCAGATTCCTGCTTCCATCTTCTACGACGACCCCGCCGCTGCCATCGATTGGCTCTGTCGCGCTTTCGGGTTCGAGGTGCGGCTCAAGATCGAAGGGGAGGGCGGCCGAATCGTTCACTCCGAGCTCGAGTACGGCGCCGGCGTCATCATGGTGTCGGGAACGGATCGAGCCAGCGATGGTCTTCAGGACCTGCCGTGCAGGAGCCCGAAATCCATCGATGGTAGCGTCACCATAGCGCTGGCCGTTTTCGTCGATGACGTCGACGCCCACTATGCGCACGCAAAGGAGCATGGTGCCAGGATTCACAACGAACCCAAGACCGATGATTACGGTGAGGACTATTGGGCCGACCGAAGCTATCGGGCCGAAGATCCCGAAGGCCACCACTGGTGGTTCATGCAGCGCCTCAGGGGTTGACGGCCGAGCTTCGAGGGCCTGGACGAAACGCTAGCAGCGCTCGCCGACCCGAATCGGCTTGCCGTGGTGCCGAAAAACGGACCACACCCTTGCGCCGGTCCAACAATAATTCCCGTGCCCTTGCCCAGCGCAGCAGTGCCCGTGCCCAACGCAGTGGTGCCCGATCTCGTCTCGCCAGGACCGAACACCGGCGGCAAGCGCGGGGACGCGGGGACGGAGCCGTGTAGGAGCGTTCGACGCCGGACCAGCCAGGACGGACACGGCCCGTCAGGGCTTGCCGCCGCGACCGTTGATCAGACCTCGCTGCGCTCGGCCGCTCTGCCCCCCGCACCTCGGTGCCCGTCGGCCGCTTCGCTGTGTCCCTTGGCGCGGGACTTCGCTGAACAGCATGGCCAGGATCCGGTCGAGCAGATCCAGAGCATGGACCATCTGGCGGTAGGTCAGGTAGCCCCAGGCCACGGCGGGCAACGCAGCGACAACCTCGTCGGCACTGCCAGCCGCTCAGCGCAGCGGCCGATCGACAGCTCCCGAGGAACACAGCGCAGCGGCCGACGGGCCCGACCCGAGGAACGAGGGGTAGGGTACGGAGGTGGGCTAGCGGAGGTGGAAGTGCTGCAGCCGATCACGCCTTGGTGTACGCCCCTCGTGCCTCGGGGCACCCACCTGCGGCCGTGAGCCCTTCCTCGCTCGCAGGGGCTCACCGAGGCTCGACGGTTGCCTTCGGCGATGTTGAGGGGCCCGGCCGTCGCAGCATGGCGGATCTGCTTGGCGAGGTCTCAGTCGCAGCGGGGGATGATCTCGACGAGTGGGCGGAGGGATCGGTGCGCGTCGGCTCTGCTCGAAAGCAAGAAAATCGGGATCCGACTCGCCCTCGGGGTCTCGATCGGAGATCCGGGCTCCGTCATCGCGATCGCGATCCGAGTCGGCCTCCGAAGCGACCCCACAGGGACGTTCCGCCACGAGCAGCCAACGACCTCAAGCTTGACCCCTGCAAGACCGCACAACGCAGCCTGAAACCCATCGACCCGGATCCCCTTGACGGAGAATCGTCAATGAACCCTTTCGCCGTCGCCGCTCAGCGAAGCGGCCGGAGGGCGAAGCGGCGAAACGGTGCTCGCGGACCTGCTCGAGGAGCGGGGCACCCGGGTTCCTGATCGCGTCGAGGGCGTCACCCAGCAACGCGGCACAGACCTCCGGCGGAGCCTCCCAGGCCGTCAATGCCCGCAGGATCGCGAGCAGGTGGAACTCGTCGTCGCGGGGAAGTGCGACCAACTCCGCCACGACCTGCTCTCGCAGCGCGGGCAGCGGCTCGCAGCGCGCGAGCCCCTCCAGCAGATAGCGCCGGCTCTCGCCAGCGGCCTTGGGAAGCTGCTCCAAAATGGCGGCGACGGCCAGCTCCGGCGCTCCGCCAGGCTCAGGGCTGCGCTGATCAGGCTGTTCTTGCCGCTGGTGAGCATCTCCTCGGCCAGCACGCGGGCGCTTTCCTCCGGGGACAAGAGCGTCCACAAGAGCTCCAGCAAGCTCGACTCGTGTTGGTAGCTGGCCAGGCGGCCCCGTAGGTAGTCGCGGACCGTCTCGCGAGGGCCGCCGATCTCCAGCAGGGTGCGGGCAAGTAGCGGCCGACCCGCGCATCTCCGTCCATGCAGGCTTCGACGGCTGGCGCCGCGGCGGCCGCACGCAATCCCTGCTCGGCCAGCCACTCGAGGTCGCTCAACCAAGCCCCACTGGCAGACAGCCCATCGAGCCGACCCGCGACCAGCGCGACGAGGCTGTCGGACGGATAGCCGATCGCGGCCAGGGTGCGGTAGATGTTCGTCCCGGAGCGCTCGGGGTCTTCGAGCAGCGCAGTCAGGTAGGGCACCGCAGGTCGGCCCTCGGGCCCGAGCTCTCGTAACTGCTGCAGGGCCGCGCCATTCCACGACAGGTCTGCGATGATCCGTTCCAGGCGGGCGGACTGCGGCGCCCCGGCGCGCGGCACGAAGACACTGGCCAGGCCGACGGCGAGCGCGGCGACGGCCAGGATCGCCCCGATGATGCGCCGCTGCTTCATGCTTCCCGCAATTGCAAAGCGCCCATCGCATCGCGGCGGGCTGCACCAAACAGGACAAGGGATAGCGAACTCCATCCCCCCGAACGCCTGCCCGCGAGAATACGGGGGCCGCCATGGGACCGCAAGCAGGCCAGATTTGTTGCGATGGCATTTATGATTTTCGTCGCAGTCTGCTAACCGCCCATGCTGCCGCCGAGAATGGGAGATGGCTGCTGCCTGAGACCGGCTTTGACTTGGATCCTGGCCTTCATTTCGTATCCTCCGCGAAAACAGAACAACTCTCGGGCACCGCGGCCCAACGCCTGATTGGCTGCGGCGCATTGAGCACTTCCTGGCGCGGGCCGCCCCGCTGGTGTAGATTGAAGATCAAGTCCTGTCCGCCCATGGCTGCCTCGCGTTGGCGTGTTCAGCATGGCCAACAAAATTGGTACGAAAATGAGCGTTCCAAACTCCAGGCTCGGACCCGCCGACGAGGTGACGGGTAACACCATCCGCCGCAACTTCGCCAGCGTGAAGATCAGCAACGACCTGGTCTCTGGCAAGAAGTTCCGGCTGGTCTTCAAACGCAAGAAAGTCGTGGAACCTGCGACCGCCAGGCTCCAGGCGAGCGCGCTGAAGATCAGTGCCCAGGTCGGCACAGCGTTCTGCGCCGAATGCCAGGCGGCCAAGGCCTGAAGGGCGCTGCCACGCCCTGAGCCAGCGGCGCCCTCCGCTGTTTGACGACGCCTAGAGACAGCCTACCAGGTCCTGCGCACCCGAAGCCCGCACAGCCTTCCGCAGGGCATACGGGAGTGACGGTTGCGAGGGAACGGCTACCCTTTTTCTCGCATGTGAATCCTACCACTTGCTACTGAGTATCGTGTACTCTTGCGGATACATACCCTTCGTCGAGTCTGCAATGCTCATACGCCACGAACAGCTCCAGGCATTGGCACGTGAGGCACGCATCCGTGCCGCTGCCCTGAGTCATCCACAGACGTTGGAACAGCTCGGCTGCGCAGCGTTCTGGAAACGCTGGCAGGACCTGGAAGTCCAAGCCAGCGCGCTGGGCTGTGACGAAGCCCAATCTGACCGCTATATCGAGCTCGGTCTCGTCCACGGCGAGGACTTCCCGCACGCCCCCGACTGGGTCCAGGCGATCCTCGGCTGGTCCTGCGAGGTCGAGACCCGGCTCAGCGCCATCGAGAAGCGCTCCAGGACAGAGGCGCTGCGAGGGGGACCGACAGTCCCCTGAGAAGCCAGATTCCATGGAATCCGGCTGACAACGGGCCTGCACGTACAGGCCACTGATCCTACCGACCCCGGGATGAGGAGACCGACGTGCCCAATTCCATCTGCTTCTCCAGTACGCCCATCGACACCGCCAGCGCCCATCCCGGCGGCGGTGACCTGATCAAGGTGGGGAGCTGGGAGGTCACGGTCAAGCTCGCGAGCCGGGCGCTGCAGGACATTGCCGGGCATTTGACTTGTGAGGCGATCGACACGCCGAACCACCGGTTCCCGTTCACCATCGCAACAGGAAAGAAGCGCGCCACCGTGCTCGTCCCCTTCGTGGCCACCGACCAGGCCTGCACCCTGAAGCTGCGCAGCGACACGGACGGCACTTCGGTGGTCGCTCCGAAAGTTCGCACCGTCCATCCGAGGGGCGTCGAAGCCCGCCTGCGCTGGAAAAAGGCAGGTGACGCTGCGCGGGTCTACACCCCGGGCATGCAGGACAAGCCGAAACTGCGGGTCAGGCTCAGCTACGGACTCGACACAGCCGCCAGCGTCACGATCGAAGGTGCTTCGCTGAAGAAGGGCAGGCTCACGTTCGACCTGCCCGCGGGCAGCGAATCGGTGGCCGTCCCGGCAGACAAGATCCAGATAAAGAAGCTGTCCGCGGCCACCACCGAGAACTGGACCATCGTGGAGCCAACCGACAGCAGCTATGGCCTACTCACGGGGTCAGAGTCGTTGTCGGTCAAACTGGGCCCCGACTACACACTGAGCTTCGACGATCCCTGGATCACAGAGCTACAGCACTACCACGTGGGCGACATGGTGCTCGTCAAGGTCAAGCTCAACCAGGCAGCCGATGCGGACCGGAGCTTCGGCACGCTTACCTTTCCACGCTCGACGGACCGTGGCCCCTGGACGGTACGTGATGACTTCACACCTCTGCAGGAAGTGAGCGGCGACAACTCCGTCGATCTACAATTCGCAGAGAATACAAGCAGCCTCGAGGTGAAGCTCAAACTCGAGATCGAGGGCAAGCCGAACTTCACGCTGGTGCCCGCGGCAGAGGTGAAGAAGGGCGCCAAGACGAGCCGGAAGCTGGCGACGAAGGTCCTGCCGCGGAACCGGCTCTTCTTCGAGGCAGGAGCCATCGTTCCCTCCTGGCCTGTCCGCCATGACGAAACGGCGACCGTGACTGTGAAGCTGACCCATCCGGTCCACCTGCCGAAAACAGGCGCGGTTCGGGTCGCATACCTCACGTGCCCGGAAGCCTTCAGCAACAGATACAGGGTGAAGTTGAAGGAGAACGATGCCAGCGCAGCCATCGATGTGGTCTTTGACAAGCTGGACACCTTGCCCCCGTCGACCAGCCACGTCGACCTGAAACTCGAGCACCGCCGCGCTCCGATGAAGTGCGACCTGGAAATCCAGGAGCTGCCCGGGGGGACGCAGCTCGAAGCGGCAGCCTTGCTCGAGTACGGCATCCTGCGCGTGCCGATCGTCTTCAAGCGCAGGCTGCGCTTCGCTGATCCTACTCCGATCGAAGATGTCCTGCGGGAGGACGGCGCGACCCGGCATCTGAAGATCGGGGAGAACAAGGTCCACCTCAGACTCAAGAAAAAGTCCGGGCAAAAGCTTGTGGGCTATCTCGCCTGCGCGGCCTTCGATCCGGGCGATAACGTGAGCTTCGAGATCCCCGCCGGGGATCTCAAACTGTCCGTCCCGGTGAAGTTCAAGCGCTCCCATCAGCCCGTGCCCTTGGAGCTCGCCGTCGACGGCGACGACGCGGAGGTCTACCGGGACGCCTCCCTTACCGTCCACCCCCAGCTGCCCCAGGCGCGCCTGAAATGGCGGGACCCCACCAAAGCAAACAGGCTCTATGCGCCCTCTGGTAGCAGGCGGCCGAAGCTCGACCTCGTCATGAGCTACGCCCCCCTCGAAGAGGTGCGTTTCCAGTTGCTGGGCGACGGGCTGCAGACAGCATTGACGCTGACGGTCAAGGCGAACGAGGCCAGCCTGCAGATCCCGGAGGGCCTGACGACTCCCGCAGACTTCGCGATCAAGGCCAAGGGATTGAAGAAGGAGCGGAATGAGGAGTGGGAGCTGACGGCCGAGACGCCCGAGCTGGCCCTGCCCGGTCTGCTCCCTGACGCCAATGATCTGACGAGCAAGCTCATCGTGCACCTGGCGCCCGACTTCACGGTGAGCTTCGCCCCCGACGAGGCCTGGATCTCCGACCAGGCGAAGTTCTTCGAGGGCGATGAGGTCGAGATCCTGGTACAGCTGAACCGGAAGTCCCGTTCGAGCAGTAAACTCCGCGCCAAGCTGGAATATCCGAGTGACACCGGGAAGAGGACCGAGGACATCACGATCCCTTCGGGCAAGATGGAGAAGAAGTTCAGCATCCCGCTTACCAAGCACGACCTCAACTCGCACTTCAAGCTCGTGCCGGAAGATCCCTGCAAGCCTGGCAAGAAGGTCGAGCACCACCTGCGGGTCCACCAGAAGAACCGCCTGCTATTCAAGTCCGACCCCATCAGCCCCAAGGGCCCCTACCATCAAGGGGACAAGGCCTGGGTCAGCGTCAGCCTCAAGCGTCCCTGCGCCCTGCCCAACGGGGCTGCTCGTTTGGAGCTGGCCCAGCTCGCCTGCCCCGGTTTCAGCGCGCCGGTGCCTGTCTCCTTCAACAACGGGCAAAGCGACGCGCGGGTCGAGGTCACATTCGACAACCTCGCCGGCCAGCGGGGCCACCTCGAGATCAAGATCGAGACGCTGGGCACATGTCCCCTTCCCGTGCGTGTCGCAGCCCTGGCCCGCACCCCCCTGGTGACGAAGAATCAGAAGCTCGAAGCCGGCATCCTGCGCGTCGCCATCGACGAGAAACGGCGCCTGGACATCGCCCCCAGCTTTGGCGGCCACTGGTACACGGGAGACACCCTGCGCCTCGAGCTCGAGTCCAGTGGCGACCTGGCCGACGGCGCGAGCGCCGGCAATCTGAAGAGCAAGCTGTTCTCGAGCACCGGAGGATCCGGCACCTCTGCCATCACACGGAACGGCGGCAGCGACGAGCTGTTCCCCGTCAGCGTGGCCGACACGATCCAGCAGACGGCCTTCCATCCCAGGAAAGTCGACCTCGTGCTGGAGCCGCCAGGGACCCATTCGGTCCGCAGTCAAGGCAAGGTCAAGGTCGATCTGCTGCCCTATCCCCAGGTGCGCTTCGCCGACGTGGCCATCGACAAGCCCCACGGGGAGGTCGAAAAGAACGGCGAGGTCTTCGTCTTCAACAAGCAGGACACTCCCCGTTTCCGCATCCAGCTGGTCCAGGGCAAGCGGCCGCCGCAGGCCGGGCTCAGGTTCCGCCTGAGCTCTGATGGGACGCCGCCGGCCTTCGATCCTCCCGTCGAGATCGACTTCACCCCCGACGACTTCAAGAGAGGAGCGATCAAGGGCGTCGAATCCATCACGCTCAACGAGGTCTGCGGGCAGGACCCCCTCCAACCGGGCGTGGTCATCAAGCTCGAGGCCGTGGACCGCTGTCGGAATCCGGACCGCCCGCAGCAGCAACAGATCAAGATCAAGGTGGGCGCCTCGACGACCCTGGGCTTCGGAGAAGGGGCGAACTGGCTCGAGCCCAAGCGGCCGAAAGTCACCGAACGTGGAACTGTCCGTCTGTCTCTGCGGGGGGAGGCGCCCACCGGCGGCGATGTGAACCTCGAGCTCAAGAGCCCGGCGCTGACCGCCCCGATGCCGGTCACTGTGCCGGCGGGGAGCTGGGCCACCGGGGAGTTCGAGATCATCGACGTGCCCTTCGATGCGCCGGGTCAGGAGATCAGCCTCGTGATGGCGACCCGCCTTGACTGTCGCCTGATGGAAGCGACCAGCGCTGGCGGCGTGGAGACCGTGACCCGGCCGCTGAGCATGGGCAAGTCGACTTATGTCAGCCTGGAGGCGGACGCCCTCGGAGTGGTCTGGACCGAGACGCCCGGGCCGTTCTTTCCCGGTGATACGGTCGTGGTCCGCGTCAACCTGGTCGAGCCGGCCCGCGCCCCCAACGCCCCGGGCAGCGAGAACCTGCTGAAGATCGAAGCCGGAGTCCGCAAGGTGCTGGTGGCCGACCTGCAATGCGACGCCTTCGTCGCGCCGAGGCCGTCCACGGGGACCCAGACCGATCCCAAGGGTCCGGTGCTCGCCCCGGTCTATGTCGAGGAAGGGAGGGCGACGGCGAGGCTGAGCTTCAAGATCGCCAAGACGGTCACAGAACACAAAGAGGCCCCCGTCATCCTGAGCCAGAGCAAGAACAGGTTCTACGCTCCCAAGAAGAAGCAGAAATTCAAGCTCGAGGTGCAGCCTCTGCCGATGCTGCGTTTCGCTGCAGTTCAGCCGCAGCTGGGTGCGCAGGCCCCCTATGTAGCGGCGAAGGACTCGAGCCCTACGGTCCGCTTCGAGGTAGACGGGCCGCCCCCAGACCGCGCACCGTGTCGCTTCCAGGTATCCTTCGAGGGCTTCGCCGGACCGGGACTCGTGGGCAGGGCGCTGGAGCTGGCACAGCACTTCGAGGTCTCCTTCAGCAGGGCGGACTACGAAAACGGCCTGGTCCGCGATGACCACCTGGCTCCGCGGGACAAGACGGTCTTCTTCGAGAGGCAGCTGGGACGGCTTCTGCGCGTGCCGCAGCAGCTCCTGGGTACGACGACCAGTCCTCAGCTGAAGATCGCGCCGGTCGTCGTGGTCAGCCCGGGCGGACCTCCGCTGCCTTCGGTGCATCCGGACTTCCGGGTCGCGACCGGCCCTTCCAGCCGCAGCACCTTGGACCTGACGGTCGCCACCGACTCGGTGTTCCTGCCCGATGACAGCTGGTGGATCCTGCCGGATTCCTGGTACGACGCGACCAACGATGACCGAGAAGTCTTCACAGACCCCGATGAGGAGCAGGGCGCCAAGGGCTGGCTGGCCTTCAGGCCCCTGCAGGTTGTGCGCGGCGATGCCTGTATCGTGCGGGTGCAGCGTGTGGGGAACCTCGGAACGGACATCCTCGCGGGCGAGTTTGAGCTCAGCTGCCCGCACTTCGAGCGGTCCCAGGGAAGAGCCATCCGCTATCCGGTGGTGTGGCAGTCGGGCGCAGAAATGTCGGATGCGATCCCCGTGACCTTTGCCGAGAAAGCACACAGCCTCCTGCCAAGCACGGGGGGCGACAAGCGCAAGGCGGACGTCGCGCGTACCGCCGTGATCAGCGTCGTCAAGAAGCCCACAGCCACATCACCACTGCTGGTGAGCGTCGGCCGGGCCAGCCGCAGCGTGCAGCTGTTCGGGTTCCGCCACCTCAGCCTGGCAGGCGAGCCCCTCAGTGTCGACGACTCGACCCGCTACAGCGACAAGAAGAAGAAGGGCAAGAAGCGCTACCGCTTCCTCATCGGTGAGACCATCGAGGTCGAGGTGCTGCTGCTGCCGCCGCCCTTCGCGGAGGTGCGGGCGCTCCTGCTCGGCCACGCGGTCGGCCAGATCGCTCCCCTCGCGGGCGATCCGTACATCCTGGCGCCCGGCATCGGTGACATGGAGGTCGTCTTCAAGCGCGGCCAGTGCCGCCAGGTGGCCAGCATCACCCCGGCCCTGCCGACCGTGCTCGTCGGTGCGGACATAGAAGAAGATCACCAGCGGCTCTTTCTGGGCCTCGACCAGTCTGCCTACCCGGACGTGCGCATGGCAAAGAAGGGCATGGAGCTCTGGAAGGACAGCCAGGGCCGCAGTTTCTCTCGCAGTAGTATCGGAGGGGCTGGACGGGTCCAGACCTACCTGCGGGTCGAGATCCACCTGTCGGGTCTGGGCTTCGATGCCGAGCGTCCGCTGGTTCTGGCCAGCGAGTCAGAAGAGGAGAACCTGGATGGCGTCTTCAGCCGCCTCGAGCAGGCGGTCTTCCGGCTAAAGCTCGACCCGCCGCCCCCGGCGGCTGTCGAGCTGAAGCTGGTCTCTCCGACCTTCGCAGCGGACGAGCTCGTGCAGATTGCCGCTGGGGAGACCGAGAAGGAGGTGCGGGTCACCCTGGAGAATCACTCCCTCGATCCGAATGATGACCCTCAACCGGTCCAGGTCGAGGTCGTACGGCAGAGCGGACCCTGCGTGGTGCTCAATGAGAAGCCGTTCCGCAACGCGCTTTCGATCAAGGTTCGGGCCGATCCGGCCGTGGCCTTCCCCCTGACCTTCGACAAGCGGACCCTCGAGCACCTGGATTCTCTCAGCACCGATCTGGAGCGCGAGGCGATCGCGGGGCCAGAGTGGCAGCGCCACCACGGCCCTTGGATCGAGCCCACAGGGAGCCGCCACGTGGTCGGAGACAAGGTCCGGCTGCATGCGCTGAGCAGCCTCGAGGCAGTGGCGGGCCAGCACGTGCTGGTGAAGAGCCCGGTCTTCGACCGGGAGTGGAGCCTGCAGTTCGCCCAGAACGACCGGGAGGCCTCGGTCGAGGCGGTCATCGCCCAGAAAGGCAAAGGCCTCGAGACTGTGCAGCTCGAGCTGCCCGAAAATGCCGAGGGCTTTCGCATCAGCCACCTTAAGGTGCAAAAGCTGCTCGTGGTCGAGAAACGCCGGGTCTACTTTCCACCCAGGGCCTGCATCTCTCCGAGCGGGCCCTTCGTGAGGAACGACTGGGTGACCCTCTCGCTGTGCCTCGATCCACCCGCCGGCCTCGATGGGGCGAGCTGCGAGATCACGGGCCCCTTCCCCACCCAGACCTGCAACTTCGCCACCGGGGAGAGCTTCCAGGAAGTCTCGGTGCAGCTGAAGACGGAGTCCGACGCTCCCCAGCGCATAGCCGTCAAGCGCCTCGAGCACTGCGATGTGGGCAAGAGTGACGGCTTCGAAGTCGTGGTGCGCAAGCCCGAAGTGAAGCTGGCCGCCGAGCCGGTCGATCCGCCGGAGCGCTGCCACCTCGGCGAGCGCGCCACCCTGTGGCTCGAGCTGAACACCCCGGCGCCCTGCGCCGAGCCCTGGATTCCGGGCAGCCCCGTGCCCGACACGACAGACGAGCTGGGCTACGGCTGCAAGGTCGAGGTCACAGGGCCGTGCTTTGTCGGCGCCCCCTATGAGGCGTGCTTCGCACCCGGTGTCAGCAAGATGGGGGTGGAGGTCCGCTTCATCGGCGAAAACCCGGGCGTCTACGAAGTGCAGCTGCAGACACCGGAGCGTTGCAAACTCTCCCAGAGCCAGAGCGTGCAGATCGAGCTGAAGGACGCGCCGCGCGTCTTCTTCTCCGATCCACCCCTCGAAGGCTTCGGCGTCGACGAGGTCTTTACACCAGGGGTGCAGGTCCCCCTGCGCATCGAGCTCTCCGAGCCGCCGAAGAGGGCCTTCCGGGTCGCCATCGCCAGCCAGGCCTTCGGCTCGACGGTCTACCACCTGCAGATTCCCAAGCCGCCGAAGATCACCGTCGAGCAGCGACTGACTCCGGGCTACAAGGCCGCCAAGCCGATCTACACCCAGATCGTCACCCTCGCGAGCGGCGTCATGGCCGAAAGCGACGGCGTCCCGCTGCGGCGCCGCAAGATCTTCCTGACCCCCGAGCCCGGCTCGCGCTACCTGCGTGGCCTGGACGAGAGCTATGTGTTGGGGTTGCAGGTCAGCAGCGATACCAGTAAGACCTCCTGCGCCGAGGTCCTTCACAACGGACAGAGCATGCACCCCCAGGCCGTCCCCGAGACCGAGGACGACCTGATCGACGCATCTTCGTACTGCAACCTCCACCGCGTCCTGGTCGTCGAGTACCACGGCAAGCGCAAAGCGAAGAAGAAGACGAAGGGCGCGACACAGAACACGGGCTCGTCCCCCCGCACGATCCGGGACACCACCGCCTCACCCCACGCGGCGCTGTTCGTCCAGGGTAAACCCATCACCGACCTGCTGCACGGCCTGCAGCTCGGGCCCAACCTGTTGAAACGCGGCCCGTTCCAGCTGGTGTCGAACCGCCAATACGCCAAGGCAGGTGATCCACCAGAGAGCGACTGGATTCTGGTCAGCACGCCCGGCAACCCGCCTCTGCTGGAGGTGATCGCCAGCCCCGTACCGGCCGAGCCTCTCGATCCGACGGCGATCGAGCCGGGATCTGAGCCCCACCTGCACCAGACGCATCTGTCCTTCCAGGCCAAGCGGGACAAGTTCTGCAAGAAGCTCTTCCGTGAAGGGACCTCGGTGCGCCAGCACCCCCTGCTGGACGTCCACCACTCGCGGGGCAAGTCGCTCTCGGGCATCCCGGTCGGCAAGCACAAGAAGCGCAAGCCGCTGCGCCCACCGGTGCCGAACGTGCGCCCGAACGCCGCCAGTGTGGACGACCCGCACGTCAACGGCCGCCAGGGGATGGGGCTGCGCGAAGACTCCTTCGGCTCAGACCAGCGGCTGCTCGGAACCCAAGAAGATCCCGGTCCCCACGTCGTGCAGCCTGTGCGCCCTGGAGACCTGCAGCAGACGCCCCACACCGAGGCTCCGAGCGGTCCGGAGCAGCCTGGGCAGGACGAGACCACCCTGCCGGGCTACGCGACGCTGTTCACCATGACGGTCGAGCCACCGGGGCAGCTCTGGGACCTGCTCGAGATGGCCCCGCCCGTTCCGCCTGAGGCGGAGATGTTCCTGGTGCCGATGATTCCGGGCACCGAGACTCTGGTCGCGGACTACCAGCTGCTGACCGGCACGGCACCTGAGCAGAGCAGCGAGGTGGACACAGGACAGGGCTTTGATAGCAGCACGATGAGCCTGGCCGGCATCCCCGTGACCAAGCTGCTCGAGCTGGTCAGCTTTCCGCTGCAGCGGCCCCGCATCTACGATGTCCGCTTCCGCACCTGTGGGCGGCCGAACACCACGCCCACACCGCCGGAGCAGCCCAAGCAGCCCTGCGAAGAGCTGGCCCTGAAGCTGAAGGTCTATCCCTCCTCGGAGTTCAACATCTTCTTCAAGTACCAGATCGTTCCCGAGACCCTGCGGGCCGGCGTGAAAGGAGACTTCCTCGGCGGGACGACGAGCAGCTCCGTCGACCTGACGAGCGATGCCGATCGCTTGGAGGCACGCGAGAAGGAGCGGGAGACCTTCGACGCATCCCTCGACACGATGAACTCCGAGCAACAGGTCGAAGCGCTGGCCAACCGCGAAGCCCACCGCGAGCTCGACATGAACCACCATCGGACCCAGATCGAGAGCGCGGTCGAGCAAGGTGGGCCTATCGAGCAGACGCGGCAGAGCGCCAGCCGCCGGGGCTTCGCACCGACGGACGAGGGCCAGGGGACGTTTCAGCCCAACTACGCTGAGATCATGCCCGGCAAGAAAGTGCGGCGTCCTGAGGGGGGAGGCTCCCACGGTGACGTCGAGGCCGGCGGCACCCACACGCGGCATATCAAGCATCCACAGCAGTCCCTCGTCTTCCACCCCCTCGATCCCATCGCCCTCGACCCCCTGGAGGGCGAAGACCCCGAGGCGCGCGTCGAGGACAACTTCACTCCACTGCAAGAGACCATCACCGCCGAGCTCGAGACCTTCATGCAGTTCCAGGCGCAGCAGGCCGAGGGAATCCTGACCGACGGCCTGGCCTGCGTCAACGAGACCTTGAACGAGGCAGCTGTCGGCATCCCCTCACTGGTCAACAACTTCGTCACCGGCTTCAGTCCGACCAGCGCCTTCTTCGACAGCCAGGCCCAGCAGGCCCAGAACCTGATGCTGACCCTGTCCCGCAGCGCCCACGCCGACGCCGCCTACCAGAAGATCCTGGGCAGCGTCCAGAGCCTGCTGGACGCCGTCGACAGCGTCGGGCGCGTCTTCAGCACACTGACCAGCAACTTCGTGCCGAAGTTCGGCTGGTCCCTCGACTTCGAGATGGCCTTCCTGCAGGGCCGGGTGGCTCTGTACTGGGGCTGGAAGGAAGACCTGCACGGCCCCCTGTGCTTCCGTTGGTTCCGCCTCGAGGCCAGCCTGCTGCTGATCGCCATCCACTTCCAGCTGGACTTCGGCGTCCGCCTGTCCCTGGCCTTCCTGCGTTTCGAGGTGCTGATCTACCTGCGCCTGAGCCTGGAAGCACACCTGGACACCAGCTTCGAGCGCGAGGGACCGGACACGCTGCTGCCCGAGTGGTGCGAGTCCTGGGTCAAGGTCATCGGCAAGGTCGAGGTCGGGGTGAACGTGGTGCTGATCCACGAGAACGTCCTGCGCTTCAATGCGGCGGTGAACACCGGCATCGAGTTTCGCTGGCGCTTCACTCCGCCCTTCACCTTCGGCAAGAATGTGGAGCGACCGCGCCCGCCAGGCCTGGACTACGAGCTGTATTGGCACGGCATCTCCTTCAAGGTCGACTTCGTGGTGCTCGGCATCCCTGTCGTGCAGCGGATCGTCAAGCTGATGAAGGGGAACCCGGAGGGCGTCCCCTGGCGGCGCGGCTCCTTCCCGAAGAGCCAGTCCCGTTCCTTCTGGAATGCGCGGGAGTACCTCAAGCTGGCCTGGAACAAGCTGCTGTACCAGCGCAAGCGCATCCTCAAGCGCCTCGAGCGCTGGCAGAAGCTGCAGCTCGACATGGCCGCAAACCCCAAGCAGACGCTGCTGCGCCTCGGCGACACCCAGAGCCGCTGGCCCCTCACCACCGTGCTGCCCAGCTATGCGTACCGCGGCAAGGACGATCAGGACGGCAAGGACTACTGGGACGAAAACAAGAGGCGCTGGGACGAGCAGTGGCAGGAAGTCGTCGAGGCCTTTCCCCACGAGTCGCGCTCGGTCTCGGGTAAGGGCGTGCGCTTCGTGTGCAGCGACCCACTGGGCGACAAGCTCGACAAGCTGGCCAAGAAGATCGAGAAGACCTGGACCAAGCTCTACGCGAGGTTGCACGCCCTCGACGGAGTGGCCGCACAGATCGAGGAGCTGCAACTCGAGGTGGACGAGGCGGAGGAGCTTGCAGACAAGGGCGAGAAAGGTGCGAAGGAGCTCGCCTCCCGCGCACGCAAGCTGGTGCGCAAGAGCAAGGCGCTGAACTGGCACGTGGGCACGCCCGCGATGCAGCTGCGCCGACTCGACAAGCGGATTCGTAGCCTGCGCTCCTACGCGCGCCTGCGCCAGGCCTGGTAGGGGGAGTGATGATGGACAACGACTTCTTGGTGCTGGAATGCCGCGCCTCCGGTTGCACCGCGCAGATCTATCTGAACGACATACTCGTCCTCGAGCGTGGCGACGAGCAGGGCAAACAATTCAGTGGGCCCGTGAATGACCTGTGTGTAGACGGCGAGAACGAGCTGAGCCTGGTCGTAGAGCCGGGAGGCTCACCGCGACACTCCCTGAGCGGCGGTTCCTGCGGCCGGCGGCGGGCCGTGCTGGGGCGCGCCGAGGCGACCGCCAAGCTCAGCCGCTACCCCTTCGGCACGGCCATCGGCAGCGACGCTGGGAAGCTGCTGCTCGAGGTCCAGTGGGAGAGCTCCGAGAGCGGCTTGCACGCTCGCTGGCCCCAGGTGCGCGGCGCCCGGGCCGACCTGGGAGCGGTTTCGGGACGCTGGAGCTGGCAGGACGCCGAGCAGCTCGAACCCGGCGACAAGCTGCTCGAGGCCGTCCACAAGCTGCTCTCCCGCCATCACCGGGCCCTGAGCGCCGGCGACCCGCGTTGCTTCCTCAAGGAGAGCCAACCCCGTCTGCTCGACCTGCAGCGAGCCTATGGCGCGGACCCGAGGGAGAAGGCCCGGCTGATGGAGATCGTGATGGCCGAACGTGTGCGCGCCGCCGAATACGCCATGGAGCCGATCGATCCGCAAGACTACGACCTGCTGCTCTCTGCCCGCGGGCGGCTGGTCGAGTGCCTGACCTCATCGGGGACTCCGATTCTGCGGGACCGGCCTCTGGCGGACCAGAGCGTCGCGAGCTATCCGATGCGCCTGGCCCTTATCGACGGCGCACTGCGCATCGTGCGCTGAAACAGGGGAAGCCATGGAAACGGACGCCACCATCCTCGAATTCCTGAACGAGCACTACCCGACCTCGACCTGTCTGCGCGCATTGCTCGGCTGGGCGGGTCGCGCGCCGGGGCACCTACCGCCCGACACCAAGGTTGCAGAGCTCTGGTCCAGCATCTGGCAGGAGCTGCCCCTCGATGCGCAGGAGGGGGCCAGCCGCGTCCGCCTTCTGCGCGAGGCGCTCTTCGACCGACCGGGGGACTCCCAGCTGCTCGAGGTCTGCAGCGCGCTGGCGGGCGTGGAGTACCCGGCCACCCAGGCCGGCGCGAGCGGGCTGCTGCAGCTGCTCGAGGCCGCGTCGGCCCCCAGTCCGCTTGCCTTGCGCGAGAGGCTGACCGCCCTGCCGGAGGCGCGCTGGGCCCCGGTCTTCCTCTCGATCGTCCCGGCCTTCGACGACTGGCTGCCCCAGGGGCGGCGTGAGGAGCTGGCGGCGGCCTCGCTGCTGCTCACGCAGCTCCCGGCGTATCTCGCGGACCTCGAGAAGCTCATCATCGACTCCGAAAGGGAGCCGGAGTCGGCAGAGCTGGCCGCCCGCCTCGGCGATCTGCACGCCTTCTTCGACGGGCTCCCGATTCCCGAGATCGAGCACGTCGCCAGCGCACTGGGCAGCGCGCTGGCGGTCGCAGAGGAGCAGCCTGAGGAGATCTTCCCGCGCCTGTGCAGGCTTGAAGACAGCGTGGAGGCCGCCCCCTGGGAAGCGGCCGTCGGCCCGGCCCAGGCCCTGTACGATGCGCTCGAAGCGACCTTCCCGGAGGAGGAGGAAGGCGAGGACGATGAGCCGGAAGCCCGCCAGGACGAAGAGAGCGACGAGGGCTACGAGGAGATCGCACCAGGCCTGGAGGCGCGCTTCGAGGAGCACAAGGACCCGCGCTCCGGACGCGATGCTGGCCTCGACCAGTGCCCCTGAATGAATCGAAATCCGGGCGTAGCCTACCGTATGTGAGATACCGGCAGCATGTCGCCCTGACTTAAGGGCAGACTGTGGTATCCCACGATCCTTGACCGTCCCATCCCACGATGCCTTTGTGTCTGCCGGACTCCGTCGTCGGTGCGGGGGGGGCGGGAGAAAATGGTGGGCTGCTTGCGATGCGGTGTCCTGTCTCAGTTGCGGCCAGTAGCGCGGATTCCGGCCGACTACTGGTGAGACGCACCTAGCCTCGAAATTGGAGGCAACTGTCCGGAGTCCAAAACCCAACGATGCCTCCCGTGCTGAGCGCAGCGAGCCTGCGAGAGAAGACGAAGCACGACCAACTACGCACCCTCGAACATCTGCTCGAGTCTTTTCGTTGCATCCGTTCCGGAAACCGGATGCCAGGAAACTCACGAGCCGCCTGAAATCAGGGGCTCGGGGCTTTCTGGAAGTGAAGAAACTCGTACCTGGTGACAATGCGCGAGCCCGACCCATGACGGACCGGGGTCGGGTTCGAGAAGCGGCGGAGATCCGAGATCGGCCTCGCTCTGGCTATGAGCGAGTGAGGAGTGGCCGGGGCCGGGAGCGCGGGACTGGCCGGGCGGACAGTACCGGACTCGACAGTAGAATACGATCGAAGACAATCTCAGGCCCAGTCCGGTCCCTCCGGTGGAGAGACCCGCCGAAAAGCCCGAGCAGCGCCACGGCGTCGAAAACGGTTCAGTCTGGGAAGAGCCGGTCCCGACTGCGTGCCCGAAGCCGAGGACGGTCTGCGATCCCGGACCCGTGGCCGAGCCCAACCCCGTGACCGACCCCGACCCCGAAACCGACGGGCGACGGTCGATGCCGACGGCTCAAGGTCCGACCCGGGTACATAGGTGACACCTTTTACCGACGACATAGGTAACACATCGCCAACTGCGAGGGTGGACCTATGCCGTGGAAGGAGAGTTGTCGCGTGAGTGAACGAATGCGCTTCATTACGAGGCTCGAGAGCGGAGAACGCATGTCGGATCTCTGCCGCGAGTTTCAGATCTCGCGGAAGACCGGCTACAAGCTGGTTCAGAGGTGGAAAACGAAGGGGCCGCAGGGACTCTTCGACGAGTCCAGGAAGCCGGTCCGATCGCCCCACAGGGTTGCCGAGCCGGTGGTGAAAGCAATCCTGAAGCTGAAGGCCAAGTATCCGACGTGGGGGGCCAAGAAGCTCCGAGCCAAACTGGCGTCGTCTCAGCCCGGAATCCGTGTCCCGGCTCAGAGTACGATCCACTTGATGCTCGAGAAGCGCGGCCTGGTCAAGAAGCGCAAACGCCGTCGGCCGGTACCGGTGAGTGACACGCCGCTCGCGGCCCCGAACGCCCCCAACGAGCTCTGGTGCGCGGACTTCAAGGGCCAGTTCCAACTTCAGAACGGCAAGTACTGCTACCCACTGACGATTACGGACAACTTCAGCCGTTCAATCCTTGCCTGCATCGCATTGGAGAACACCAGGGTCGAACCGTCCTTGGCCGCCTTTCGGCTTACGTTCGAGGAGTTCGGCCTGCCGCAGGCGATTCGGACCGACAATGGCGTGCCGTTCGCCACCACTGGTATTGGGGGCCTGACCAAACTTAGCGCGTTCTGGGTCCGCCTCGGGATCAAGCTCCAGAGGATCACACCTGGTAAGCCGCAACAGAATGGGTGCCATGAGCGAATGCACCTGACCCTCAAACGCGAAACAACGCGCCCC
The DNA here is from genome assembly GCA_029260765.1 of Planctomycetota bacterium. GTDB lineage: Bacteria > Planctomycetota > J058 > JAJDCP01 > JAJDCP01 > JAJDCP01. The sequence continues at coordinate 78,264 of JAJDCP010000063.1, forward strand.
TCAGGCCTGAATGTCCTGCAGCAGCAAGAGCGTTTCGACAAGTTCGTAAAGGTCTTCAACGAAGAGCGCCCACACGAAGCGATTGGCCAACGATGCCCAGCTCATCTCTATCATCGTTCACAGGCAGTCCTCCCGGAGCTGCTGCCCCTCAAGTACCCGCTGCACGACCGGACCTGCCGGGTCTACAAGCACGGACACATCAATTTCTTCCAACGCAAGCGCGGCCATGTGTATGTGGGCAAAGCACTTGTCGGTGAGAACGTCGGGCTTCGCGAGCTCGTCGACGGATCATGGCTCATGAGCTACGCGGACTTGGATCTCGGGTATATCAGGCCACCGTCGACGTCACTCATCCCCATTCAAATTGCCCCGCCAAGCCGAACCCGCGGACGAGCATCGTGACCCACCGAGACCCATGGCAAAACCGAAAGAAGAGGAGCTCAGCCTCACTCTGGGGGACGGGTCCGCTTTACCCCCATCGTTTCGTCCTCGCCCCCCTTCGGTCGCAAGCTCCCTTCGTTGTGAGGGGCGACGACGAAACGACGGGGGACAGCAGACGGACGAGACCCTATCTGGGGAAAGAAGAAGTACCAGGCCACGCCAAGACAGGACTCGAAGTGTCGCTTGAAGTTCCCCCACTGGTCGAAAGCCGCGCTTCGCGCGTCTTCAGGCGTAAACGTGAAAGGAGGGCCCGCTGATCGCAAACCTCCGACCAGCGGTTGGTCGGTGGCGAAGAGACATCAACCAAATCCACAAAAGTGTTACCTATGTCCCCGGAAAAAGATGTAACCCATCTCTCCGGTTGCACAGTGGACCGTGACACGTGACCGTGAAAACAACACCCACCCACGAGAAAGACCGGCGCCCGAGCGCCGGTCTGCTGCCACTTTTCCGCTGTATCTCAGTAGTTCAGCAGATCAGAAACATTGGGACTCAGAGCGACCTGTGCATACAGATCGCCGCGCCGTGCCTGCAGCTCTTTGAGCCGATCGGCAAGGTGCCGGGCCGCGTCGCGGCCCTCGGTACCCACGCATTGTTCTCGAATTATTCGCGATGCTTTATGAAAGCTCATCCTTTCCTTGACCCCGTTCAACGTAGCTCCCCAATTCGACTTGCCCCAGATTATGCTGATTCCACCATCGAACCGACCAGTTGCGTCCGCACCCGCAAGGCCTTGACCCTTGCTCCGATGCGCGATGCATCGAAGCGCAGCTGGCATTGCCGCTCTCGAAGCATGAGCCTGCCACTCTCGAAAAGCTGGACGACGTGCTGCAGGACATGCTCGAGAAATACCGCTTCAGAAGTCTGCATGTCCAACCCTCCGCTGACGATCCTGCTTACCCCTTGCGGGGCCTTTCGACTGAGCTCACTCTTCGGTCTGCTGGCTGAAAATCGATCCCGCCAATCTCTTGAATGACGCGCGCATCTTCTCGCGACGCGCAGCGTATTTCGCAGCATCCCAGAGCTCTACCTTGTCCGAGACGCCGACGAATACGACCTCCTTTCCGAGCTCTGCATGGCGCAGCAGATGCTCGGCCACGACGATCCGACCCTGTTTGTCGGGGACCACAGGCGCCGCGGAGCCGAAGAAATAGCGGGCGAACTCGCGTATCTCGTCGTCACCAAAGCCAGGTCCCTTCCGCTTCATGAACTCACGTTGAAACACATTCCAGCGCCTGGGCGTATACATGTCCAGGCAGTCATCAACGCCACGTGCGAGAAAAAAGCCTTCTTCCGGTTCCGCTCGAATCTGTTCTCGAAACCTGGTCGGAATTATGACTCTATTTTTCGCGTCAAGCTTCGCCGTAAACTCGCCGGTAAACCTCGGCGACACGAGAAACCTCACTGGCGTGACCCTGCCGGCCACAAACCCCAAGGAGTTGGAGGAAAAGTGCGCAGAACTGGAACATCAGCATTCCTGCCAACCCCCAGACCCTACCCTTCTCCACATTTCACCACTTGCTACCACATACTCCCCTTTAACCTATCGGTCCCGGGGGTGAGCGGCAAGAGCAGCTTGACTTTTTTTTCGAAGTACACGGTCTAGTGTTTCTTCTCTCTATTGGACACATGATCTAGTACCCATCGGTGGGATGGAATGGGAGTTTCCAGGAATCAGGCCAATTCTTGTAAGTTGTTTGATAGTAACGAGATGTGTTGCTTGTTCGGTCGTGTGGGGCCGCGGGGAGGAGGCCGGAGGGACTGCTGGGTTGGGTGCTTAAGTAACTCTCACGCAATCAGATAGGGAATCCCATCGTCGGTCGTCCTGCGTGCGGACGGGGAGACTTCCCTCTCCCGCTGGCTTCGCTATCATGGGGGCGCAAACCCGGGAGGCACGCACGTTGGGAATCCTGACCCGATCCGAGATCCTCAAGGCCATCGAAAACGGTTCGATCGGCATAGATCCCTTCGATCCGCAACGGGTCGGCCCGGCTTCAGTCGACCTGCACCTGGGCAACGAGTTTCGCACCTTCAAGAAGACCCACCGGATCGTGCAGGTGACCAATGATGTCGACTACCGGGCAGTGACCGAGAAGGTCGTCGTGCCTGATGGGCAGTCCCTCGTGCTGGTGCCCGGCGAGACCGTGCTCGGCATCACCCGCGAAACCGTGCGTCTTGCTGACAACCTGTGTGGCTGGCTGGAAGGACGCAGTCGTTTTGCACGCCTGGGGCTGCTGGTGCATATCAGCGCGAGTTTCATGCAGCCAGGTATCGAGAATCAGCAGGTGTTGGAGATGAGCAACTTCTCGCCCATGGCCCTGGCTGTGCATCCGGGCACAGCGATCTGCCAGTTCGTGTTTCAACAGACCGTCGGCCACGCGCGCTATGAGGGCGAATTCAAGACCCAGAGCGCCGAGACGTACTGATCGCGTAGGGAGACTCCCCATGGTCCGGGTCGCGCAAGCCACCGTCATCTTCGACGGGCACTGATTCTTCTGAAGGAACGGAATCGCCCGGTTCGGGCAGATCTTCAGTTTCAGTGGTCTCGTATTTGTGCCCTTTCAATGGTGCACTCCCGGGGCTCCTCAGCAGGGCGCTCCAGAGCTGTCAGAGGGCTTGTACGAGGCATGCAAACGCTCGGTGCATGTGTTGCTTCCCGATGGCCGTTGCTTGAAACAGGCGCCCGCCTGCCTCTACATCTTCGAGCATTCCAGCGTTCCGGCACCCTTGCGTTGGCTGGTTCGCCGTGTTGCCCAGCTGCCTCTGGTGATGCGAGGGCTCAACCTGGGCTACGATTGCATCGCCAGCCACCGGCGTCCGGCCTCACGTATCTTCCATCGCTTGTTCTGGCGCGGCGACCGAAACGCCGAGGCCGAACCGAGCCGCTGGGTACCGAGCGTCGCTGAGATCAGAGCGCGCGGCGGCCCTGTCAGTGGCTGTGCGGGAGCTGCTGTTGATGCGGAGGGCGCCCATGGCCACTGAGCTGCGGGCCGTGGCCCGGGCTGTTCTATGCTCGCCCGATCTCGAGGCCAAGCTGCGGCCGCCACCGGCAGAGCTGTCAGACACTTTGCCTGGGGACGCCGAACGGCTCCCACCGGCACGCTGCGAGCGCCTGCGCATCGCCGCCAAGGTCAAGGTTCCGCCCCTCTCTGGGATGGCCGACCTGCGTCAGCGTGCGCGGATCGTGCACGCATTCGCCAATCATGAGCTGCAAGCCGTCGAGTTGTTCGCTTGGGCTGTCTTGGCATTTCCCCAGGCTCCGCCGACGTTCCGCCGCGGGTTGCTGGCTCTGATGGCCGATGAGCAGCGCCATCTCACGCTGTACTGCGAGCGCCTGCAGGATTGGGGCGTCGCGCTGGGGGATCATCCTCTCAGTGGCTACTTCTGGAAGAAGGTCGACGCTCTTCAGACCCCACTGGAATTCGTCTGCGCCATGGGGCTGACCTTCGAGGCGGCGAACCTCGATCATGCTTTGGAATACGCGCAAGTCGCTGACGCTGTCGGCGATCCTGAAACCGCCGCGCTCTTCCGCCGCGTCCAGCGGGAAGAGGTCGCCCATGTGCGCTTCGCCTGGCGCTGGCTCGAGCGTTTGAAACCGCCCGCACAGTCGCATTGGGACGCGTTTGTGGACAACCTGCACTGGCCCCTGCGCCCGGAGCTTTCTACCGGCCGCAGCTGGCAGCGCGCCGCCCGCGAACGGGCGGGATTCGACGGCGCGTTTCTGGACAGACTGGCTGAGATCGTGGCGAGGACAAACTCCTGAACCGCTGGATCATCGCGAACCTGGCGGCGGAGACCGAATACGCCCGCATGGAAGCGGCTGTGCGCCGCCAGCGCGAGCCGCGGCCTTGGCAGCTACCGGCGCCACGGGATCCGCGCCTGGGGCTCAAGCCGGCTGTCTTGCAGCATGTGGCCGGGCTGGCGACCCTTCTACGGGTGCTGGCAGGCCCAGGGGATGTCCTCTGGACGCCGCTGCCCGTCGATCCCGAGCGCCTTCCTTCGTTGGCTGGGAGGCCACTGCCGCGCCTGTGTAGCGGCCGCTTGCCCACAGACGCAAGCGCGCTCCTGCTGTGGGCGCAGACAGCGCGATCCGCGCGGCTGCGGGCCCCACCACCAGAGGCCGCCGTAAACTCGGGCCTGGCGGCTCGCCTCTGGAGCCTGCCCCCTTCCGAGCCGGCCGTCGCCCAGCGCGCGAACGACCGCCGCCGCTGGTTGGGCTGGGCGCTCCAACACGGGCTTGCGCTGCCAGGGGCTACCGTGTGCCGCAGTCGAGCGCAGGTGTGCGCAGCGTTGGCAGAAGCTGAAAGCTCCGGCGATTGGGTGCTGAAGGCCCCGTTCTCGGCGGCCGGACGAGCTCGGCTCCGTAGCTCGGGGCCACCCCAGGCAGCGACCTGGCAGCGCATCGAGCGGCTGCTGCATTTGTACGGGTCCCTGGTCTACGAGCCTTGGCTGCAGCGCCACAAGGACTTCGGCTACCTGGGGTGGGTCGAGGATGGTGAGGTGCAGCTGCTCGGCGGCCACCGCTTGCTGGTCGAGCCAGGCGGAGGCTTCCGCGGCATCGCGCTGCAGCGGCCTGGCTGCGAGGCTGAGCTCAAGGCGGTGGCGCGGCAAGTCGGTAGCGCGCTGGCAGAGAGCGGTTACCAGGGTCCGTTTGGGATCGACGCTTTCGAGCATGCCGGGGGCCTGCACCCGCTGGTCGAGGTCAACGCTCGGCTGAGCTTCGGTCATCTGGCGCGTGTCTATGCAGAGCTGTTCCTTCAGCCTGCGCTGACGCTGCATTGCGGAACGGCTCGATCCCTGACGGAAGCCCAGCCACGAGTGGTGCTGCTGCGTCCCGCGGAGGGCGCCGCTCAGGCCTGTTGGTTGGAGTGGTAGGCCGCGATCAGCGCAGCTTGTCGTGCGCCCAGTCGGTGTCGATCTGGCCACTGATGGTGATGCTCTGCAGCCGCACGTTGGCTTCTTGCCACATCACGCACACGGCAGCCGCTTCCAGCGGATCGGCCAGCTTCAGGTACGAGCGATCCAGACCCGACAACGACGAGTACACTTTGCCGCGTTCACTGCGCAGGCCCATCAGCATAGTATCACCGACGAGGATCAGGTCGCGGGCATCCCCACCGAAGGCTCCGTTGGCTTTCAGGGTGTTGCGCTTGAACGCGTTGACCTGCAGCCCGTAGCTCGCCTCGAACAAGTAGGCGTTCCCGTTGCGGAAACACAGGCTGAAACGCGTGTTCTCTTCGGGCATTTCGTTCGAGAAGAATTTGGCCTCAACGGCCACATCCCCAGAAAAGCGGCCTTCACTCTCGACGAACCCGGAACGCTGGATCTTCAGGCCCCAGCCCATGGGATCGCGCCGAGCGCGTCCCTGCTCGAGGCGCCAGTCTTCACCAAAGCTCTCCTTGCCAGAAAACTCGTAGTGCAGGGTGATCACGCCGTCCGCATAGGCGACGATGGCCTCGGGGTCGAACAGCTCTTCGAGCCGCTCAGCCAGAGGATCTTCGTTGGCGTGGGCACGCGTGTTGGTGCCCTCGTTGCTTGTCGGGTTGTCCGCGACAACAGGCTCATTGTCCAGCAGCTCGGGAAAATAGCTGGCGAGCTGCTGGGCACGAGCGAGGAAGGCCTCGACCTCCGCGCCCTTGTTGGCCAGGCCTTCCAACAACTCGAGGCCTGCACTCAGCTGCCCGCTGTAGAGTGTGATCAGCGCCATGCCCAGCTTGTAGATGCTGCTGTTGCCAAAGCTGTCGTGAATCGCCAAGCGGTACCGTTCATCATCGCTCAGGTCGTCGGGGCTGATCTTCATGGTCGATCCGTCGACTCTGAGCACGATCAGCCCGTCGTCGACACCCATGAACTTGCCGTGCACCGTTTGGCCGCTGCGGAATTCGATCTCGCGAGGCCCGTGATTGCCTGCGCCCGCGCCGGCCAGTACCAGCTGTTCGACCTGCTGCATCAGGGCCAGTGCGTCGCGGTCGAGCGCGCTCGCGACGCCGTTGTCGGAGACGCACTGCACCGCCGCATCGAAGTCACGCCGCTGCACGCTATCGAGCAGCGTGAGCAGGTAACGCTCCTGGTTCAGTGCGCGCTCGTTGCGCTCGGCGATCTCACTGCCTCGCAGGTCGGCGTACGTTTCGTTCCGTCGTGCTTGGATCCATGTGCGCTCGTGCTTGCCGAAACGCTGTGCGGCGACGGTCAGCAGCGAGTCTGCCGAGGCGTGCTGGTCCGCTGCCAGGAAGGCATCGATCTGCGTGTCATAGCTCGCCCGAGTTTCGGCGATGCTGTCCTCGACCAGGCGTTGGCGTGCCGCCGCTTGCTCGAGGGCGGCGTCAGCCGTCAGATCACTCTGCACCTGCTGCAGGCGACTCAGAGCCATACCGAGATTCCCGTCACGCAGCAGGGCTTCACAGTCTTCCAATGCCCGGTTCAAGACCGCCAGATCGCGGTCCTGGGCGACGCCTGCGAGGCGTTCGGCCTCGTCAAGCGCCCGCCGTGCAACGGGCGTATCGCTGTAGTCGAAGGCCAGGCCACGCAGCCCTACGATCTGGGAATAGACATCGCGGCGATTCATGACTTCGCGGAACAGCTGCTCAGCACGGCGTTCACGACCCGACGGGGTCGCATCCTGGCCGTGCGGTGAAACCCAGGGCTCATCTTGACTGCTGCTCGGGGCCTGGGGCCGTTCGGGCCGTTCGTCACGCTCATGGCTCGGCGCTTCGGCACGCTCGAGCAGCACTGTCTCGCGCCCGGAGACCAGGTAGGCGAACAGGCCGACGACAACGACCATCATGAATGCCATCAGCATGAAGAAGGGTGCATGCGATGGTTGGGAATGATAGCGGGCCGAGCCCCGACTACGACGTGCTCGCGGGCGTTCGTTGCGCATGCCCTTGAATTGTGCCGCGGTGAGCTCCTGGCGCACGGTGCCGCGTCGGTCTGTTCGGAGGGGGGCGACGGGGCGCAGGACCACCTGTGTCACGGCCACACGTCGGGACTTGGAGCGCTTGCGTTTGGTCTTCTGCTTGGGACTGCTGACAATCGGCGTTGCTCGGCGCGTGGGCGCCGCTGCTATGGGAGTCAATATAGCTTGCGTGCGCGCTCGCCGCACTTTGGCGACGGGGGTAAGGACGGCTTCTGTGCGCTGCCGAGCCCGCTTCTTGCGCTCTTGGCGCTCGCCTTGTTCCTCAGCGTGCTTGCGTCGTTGCTTCTTCTTCTGTTTCTGTTTCTTTTGGATGAGCTTTGCGACCAGTTTGCAGATCTTGATCGCCACCTTGCGTTCGACCAGGTGGTTTTCGACCAGAATCTGCCCCAGGGTCCGCTTGTTTCCCTTGGCCAGGCGATCTTCCAAAATGTCATAGGCGGCCTGAAGCTCGGTCTGACCGATCAGCGCGTTCCTCAGAGCAATTTCGCCAAAGAGAACATCTTGCAGGCGCGGCAAAGTACGTGTGGCTCCCCATTAAAAGAACTTCCAACCAGAGTATACGATGCGAATCCCATGCCAGGTAGATGGAAAACCGCATGGCGCGCGGCTCCTCGGCCTCATCCGGCCTGGTAGGCCCGGAAATCGACGATGGCGTCAGCCGGGTCCGGTTGCGTCATCCTCGGAGGCTTGAAACGGAAGCGAGCCCGAAGCCAGTTTCTGGTGGGAATCTGGAGCCGCGTGCAAGGCCGGTTCCTCCCGTCGGATCAGGCGCGCGAGGTTGGAACGGTGACGCCAGACGACCAGGAGCCCGAGCACGGCGCAGAACAGGTTGAGTCTCCAATCCGGGTCGGTCAGAAACTGTGTGACAACCAAAGCCAGGGCCGCGCTGAGTGATGCCACGGACATGATCCTGAACAAGCCGAGCAAGATCGCCCAACAGCTCACCGCGATGACGAAGCCGAGCGGAGCCAGCAGCACCAGGACGCCGGCGCTTGTGGCGACCCCCTTGCCCCCACGACCCTTGAGGAACAGTGAGAACACGTGTCCAACGATCGCTCCAGCACCGGCGCACAGGGCGACGAGAGGTTCCTCGGGCAGTCCGTGCTGCGCAGCCAATACCGGGAGCATTCCTTTGCAGAAGTCGAGCAGAAAGACCAACAGCCCCCAGCGCAGGCCCAACACGCGACCGACATTGGTGGCCCCTACGTTACGGCTGCCGAGCTCGCGGATGTCGACCCCCCGAACGATGCGAGCGATCAGCAGTCCGAAGGGCAGACTGCCCAGCAGGTAGGCTGCGATGAATGCGATGGCTACCAGCATGCAGCGTCCTCAAGGGTCTCAAGCATCCACGACCCAGCGAGGCCGCGCGGTCCAACGGCGCCGTCGCAGAAAACCTGGCGGGCAGCAGACTACGACATCATCTGTTCCATCTGCGTCTGCAGGCGGCTCTCGAGCTCGGAGATCTGTTCTTCGCGTTGTCGAGCGAGCGTGCGCCGGGTCGCCAGCTCTCTGTGAAGCACGCGCAAGTCTTCGATCAGCTGCCGGCGCCGCTCTTCGAAGTCTGCGCCGGCCGTTGCGGTCCCGAGCTCGAGGCGGGCGATGAGTCGCCGCAACTCTGTCAGCTGTCGGCTGCGTGCGCGGCCGATGCGCAGCTGGACTTTGAGCTCAGCCCGCAGATCGATGCTGTGCAGCGCATCGTCGTGGATGCGCTCGCGCACTTCCTCCAAGCGGCCGATGCGGTCGTCGAGGGAGCGACGGCTGAGCAGCAACGCAGACTGGAGCTCAGCGACGGGAGCTTGCCCCTTTTGCAGTGTCTCGGCCCGTGCCTGCGAGACCGCATCGTCGGCCAGCAACGCAGCGTAGTTGGAACGATCGAGTTTCTGCTCAGCGAACTCACGACCGTCGAGACTCTGCTCAAGCTCTTCCTCGCAGCGGTCGATGGCGTCCTCGAGCTCCCGGTCTTCGCGCCGTTGGTCGGCGAGCGCCTGCTTGAGCCGGGCTTGCTCACGGGCGGCTTCTGCCTGCCGAGTGCGGAGCTCGTCGAGCTGCTCTTCCCTTGCTTCCAATGCAGCCTGGGCGGCGTTGAGCTCTGCCTGCAGGCTGTCCTGCGGTTCCTCTTCGTCCTCCTCGGACAGGCTGTCCAGCGCTTCTTCGGCATCCATCAAGGGGTCGCCTTGAGAGCCGCGTTGACCTCTTCGAGCTCTTCGATGCGCTCTCCGAGCTCTTCGATGCGTGCCTCGTAGCTGGCGATCAACGCGTCGAGCTCGCGCTGGGTGTCGGCCAGGGCAGAAGCTTCCGCCTCATGCCGCGCCAGCTTCTCTGCGACCAGAGCCTCTACCTGTTCATCGAAGCCGTCGATCTCGTCTTCCAATCCCCGGCAGCGCTCTTCGGTATCTTTGAGCTCGCGCTCGTTGGTGCCCAGCTCATGACGCACGCTTTCCAGCTCGGCCTCGAGCTTCTGGATCGTGTCGTGCTGCTCGACGTAGTCTCGTTCCATCTCCTCGATCCGGCTGTCCAGCTCTTCCACTTTCTGGACATTGCCCGCCATTTCCGCGCGAAGCCGCTCCTCGCGCTCTTGCAGGCGGATCTCTGCGCTGGTCCGTACGGCATGGATGTCGGCTCCTGCACGGTCTGCCCGATCTTGCTTGGCCGCGGCGTCGGACCGTACGCTTTCAAGTTCTTCGCGCACCACGGCCAGCCGGGTCTCGAGGCCGTCGAGCTCATCCTGCTTGCGGCGAAGCTCGGCGTCTCCCTTACGCTGGCTGGCCTTGAGTGCGCGCGCCTCGGTTTGCGCCGCCCGCAGCTCGCGCTCTTTTTCCCGGATGCTGCGCTCGAGCTCGTGCACTTTCTGGTTGGTCTGTTCGATCTGGCGTTTGAGCGTACGCGCTTCTTCTGCATCGCGTTGCATGCGCTTGGCGCGCAGCTTGCGCCGCTTTTCACTCAGCGCCGTGTCGGCGCCGTCCTGCGCCGGAGAGTGGGCCTTCTTCAACCGCTCCAAGGTCGAGCGGATGCGGCTCTTGCGGCCAGAATCCGGGGCTTCGTCGGAGCCCGCCTCTGCCTTTTCGCGCGACGCTCGGTTGCGGCGCGTGCGCCGTGTCGGCGTAGCGGGTTCTTCGGTCAGGCTCGCCTTCTCAGCCTTCAGCTCAGCGAGCCGTTTGCTGAGCCTCGATCGCACCGTCCGGGCGGGTTTGGCGTCTTCTTCAGGTTTCTCGCTGCGTTTGCGGAAGCGGCTCTTGCGCTGGGGCTTGTCCGACTCTCCGGGACGGCTCACGCGGAAGCGCGTTTCGCCGATTACGACCTCGCTGCCCGCCTTCAGGGGCACGCGCCCCTCGATCTTCTCTCCCCCGACCATCGTACCCGTCAGGCTCTCGGAGTCTTCGATCTCCAGACTGTCATCGGCGACGATGATCGAGCAGTGGGTCATCGACAGGGCGCGGTCTTTGAGCACGATGTCGGCGCGGCGGCTGCGGCCCAGTACATTGGTTCCGGCCTTCAACGGCGCCTTCTGCCCCTTATCTTCCCCATTCAACCACACGATTTCGAACACGGCCGCACATCCTCTCCTCGAAGCGCTCCAAGCAGAGCATAGCAAATGGGCTGGAATTTCTGTAACCTGTGCCCGCGCACGAAGGCCGCACGAGCCGTGGACAGTGGGCTTCTCGGGCTTGTCAGCACGAGGAGACCGTTCGGGCGGGCTGGTCCGGCCATCGGCGCGGGGTTTCCGCGATGTGCTTGCACGCCGTTCCTCTGTCCCTGACACCGAACAGGAAACGGAAAAGCGGAGCCCCACCCTTTGTACTCACTGGTCTCGGAGGGAGGCACTGATGCGGACTCTATCCGCAAGTCTGGTCAGCAGCGGCAAGCGCTTCGGCATTGTTGTTGCGCGCTTCAACAGTTTCATCACCCAGTCCTTGCTCGATGGCTGCGTCGACGCGCTCGAACGCCACGGGGTCGACTCCGAGGCGATCACGGTCGCCTGGGTGCCGGGTGGTTTTGAGATTGGGCTGCTCGCCAAACGCATGGCCGCATCCGACCAATTCGACGCGGTCATTTGTCTCGGCGCAGTCGTGCGCGGGTCCACGCCGCACTTCGACTATGTGGCCACCCAGGCGGCACGCGGCGTGGCTCAGGCATCGATGGACACCGGCAAGCCGGTGATCTTCGGAGTGCTGACGACCGACACTCTCGAGCAGGCCATCGAACGGGCGGGCACCAAGGCAGGCAACAAAGGGGCCGATGCGGGCGTCGCGGCCATCGAGATGGTGAATCTGTTGGAACAACTGGACTCGTGAAACCCCAGAATCTTCCCAAGCCCAGAGGGCGTGAGATCGCGCTCAAGGTGTTGTACCAGGACGACCTTCTCGGCGGCATCGAGGCGGAGGTGGTCGAGAACATGCTCGCCGACGAGCGCGACAAGCGCGCGGTGCGCTACGCGCGGCGCCTGATCGAAGGCGTGCGCAGCATGCGGCCAGAGCTCGACCAGGCGATCGAGAAATGGGCCCAGAACTGGTCGCTTGAGCGTATGGCCGCCATCGACCGTACCGTCATGCGCATCGGTCTGTTCGAGATCCATGGACCTCCGGCTGTGCCCTTCAAGGTCGCCATCGATCAGGCAGTCAAACTTGCCGACAAGTTCGGCAGCGAGAGCTCTGCGAGCTTCGTCAACGGCATTCTTCATCGGGCCAGCCAGGAGGGATCCCTGTGACGGCTATCTTCCCGGCCCTCTCGACGGGCCAGATCGTCGGCATCGTCTTGGGCACAGTGCTGTGTATCGTCTTGGTGGTCTGGCAGCTCATCCAGCTGGGCAGCTCGCGAGGAGCCTACGAAGACGGCCCGAAAGACGCGCTCTCGAAGTTCAAGTTGGGGTTGGCCAAGACGCGCCTGAACTGGACGTCGCATATCCGCTCGTTGCTCGGGCGCTCGATTGGTAAGGGCGACCTCGAGAAGCTGGAAGAAGCGATGCTGACCGCCGACATGGGCGTGGCGACGACCGAGGCACTGGTCGCCGACTTGCGCCGGGCCAACGAAGAGAAGGGTCTCAAGAAGTGGTCTGAGCTGCTCGACTACCTCAAGAAAGACCTGACCGAGCGTTTGGAATGCGGGCACGAGTTGCGTGAGGCCAAAAGCGGCCCCACGGTCATTCTGGTCACGGGCGTCAACGGTGTGGGCAAGACCACCTCGATCGCCAAATTGGCCTATATGTTGACCAACCGTGGTAAGAAGGTGCTGCTGGCCGCAGGAGACACTTTCCGGGCCGCCGCAGTGGAGCAACTGGTGACCTGGAGTGAGCGTCTGGGGGTTGACATCATCAAAGCCCAGACCGGCGCCGATCCGGCCTCGGTGGCCTATGATGCCACCGATGCGGCGATCGCACGAGGCGTCGACTACCTGATCATCGATACCTCCGGCCGCTTGCATACGGCCGAGAACCTGATGCGCGAGCTCGAGAAGATCTTCCGCGTCGTCAAGAAGCGGCTGCCGGATGCTCCTCATGAGACCCTGCTGGTGCTCGATGCGACCACGGGCCAGAACGCCGTCAATCAAGCACGGGAATTCAAGAAGGTGGCAGCGGTGACAGGCATCGTTCTGGCCAAGCTCGATGGCACAGCCAAAGGCGGCATCGTTGTGGCCATCCGGCAAGAAGTCGACATTCCGGTCAAGTTTGTCGGCCTCGGTGAGAAAGAACACATGCTCGAGAAGTTCGATGCGGGGCGTTTTGTCGAGGCCCTGTTTGACGGTTGAGGGCCCGCGCCCTCCCGCCGCATCGCCCTCAGTCGGCCTGGGTGATGATGATCAACACCAGCTCCAGCGTCTTCTGCAGGTAGGCCCGCTTGCGCAGCGGGATCTCTTCGTACTCGGTCAAGGCTTCGAGCTTCTCCGCGCGCTTGTTCAGCGCCTTGATGGTGGCATCCGACAGACCCAGCTCTGTCCGGGCATCCAGCACCTGCCGCACCATCCGGGCTACGCCCAACACCTCCTCGTGGGTCGGAGGAACCTCACTCTCTACGTAGCCGCTCGGCGTGGCCGTGCTCAACGACTGCACGATCTGGACCAGGAAATCGCAGATCCCCTGGAGCTTCTCGTAGTTCAGTGTCTCGGGCGTGTCGCTGGGCTTGTCGAAGTGCCGGGTGACTCCACTCGAGACGTACAGGAAGGGAATCCGCGCCTTGCGGAAGGCTTCATAGTCCCCGCGAGGTCCTTGACTCTCCACCAGGTAGATCCCCCCGTCGAGCGCTTGTAAGGGCGTGGATGCATGGGCTAGAGCTTCGCCGAGGGCGAGACTGGATTCTGCACCCAACGCGAAGAAACTATCTGCCAGGCCAGGCACCGGGTCTCCTGCCAACATCTCGAGATTGAGCATGGCCACCACATTCTCGGGACCGAGCTGCGCGAGCAGATGCTGCGAGCCCTCACGCGCACCGAGCCCGAAATCGAACGCGGCAAACACGATGCCCAGCTCGCGGGGTTCGTCGCGGCCGACGAGCTGGCGAGCGATCTCGATCATGCCCGCCATCGCCGAGGCGTTGTGGTCCGCGCCGGGCGTCAGGTACCCGCCGACATACCCGGAGCCGTCGTAGTGACCTCCCACCACCAGCAGCCGCTCGCTCTGGCCCGGTAGCCAGCCGACCACGTTCACTCCCTCGAGTTCACCTGCGGGAAAGGTATGCTCGAAGCTGTCTTGCCAGGGCTGCAGTTCCGCGTCAGCGAACGCGCGCGCAAGCACGGCCGCGGCCTGGCGGCCGCCTTCGCTTCCGCGCATCCGCCCCTCGAGCCCCGGTGCGCACAGCTCTTCAGTCAGCGCCCGCAGACGTACTTGCGGTACGTCCGCCAGACAACACGCGGCCAATGCCAGCCAGATGATTCCGCTGCGCATGCTCTTCCCCTTCGCTATTGCATACATGCTATCCTAACGACTTCACGGCCAACGTCTGCAAATCGAAGGCCGCACCCGAGTACGGTAGCGCCGCGGCCGGAGCAGAGAGTGTCGAGAACTTGACGTCCAAAACCGCACGGCAGTCTCTGCAGGCTCGATTTGCGAGCGGCCTGCCCCTATTGCTGGACGGCGCCACGGGCAGCGAGCTCGAAGCACGGGGCGTCGACATGGGTCTGCCGTTGTGGGGGGCGTCGGCTGCGGTGACCGCACCCGCATGCCTGGCGGGGATCCACCGTGATTATCTGGCCGTCGGCTGTGAGTTGGTCTGCGCCAACACTTTCCGTACCACGCCCTGGGTGCTGGGCGACCGCGCGCAGGCCAGCGCTTGGACAGCGGCCAGCGTGGCGTTGGCGCGACAGTCTGGCGCCCGCTTTGTCGCGGGCAGTCTGGCGCCTCTGGAAGACTGCTACCATCCCGAACGCCGGCCCCCCGAACCGGCGTTGCGCAAGGAGCATGCCGAACAGGCGCAGAGTCTTGCCGCAGCCGGCTGCGATGTGATCCTGGTCGAGACCCACAACAGCAGTCTCGAGGCATGCATTGCGCTCGAGGCCGCGCAGGCCACGGGCTTGCCCGTGGTGGCAGGCTTTTGCCTCGATGCTGCGGGCCGTATGCTGTCAGGCGAGCCGCTGGCAGCAGCCTGGGGGGAACTGCTCCACAGGAACCCGACCGGGCTGCTTGTGAACTGCACTCCCGTGGCGGCCATCGATCGGATCCTACCGGCCTTGATCGCGCAGGCGGGCGACACGCCGGTCTGGGTGTATCCGAATTGGAGCTACCAGGAAGGTGGAAGCTGGCAACCGCGTCTGGGCGAGGAAGCAGCCTTTGCGCGCGCCAGTCTGCGTTGGGCAGAGATGGGGGCGCGCGGTCTGGGTGGCTGCTGCGGAACTGGACCGGCGGAGATCGATGCGCTGCGCCGTGCGTTGCGCGGCGTTACACTCGGGGACTGAACTATGCAGGCTGCGGGGGAGGTTGCGGTGAGGACACTCGAACGGCGCTCCGGTTGCCTGAGGATCGTGTTCTGGGTGGTTTTCGGCGTCGCGCTGGCGGGCACTCTGATCACGGGCTTGGTCTTTTCCTACAACGCCGACCCCTATGCCTCGATGCTGCTCCCCTATCCTTTGGCGATCGCGGGACTGGTCACGCTGCTCTACGGGGGGCGGCAGCTGGCGCGGGCTCTGGCGATGATGCGCACGCCGACCTGTGCCATCGATGCGCTGGCCCCGGGCCGCGTCGAAGTGGTCGGGCAGGTCGTCGCTCAGGGGGCCGAGATCGAGGGCCCCGATAGCGGAGAGGCGTGCGTCTACCTCTCGTATGCCCGGCAAGAATCGCGTGTCAGCAAAGGGAAGACGCGCTGGCAAACGGTCGAACGACGCGAGCAGGTCCAGCCCTTCGAGTTGGAGTCTGACGGAGCTCGCGTGCGCGTCGATCCGGGTCTGCACGCACCCTTCAAGGCTCGGGAGAAAGTGAATCGGGTTGAGGCCGGTCAGCGCCATATCGAGCGCCGGCTGGATCCGGGCGAGACGGTCTATCTGATCGGAGAGTGCACGCTGGAAGCCGATGGTCCCTGCATCGCTCCGGGCCGAGGCGTGTTCTTCTATTCCTGTGAGGGCGAAGAGGTGGTCTGTGGGCGGGCTCTGGCCTGGGCGGGTCTGCATCTGTGTGGCGGCGCCCACCTGGTGTGGTTGGCCCTGGCGGCACGGCTCTACCTGGAGGGGACGCCTTGATGGCAGCGCGAACCGTATTCGCTGTGCTCTTGCTGGCCGTCGGCGGCTGGTTCCACAGCAAGGCCTGGCAGAGTTTTACATCCCTGGGCCGCATACGCTCGGCGCAAGAGGTGCCGATCGCGGCTCTGCGTGCCGGTCCAGCACGTCTGCATGGCAAGGTGTTGCCCGGCCCGAACGGGTTGCTGCGTTCGCATTACTTCCAAGCCGACTGCCTCTACTACGAGTACCGCAAGACCGAGGAGTACCGGGACTCTGATGGCGATCGGCGCACGCGCACGCTTGAGAGTGAGGACGGTGCCGTTTCGTTTCTGCTCAATGATGGGCACGGACTCGTATTGGTTGAGCTGCCACAAGCCAGCTATGTCGATGTGCAACGTAAGCAATCGACCGTGGAGGGAAACCTCACCTGGTACGAAAACCGTCTCGAGAGCGACGATGAAGTCTGGGTGTACGGTGAAATCATCGGTGACTTCAGCGCGCTCGAAGGGGACACCCCTCCCCAGCTGATTCCCGGGCCCGACGGGATCTTGCGGTTGAGCAGCGAGGGGGGCGGGCGTCTGCTGGGAATTGACCAGCTGTGGTTCATGCTGTGGGGAATCTTCGCCGCTGTGTTCTGCTCCGCAGGGGCCGGCTTAGGCCTGCCCAGCGTCTACCGGCGGCTGCGGCGCTAGGGCTGCGCGGGCTCCGCTGCCCCTCCCGAGGCGGGCGCGAAGCGCCGCAGGCGCAAGCTGTTTGCGACCACGGACAAGCTGCTCAGGGTCATCGCCAGCGCGGCCAGCATGGGATGCAGATACCCCAGGGCGGCGGCTGGAATGGCCAGGCAGTTGTACAGGAAGGCCCAGAAGAGATTGCCGCGGATGCAGCCCAGGATCGCTCGTGAGAGCTGGAGCGCCGTGACAATACCTGCCAGGCGTCCCCGCACCAGCGTGATCGAGGCCGTCTCACAGGCCAGATCGGTGCCATGGCCGAGCGCGATGCCCAGATCGGCTTCGGCGAGCGCCGGGGCGTCGTTGATGCCGTCACCAACCATCGCCACCCTCCGCCCCTCGGCGCGCCATGACCGGATCAGCGCGGCTTTGTCGGCGGGCAGCATGCCGGCGTGGCATTCGTCGATCCCGAGGGCCCGGCCGACTGCCTCGACCGCCGGAGCCGCGTCGCCACTGAGGATGGCCAACTCCAAACCCTGGGCCTGCAGGGCGCGCACCGCCTCGGCCGCGTCCGGAGCGATGGCGTCGGCAACCGAGAGGGCGCCGACCACCCGTTGCCCGACAGCGATGTAGAAGGCTGTGCGCGCCTGGCCTGCCTCAGCAGCCAGCCAGTCTCGCAGCTCCGCGTTCGGGCGCGCGCCTTCCAGCCAGGCCGCGCCTCCAGCCCGCAACTCCTCCCCATTCCGAACTGCCCGCACGCCCGCTCCGGCCCGCGCTTCGAAGTCTTCCACCGCCTGCGGGCGCAGACCGCGGCCCACAGCCCAGCGACGCACGGCCGCCGCGATCGGGTGCTCGCTGGCCGCCTCGAGATCGAGCGCTGCCTGGGCCAGCGTGTCCGCGTCCTCGGCCTCGCAGGTCCAACCGGCCAGCTCGGGCCGTCCCAACGTCAGCGTGCCGGTCTTGTCGAGGGCCAGCCGATCGATGGCAGGCACCTTCTCGAGCGCATCCGCGCGCGTCAGCAAGATACCATGGCGTGATGCGACGGCGCTTCCGACCATCAGCGCCATCGGGGTGGCCAGACCCAACGCGCAGGGGCAAGCGATGACCAACACCGCGATCGCCGGTTCCCAGGCGCTCTGCCAGCCGGCACCCAGCCAGGCATGCCCGGCCAGAGCTGCCACCGCCAGAGCGAGAACCAGCGGTACGAAGACCGACGCGACCCGGTCGACCAGCCTCTGCACCCCTGCCTTGCCCGCCTGGGCAGACTGCACCATGCGGACGATCTGTGCCAGCACGGTGTGCTCGCCGGTCTGCAGGACACGGATGCGCAGGCTACCGGCCTGATTGACGGTTCCACCGTAGACCAGGTCTCCGCTCTGCTTGCGCACCGGATGGGGCTCGCCGGTCAGCATCGCCTCATCGACCCTCGAGCTGCCGGCCTCCACGCGCCCGTCCAGGGGAATCTTCTCCCCTGGCCGCACCTCGAGCAGTGCGTCGCGGCTCAGGTCGTCGACAGGGACGTCTTCGACGCTGCCGTCGGCCTGTACGCGATGCGCGTCGCGCACGGCCAGGGCCAACAAACCGCGCAGCTCGGCCCCGGCCCCGTAACGCGCCCGCGCCTCGAGCCAGCGTCCGAGCAAAACCAGGCTGATGATGGTGACGGCCGACTCATAGTAGATCGGGCCGCCGCGCAGCAAGAACACCGTCGAGAGCACCAGCGCGCTGAGAGTTCCGAGCGAGACCAGCGTGTCCATGTCGGCACGTGGCAGACGTTTCCAGGCACCGCGGTGGAAGGGCGATCCCACCCCGAGCACGCATGCTGCGGCCAACACGGCCTGGATCCAAGCGCTGCCAGGGACGGGCACGCCGAGCATGTCGAAGCCCATGCTCAGGATCAGGATCGGCACGGTGGCGAACAAAGACAGCACCAACCGACGGCGGGCTTGGTCCACTTCCAGCGCGCCCGTGTCCTGGCTGTCTTGCGCACGCATACGCGCTTTGTGTCGGGCCACACTCTCACGTACCGCGTCGACATCGGGCACCAGCCCGCCCACCCGCAAACGGCCGTCTACGATCTCGACGCGCTCGACTCCCGCGATGGCGCGCAGCGCCTCGGTCAGCTGCGAGACGCCCACAGCGTCGCCGAGCTCGATCTCGAGATCTGGAGGCGCGATCGCCTCGAATCCCAGGCCCTCGAGCGCTTTGCGCAGCTCGGGCAGCAGCTCGCGTGAGCCTCTGACCCGAGCGCGGCGGGTGGCCAGGTTGACGGTGGCTTCCTCAACACCCTCGATGCCCGCGAGAGCTTTTTCGATCGAAGCCACGCAACCGGCGCAGCGCATCCCGCCGACCCCGATCTCCAGCTCTTCCAGCGAGCTCATCGCAACAGCTCCGCAAAGAACCGGGCCATCGCCTGCCCGCTGACGCGATTTCCTCGGGCGTTGAAGTGTGTGTCGCGCAGGTGGAACAAATGGCGTTCGCCGTCTTCGAGCGGCGGCTCGGCGCGGAATACGGGCAACAGGTCGAGGTGGGGGATGCCGTGCTCCGAGAGCCAGGCTCCTATGCGGGCCTGCGGCAGGTCGCGTTGCAGCACGGCTTCGGGATGGGCGGCCACGATCGTCTCCCACAGTGCATCTTCGACCTGGGGCTCGTCGGGGAGAAGCACGAAGCAGAGCGGCACATCACCGGCAGCCTCGATGATGTCGGCCAGAACTTCGAACAGCGGCTCGAAGCTCGTCTGCTCTGGTGCGCAGTTGTCCAGCACCCGGCTGCTGCAGATATTGTTGAACTGCTGCAGGTCGAAGGTCCCCTCCTCGAGCCGGGGATCGAGGAGCCAGGGCAGCGTCTGCTCGAGGCTTCCGCCGATCGAAAGCTCGATCCCCTGGGGCTCGCCGCTGCGCGTGCGGCCGCCGCTGACGGTCAGGATCCGGCGCGGCAGCAGGTAGACGAGCAGGTTCTCGCGGTCTCCCCAGCTGCGGCGCCAGTCGAGGCCGCGGTAGCCGACCAGGTCGTTGCCGCAGAACAGCTGCACGACCATCAGGCTCGGTTGCAGAGGCAGCGCTTCATCGCGCAGCAGGCGCAGGTACTCGGGCGGACCGATGGCCGGGAAGCCCAGATTGGCGACGGTCCAGCCCGTGGTCTGTTCGCAGACCGTGGTGAAGTGGTAGGCGTGCGGCACCGAGCCCGGGCTGAAAGAGTCGCCGATGCATGCCACCAGAGTCTCGCCGGGCTGGCGGGGCCGGAAGGCCTCGTCGTAGTGCCCCTGGGCATTGGTCGGAAATCCGAAGCGCACCATCCCCGGGGGATTGCGGTACATCGCCAGCAGGTCCGAGCCCGGTTGGCGCAGCAGAGGAGAGCTGCTGAACATCGCGCTCAGGCGCAGCGCCAGCTCGAGCCCCAACAGCAGGAAACAGACATTGGCCAGCAGCACGTCGATCAGTTTGCGCACGCGCCCGGGAAGCCGCTCCCAGAGCAGCCAGCCCACCACGAAGCTGAGAAAACCGAGCGCGCCTGCGAGGTAGAAGCGTGTCTTGTCGAAGGGCTGCAGCGCCGCGAGTTGGATGGCGAGACCCGCCACGACCGCGTAGACGGCAAGGCGCACGTCACTGCCGCGCGGGTGAAGGGGCTTGCCTTGACGGCCTCGCCACAGGGCGAGCAGGATCAGCCCTGCGCAGCCCAACAGCGCCAGCCCGCTGAGCACAGGAACCAGCAGCGCCAGACTGGAAAAGAACGCGACCGTCTCGTCCCAGCGCTTCAGGCTACGGCTCAGGGCCTGGATGCCGAAATGGATGCCGAGGCCCAGGAAGCCGAACAGGGCGAGGTGGTATCCCCACGAGAAACGGGTCTTTTCGGGCTCGGCCGGCATCGGCACCTCCAGGCAGGGCATTGTCACCTCTGACGGCTTCGACGCCAAGATCTTTGCCACCCTTTCGACGAGGGCTTGGTGTGTCGCGCCAAGCCGGCGGTTGTGGGTTGGCTGGTGGCCTGCTAGACTCCCACCATTCGAGTTGCTCGAGGAGCTATGGACAAGCAAAACCCTCCGCCCACCTGCTTGGCTCTGATGATCTGTGAGACCGTGATCGAGGACAGGCGCACACGCAACAAGTCTCTGATCAACACCTTCAGCCACATCCACAGCTTGAGCTTCCCCTGCCGGCACCAGCGCATGACGGTCTATGTCTGCCTGACCGACGGCCGGGGGGAGGCGCCCCTGGGCATCCGCATGTTGCATGACAACAGCCGCAAGGTTGTGGTCGAGACCAAAGCGACAGCCCGCTTCAAGGATCCTTTGGCCGTGCTCGAGATCACCTTCGATCTGCGCGGGCTGCTCTTCTCCGAGCCCGGGCGCTATGCCGTCGAGCTCTTCAGCGAGCACCGCATTCTTGCCACGCGCGGTCTGCAGCTGAGTCTGCTGCAAACGAAGAAGCCGGAATAGCCTGCTAGCAGCCTTTCAGCTCAAGACAAAGTAGAACAAGATCCCCAACCCTACCGTCATCTGTAAGGGGAAAGTGGCAACATCCATCGCCACACTGAACGGTGTCGCAAGGACCTGCAGCGCCGGCGAGCTGCGCCGCGCTGGCAGGTAGATCTGGCGCGGTTCCTCACCCTCAGCGAGCACGAGCAGGCTGCCGTCTTTTGCGAGTTGCACCCGGAAACGGCCCGCGGGCAGCTCCGAGCGAGCATGCCCCGCCGCGCTCGCCAGGGGCCGCGGGGTGTCTGGGTCGTCATCGTCGAGCGAAGTCAGCTGCCAGGTGTCGGTCTGGAGCGCGAGCGTGTGCAGCGCGTCGTCGCTGTAGCGCAGCTGTAGGAAGATGCTTGAGGCGGAAGAGGCAGCTTCAGCACCGATCAGGTGTCGGGGTTGCGTCGAGCTGCGCGTGCTCCAGAGCAGTCCTGTGGTGCAACCACAGCACTGCATACAGACCAACGCGAACAGGTAGAGTCTGGGCACGGTGAACCTCCTCGTGGTTTCCCGACTCCGTCACCAGCTTCGGCTAGCGACGGATCTCGGCTCGGGAGTCGGACACCTGGCGGGGCTTTGTATTCGCACTCAGCCTTTGTAGACCAACACCGGGCGCAGCTCTCGAACCACCCGCGTCAAGTCTCGTTGCGCGCGCATCACTGCGCGTATGTCGCGGTAGGCAGCCGGCGCTTCTTCACACAGCTGCAGGGCCCGCCTCTGGTCAAACCAGACGCCCCGCATCTCACGCCGCAGTTGTTTCAGGCTGCAGCTCTTTCGGGCTTGCTGGCGCGTCCACTTACGGCCCGCGCCATGGGAGCTCGAGCACAGCGACGCGGGCTGGCCTCGGCCCTCGACGTGGAAGCTCGCGGTGGCCATCGAGCCTGGAATCAGCCCGGCCTCGCCGGCGTGAGCGGAGAGTGCGCCCTTGCGATGGACCCACCAGGTCCGCCCGAAGTGATCCTCTGCCTGGATGTGGTTGTGGTCGCAGTCGATCAGGGTCTGGGGCTCGGAGCTGATGCCGTGGGTTTCAAACAACTCCTGCACCTGGCGCAGGATCTCCCGACGGTTGGCCCGGGCGTATGCGCGCGCAACTGCCAGGTCGTTGAGAAAGGCTCGCCCGAGCGTCGAACCGCTCTCGACTGCCGTCTCGGCATAGCTGTATGCACCAGCGACCGCTTTTCCGAAACTCCGAGAGCCTGAATGGACCATGATCCACAGCTGGTTCTGCGGATCAGCCTGCAGCTCGAGGAAGTGGTTTCCGCGGCCGAGGCTGCCGAACTGCGCACGGGCGTCGCGGGCCAGGGCCTTGTCCAGGCTTGGGCAGCTGCAAGCTGGTAGATCGGGCAGCGTCGGCAAGCGCTGGCGAGGGTGGCCCAGAATCGGGACCCTCTGCTCCAGTCCCCAGAGAATACGCGCGGCGGCGGCTTCGGAGCGGAACAACTCGGCGGAAGCTTGCAGGCGCATTGCGGCCATGCCGCAGCCGAGGTCCCCGCCGACGGCTCGATGGTAGAGCAGCTGGCGGGTCGCAAAGACGCTTCCCACGCAGACGTTGCCGGCCCAATGGGTATCGGGCATCAGCGCGATGTGCCGTACATCGGGGCTGGCAGCAAGGCGGCGCGTGGCCGCCTCGACCTCGGAGGGCAGCCGGGAGCAGAGCCAGCGATGGATGGACGTACCCGAAGGCGCTGGAGAATCAAGCATCCCCGGCCTCCTTTCCCTCCGGAGCGAACAACAGCTGGGGGACCCGTTTGCGCACGATGGCCCGTGCAGCTTCCATCCGCAGGCTCACCCGCTCCCGCGCCAGTGCCTGCGTCAGTCCCTCGGGGTAGGGGGCTCCAGGAAGGTTGGGGGCGACCCGGACCAGCAAACGGCTGGCGTCCGGAGCAGGCTCGACGCGGGAGACATAGACCTCCTGCAGCGCGGGTTCCCGCGAATCGGGTAAGGCAAGGTTGAGCGCAGCAGCGACCTGGGCGCACAGCTGCAGTGTTTTTCGCGGCTTCCTTTTTCCGCCGCGCTGTCGTGCGAGCAGGCGGGGATCGATGCCATCGAGTGGACCGATCTCCGCACACAACGAGAGCAGCTGCTCTCGTCTCGATTTCGAAGTAGACATGAGACTCCCTGTGCGCCTGCATCAGGCGCATCGATTCGTAGCTTGTTTGTGCTGGGGGGAGCCCGGCTCAGCCGAGGTGGGAGACCGGGCCCTGTGTGTCAAGGATAGAATGCATGACAGGGCCCTCTCTGCCTGGGAGTCTGCAGAGAGTATAGCCACGATCGTGGTGCTGACCTAGTGGCTGGCCGCGAGGAAAAACAAGTCCGCGTGAGTCAAACGGCGAAGGGCGCGAGCCGTCGAGTCTGGTTCCGGTCGTCGCCGGTCCCGTGGCGCACGCGGTTGCGTCCGTCATCCTTGGCGGTGTACAGCGCTTCGTCTGCCGCCAGGATCAGCCCTTCGAGGCGCTTGCCGACGCCGTCGGTCTCGGCAACACCGATCGAAACCGTGACAGGGATGGAGGTTCCGGCATGGCGGAAATCGTGGGCTTCGACTTTGCGGCGGAAGCGTTCTGCCATCACGACGGCATACTCGATAGTGGTGCCGGGAAGCAGGATCAGGAATTCGTCACCACCATACCGGAAACTGAGGACCGTCTCGGGCATGCTTCCCCGGATCAGGCGAGCGACTTCAAGCAGCACCGTGTTGCCGGCGGGATGGCCGTGCGTGTCGTTGATCGTCTTGAAGCTATCGATGTCGAATAGGATCGCAGACATCCGGGCTTTGCTTTTGGAGGGGGCGGCCTCGCGCAGGTGTGAGCGGTTGAACAGGCCCGTCAAGGGGTCGTGGATCGCCATGTCATAGAGCTTGCTGTGGAACTCGATCTCGTCCACGTCGCTGAGGGCCTTGATCAGTGTGTGGCCGATCTCTATCCGGTCGCCGGTCTTCAGCTTGCCACGCCGGCAACCTCGGCCGTTGAGGAAGAGGCCGTTGGTGCTACCGAGGTCCTTGATGCGCATCGTGCCGTTTTTCTGGTAGACCCGGGCATGACGGCGGCTGGTTCCGTCGCGTGCGGTGCCAACAATCAAGTCGCACTCGTCCGAGCGACCGATGATCATGCCCGCATCGGGAATCTCGATGATCTTGCCCAGGAATGGGCCGCGCATGACCAACAGGGCGCGCGGCATGGCTGGACGTGGCGTCGACTCGAGGTCGGAATCGGGGGCCGGAGGCTGCCGGCTTGCTGTCATCACGATGCACCCTCCATGCCTGTACCCGATCCGATCCAGCCGGAACTAGATACTGGGAGCTTCCATCCTGCAACTGGCGTGCCACGTTGTCTGTCGGCACGGGACAGGCTGCGGGGCGGTGGCGGCGGCGGCAACGGGTGTCTCATTTTGAGAGTGGTTTCAAAGCGGGACGGGCCTGCTCAAGCCTTGGAACGGAGAGCAAAGGTCGATTCCCGGCTCGTGTCTCCGGGCGGTGATGGCTCGCAGCGCGCTGGGGGGACAAGCGCTCTGTTCGGGAAGTTCTTTCCCGCAGGGGGAAGTCATTCAACAAACAAAAGACACCCCTCGAAATTGGGGGTGTCTTCGTCGTATAGAAGTGGCTCTTATGAGTCACAAACAGCTTATCTCTGTCTTAGCCGCTAATGCGGTGTCGAACTATCGAATAAATGGCTGCTGTGAGTCTCGATAGGCAACCCTCTTTAGTAGTGTCGGGAGGTCTGCAGGGGCTCCTGACAACCGCGATTCGAATCGCAACGTTTCCAACTGAGCTAAGTATGCTTCAGACCGTCTTAGTGTGCAAGTCGACAAATCTCTGGGGATTGCATTTGCGTCGTCGGCGTTCTTCGTAAGACTTTGAAATGTATCGGTTTGACGTATTTCGTGGAGGCGCAAGTCTCTTGGCCATTCCCCAAAAAAAGATATACAGGCACGGGATCTGACCAGTTGGGAGCAAGCTGGCAGCTGTAATGCTTGCTGGCAGGCCGTTCTCAGGGAAGTGAAGCAAGGATGTTCTGGTAGCGGACGGCCTGGTGCACGTTTTGCTGCTCGAGAATGGCCCGCAGCTCCGTCTTGCCCATGGTCTTGCCCCAGAGCAGCAACCAACCGTCGGTGCCGATGTCTTCCCAAGCCGGGCTGTCGTAGCCTGCCATGCGCGCCAGTTCGAGGCTTCGCAGGTTGTTGTGGATCTGATTCTGCTCCTCGGGCTTACCAAAACGCTCACACCACAGGTGCCAGCGCACCAGATTCCCGCAGAGTTTGCGGGCAGATTCTTCGGTGTAACTGACTCCGGGTACGTACAGGGCACCCCCATGCCAGGGAACCTGCTTGGCCTGAGGATCGAAGCTGTAGGTCTCGGCCACGGCAGCCGGGACCGTGGCGTCGCCCTGTATGGCGAGGGTCCCCAGGTAGGCGGTGGCCTGCCAACGCAGCTCATTGCTCGAGCCGGTACGCATCAGGAGGCAGAGCGCGTCGGCCCCCTGCGCCAGAATCGCCGGCGCCAGGGCGGGCTGCAGCTCAGGGAAGGTGTAGCTGATCTTCAGCACCCGAGCCAACTCGCCCGCGCTGCTCTCACCGGTCAACGCCTCCGACAGGCGCATGCCCAGGGGCCGCGTAAGAGCTGGAAAGGTCTGGCTGAGGGCCACCAGGTCGAGCAGTGCCTCACTATCGGGAGCGAGCTGCACGCATGCAGCAGCCGCCCAGGTACGCACCAACTCGGGCTGGTCTCGGTCTTTGAACAACTTGGCGAGCGACTCCTGCGCTTGCGAACCACCGATCTGGCTCAAACAGACAATCGCCCAGCCCCGCGTACTGAGCTCGCTGCCTTCCCAGGCCTCGCCGAGCAGCTCAGGAACCGCGTCCTCGCCATGCGAGACCAAAGCCTCGAGGGCCTCGGCAGAGGTTTCGTTGTCGGCCAGGCGCTCGATCTCTTGAACGATGCTGCGCTCCTGCGCGTGGGCCATACCCAAGCTCAGAAGCAGGAAGTAGATTCCCAAGCGTCGGACATTCGTGGATGGGGACATGTCGATCTCCTTCAAGCCTGGGCTGCAGAATCGGGGCGCCGCAGACGCTTGCGCAGCGCCCACCACAATCCCGGCACGAGCAGCAGCCAGCCGAGCTGATACGAGTTGTTTTCGCGTGGTGCGGCGGACTTGTCTTCGAGTGCCTTGCGGAATTCGTCGGGCAACGCGCTGTCTTCGACCCGCTCCCCTTCATTCGCGGGCGCGGCGCCGAACTGAGGGGCATTGTATGAGCTGCTGGTGTTGGCCTCGGCTGCCATCGCGTAGCGTTCGAAACGCAGATTCTCGGTGGCCAGCTTCTCCCGGGGAAAGTCCGCATCGATCACGGTCAAGGTCATGCCCGCGAGCGCATCGAGGGCGTGCTCGACCAACTCGTTGCGCTCCTCTGCGAGGGCGTCCTGGTGCAAGCGGTCCACGGCTTCGCCGCGCAGCCCGAGGTGCTCACCTATGTTCAGCAACACCTTCTCGTGCTCTTCGTGCGGATGCGACAGCCGCTCCGCCGAGACTGCCAGCAGGTCGCTGGCAAACAGCTCGGCGGCGAGCCCGTTGACCGGCCCCGGTTCCCGCTCGCGCAGCAACTGCTTCCAACGCGCCAGGCTCAGATCCTCGAGGGTTCCCCCGACCAGCCGCAACGGGCGCAACGCGCGCAGGTTCCGCAGCAGATCGGTGCCGGCCAGTTGGCGGCGCACGAAGGTCTCGGGCATGCCCGCCAACTTGAGGGGCTGGTCGCTCAACACGTAGACCACATTGCGCAGCTCGCCGTCATTGAATGCGCTCAAGCGCATCGGCACGACCAGCTCCGAGCTCTCGAAGCGGAAACCCATCGCCTGGACATGCCCGTCAAAGGCGCCGCCTGCGGGCAGCCCTGGAGCCGTATCCCGCTGCCCCGGCTGCGGGTCTACACCCGCCTTCGGTCCCACGCGGGTCTTGACGGCCACGAAGCACCAACCGTCCTCGACATAGTCTTCACACGGCGCGTCCATCCCCTTCGGGTACACATAGCCGTGCTCATCCATCCAGCGTTGCAGCGCGGCCGCACTGCCGGCCTCGAGCACTGCGATCTCGTACATTCCCACGGCTTCTTCGCGCAGCACCCGCACGCTGGCTACCGAGAGCTCGGGCTCTGCCACCGCGTCCGGGCTGGGCATGCCACCCAACCGCATCGATTTCTCATACACCCACAGGTACTCGACCACTTCGGGTGGATCGACGGCGGCCGCCAGCTGCGGAAAGATCGTGTCGGGCAGCTTGCGCAGAGCCGGCGGGTTGGGGAAGGGGATCAGCATGCCGAAGTCTTCGACTTTGCCCGAGAAGCCGGGCCGGATCACGATGCTCTCGATGCCGTTCTGGTAGAAGACATAGGTCTTTTGCAGACCTATGCGCGTGATCGGTGGGCCTTCACCCGCGAAGATCGGCGGCACCATGCCGCAGGGGTCGGCCACGGCTGCGGTCATGGCGCAGCCCAGGCACAGGATGACGGTCAGAGTTTTCATCGCATCCTCTTGGTCCGTGGGTTATCCAGGCTCATTCCAATACCAGGCGCGCCTCGATGCGGCCCATGCAGTCGGTGTTGCCATCTGAAATCCAGAGCTTGTCGAGCACCTTCCAATCGTCGCCAGACTTGTGGACCGTGAACCACGGTCCTGCCACAAAGTGGACGCCCTCGAGTCACAAGCGTTGCCAGAAGTGGTGCAGGCCGACTCTCTTTACGGTTCCGCTGGTGATCAGTGGTCGGGGCAGATCGTCGGTCTCCATATCGAAGACGTGGCGGATGTCGAGTGGCACGCTGGTCGGCTCGAAGGACGACCGCACCCGGCCTTCCTGGTCGACCACGCGCAGCTCGATGCGCACGGTATCCCGCCGCAGCTCTTGCTCCAAGAAGGCCAGGCGCTCCGTGTCGAGGGGCGATCCCCCATGGCTGGCGAGCAGCGTCAAGACCTGGCGGCCGTGGTAGAGCAGCTCTTCGAGCGCCGGAGACGCCTCGCTCATCGGCTCCTGGGCATACGATTCGAGCAGTGCGTGGAACTTCTTCAGTCCGAGAGTCGGTGTCGGGTGCCGACTGAGGGCGCATCCCGAGGCGCAGAGCTGTTCGCCGTGCGGCTCCGGTCTTGCGTAGCCGCCCGTCTCCGAATCGCGTTCCACAGGGGGCGTCAGCACGATCGGGCGCACGAGAGGATCAGCGATGGGAGGGACAACAGGCGCAGGTTGCGGGCTCGGGCTGGGAGTCGGCGCGGGGCGCAAGCCCAGCCATACGCCTACAATCAGCGTGAGAAGAAGACCAGGGATGAAGAACGAGCGCATATCCACCTCCGTGCTCAGGGACGCCTGTTCGACGCCGGGATGGCAGGATGTGTTCCGGAAAACTTGGGGCTTGGACCATCCCGAAAGGACGAGTCGCTAAACTACGGTCCCCGGGCCGTTCAGAATAAGGCAGCCAGCGGCCGGGCTCAATTCCAATCTGTGAGGTCAGAGCTTTGGAAGGAAAAACACTGGTCGTGGGGGCTGGAGTCTTCGGTCTCTCCGCCGCGCTCGAGCTCCACGCGCGGGGCGCAGACGTCTGTGTGTTGGAGAAGGGCACGGTGCCTGATCCATTGGCCAGCTCTACCGATATCAGCAAGCTGATCCGCATGGACTATGGAGCGGATACGTTCTACACCCAACTGATGGAGCAGGCCTTGCCGCGCTGGGAAGCCTGGAATTCCCGGCAGCCGTCTCCTTTGTACCACCAGACGGGCTTCCTCCTGCTCAAACGGAGCCCGCTGGAGCCTGGTTGCTTCGAGGGTGACAGCCTCCGCCTGTTGCGCGCTCGCGGGCACGCCCTCGAACGCTTGGACGCGGTCCGGCTGGGGCAGCGGTTCCCCAACTGGTCGGGCTCTCCTTTCTGCGACGGGTACTACAACCCGCGCGCTGGCTGGGCGGCCAGCGGCGAGGTCGTGGGCTGGCTTGCCCAGCAGCTGCGGGCTGCCGGCGCCACGCTGCGCGAGGGGGTAAGGTGTGCGGGGCTGCTCGAGGAGGGGGGCCGGGTTCGCGGAGTGACGTTGGCCAGTGGCGAGCAAGTCGAAGCAGAGCGCGTGCTGCTGGCGGTCGGTGCCTGGACTCCCAAGCTGCTGCCAGAGCTCTCCGACCGGATGTGGCCTGTCGCCCAGGACGTCTTCCACTTCCGGCCCGCGGATCCGGAGGCGTTCTCCGCAGAGCTGTTTCCGCCCTGGGCCGCCGACATAGGGCGCAGCGGTTGGTACGGCTTCTGTGCTTTGGCGGACGGGACCTTGAAGGTGGCACGCCACGGCATTGGGCGTCGGGTGGACCCCGACGCAGTGCGCGCTATCGCATCGGGCCGGGAAGCGACGATGCGTGCCTTTTTCAGCGAGTGTTTGCCGCGCCTGGTAGGTGCGCAGAAGCTGCACGAACGCGTGTGCCTGTATTGTGACACCTTCGATGGGGACTTCTGGTTGGCAGAGCATCCTCAGCGGCCGGGCCTGTTCGTGATGGCTGGAGGCAGTGGACATGGCTTCAAGTTCGCGCCGGTTCTCGGTGAGATCGCGGCCGACGTGCTCGAGGGGCGGGCCAACCCGTGGGCAGCGCGTTTTGCCTGGCGCAGCGCAGGCGGCCGTCGCGGTGAAGACGCACGCTGTCTCGATGCGGGCTGAGGGGCTCAGGGCAGCTCGATGAGAACCTTGAGAACCCCGCTCTGCGCAGCGTGCTCGAGGGCCTCCAGCGCCCGTTCGAGCGGATAGCGGGCAGCGATCAGCGGCCGCGGATCGATCCTGCTTTCAGCCAGCAGTCGCAGGGCAGGCGCGAAAGGACCGCAGCGTGAGCCGATGATCTGCATCTCCTGCACGACCCAGGGAGTGGGCTGCAGGCGGGCCTGACCGTGCAGGGTGCTCTTGAGCACCAACCGGCCGCCCGGGCGCAGCAAGCGTGTGGCGATGCCCAGTCCTGCCGAGCTCCCGGTGGCTTCGACGATCAGGTCGAAGGCGGGCAGGTCCGCCGCATCGGCGAGCCCGCCATGCGCTCCCTCGGGCAGGTGTTCCAGTTGGCTCGCGCGGCGCGCCAGCCCCCAGACTTCCGCGGGGCCGAGGGCGAGAACCGCCAGGCAGAGCCGACCGAGTTTCCCCAACCCGAGCACTGCCGCGCGTTGCGAAGGTTTCACGTGGACCTGTTCCAGCACCTGAAGAGCGGCCGCCAGGGGCTCGCAAAAAACTGCAGCTTCGTCGGATAGCGAGTCAGGTACGCGATGCAGATTCGCGAGCGGGAGGCAGAAGCTCTCGGCGAACACTCCATCGCGCCCGACGATCCCAAGGGCTGTGCGGCGCGGGCAGTGCGTGGCCCGCCCCGCCTGACAGGTCGGGCACGTCCGACAGGGGCAATTGATGTCGCCGACCACGCGGGCGCCTAGCCAGGAAGCATCGGGCGCGTCCTCCACAACCCCGACCCACTCGTGGCCGATCACGCCGCGGAAGCCCTTGTAGCCGCGAAGCAGCTCGAGGTCTGTCGCGCAGATGCCCGCGAGACGAGGTCGGATGCGGGCCTCTCCGCGGCGCGCGGGCTGCGGCCAATCGGTGCGCAGCTGCACACCCTGTTCGGACACCACGCAGGCGAGCATCGACACTCCTCTCAGGGTTCGGTAAGCGATCAGGGAGATTCGGTGAGGAATCCGTCTGACATCAACGCCCTCAACTGGTGGAGTATCTGCGCTGCTGAGGACGTGATCAAGAGCTGATGCTCGCGAGCGCTATGCGTCCGGGGTATCATGCAGTCATGGCGCACACAGCAGCCGGCACATGCCGGGGGAGGGACCGATGGGAACGCCGTTCGAAGAAGAACAGATGGGCGATGCGGAGCTCGACGCGTTCGAGAACCTGGAGCCCGAACAAGAGGATCTCAGTGAGCTCGAGGCGGTCGGCCTGACCGACGACGAGTTGGCAGAGATGGAGAAGGGTGGCTTGAGCGCCGAATTGTTGAAAGACCTCAAGGCCATGGGGATGAGCGATGAAGAGCTGGCGGCCCTGAACTCGGCCGAGCATCGCGACGCAGCCCTGGCAGCGCTCGAACAGCAGGGGCTCGACGACGAGGCCTCTGCGGAGATCACGGGCATGGATGAAGAGGAGAGGCGGCTGCTGGGGGATGACGTCTAGCTCAGCGCCGAGGAGCTCGGCATCTGAGTGGCTCGACATTGCTCGAAACCCAAGCCAGAACGGCGGCTCAAGGCCGCCGTTTCTTCGTGGCTTGCGGGTCGGATCAGCGCAGCGGCATGATGATGTAGTCTTTGACAATCAGCGGCTTCTTGGTGCGGCCAGAGCGCTCGAACTCGATCAGGCTGTGGTCGCTGAGAATCCGCAGGTCGTGCGACACGGCGTCGAGGCGACGCTCGGTCTTGCGGGCCAGCTCGGAGACGCTCTTGATGTCGCCGCGCCGCAACACCGAGAGGATCTCAAGGCGCTTCGGGGTCAGAACGCTGGCTTTGTCCATGTCGTCGAGCTCGATCAGGAAGGTTTTGTCCTTCGGGAACGGATGCTTCTGGCTCGACCGGCTCTTCCGGGGGGTGCTGGCGATGCTGTCGCTGGGGCGCTTCTTTTCACTACGCATGTTTGAGGACTCCTGGGGTTGCGGACTTCAGAATCGGATCGAAACGCACCCTGAAGGCTGTCTCCTTGCTGGAGACCGCGTTTAGTTATGGGATTGACAGCAACTCGCGTGCCAATGGCCGTCGCGGGTTTGTGGGGCTCTGGAGGCGGACGTCTGCCGGATTATGCAACACACGTCAATCGTCCGGGCATACCTGTCATTCCCCAGCCGCTATTTTTGCGGCTTGGGTGCCTGTTGCAGATTGCGAACCAAGATCTTGCTTCACGTGTCAATCTGATAATCCCAGGCCGCGAAATACAACAGGCTACAAGAAATAATCGCAACGACAGTGCAGGTGTCCCGCTGCGGTTGTCCAGGACCTTGCGGAGGGCCATCGGAATGCCGACAATAGTGGAATCTCAAGTTGTTGGCGCGGGATTCTGGAGGATTGCATGGGCGCATTCGATGCACAGGCCGCAGCCCTGGTGGGGAACGAGCTGCCCGAACCCCTGGCGCGGCTGGCGGCCCGGCTGGAGCGCCGCTTCCACGGGCCTCTGAGCTGCGCCCGTTCGACCGATCAGGCCTGGCGCCTGGGCCGCGAGACTCTGTTGGAAGGGGGCGCCCTGCTGGAGCTTCCGGCCAAGAACCCCAGCTTCGAAGTGCTCGGGCTTTGCCTGCTGCGGCTCGAGCAAAAAAGCCGCAAGGGGATCCGCAAACATCAACGGCATCACTTCAAGAATGCCGACAATGATCAGCTCGCGGGGGCGCTCGAGCTGCTTATGGAGACCAGCGTGGCTTTCGGAAACCTCAAAGACCTGGGGCTTCGGGGCCACAGCTGGTTGCGCACCTGCCTCTACAACAAATTTGTCAAACCCTTACGGAGCAAACGCTACAAGCCGCTGCCCTTCAAGTTTGGCGGCTGGAGCCTCTGCTACGATCTATTGTTGCTGCGGGGCCTCCTCGGGGCCGAACAGCTCGTCTGGGAGGTGGAACAGACGTTGGAGAATGGCTACGGGGCACGTGGAAAGGCGGTCATCGAGGCCGCCCAGCTGTGTCAGCGTATGCTGCCTGAGGAGCTGCCTGAAGCTTTCGAGAATAAGCGGCTGGTCGACATGGTGCTGGTGATCTCGCAGCAAGCGCGCTTTGATCTGGGAAAGAAGAAGCGCTGAGGCGTCGGTGCCGCGGAAGAGGGAGGGCTCCTACGACTTCTCAGACTCTACGGGCTCGTCCCCGATCTCCACACGCTGGGTCTCGTCGAGGGCGGGCGTCGCTGCCTCGAGCAAGCGCCGCACGTCCTTGATCAGATTGAGCCGAGCCTCCATCTCGCCTTTGTGCTCGGCGACGCGCACTTTGGCTTCCGACACATGGTTCATGATCGACTGGACAACTTCCTGCAGGTGATCGCGCGCGAACTCGTCGCTGACGGGGATCTCCATGCTCTCGATGCTCCAGAAGCTGTCCTCCCCACCGCTCTTTTGCCAGACGCCTGTGCGCGAGACCTTCACCAGTCGTCCGCTACGCGTCAGCAGGACCTTGTAGCCGGTGAAGTTCACCACGTTCTGGTTGTTGGGGTCATTCTGGCTGGAGAAGTTGTTGACCAGCACGATCCCATGCTCGGGGTAGTGTGCGCTCGCCGCACCCAGGCGGCCGGCCATCCAGTTCTCGCGGATGATGATCTCGCCATCGAGGAAGCGTACGATGGGTCGTAGCACGTCGAGCAGCCGCTCGAGCACGACCTTCTCATGCTTCTGCACGACATGCGCATAGCTATCGAGGTTGGCACCGTGCTGCTCGATGGAGCGGAGTCCTTCGATCAGCTTGTTGAATGGGTCCTTGCCGGGCTTCTTCTTTTTCTTCGCGCTGTCCCCGGTCCGCGTGGTGCGTTTGGCCATTCTGTCTGCTCCGATTCGTGATTCTTGCTCAGCGGGTGTAGCGCAGAGCTGCGCGCACCAATTGAGAGACGGGTTCGCCCTCGCCCAGCTCGTTGCTCGCTTTGTCGACGGCCTTGCGTGAGATCTTTTCCTTGAAACCCAGAGAGATCAAGGCCAGGACGGCATCTTCGAGGTTTCTTTGCGGCGAGCCCACGCGTGCCTGGTCCGACGGTGCATCCAGGGCGGGCAGCCGCCCCTGTAGATCGACCACGATACGCTCCGCGGTCTTGGTGCCGATTCCCTTGACGGCCTTCAGCGGCTTGGGGTCTTTGGACCGCACCGCCGCGATGATGGCGGCCTGGCTCAGGCCAGAGAGCAGTCCCAGTCCGGTCGCCGGTCCCACGCCGCTGACGCCGATCAACGACTCGAACAGGTTGCGTTCCTGGGCGCTCTCGAAACCGAACAGCCGGTACTGGTCATCGGCGATGCGCAGTGTCGTGTACAGGCGTAACTCTTCATCCGGGCCGCACGCCAGCTCGCAGACATGGAGGGGGACGCGGAGCCGGAACGCGAAACCTCCGACCTGGAGGACCAGCTCGGAGATTCCTCGGTGCAACACCCGCCCACAGAGCGAGTCGATCACGGATCGCCTTTCAGCTTCAAGCTCAGCTCGCCCAGCTTCGTCCGGATCTCCACCAGCGAGGTCTGTCCGAAGTTGCGTACGGCCAGCAGATCCTGGTCGCTCATGTTGCACAGCTCGCCGATGGTCGCGATGTTCATCCTCTCCATGCACTTACGGCTGCGCACGGACAACTCGAGCTCGCCGATGGGCCGTGAGAGCAGCTCGCGGTTGCGGCCGGAGCGGGCATCGTTGAAGCCCGGGATGTCCTCGCCCTTCTTGACCATTCCCAGACGCAGATTGCGCTGCGCGAGCATCGCCTTGATCTCTGCGAGTGAGGTCTCGCCGAAGTTCTTGTGCGACAACAGCTCCTGCTCGGTCTTGGTCACCAGGTCGCCCAATGTCTCGATATTCATCTGCTTCAGGCAGTTACGGCTGCGCACAGAGAGCTCGAAGTCGGTGACTGGCGTGCGCAAGACCTGCATGCGCTTGTCGTGTTTGCGCTCGAGGTCTTCGTCGTAGTACATGTCCATCGACGCGACGACATCACGCTTGAAACGCCGCGCCCGGGCATGGTTGGGATACTCGGCCAGCACGTCTTTGAGCACCCGCAGAGACTTCTCGTATTGGGCCTGATCTTCATACAGGACCGAGAGATTGATCAGCGCGTTGACGTAGGTCGGACGCAACTCGCGGATGCGTTCGTAGAGGACGATCGCCTGCTCGACCGAACCGAGGCGCTGCTCGAGCAGCGCCTGCCGGAAGAGCATGCCGCGATGATCCGGATGGGTCTTCAGCCCATTCCGATAGGTCTCCATGGCTTCGTAGTACTCGCCGTTCTCCTCGCTGTGGCGGCCCTTTTGGTACAGGTAGTCGGCGCGCCCCTTGAGATCGCCTTCCCACTGCCGGACCTTCTTGCTCCAGCCCTCGAGATCGCCCGAACGGCGCATGGCTTCGAGCATGGTGGTCTTGACGTGGATGCTGCGCGTCTTCTTCTTCAGAAAGCCCACCAGGACCTTCACTGCAGCGTCCGAGGAGCCAGCATCGATCTGGTAGCGTGCCAACAGCACGCCCGCGATCTCGTCACTGGCCTTCGGCTTCAGAATTCCGATGGCCCGTTGCTTGCGGCCCAGCTTCCAGAGGGCGAAGGCCTGGTGCAAAGGACCCACCTGCTTGGGAGGCTTGGCCCAATTGACTTCATCGTAGAGGCGCTCGAGGCTTTTGCGCCAGCCCTTGAGCTGGTGGATCTCAGAGCTGAACGCCTCGACATCCGGGATGTCTTTGATGGCGAAGAGACGTTCTTTGATTTCGCTGATCGGGTCCATGAAGATTCCTGTCGTCTCGAAAGGGCTGCGCCGGAGCGGCGGGGCCGGGGATCTTGAAGCACATCACCTTAAGGACGCGGTCCGAATTGTCAACCCTCAACTTGCGGCGTGCGCTGCGGCAGCCAACGCGCGCCCCAACTCGATGAAGGCTTCGGTCAGCGTCGGATGGTACCAGGGCATCGCGAGGATATCGTCAGCCGTGCCGTTAAAGTACATCATCGCGCTCGCCACGTGGATCATGTCGTCAGCCCGGGGTCCGAAGATCTGGCAGCCCAACAACCGCCCCGTTCCCCGTTCCGCCAGGAGTTTGGCTCGTCCGTGGCGGGTCTCCATCACGATGCCGCGGCCCTGCTCGGCGAAGTTCTTGCCTGCGGTGACCACCTCGAGACCCGCCGCCCGCGCCTCTGCCTCGGTCATTCCGACTGAAGCGAAAGGCGGATCGGTGAAGATCGCGCTCATCCGCAGCCGGTAGTCCTGGTGTTTCTCGGGACCATGGAAGGCGTTGTGGCCCGCCACCCGTCCCTCCTGATTGGCCAGGTGCAAGATCTGGTAGCTGCCGGTGGCGTCGCCCGCGACGTAGACGCGAGGATTCGTCGTCTGCATGCGCGCATCGTGTTGGACGCGCGCGCCGTCGTGCTGCACGCCCGCTTCCTCGAGTCCAAGACCTTCCAGATGCGCTTTCCGGCCGACGGCGCTCAGGAAGGTCTCCGCTTCGATGCTGTGGTGACCATCAGGAGTGCTGATCTCGAAGTGGATGCCTCGGGCACAGGGGGCGAGGCTCTCGATGCGGGCACCGACAATCAGCTTTGTGTCGGTGTGCTCGAGGAATGCCTGCGACACCAGGGGAGTGAATTCAGGATCGACCTTCGAGAGCAGAGGACTGCGGTTGACCAACGTCACCTGGACGCCGAGGCGGGCGAAGAACCAGGCGAACTCGAGGCCTATCGGGCCTGCGCCCTGGATCAGCATCGACGCGGGCAGGCTCTCGAGTTGCATGATGCCATCGCTGCTGAGCACGCGCACGCTTTCGCTACCCGGAATCGGCAGGTGGAAGGGACGCGAGCCGGTCGCGATCACACAACCCTTGCGGGCGCGGTAGCGCTGGCCGCCGGCTTCGACACAATCCTCCGCGACGAAGCACGCGTGTGCATCGAGAACCTCGTAGTCTGAGCGTTCGATCCCGGCGAGCTTCGCGCGTTGGAAGCGCGCGACCTTGGCCGCCTTGCGGGCCATGATCTTGGCAAAATCGAAGCTGCGCCCTGAGATCGAGATTCCCAGAGGCTCGAGGTGTCGCAGCTCTTCGTAGTGCTCGGCGCTGAACAACATCGCCTTGGTCGGCATACAGCCGCGCAGGATGCAGAGGCCACCCAGCTCGCCGGCGTTGATCATCAGGGTGCGCGCGCCTGCGGCCGCCGCCGCAGAGGCAGCCGAGGTCCCTGCGCTTCCGCCGCCGAGCACGATGACATCGTAGCTCTCGTTCATGATTCCCCTTTTTTTCCCGCGCTCGTCTTGCCCGCGCTCGCTGCAATCACAGCGGCGGCCAGAATCGCCAGCAGGCAGCCGAGCACATAGCCGAGCAGTTGCCGCTCAAAGGCCTGCTCCGTGATCAGCTGCGCGCGGCCGCTCCAGAAGGCATGTACGGCGACGACCAGCAGAAACAGGCGTGCGAAGTTCTTCAGGCTGAGGATCTCGCCAAGATCTGGCTCATCGCTCGGAGGCTTCGGCCATACCGGTCCCCCTCCGTTGCCGTTCTCGGGGTCGCTCGGTTTCTCCGCATCGTCCGCCACTGCCGGGTCTCCTCGCCCATGTGCGCCCGGCCAGCCTATCCGATGCGTCACGGGCAGGCAACGGCGGGGTCGGGGCGGTGCATCAACGGAAGCTGTAGCTGGTCAGCTGGGGCCGGGTGGCGCGCTCGAACACGAACACCCGCGGATGGTCGTGGCGCCAGACCTCTGGCGCTGCGTCCGCTCCACCAAAGTCGATTCCCCAGAGCGTCGGAGGGTTGCTGAAGACCCTCGCCAGGCGCAACCCGTAAAGGTCGGCGGTCACCTGCCTGCTGTCGGACACCTGGTAGCGGGTGTCTTCGCTGAACAGCTCTGCGTAGTAGGTCGCGGCCAAACGGTAGGTCTCGCGCGCCGCCCAACGGTCGGCGCTGAACACCAGCAGTTGGCCCTGGTTGAGGACATCAGCGATGGTGCGCAGCGAGCCCTCGTCAGAGACTCCACGGCAGATCGCGTTCAGGTCAGCCTCGCGCCGTTTGACTGCCGCTTCGCGGTAGGAGGCGCGCGCCTTCTCGGCGGTCTCGGCGTCGAGCTCGCCAGCGGCGATCAGCAGCTCGGAGAGCAGCTGCGTGCCATCTTGCCAGGCTGGATGTGCGACAGCCTTCTCGACGGCCTCCTCCTCGATCTCGCCGACCCGGGTCAAGCCGGTCACCATCTCGAGGTCGATCGCTTCTGCGCTGTACCGACTCTCATAGGTCAGGGCCAGCCCGCGGATGTCGAGCTCACGGGCCGCGGGCTCCAGGCTCGCAGGCAGTGCCTCTCGCAGCCCGTTCGGGCCACGCTCGGTGACGACTACGGCGCCCTTGGGGTACTTCTCGGCCATCCAGCGCAAGGCCGCTGCCCGGGGATCGGGCTGGGAATACAGACTGCTGAAAGCGAGCCCGAACAGCAGCAGGTGCGCCGCGACCAGCGTCGCCAGGGCGCGCATCGGTAGCCGCGGGCGCCCCGACCACAGCGCGCTGAGCGCGCGGCCGGCGAGCAACGCAAACACCGGAGCCAGCATGCGCATTGGAGCGAGGAGCTTGAGTTGCAGCGAGCTGTAGAGCAGTGTCGCGAGCAGGCCGAACAAGGCCACGGGTAGCGCCCGACGGCGCCGATCCCAGAGGCTGAGCAGGCAACCCGCCGCCAGGCAGACCATCAGGGGCCAGCCGACCAGCGAAGGCAGCACGCGGCGCAGGGTGTAGAGCACTGCCGGAGCCTGCGCCAGGTGCATGCGGCCGCGCTCGGTCTGCAGCTCTTCGCTGGGAAAATCGGCCAGCAACGAGAAGGCGTGCACGCGCAGCGAGCCCGGCCCGAGATCCTCGCTGTCGTCGAGATCACCGTCGGCGTTGATATCGACCTGGCCGAGCCAGTAATGCCGCGGATGCAGCCATGAGGACGGGCTGAGCAGCGCGAAACTCAGCACAGCCAGGGCGATGGCCGCAGCCGGCCGCAGAGAAATGAGTCCGCGCAGCCGTTGCCAGCCCTCGCCAGTCCGGGGCGCCGCTGGGGAAGGCGAAGAGCTCTGCTGGGGTCGCCGCCCGGCACACCACCAGACCAGGGGCAGCAGCAAGGGCAGCAGGTACAGACTGGTCGCGCAGGCGAGGCCGACGCCTGCCCCCGCTGCGCTGACGCTCAGCCAACCGGGCCGCCGACCAGCGCGCGCGGCCAGCCCCAGAGCCAACACGCTCAGCAGTCCCGCCAGGCTGTCCTCGCTCGCGAAGTGGCTGGCCTGCAGCGCGAGCGGCAGGCAAGCGAGCACAAAGGCGGCCCACAAACCCGGCAGGCGTCCGCGGAACAGGCGCCGGGCCAGCCAGTACACGCCCCAGATCGCGAGCACTCCGGCCAGCGCCGAGAAGGCACGCGCGGCGACCAGCAGCGCATCGCTGAGCGGGGCGTGCGCGCTGCTCTGGAAGGCGGACCCCAGCAGCGCCAACCAGGCGGCGAGGCTGAAGTAGTAGAAATGCCCGCTGCGGCTGGCCGGAAACCTGACGCCGTAGAGCTCGAAGCTGGGGTCGGCGCCGTCAAGCTCGTGCGCGATCCGCACGGTCTCGGACTCACGGGGATGGAACTTGCTGGCCTCGAAGCTGAGCGGCAGCCCGTCGCCGTCGTGCAGACCCGTGCGCACGAAGCTGCCCCAGTCGAGGCCGCGCAGCCGCAAACCGGCCCCGAGCAAGAGGATCAGAGCGAGGAGCAGCCAGGCAGATCTGCGGGAGAGAGAACGCGCACGCGGCGGGGGTGCCGGGACTTCGGGAGCTGAGGACACAGGAGGTCCTTCCTGGCTGGGGAACGCTTCGCATTAGGAGCGCCGCCGGGGGAGTGGGCGGTCTACCGATTCTCAGCTCAGGGAGACAGCCGCGTGATGTAGTCCTTCCAGGCTTCTTCGATTTCGGGAATCGGGCGGTTGAACAGCTCTTCGAAAGTCTTCGTGCCTTCGTAGGTTCCGTCCCGGACCCGCTCGTAGTATTCGATGAAACGCTCTTTGCCGCCTTTGGTTCCATGGATCAGGAAATAGATCAGGCCCCAGGCGTGGGCGTAATGGAAGGCCCCGAACTGGGATTGCTCCATGCGCAACAGCTCTGCCAGGCCGACGTACTCTCCGCTGCGCATCGCGTTCTTCAGAGTACTGAGGCGTGCCTGCGGGATGACGCTGGTGCGCAGCTTGCGCCCCTCGACCTCGCTGGCCTCGAAGTATACGGCCAGGCCTTCGATGAACCAGATCCGCGCCGACCACATCGCCCGTCCGAAGACCAGGCCCTGGAACTGGTGGGTGCCTTCGTGGAACAGCACTTCCTGGGTGCTCAAGCTGCCGAGCGAGCCATGGAAGGCGACGATCTTCTCGCCGTCGTAGAAGCCGC
Source organism: Planctomycetota bacterium (assembly GCA_029260765.1). Taxonomy (GTDB): domain Bacteria; phylum Planctomycetota; class J058; order JAJDCP01; family JAJDCP01; genus JAJDCP01. The sequence continues at coordinate 118,392 of JAJDCP010000063.1, forward strand.
CGACGCCTGGTCCCATTCCTGTCTGGGCCATGAACTCGTTCTGGCTGCCATAGATCAAGATCGGAAAGGGCCGGGTCAGCTCTTGCTCATAGGCGAAGATCTTCTTGTAGCTCTCAAACATCAGGTCCATGATCTGGCCAAGCCGCTGCACTTCGCGCGCATCGCCATTGGAGAGGATGTCGTAGTACTTGGTGCTGTGCCCCACCTGCCAGCCACCCGACCGTTTCTCCTGCTCGAGGGCTGCGGCGCGCTCTTCGGGGCTCATCGCGGGTTGTTGCGGGTCGTTCTCTTTCGGCACGGCCCGGCGCTCTTCAAGCTTCGAGGCCACCGTCGGCGCGCCGGGGTTTTCTTTGGGAGCGCGGGGCCTGCGGATGCGCTCCTTGTCTTCGGCGGCCAGCTGGTCTTTCGGCACCCAGACGCCATCGTCGAGCTGCACCAACCCCTGTTCGTACTTCTTCTGGTCCTCCCCCGGGATCCACTCGCCCTCGTAACGGACGTAGCCTTCGCGCAGCAGGTATTCTTCCTCGGTCAGCCACTCGCCGTTGTAGCGGCGGTAGCCCAGCTGCTCGTGTGCCTCGCGATGGCCCTTGTCGAGCCGGATCACGCGGTGGAACAGGTCGATGGCTTGCGGGTACAGGCCCTTGTTCATGCACCACAGGCCGAGCTCGTAGGCGCCATCGACGTCGTGCGAGCGCAGATCTTCAAGGCTCTGCTCATACTCGGAGAAGATGTCGGCGGACTTCTCGATCAGGGCGATGCGATGCAGCTCGATGGTCTTCTTGCTGCGTCCGGTGTCGACGATGATGAAGTCTTCATTCTCCTCGACGATCACCCCCTCGAGCACGCGTCCGTCGGTGAGGACGATGCGGTCTGCGAAGACGGGAGACGGGGAGACGGCGAACCAGAGTCCCAGTCCGAAGAGAAGCAGCAGCAGACTGCCGAGCAGACGCCGGGTCCGGATCATTGGTGGCCTCCTGAGCGGGTGGTGCCGGGCATCGCATCCTACCTCGCCTCGCGGCTTGCGGTCAATCGCTTGCGCCCGTCGGGGTCCTTTGCAGGACCTGTCGCTGATTGTCTACGCAACCGGACCCCGGAAGTTGGCATCGTAGCTGGCGCAAGCCTCGGCAGTGTCACGATTGTGTCGACCCTGGCGCGCAAAAAAAAATCGTTGCCCTGGGCATTCTTTCCGGACGCTCGCTAGAATTAGGACAACGCACGTTTGAGGTCTGGAGGAATCATGGCCGCTAATCCCTACAGGAATCTCCTGCTCGCAAAAATCCGCAGCTGCGCCGGGCCCCGCCCGAACGTGGTTGTCAACAAAGACCCGATGAAGACCAGCCGCAAGCACACCCGCTTCAATGCTGGTGGTGCCGCAGCCCTGGCCTTCGGCGGTCTGTTCGCTTTCGCGCTCGGTGCCCGCCCGACCCGCCAGACGCGTGAAGCGGGCGGTGGCAAGTCTGCCAACATGATCAATGACAATGAGCAGGCGACCATCAACAACATGCACAAGCTGTCGTTGTGGTACAAGAAACGGGCAGAGGCAGCCGGCCAGGCTGTCAAGCAGCTCGAAGAGACGATGAAGCTGGCGATGGTGATCCAGAAGAAGAGCGCCGTGTCTGCGACTGAGACCAGCGGTGCGGTCCAGACCCACGTGGCGGCCTACCTCAAGAACTGAGCCACTCGGGTTCCTCCCAGCCTGTGCATCAGCGACGGCGTGCCTTCAACAGGCGCGCTTGTGCTGTTTGTGGCTGCTCTGGCCAGAAGTGCTTGGGGTAGCGTCGGCGTAGCGCCGGCATCATTTCTGGATAATGCCTCTGCCAGAATCCCTCCAGATCGGAAGTGACCTGCACCGCACGCTTGTTCGGAGCGAGCAGGTGGACGACAGGGGAGCTGTCGCCGCAGGCGGGCAGGCTGGCGAGTCCGAAGAAGTCCTGGATGTAGCCCTGCAGCCAGGGAGCTTGCTGGCGCGCATAGTGCAGTTTCAGCGTACGTCCGCCGGCTAGCCGCAGGTTGGCGGGGGCCCGTTGGCGCAGGCTTTGCCTGACGTGTGCCGGCAGCTCTCCCTGCAGGACGGCCAACAGGTCGTGACGAGCGAGCTGCTTGAAGCTGCAGCGGCCCGCGCACAGGCGCGTCAGGGCGTCTTCGAAGAGCGACTCGTCGGCTGCGGGCAGCGAAGCGTCGCTGCGGCCGGCCCAGGCCAGCCGCAACAACCACTGTTCGGCGGCCTGCGCGTCGGTGAAGCGGCGCCAGCCGGAGCGCACTGCCTCTCTCGCGAGCAAGGCGCTGGCCTCAGGGGCCTGGGCGAGTGTGCTCTCGTGCAGCACCAACTGCTCGTAGAGCAGACGTTCGCGCAACTCGGCGCGTTGTTGCTTGGAATCCCAGACCGCCTGGCGAGACTCGTGCAGGGCGTCGGGAGAGGCCTCCAACAGCCAGTCGGGCTCGATGGCGGCCAGCTGCGAGGCCTCGCCGCCCGCTGCGCTCTGGCGATCCAATCGCGCGCTGAGCACGATGCAGAAGGGGCTGCGCACACGGCTGTGCCGGCCGACTCTCAGGCTACCGCCGCGGCAGAGCTGCAGATTCCCCTGGGCACTGCGGCGCGCAACCCGGTCTGGGTAGCCAGCCAGCAGGGCCTCACACAGCCGCGGATCGCGGACATCTACCCCGGCTCGCCAACCCAGCTGCCGCGCTACGCGCAGCAAACGGCGCTGCTCGGGGCGACCGGGTTGGGCGCTCAGCGCCTCCAGCTGCGGGAACAGGTCGCAGGGAGTCTCCACCAGGGCGCCGCGTGTTCGCGGGCCGCCGGCCTCGCTCAGCAGGGCGCAGGCCAGGGCCGCTTGGGCTCGTATGCCGCACTGATCAGCGGCCAACAGCACAGTTCCCAGGCGAGGATGGAGGGGGAGCGCGCCCAGCGCTCGTCCGCGCGCCGTCAGCTGGCCCGATTCGTCGAGTGCGCCGAGCACCGTGAGCAGCGCTCGGGCGGCCTGCCAGCGTTCGGGCGGGGGCGGGTCCGGCCAGCGCAGACTCGACGCGTCTGCGACCCCGGCCAGGCGCAGCGCCAGCAGGGGCTCGGCCAGGTCGAGGCGCAGCAGCTCAGGGGCCGCGAAGGCCGGGCGGCGCTCGAAGTCCTGGCGGGTGTAGAGGCGCAGACAGTGCCCCGGCGCCTCGCGGGCCGCGCGACCGGCCCGCTGAATACCCGAGGCCTGGCACACCGGGCCGGTGTCGAGAGTGGCGAGGCCGCTCCAGGGGTCGTGGCCGGGCTGCCGCGCCAGGCCGGTGTCGAGCACGGCCCGCACGCCTGGTACGGTCACCGATGACTCGGCCAGATTGGTAGCCAATATGCATTTGCGCCGCGGGCCCGGGGTCAACGCACGGTCCTGCGCTTCCCGCGGCAGGGCTCCGAAGAGCTCGCACACCTCCAGCTGAGGAAAGCGCGCCGCGCAGCGGGCGCGCGCCCGTCGGATGGCAGCGGCCCCCGGAAGGAAGGCCAGCACGTCCCCGCTGTCCTGGGTCTCTAGCAGTCGCGCCAGCCCGTCCGCCACCAGCTCTTCCAGGGGTTTGCGCGGCACGTGGGGCAGGTGTTCGATGGAGAGGGGATAGTGGCGGCCAGGAACCTCGTAGAACGGAGCGTCCAGGACCCTGGTCAGGGGCTGCGCGTCGATGGTCGCAGACATCACCACCAGAATCAACTCGGGCCGCCTGCGGCGCAGGTTTTCCAGCAGAACCAAGGCCAGGTCCGTGTGCAGGTGGCGCTCATGGAACTCATCGAGCACGACGGCTGCCACACCAGACAGCTCGGGGTCGGTGATCAAGCGGCGCGTCAGCAGGCCCTCGGTGACGTATAGGAGCTGTGTATCACGGCCTGCTTGGCGCTCGAAGCGTACCTGGTAGCCGACCTTTCCCCCCAGCCTCTCGCCGCTCTCCCTGGCCACTTGGGAGGCCGCCAAGCGGGCAGCCAGACGGCGCGGCTCGAGCACCAGCACCCGGCCGTCCAGGCGTTGGGCCAGGGCAGGGGGGAAGCGCGTGGTCTTGCCAGCGCCGGGGCTGGCGGCCAGCACCAGGCCACGTCGGGAGAGGCAGGTCTCGACCAGCTCAGGAAGATGGGGGTCGATCGGCAGGGGGACGCGCCCAGCCATGCAGCTCCTCCAGAGGTTCGGCCAGCTTCTTCTGCAGGCGCGCTGCCGCGGGACCCAATGCCTCCGGGGCAGCCCGCTGCAGGTCGTGACAGGTCGAGCGCAGATGGTCGTGCAGCTGCGCGCTCAAGTCGGCGAGCCGCTCGAGCTGTTCGGGGGTCATCTTGGGTCCTCGGCGATGCCCAGGCTCTGCAGCACCGTCTCCAACTCGGGGGGCAGCGGGGCGCGCCCCTGCCAGCCTCCCAACTGCGCGGGTAGACCCAACTCGCTGGCGTGCAAAAAGAGGCGCTGCAGGCCGTGGCGGCCGGCCAGGCGTTGGTTCTCGCCTGCATCGCCGTACAGGGGATCTCCGGCCAGCGGGAATCCGAGCGTCTGCAGATGGGCTCGAATCTGGTGGAAGCGGCCGGTTTCGGTGCGCACCGCCAGCAGGCTGTAGCCGTGAGCCCGTGCACGCAGGCTGAAATGGGTCCGTGCGGGTTTGCCGCGGCGGGCGACCACCGCCCGGAGATGATCGCCTTGACGGCGCTCTGCGAGGGGCCGGTCGACCCGGCCCGTCTGCGGCGCGTTGCCCAGGCACAGGGCCAGGTAGCACTTGTGGACCTGGCGTTGGCGGAAGGCTTTCCGCAGCGCTTCCAAGCTTGCGGCATTGCGGGCGACGGCCAGGGCTCCGCTGGTGTCGCGGTCGATCCGATGCCCCAGTCCACAGTCGTCCAGCGAGCGCAACTCTGGGTAGCGGGCAAGCAGGCCGCAGGCCAGGGCACCGCGCCAGTTCCCCGGCCCCGGCAACACCGCGACGCCAGCGGGTTTGTCCACGACCAGCAGCTCGGGAGCCTCGTGCAAGACGCCAAACTCGACCTTGGGGTTCGCCGCGACCCCGAGCTCAGGAATCTCGACCTGGTCGCCCGTACGGACCTTCACACCGAGATGGGCGCGCTTGCCGTTGAGCAGGATGCGGCCTTTGCGCGCAAAGCTCTGCAGGGCGCCGAAGCTGAGCTCGGGTTTGAGCTTGCTCAAGGCGCGGCCGAGTCCTTTGCCGTTGAGCGCATGCGTGATGGCGAGGGTCGCCATGGCCGGGTCCTCCTGAACTCCCAGGATGCGACCCGGGCCCGGTTTTGTCGAGGCTCCTAGCAGCTCGTTTTTGCCTGGTCTCTGGCGTACAGTGGGTCGCGGGAGGAGTGATGGCACGCATTCTGGTTGTCGACGACGAGGCTCATGTTTGCTGGGCCTACAAGAAGATGCTGAGCGCTCGGGGCCATGAGGTGCTCGTCGCTTCGAATGCCGAAAAGGGTCTGCGCCTGCTCGACGAGGGACCCGAGCTGGTGCTGCTCGACCACCGGTTGCCTGGCATGAGCGGCTTGGAGGCCCTGGCTCACTTCCGCGAGCGGATGCCTCAGCTGAAGGTGATTCTGATCACCGCGCATGGCACGCTGGGAACCTCGGTCGAGGCGATCCGGCTACAAGCCTACGAGGTGTTGGCCAAGCCGGTCGAGCTCGCAAGGCTTGAAGAGGTTGTCGATCGGGCGCTCGGCACGGGGGAGACCGAAGTCGACCTGGCATCCGACGATGGGGGTCTGCCACTGGTCGGCAAGAGCGCGCCGATGGTCGAGTGCTACAAGCGCGTCGCCCTGGTGGCGGCCAGCGATGCCAACGTGCTTCTGTACGGCGAGAGCGGCACGGGCAAAGAGCTCTTCGCCCGTACCATTCATAACTTCAGCCAACGCGCGGACGGACCCTTCGAGACGGTCAACTGCGGTGCGATTCCAGAGACTCTGCTCGAGAGCGAGCTGTTTGGGCACGAGAAGGGCGCCTTCACCGGTTCGGTGGCGCGCCGCGTTGGACGTTTGCGGAGGGCCGATGGAGGTACGGTCTTCCTCGATGAGATCGCCGAGCTTTCGCAACCGGCCCAGGTCAAGCTGCTGCGATTCATCGAAGACAAACGCATCGAGCCGCTGGGGGGGGCACCGGTAGAGGTGTCTGTGCGCCTGATCGCAGCCACCCACAAGGACCTGCAGCGGGAAGTCGCGGTGGGGAGGTTTCGCGAAGATCTCTTCTTTCGTCTGCACGTGGTCAAGCTCGAGATCCCCCCTCTCCGTGAGCGGCGCGAGGACATCCCCGCCCTGGTCTCGAGTTTTCTGCGCCATTTTTCTGGCGCCGCTGCGGCGCGCATCAGCGAAGAGGCTCTGGCGTCCCTGCAACAACGCGCATGGCCGGGCAACGTTCGCGAGCTGAAGAACGCCGTCGAGCACGCCTGTCTGATGGCCCGCGGCGGGATGCTCCAGGTGCGTCATCTGCCACCCGAACGGGAAGAATCTGAAGAGCTTCAAGGCGATGCGCTGACCGCTCTGACACGGCAATTCCTCGACGCCGCCGAAGGCAGTGAAAAACCCTGGGCAGCGGTTATGGGGCGTTGGGAGCGCGCGCTGCTGCGCGAAGCCCTGGCACGTCTTGGCGGAAATCTGGCCGCGACAGCCCGCTTTTTGGGAATCAACCGGCTGACCCTCCGCAAGAAGCTGAAGGAGCAGGGGCTCTACGAGCGCGAAGCCTGATCCGACAAACACCGAGAAGGCACCTGGCGTCTGCTCTTGCCCGTTCGGCACAAGCGCCCTATAATGCCTGGCTTGGATCCAAGGGGGGAGGGGAGCTGATGTCAGTCCTCGTCTGTTCGCAGTGCAAGCGGCGCTTCAGCTTCACCAACACGCAAGAACACCCCCACTTTCCGTTCTGCTCGAGGACTTGTAGGTTGATCGACCTCGGCGAATGGCTCAATGAAAGTTACACGGTCGCCGGTGCTCCACTTCCCGATGGGGGTGATGAGGACTGGGCCCGCTTTGAAGAACAGATGGGAGACTGAGAGTGGAAGAGCAGACGAGCAAGCCTCAAGGGTGGCTTGGCGGACTGAAGGTTCCGTTCAACTTCAATGCCTTGATCCTCTGCTTTGCGGCAGTCGTCATCTTCAAGGTCGGCGTCTGGTCGATCGAGCTCTTCACCCCGGGCGGGCATGTCTTCGAGCGGGTCGTGCAGAAGCTCGACGACGCGGTCGAAGACAACGAGCATCCCTACTTGCAGTGGGCGATCGAGGTGTTGTCCCCTCTCGAGCAGCGCCAGGCCGCGGCGATCCGCATGAAGGCCGAGCTCGATGCTGTTGACCGCAACGAGAACCTCACCACGACCAAGCGTGAGCTGCGCGAGCGCATCACGCAGCTGCGTGCAGAGTCCGAGACCGACCCGGCTTCCGCCGCCGCGGCAGACAGTCTGGCGGTCATGCTATTGCAGCTCGACCAGCCGGAAGGCCAGGGCGACTTTGCCGCGATGCTCGCCACTGCTCAGGCAGACGGGCGTGCGCTCAGCCTGCCCCGCGATGCGATGAACGCGTTGAGATCGAAAGAGATCCCGGCCGTGACCTGGGTCTTGTTCGCTCTGCTCGTCGCCGTGCTGTGGAGCTTCCTGGCTGCCGCCGTCTGCCGTATCTCGGCGATGCACCTGGCCCGCGATCAGGGCCTCGAGCTGAAAGAAGCGCTGATGTTCGCCCAGAAAAAGGGCCTCAAGATCCTGCTCTGTCTGGCGATTCCGGCGGCGCTGATCTTGATCCTTTGGGGCCTGAACTCGCTGTTCGGTCTGCTGATGAACGTGATGATCCTCGACATCCTGCTGTCGGTCCTGTTCGTGCTGGTGTTCCTGTCGAGTTTCTTCATCGTGTTCGTTATGTTCCTGTCGCTGTTCGGCTTCAATCTGATGGGCAGCGCGGTCGCCACCGAGTCCAGCGACGTCTTCGACGGCATCAGCCGAGCCTGGGACTACTTGACCAGTTGCCCCTGGCACGCGGTGGTCTACTACTTCACCGTGGCCGCCTACCTGATCATCATCGCCATCGGCGCGCAGCTGTTCATCGACTTCAGCCTGTGCACCCTGTCGAACCAGTTCTACGGGCTCAATGACACCACGGGCACGACGGAGATCGAGAAGGATGGCGTGGCGGTCGAGGTGAAAAAGCCCTCGAGCAAGTCCGTCTTCGAAGGCGTCGTGCTGGGCAAGAGTGACGATCTCTACAAGCGCGTCGGCTATGTCGATGGCGAGTGGGTCTTCTACCAGGGTGGCGAAGACCGCTCCGATGCGATCGGCTCGACGACCATCATCAGCGCCTACATCCTGTGGTTCTGGGTGGCGGTTGCCAAGCTGCTGGTGCTGGCCTACTTGCTGCACTACTGGCTGAGCGCGAACACCACGATCTACTTCTTGCTGCGCAAAGAAGTCGACGAAGACGATTTCAACCAGATCTATCTCGAGGACGAAGAGAACCTCGATAGCCTCGGCGACGACGAGAGCTTCAAGAAGGTGCTCGAGGCCGGCGCGACGACCGAGACCGAGAAGCTTCCGGCTGCGCCCGCAGCAAAAGACAAAGCGGACGGCGAGGCCAAGGAAGAAGGCGACGGCAAGGCGGCGGCGGAAGCCGACGAAAAAGAGGACGCGGCGGCCGACGAAGGCGAGAGCGAAGACGCCGACGAAGAAGAGGACGCCGCCGACGAAACTGAAGAGGAAGGCGAAGAGTCGGACGACGACGAAGAGTCCCCCGACGAGCAGGCCGAAGAGGAAGCTGAGAAGAAAGATTCCGCGAAAGAAGAGCCGGCCAAGGAAGAACCCGCTGCAGACAGCAAGGGCAAGAAGAAGAAGAAGGGGAAGGGCAAGCGCAACCGCTAGCTCCATTTTCCTGTAGGCCGCGCAAAGGAGGGGTAGAGCCCCTCCTTTGCTTGTTGGCTGCGCTGTGCTGGAGTCTCAGCCGCCCTGGCCCAACCAGCCCAGGATTCCCTGCCGCCGGGGCGCCACAGGGGCAGCACGTCGGGGAGGGGCGATGCCGCGCAACTTGTACAGCGCGTTCACCAGACCGTTGGAGGGCAGGTGACGCAGCAACGCTCCCGGGCGCAGAAGAGCGCGTTCGAGCTCGCTACGTAGCCCATGGGTCGCGATGCCAGCGGCCCGCCGCGCGGTTCGCTGCGCCCAGGCGAGCACGTCGGGATCGCCCGGCCAATTATCCGCGACCACGCACGGGTCAAGCTTGTTGAAAGTGAAATGGAGTGCGTGGGCCAGGCGTGCCCCCATCTGTGTGGGCCCGCCAGCTTGCAGCGAGCTGCGCAGGCCTCCGAGCAGGCTTCCCTTGTCGCTGGCTGAGACTCGTGGATCGGCCACCAGGCGCAGGATCAACATCGAGAAATCCGAGCCGAGCAGCAATGAGCTGCTGAGGCGGTTGCCGGCCCACGCCCCCAAGCGTGCACGCAGGGTGTCTTCGAGGCTCTCTCGCAAGCGTTGGTATCGGTCAGCCATGGCGGGCTCCAGGCTCGACCACCTCGACTTCCTGCTCTGCAGCATCCGACGCGGCTGCCAGGTCGATCCGACGGGGTCGGCCGCGTCCCGTGCGTCGGATCGAGACCAACTCGGCCGCGATCGACACGGCAATCTCTTCGATAGACACAGAACCGATGTCGAGTCCGATCGGAGCATAGATCTGGTCGAGCTCTTCGGCAGGCACGCCCTTGCGCTTGAGCCGGTTCTTCAGCTTGGCGATCTTGACCTTACTGCCAAGCAGTCCCACGTACCTCGCTTTCTGCTGCAATGCCCACTCGAGAGCCAGGCCATCATGCTTGTGCCCCCGGGTAGCGATGGCGAGGTAGGCGCCCGTCCGCGCGCGGATTCCGGGCAGCAGCTGCTCGAAGTCGCCGACGATGGTCTCCAGCGCATCCGGAAAGCGCTCTTTGTTGGCGAAAAAGGAGCGGTCGTCGATAACAACCAGCTGAAAGCCGATCATCTCCGCCAGTTTTCCCAAGGCCAGTCCGATATGCCCGCCCCCGAGGATGTACAAGACAGGCTGTGCCACGGGCTCGATGAAGATCTCAAGCTCGCCGCCGCAGATCAGCCCCGAGTCATAGCCCATGTCACCGTTGAGTTTGTAGCTGCAGCTGCGCGGCCTGTCCTCGCGGATCACCTGCTTGGCCAGACTGGCCACTTCGGCTTCCACGCAGCCGCCACCGACGGAGCCGATGATGCTGCCGGACTGTAGAACCAGCATCTTCGCGCCCAGCGCCCCGGGGGTCGAGCCGCGCGTGCGGACAATCGTGGCCAGGGCCGCCTGTCCGCCTTGTTCGCGGATTCTGAGGATCTCTCTGTAGATCTTTTCGTCACTCATACCGGCAGGGTACGCTCCCGCGATGCGAAATACCAGCCCTGGGGAGTCGGGAGAGAGCGATGCCGGGAGCCTGTAAACTACAGCTCCTTGAGCAGCTCTCGCGCTACGTACAACCCGGAGGCGTATGCGCTCAGCTGCGGGGGCACGCCGAGCGAGCTCGGAAACAGGCTCGTGTCGCACACCCACACGTTGGCCATCTGGTGATGCCGTCCGCGGGTGTCGACCACCGAGCTGCGCGGGTCGGCGCCCAGCCGGGCCGTGCCCATCGGATGCACCGCGGTGATGCCCTGCGTATGGGGCGCGATGCGGAGACCTGCGACCTGCTCGATCTGCTCGGGCCCGAGCAGCTCCAGTGGTTTGTGGTAGGGGATCAGCACCTTCTCGGCTCCGGCGGCGAACAGGATACGCGCCATCGCCTGCCAGCCCAGCTGCAACTGCGCGCGGTCTGCCGCGTCGGGCCAGTAGTCGATCTGCACGCCCTGCTCGCCCGCCGCGGCGACGGTCCCCGAGCTGTGATCATGGAGCATCGCGCTCAACACTCCCAAGCGCGGATAGAGGCGCATCCAGGCGGCATGCCGGGGGCCGAAGCCCGGCAGCTCGGTGGCGGTGCCGGCGGGGTGGGCGAAAGCCGCGCTCAGCCAGATCCGTTTGTCGGCATCGTAGTCGAGCAGCTCGGTGCACTCCCAGCTCTGGGGAATGCCCTTCCAGCCCTCGACCGTGTGGGGGAAGAGCCCTGCAGCTACGACTCCAGGGTGCAGGTGCAGATGGCGTCCCCGCTGGCCATGCGGGTCTGGAAGCTCGCTGCGCTCCATCAGCGCGGGGGTGCCGGTGGCGCTCGCGGCCAGCAGAAAGTGCTCAGCTTCGATCCGGACAGGCGCAGTCAAGCGGCCGCTGGCCGCCAGGCGCACCCTCCCGTGCAGAGATTCGACGCGTTGGCCGTCGTGGCGCAGGCCTTCTGCGAAGCAGTTGGCCAGCACCTTCGCTCCTCCCTCGATGGCGGCAGGGATGAAGATCTTCAGAGCGTTCTGTTTCGCATCGAATGCGCAGCCGAGCGCGCAGAAACCGCTGCCGATGCAGTTCTTGCGGTTGTGTGCGAGGAGGCCCCCGCGGTATCCGAGCTGCAGGCAGCCCTGCCGGAACAGGCGGTTGTTCTCGTTGAGCTGGCGCCGGGTCATGACGTGGACATGCAGGCGCTGTTCGACTTCTGGGTAGATGGCCTGCAGGCCAGCCACATAGCGGCCGGCCCCCTGCTGGGTCCAGGCCAGAGCCAAGGATTCTGGCAGGCGCTTGCAGAGGTTGAGGTTGTGCAAGGTAGAGCCGCCGACGCCCTTGCCCTGGTGGACCTTGACTCCCTGATCGGAGCTGGCGCGGCCCCCCTTTTCCCAGAACAACTTGCCGAACATCTCGAGCTCTCGCTGGTTCATGTTCTCAGGGAAGATGCAGGAGCCCGCCTCGATCACGACGGTGTCGATGCCAGCGGCGGCCAATTCGGCTGCGGCCGAGGCGCCTCCGGCGCCGCTTCCCACGATGCACACCCGGGTCTTGAGCGTGGCGCCGCGCTCGCGCAGATGCTCTTCGCAGAAGATCATGCCGGATCCTCAGGGTGGGTCCCGGGGGGAGCCCGCAGCGCATCGTAGCGTTCATGACCTTCGCAGCGGTAGCCATTCGGGACCACAGGCCCAGCGAATCCCACTGCGCGGGCTCGGAGCGGGTCGTCCCAACAAGTGGCCAGCAGCAGGCTCTTCAGGGCCGCGAAACCGTTGCGCAGGGCGGGCAAGCCGCTGTGCTGCCAACTGCGCAGGTAGGCCGCCCGATCTGTGCGGGAGAGCTCGCTGAAGCGTCCCAGTCTTGCCTGCATCACTGTGCCGTGCTCGAAGGCCAGGAGCAGCCAATCCAGCAGCTCGAGACTGGCTTGAGGCAATCCTGGCAAGAAAGCGTCGATATCCCTGACCAGCTTGTCGGGCTCGATGGGGGGGAGTCCCGGGGCCTCACAGAACGTCTCTGCCAGGGCCACCAACAAGGCGGCACGGGCCGGGCTGAGATGCTGCAGTCCCGCGGGAGGCTCAGGATAACCCCGGCCGCGCCAGGCGGTCAGGGAGAGGCCTGCGACTCCCAGGCCCAGAGCGCCGCGGCGCAACAGGGCCCGCCGTGAAAGGCGCTTAGCTGTCATGGTCGGCCTCCTGCTGGGGCCAAAGCCAGGCTGCGCCCCGCACTCCGCTAGAGTCTCCGTGCCGCGGGGGCAGCAGCGGAGTTGCCACGGCATCAGAGAACACCCAGCTCTGCCAGAGGCGGGGGATCCGGGCGTACAGGCTGGCGATCTTCGACAAACCTCCACCGAGCACGATGGCATCAGGGTCGATGATATTGATCAGGCTCGCGAGCGCACGCGCCAAACGCTCGCAGTATCGTGCCAGAGACTCCTGCGCGGGACCGTCTCCCGCGTCGGCGCGCGCACAGATGGTCTGTGGGCTGGCTTCCAATGCGGTTGCTTTGGTGTAGTCACGCGCCAGGCCGGGCCCCGAGAGGAAGGTCTCGATGCAGCCGTGGCGCCCGCAGTAACACGCCGGCCCAGGAAGCTCGTCGGGAGATGGCCAGGGAAGGGGATTGTGGCCCCATTCGCCGGCGATCGCGTTCGCACCTGCCAAGACCTGGCCGGCGACTGCCAACCCACCCCCGACGCCGGTCCCCAGGATCACCCCAAACACGCAGAGGCGCCCGGCCGCCGCTCCATCCCTTGCCTCGGACAGCGTGAAGCAGTTGGCGTCGTTGGCGAGCCGCACGGGCCGGCCGATGGCGTGCTGCAGGTCCGCCCGCAGGTCTTCGCCGATCAGGCAGACGCTGTTGGCGTTCTTGACGCGTCCACTCGTCGGGGAGAGAGCACCAGGAATCCCGACTCCGACAGGCCAGGGCCCTCCGAGCTCGCTGTCGAGCTGACGCACGAGCAGGGCGACGGTTGCGACGGTCGCTCTGTAGTCACCCTGAGGTGTCGGCAGGCGCCGTCGACCGTGCTCGGCGCCGTCTGCGGCGAGCGCGAGCGCTTCGATCTTGGTGCCACCCAGGTCAATGCCCAGACGCATGCGGGACTCCTTGGAAGCTCCTGGTCAGCATACCATTCTGAGACAGAATTGTGTGTCTACAGGACTCCGCGCCCGGATGAAGCCCGTCCCCTGCGCTGGTTGTCTCGCCTGAAGCCCCGCGGCGGGCCGCGAGTCAGGCGCCTGCCGCAAAAATCCTCAGCTTGTCGCAGAATACAACACGGTTGAGGCCTGTCCACAGAACGGTGCGGATGCGTGCCCGGGGCTGCCATCTGAAAAATGCATCGGGAGCATCAGCGCGGACGCGCTGGGGGCGCGGGTGGATGCTTGCAACACAGTTGATGGGTCACGTCTCAATTGGCACGCCCTATGCGATAGGTCTATTCTGGATCTCCCGGAGAGGAACTGAGGCACTATGGTCAGCAGCGTGATGGATTTCGCGCCCAGCTACACCCGTAGCGAGCTCACGCGCTTTGAGCGCCGTCAGTTCGAGGGGTTGCTGGCGGATGCCATCGCTGATGCCCGTGGAGAAGAGCTGGCTCTCAGCGTGCTTTTCCTTGATCTCGACTACTTCAAGTGCATCTCCGACACCTACGGCAGTGATCGAGCATACCTTGTGCTGGGAGCTGTCAAACGCCTGCTGGAAGACACCGCAGGAGAAGACTATGTCTACCACTGCGGGGCTCAAGAGTTCCTGGTCGTCCTGCAGGGTACCGACGGTCAGCGGGCAGAACGGGCGGCGGAGCAACTGCGCCGGCGTATCGGCAGGCATCGGTTCTTTCGCGACGTCGATTGCTCGGTGACAGTGTCGATCGGCATCGCCGAGCTGGGCCGCTCGCTCGAACCCCAAGCGCTCATCCAGGCGGCGGACGAGGCGCTCTATGTCGCCAAGAAGCTCGGACGCAACCGCGTGATCCGGGCACAGGCTCCCGAGCCGGGTTGGTCGACCGGTGATTACGGCTCGGCGTCGACCCCCAGCCGGCCCTCCTCGGTGCAGAGTGCCTTCGATATTCGCTGGGGGGCGCGCCTGCAGCGCTGCCGGCGGCGGCTCTCGGTCAACGATACCGACCATGGCGAGCCCTTGGAATTCCTGGGCTGAGCGGCTTCCTCAATCCCGTTGTTCCAGCTCGCGGATCAATTTCAGGTAGTCGGGATGCTCGCGCAGATTGTCGAGGTCGCTGTCTGACCGGAGATGTTCCAGGTCATCGTAGCCGAGCTCGACAGACCGCCGCAGGGAAGCAACCCCGGCGTCGAGCTTGCCGTCCAGTGAGTAGGCGCAGGCCAGGTTGTAGTGCGCGACCTCGTTGTCGGGATCGAGCTTGAGGATCTTGAGGAACTCGGCCGCGGCCCGGGCGTACTTCTGGATCTTCAGGTACTTGATGCCCTGATCCATATAGATGGCGGTGGTGACCTGCGGAATCTGCAGAAGCTCGGCCATACCCACATTCTCGATGAAGGCGATGGCGCTCTCGTCTCCCTGCCTGACCAGACCCTGCGCGGCCAACAACCGGATGCTGAGCTCGGCTTCTGCTTCGAGCAGCTTGCGCAGACAACCGATCGCCTCTTTGCCGCCCAGGCGCGCCGCCGCATCGACGAGCGCACGTCTTTCGGGGGCAGGCAGGTCATGGTAGCCCTGGAAGCTATGCCCCAACCGCTGGTACAAGACGTCCGACACACCGAACCGCACGCGTTGCAGCATGCGCCGGGCCTCGAAGCTGTCCGCGGCCTCCAACTCAGGCAGCGCGAGCGTGTCGAGGCGGAAGACGAAGGCGCGTGCCAGCTCGCGTTCGGCTGGTTCTGGATGCCGCAGGCGCTCGACATACTGCCGGGCGACTTCGGCCCGTACCTGCTCAAACCAGGCTTGCTGGTCGAGATCTCCCAGACCATCCTGCTGCAACCACGCGGCGCTCAGTGGCCCTTCGGCCAGAAATGCGGCGCGCAGCTCTTCAGGAGCCGAGAGGGCAGCGCGCAGCTGGGGTTCCAGCTCGCGCAGCAGGTCGAGCTGCAGCTCTTGCAAGCCTGTGCCTGCCCACAGATAGGGATCGAGCACGGCTTCGGTCACGATCAGGCCCACCCCGGTGAGGGCGTCGCGGGCGTCGGTGTAGTTGCTATCGCGCAGGCTGGGCCAATGGCTGGGACGTCCGAAGTCCACGTCCAGGCTGTCGCTCACAACCCCCAGGCTATCGGCCTCGAGCTCGATCAGGGCCCCCGCGTCGACGACGCTCATCGCTTGGCGGGCGCTCGTCTGGTATTCGAGCACCAACTCGACGATCATGTCCCGCAGCGTCGTGTCGAGCCGCAACCGCTGCGCGGCGGGAAGGGGGCGGCGGAGCGCCGAACGCAGCGCGGGGAGGGCATCGGCGCGCAGATTGTGCAGCTCACGGCTGGCCTGGCGCACCGCGGGAGGATCCCCGCTGAGAAGGCGTGAGATCTGTTCCTCTATGTACGCATCCGCACGGCAGAGCGCGCACAGCAGCGCCAGCCAGAGCAGCAGCCCGCGCATCACGCCTCCCCGCTGTGCCCTTCGTGCAGCAACCGGCGGATCTCCGGCGCGTTGCGGACAAGCTCAAAATGAGGGTCACGGTCGGCCAACGGGGCGGCTTCGGGCCACAGCTCCATCGCCATCTCGAGATAGGCGGCGGCCTTGCTCGGCACATTCATCTGCGCGTACACCGAAGCTGTCGCATAGTACAGCTCGCCGTCCGGAGGGAAGCAGCGCTGCGCCTCGGTGTAGCACTTGAGTGCCTGGGAATACCGCTTCTCCCCGGTCAAGCGCATTCCTTCGCACAGCAAGCTGTCTCTCAGGCTCTTGTCCAGCGCGCGGCTGTAAGCCTGGGCGGCTTCGGTGAAATTGCCCTCGGCCCGCTTCAAGTCGCCTAGCAGCACCAACCCGTCGCGGTCATCGGGGCTGTCCTCGAGCAGTCTCTCGACGGCCACGCGCGCCTCTTTGCCCGTGTTCTCCATCTGCAGCAGCACGCGTCCCTGCCCGCGCAGGGCCTCGAGCCGCACAGGAGCCTCGATGGTCAATGCCAGCGCGCGCCGGTAACTGGCCAACGCAGCTTCCTGCAGGTTGAGTAGCTCTTCGCACCGAGCCTTGCCGAGGTAGGCGGCCGCGTTCTCACCCAACTTGAGCGTGCGGTGGTAGGCAGCCAGAGCCGAACCCGGTCTGCCGGATTGCAGCAACAGATTGCCCGCCCGCAGCAGGTAGCTGGGGTCGTTGGGAGCCAGGCGCGCAGCCGCGTTGAAAGCTGTCGCTGCCTCAGAAAGGCGGCCCTCTTCCTCGAGGATCGCGGCGATGGCTTCGTAGACTTCTGGTTGGGCGTTGGCTCGGGAAGCCAGCTCGCGGTAGGCCGCCAGAGCCTCGTCCCCTTCTCCGACCCTCTCGGCTGCGTCGGCCAGGTCGGCCAGCAGGCTGTCAGGAGCGCGGTCGAGGGCGCGTCGGTAGGTACCGACAGCGTCCCGCAAATGCGCCAGGGCGCGCGGAGCGTCGTGGGCGTGCAAAGCACAGCGGGCGATGCCGTGGTGCGCTTGCGCGAGTCGGGGATCGATAAGCAGCGCACTGTGGAAGGCCTCTTCAGCCTCCGTGAACGCGCCGAGCTCTTCGTGGATCATGCCAGCCAACAGCCATTCCTCGGCTTCGGTCGGCATGCGCAGCTCGCTCAACCAGCTACGAAGCCGCGCTTCTTCCGCCGTGCGTCCGCTGCGTTGGAGGTCCCAGGGGCGCGCCTCGGGCCAGGTCTCGGTCAGACGCGCGACAGCCAACGCGAAGTCGCGCAGGCTACCCGACTTCTTCGCCAGGATCGCCTCGCGCACCCAGTGGTTGGCATCGGGATGGCCGCGAGCCTGCAGAGCCTGCTGATGGAATTCGCGTGCCTCGTCCCAGCGTCCGAGCTCAAGGTGAAGCTCTGAGAGCCGCTCGAGTGCAGCGGGGTCGCCGGTCACCCGTGCCAGGTCGAGAAACAGGCTGCGCGCCATCTCGAAGTCGGCCCGCTTGGCAGCCAGCTCCGCCAACTCGCGCTGGCAGACGAACCAGCGTTCGCTGCCCTCCTTGCCCAGAGCCTGCTTGAGATCTTCCTCCGCGCCATCGATGCCGTGGTACGAACGCAGCAGCCCGCGCTGGAAGCGGAGCTCGAGGGCGTCGGGGGCGTCGCTGATGGCGGCATCGAGCAACTCCAGCGCATGGCCGTAGTGCTCGGCGCGGATGTCCTCGAGGATTTTTTCCCTCAGGTCTTCACTCATCGACTCGGTTTCTCCGCCGTCCCGGGTGTCGTTTTCCCGGGCGGACCGACGTCTGCCCTCAGCAACCTGGGGGCGGCAAACAAGACCGCCTCCGCTCCCAGCTGCGCCTTCACGAGTTGGCAGCCGGCGCGGGCAGCGACAATGGTTTGTGCGCGGGCCGCTTCGAACTGCCGGTCCACCCAGTCTGGCTCGAGAACCTCGATCCGCGCGAGCCGACCACCTCCCATGACGATGCGTTCTGGGCAGAAGGTGGTCCGCACCACCGCAAGACAATACCTCAAAGCCGCCTCTGCCTCCAGCACCAGTTGTGCGGCCCATGGCAGGCCGTTGCGAGCCATGACGAAGACCTCGCTGGCGCGGGGACCGCGCGCATCGTGTTGGGCGGCGCTACGCTCCAGGCTGCGGCCGCCAAGCCAGGCCTCGACGCAGCCGTCAAGGCCACAGCCGCAGGTCCGGCCAGGACCGAAGGGAAGGTGCCCCAACTCGAGAGCCCCCCGCCGGCCCCGCGAATAAGCCGGCCCTGATCCATGGCGGCTCCACCGACTCCCGTGCCGATATAGAGGGCAGTCGCGCTGCCGCAGTCTCGCGCCGCTCCGTGGCTGGCTTCCCCCATGAGCGCCGCGTTGACGTCGTTTTCCAGGCGGACCGGTAGCTGCAATCGCTCTGCGAGATTTTTCCCCAGGGGGCGGTCGCGAAATTCGTGGTTGGGGGAATGCAGCAACGCCCCCTGCTCGTCGATCTGGCCGGCGCAGCCCACCAACCCGGCGTCCGTCACCCGGGCGGCCACGGTCCCTCTGGCGCCGATGTCTGCGGCAAGCCATGACCGCGTTGGGGAGGGAGGCATGCAGGTTCCGTCAGCAGGTCTAATGCAGGTAGAGGTCACTGTCGAGGTCGAGGCTCACGCCTTCGAGTTTCTCACGGAGGTCTTCGACCGTGAAGGCGAATCGGGGGTCGACTTCGAGGCTCGTCGTCACTGCGCCCTGGGGATCTCGAGGCACGGGCCTGCCCACCTGCTCGAGCCAACTTCCAAAATGGTTGGAAATGGCCTGCCGCACGGTCTTGGGGCTGTCGGGCCCTTCGGCATTTTTGAGCGGAGCGAACTCTGCAGCCCGATCAAGCTCGTAGACCAGGGTGCGTTCAGCTTCGGCGAGTGCGTCGAAAATGCAGGTCTCAAAGCGGACGCCCATCTGCGTCTCTCTCTGCGCTGCGTCCCCCTTGCGGATGACCGTCTTGATGGGCTTGCGGTGCGCGTGATGCGGCAAGGCGTTGCCCGAGCCCGCAAAGCGTCGCAAGAAGCGCGCATCGATCAAGTGGATGGCGGCATTGCCTGCACGGTAGCGCAGTTTGCCCCCCTCGTCGAGCGCACTGCGTTCTTCGTCGCTCATCTGCTGGTAGTTGACCACGCCCAAATGGTCACCCGTCTCAACCACTACGCTGAGTTTCTCATGCGCGCTGCGCTTGGGGACGACCTTGACCGACATCTCCGCATCTGCGGCCAGATGGTAGCCTATGAAGCGTGGGTCGATCGGATTGCAGAGGGGATTGTTGACCTGGAAATAAGAAATCAGCTCGATGCCCCTCCGGTCCATCTCGTCGAGGTGCCCCTGGCTGGCCAGGGCATCAAACGCGCCGCCGTGGCCATTGGGGTTGAACTGGATCTGGTCTTCGGCTGTCAACAGGATCTTGCCGCGCAGGTCTACGCTGGGAAGCTTGCGTTGCGAAAAGAAGAAGACCTCGCCCTTGGGAAGCCCGAAGTAGTTGTTCTGCTCGAACACCTGCAGGGTCGCCTGGGCATTGAGCTCGGAAACCATGATGAACAGGGGCACGGGGCAGCGGTAGTGCTTGCGCGCGGCGACGATGCGGTGGGTATGGATCTCGAACAGGCTGCGTCCGGAGACCGGTCCCACGGGATACGTGCCCTGAGGACCCTTGCTGCCGAGCCGGGCGGCTTGTCCGCCGGCGACCATGACGAGCGCGAGCTTGCCCTGACGCACGAAAGCCTCACCCTGCTCGGACCTGGCGACCTCCGAGGCGTCCGCGGCACCGATCGTCGGCGGGGGCTTGTGGGTGCAGAGCAGAAGGCGCTCCGAAGTGCCTCGAAGGTGCTGCCGGACCAGTCTGGACATCTGCTGAAAGTCGATGTCACGGACTTGCTTAAGGAGCTTGCAGCGCTGTGTGTCGTCGAGCAGGTCCCAGAACTGGAAGATCTGCTCCTGCTCGGCGCGGTACACCTTCGCGATGAGGATCTGGTCGGCTTCGTTCTCAGCCTTGATCATGCAAAGGCCCGAGGTTTCAGTTGTGTGGGTAGGTCCGGGTTTGGGGCCATTGTACCAGCAGACATGGGCGTCCACAAGGCGTGCAGCCCCGCGCCCGGCCGCGCACCGGCGCCGTGGCGGTGTGCCCGACCGGGCAGCGCTGGCCTGCCGCGGTTCCCAAAAGCGCGCTGCCGGTGTAGAGTAGGGACAGGCACAACGCCGCTGTATCCAACCGGGAGAGCTCCGATGGAAGACTACTTCGAGAAACTCGTCCACGCGACGACCGTGTGGACATCGCGCTACTGTGAAGAGAACCCCGAGGCTTCCGAAGAGGAGCTTTGTGACTACATCACCGAGGCCTTTGCGAGCTACCGCAGCTACGTCCAGCGCGACAAGGTGCGGTCAGCGACGCAGCGTGCCTGCAAACTGGCCTACCGTCTATTCCATACTTCCGAGAGCGTCGACGAAGAGGGCTGGACCCGCGCCGCGGTCCGCGATCTGCAGTCCGGACCTCCCTATGGCCCCTTACCCGATCCAGTGATGGTGGCAGCAGCGGTCGAAGACGAGGACGACGAAGAAGATTGACTCTGTTCTGAGTCCTTGAGGGAGGCCTGGGGATGCGCAGCATTCTACTTGTGCTGGTCGGTCTGGCTGTGGCGCAGGCAGACGAAGTCGTGCTTGCCAATGGCCAGCGCATGCATGGTCGCGTATTGGAAGAGGACAGCCTGGGAATCTGGCTGGAGGTTCCCGGCGGCAAGATCCGCCTCGCGCGGCGGGACATCGTTGAGATCATCGTCGAAGAAGAAGGCGCAGGCAGTGAAGCGGGGCGCATCGACGACCTGCTGAGGGCTGGGGCGTGGACCACGGCCATCGAAGAAGGTCATGCGGCCCTCGAAAAGTACCCTGATGACGCGCCCTTGCGGGAAAAGCTGGCGCGGGCCTATCTGGGCCAGGCTCGCCGCCTGGCGGGCCTGAACCGGCCGCATGAGGCCATCGAGACGATCAAGCAGGCCCTCGCCGAGTGTCCCGACTCGGCGCCGTTGTTCGAAGAGTCCGTGCAGACGCTGCTCGCCACCATTCGCGGCCTGGACAAGCTGCTCGAGCGCGCGGTGGGGGCGATGGAACGGGGCGACTTCCCGACCGCCTATGCCTTGTTCAGCGAGGCGGCCGTTCGGTCTCCGCTGCGGATGGAGAGCTTCGCGGGCTACTATGCTGTCAGCATGGTGCGGTTGGGCGATGATGTCCTGGGCAAGGGTCTGGTCGGAGATGCCACCGATCTGTACGCGCGCGCTTTGAGCTTGGATCCTTCCCTCGGCGGTGCACTGAAAGAGCGTCTGAGTTACACCCTGGGCTTGACGATTGCCGACACCCTGCGCCGGGGGGAGAAGCAGGAAGCGCGCCGCCAGATCAACACCCTGCGCCGCGACTTCCCTACGTCAGTCGTCGGCGTGTTCTTTGATGCCAGCGTCAGTCGTTCCGAGGGCCGTGAGAACCGGGCACTACAGCTGTACCAGGGCTTGTTCAAGGCCGGCCATCCGCTGGCAGGTAGCCGCGACCTCGATGCCTTGGAAGAGAGCGCAGGGAACTTGGTGGCCGAGCTGCTGGGCAGCTCGCTGGTCGACCAGACACTCTTGTGGGCGCGCACCGATTCTGAGGATTGGGAGGTGCTCGAGGTCGACCATTTCCGCATCCGCCACAGGAATCAGGAAGCAGCCCGTGCGGTGGCGGTGGCGCTCGAGAACGCCCTGCTCTGGGTGGCGGCGACGATGGGGCTCGGCGACCTGCCAGAGATGATCGAGGTCGTGTTGCATCCCGACGAGGCGGGCTATCAGGAAGCGACCGGGCAGCACGAGTGGTCCGGGGGCCTCACGACGGTCGCCTGCCACGGAGGCCGCGCGGTCTCTCGGCGGATCGACCTGTTGCAGACGGCACCGCAGCTGATCGACTCGGTCGTGCCGCACGAGCTGGCGCACGTGATCTGGTTGGAGATCCAAGGCCGTCATGGCACGCCCCTGTGGCTGAGTGAAGGGCTGGCCACGATGTTCGAGTCAAGCTACAAGCTGCGGCATTTCCGCGAGATCTTCGGCCGCCTTGCAGGCATCGAAGCCTTGCCCGGCCTGCGAGTCTTGATCGATCGAGAAGCCTATCCTGATGACAGCAGCGACGCGGGCGAGTTCTACGCCCACAGCCATGTAGTAGTGTCGTACCTGTTCGGTCTCGGGGGACTGGAAAAGCTGTCGGATCTCAACGAGCGGCTCGTGAAGGGCCGCCCGGTCGAGAGCTCTCTCGAGGCGGTCTACGGCATCAAGGGCTTGAAGTGGCTCGAAAAGGAGCTGGTGCGCTCGGCGGAGTAGAGCGCGCGGCCCTCCGGAAGGCGCGACTGCGGGGGCCGGAGGCCGCCGCCGGCAGCGGCGGTCTATGGGAGACTGTCTCTCGGACCCGGACTCGGACTCGGACTCGGACCCGGACTCGGACCCGGACTCGGACTCGGACCCGGACCCGGATACCGACACCGAAACCGACACCGACACCGACACCGAAACCGAAACCGACACCGAAACCGACACCGACACCGACACCGAAACCGACACCGAAACCGAAACCGAAACCGACACCGACACCGACACCGACACCGACACCGAAACCGACAGCGACCACCGACTCCGACTCCGAGGAGGACCGTGGTAAGGCCAGTCGGCTTGTCGAAACGGCGAGCGCGTTCGCCGCTTCCCCCCCATCCTCCCCAACAAACGCAAAAACGCCGCACCCCGGGGCGCAGCGTTCATGCTCTGGAACAGTCAGCAACTACTGCTGCTGACGCTCATAGCGGTAGTAGATCTCAAGGGTGAGCGCGTTGATGGCGGTCGAGTACACGCGCCCGCCCACGAATCCCCACTCGCCGACCGGGTCCCAGCTGCCGTCAGCGTCAGGGGAGCCGTCCTTGGGGGTGCGTTGCGTGGGCAGCAGGGCTTCCTGCATCCTGTCGTTCCACTCTTTCCAGTCACGCCCGCCCACCTGGAACATCGCATAGGTTCCGTAGTACCAGTAGTAGAAGTTGAGCCGCTTGTGCGAGCCGCCCTGCTCCCAGGCCGGCGCGTTGTCCATCAGGATCTTGGCGCCCTTCTTGATCGCGTCGTCTTTCTTGTCCTGGCCTGCGAAGATCCGGCAGACCACGGCCACAGCAGTCATGCACGGCACCTGCTCGTACATGTCACGACCGAGCTTGTCCTTCAGCGAGCGCAGGTAGGAGCTGCCTCCGCCCGGAGACTGGTAGCCGACGTCGCCGCTGGAGGCGGTCGCCCGGTCAAACCAGGTGATGGCACCTTCGAAGGCCGACTTCTCCACCTTGAAGCCGGCGGTCTTGGCGGCCTTCAAGCCGAGCACCATCCAGCCAGTCACCGAGGTGTCGTTCTTGCCGGGCTTCATGCCGTACTTCCAGCCGTTGCCAGGGTTCTGGGCCTCGATGCAGAAGTCGACAGCATTCTGCGCGGGTTCTTCGAGCCGGAAGTCATCGGTAAGGAAGTAGGCCTCGCACAGCGCCATGGTCGCGATGGCATGGTTGTAGGTCGATTCGCCATGGCCTTCGTCATAGCCGATCGCGCCCGTGTTGGCATTCTGTTGGTTCTGGATCCACTTCAGGCCCAGACGGACTGTGCGCTTGAATTCGCCGATCTTGTGGGTGTTGCCGTTGCCCAGGAAGGCTAGCAGCGCCAGCGCGGTCACGCCGACGTCATAGTGGGCGTTTCCGCGCCCGGGCCCCATGTTGTTGGGCTCTGCAAAGCTCGGCCCTGTGCAGCCGCCGTTCGTGCACTGGTTGTGCCAGTCTGCGGCTCCCCAACGTCCGGCATCGGCCCCGCTCTTCACCTGATGGCGATCGAGCCAGAGCAGAGCGGCCTGCACCGCGCTCTCGGTGCCCTCTGAGCCCCCCTCCGCGGAGAGCGAGCCATGGCCAAAGCGGTCACCGTAGGCCCCGGAAGCGCCGCCGCCGCCGCCGAAGGCGTCGATGGCGTTGGTCGAGTTCAGCTCTTTGTTCGAGACATTGTCGAAGCTGGTTCCCTTGGGCTTCTCGGTGATCTCGACTTCCGTCTCGAGCGGGACGATCGGGGTCTCGACCATCTTCTCCGCGTCGATCTTCGGAGTCTTCTTCATGTCGCGCTTGAGCTCAGGATCGTACGGCGGCTTCTTGCGCTCAGTCTTGGCGATGATCACCGTCTCTTCTTCGGCGATCTCGACCGCGATATAGATCAGGCCGAGGACGATCAACGCGATGATGTGCACAACCGCCGAGATGCCCCAAGCTGAGCCCTGCATCAGGCGCTTCTTGTTGCCGTCATCCGGCGTGAACTCCATCTCCTCGTCGTCGTACTCTTCCTCGTCGTCGTCGTAGTATTCTTCTTCGTCTTGGGCCATGACGCGCTCCCCTGAAGCCGTGTGAGCCGACTCAGCAGTCAGACCATGGTAGGTCTGGTCGCGTTGAGCGGCCGTCCGACAGAGTTTTCCCAACCTCGCACGGTGGTTCCTGAACTGTGATTGATTCTACGTTGCATTGCGGAACCGTCAAGCCGGCATTTTGTTTTTGGCAATAAATTTCGATTTTGGAAAGTCGCCACGCCGAGCAGGACAGTGCGCAGTCTACACCGCCCGTGTCTGCGCTGTGTCAGACAAATGTCAGCAGTTGATTCCAAAAAACCCATCAGGAAGATTTGGCCTTCAAGGCCTGGACGAGCGCGCGCATCATGTCGTGGGACGTCAGAATGCCCACAAGCTCGTCACCGTCGACGACCGGAAGGGAGCTGACCTTGAGCTCGATAAAGAGCGCGGCAGCTTCTGCCACCGTGGTCATCGGTTCGATGGTATGCAGCGTCTGTTCCGGAATGATCTGGTCGACCTGCACCGCGTAGAGGTCTTTTACGGTTTCGACCAGGTCTGACACATCGGTGTTCGCTACGACCGGCAAGGCCCGATAGAGGTCGTGACTCGAGAGCATGCCCACCGTTCCGTCGCTGCGTACGACTGGAAGATGGCGGATGTTGTGTTCGCCCATCAGTGCGTAGGCTTCGACCAGGGGGCGGTCGTGGGCGATGGTCACCGGCCGCTCAGTCATCCACCCTGAAACCAGATCCTGCACGCGCACTGAGCTCTCCTTGAAATACCGCTGCGCCGTTCAGTCGAGAAACACCTGGATGTACGCCCGCTCGCGCAGTCGCAGACGCCACTGGTCCAGGCGTTTGACCCACAGGTCTTTGCGCACTCTCTGCTCGATTTGTCCCTGCACCTCCGAGAAGGGCAACGTCTGGGCGACCTCCCGTTGGATCACCTCTACTAGATGATACCCAAGGTGCGACTCGAGAACTTCCGAACGTTCGCCTTCGCTCAACTCGAACACCCGTTCCCCCAGGGGAGGAATGAAGTCTTCGGGGGTTTTGAGCTCCCAGACTCCGTTGTCTCCCTTGTGAGGGCCGTCACTGTACGTGTCTACCAGCTCAGCAAGGCTGGTCCCACGCGCGAGCTCTGCCTTGACCTCTTCGAGTCTCCGCTGCAGCTCCTCAGCTTCCCAGACCTTTTCAGACAACATCAAGTGGCGCACCTTGATTTTCGCGTCGACCTGATAGAGGTGGCGGTTCTGCTCGTAGTACTCCCTGAGGTCGCGGGGTTGGATGAAGGGGTCTTGGAACAGCATGCGGGCTGTCGTTTTCTGGGAGAGGATGTTGGCGCGCAATCTCGCGACATAATCCGACTCTGTGTAGCCCATTCTGTGCAGGTCTTCGATGAACTGGGCACGGTTGTTGTGGTCGGCGACGTCCTGAGCCAACAGCGCCTGCACCTCGAGCTCGTCGGCGGAGCTGAGGCTGATCTCTTCTTCTGCAGCGACTGTGAGCACCAGGCGCAGGTCGATGAGCTGCTCGAGGATCTCGCGTGCGAGCGCGTCGAGCTCTTCGGCGCTGACCTGTTTCTGCTGCAGGAACAGAGCGACCTCGCGTCGCAGATCACTGAGTGTGATCACATCGTCATTGACAACCGCCACGATCTTGTTGACCACGCTCTCGGCGGGGTCGTCTGCTTGCGAAGTTGCCACGCAAAGACACAACGCTGACAACAGACAGAGAAACTTCATCTCTGTGCGCCTCTCATGCCTCGAGCCTCACGGTACTGAGCTGCTGCCCAAGATCGGGCACGCACAGAGGTTGTTTCCGCCCGCGCACGCGTAGAGTCCACATCGGCACGGGTTGCGCCTGCGCATCGACCGCAGACAGAGTTGCCAGTCGGCGCTGCAGCAACAACAGTCCCAACAGATAGTCGCGCTCGTGCTCCGGTGCCTCGAGACGCTGCACCAGAGACTCGATCTTGCGGACCTCCTCGTCGCGGCTGAGGCGCGTTCCGTTGCGCGGGAGGACCGGGCATTTCCAGAACGATGCCGCTTCACTACCCAGTTGAGGGCGCCAGCAGTTCTCGCAGTAGTCTTCACGGACCCCGGGGGAATTGTCGCCGGCGCTGTCAGCTAGCAGGCGCGTCCAACGCACCGACCAGTCAGGCAGAGCCTCACGGCAGGCCATGCATCGCTTGCGTGCCGCAGGCAGCTTGCTCATCACCAGCCTCCCAGAAACGTTCGTAGTGACGGAGGGTGTAGGATTCGAACCCACGGTCCTTTCGGACTCCGGTTTTCAAAACCGGCGCATTCGGCCACTCTGCCAACCCTCCTGGCTGCTCGCTCGTTGGCACTGACGCGGCAGGGCCGCTCAGCCTCGGGATCAGACTAGGCCTGAGACTGTTCGAAGACACCGGACTCTACAAAGACCGGTGCCCCGGCGAGCTGAGCCCATGTTAACGCATCGCTGGGTCTGGCGTCTACCTCGACGATGCCCCGCGGAGAGCGCAGAAAGATCGATGCGAAGAAGGTTCCGTCTTCGATGGAGTGGATGGACACCTTCGTGAGCTCCCCACCCATGGCCTCGATGCAGCTCTGCAGCAGGGCGTGGGTCAGGGGGCGGGGGCCCGGTCTTCCTTTGAGGACGAAGTCGAGCGCGAGAGCTTCGAAGATGCCGATCTGGATTGCGAGTCGGCGGTCGCCCCCGACTTCGAGCAGCAGGATGCCCTGCTCCTCGACCCCTTCGTTGATGACCAGTCGGCTGAGCTCCATTCTTACCAACACTGCGCGCTCCGCGTTCACGTGTTCTTTCTATTATCGGTCGCAGAGAAAAGGCTTTCCAGCTACAGCCGCCTTCGCGGGCAAGATCGGTGTGCGCGCGCCACGAACGATGGGCACAGACGGCCGGGCCCATCGAAAGCGGTCGGATTCAGACGAGATTCGGTAGGAAATGGGCTCGCTGCACATCGGTTCGCAGGCACAACACCATAGGACTCTCGGGTTTACTCCAATGCCTTTAAAAACCTTTGACAGTCTTTCCGGAACGGCGTAATCTCGGGCTTCACAAGAGTTCTGCCTGGCCGAGAGTTGGCCAGTAAAATCCAAGCTTCGTCGGATGGCGGATCGCCGGAAAAGGCTCCCTTTTTGCTGGGTTGCCTGGGCTGCTATGTGCCCTGACGGAAGGGCGGCGGCCGTTTGCGACGGCTCATATTGTTCGTGGCGGTAGGATGGGTAGGAAAACAACGCGGATGCGGGCGCCAGAAGATGGATTCCCGACGCCCTTTGGCGTCGGAACAGTTTGCGAGGAAAGAATGGCGGTGGGCGATGAGGTCTCGTCAAGGCACGCTCCAGAACTGGCCGAGTTGTGGGCAGCGGTCCAGGAAGTTCTGAAAGAGAACACGCGTGAGAAGCCGAGCCTGTACACCATCTGGTTTCGCAGGCTTCAGGTCGACGCTGTGGGCAAGGACAGCATCGTCCTGCTGGTACCGAACAAGTTCTTCAGCGACTGGGTCGAGAAGAACTACAAGACGATGATCGGTGACGCGATCGAAGCCGTCTTCGGCAAGCGCCTCGAGGTCGGGCTGAAGATCGCGCAAGCGCAGGAGGCTGTGTCGGATACCAAGGCCGAGCCAGTTTCCAAGCTCGCCGGTGCTCCGGCGGCCCCGACGGTGGCCACAGCAACCCGGCTGGTGCGCGAGTCCGAAACAGGCCAGGAGATCCAACTCAACAGCGACTACACCTTCGGGAATTTCATTACCGGCCCCTGCAACCAGATGGCGCATGCGGCTTCGCAGGCTGTCGCTGACGCACCCGGACAGGTTTACAACCCGCTCTTTCTTCATGGGGGCGTGGGGTTGGGGAAGACGCACCTGCTTCAGGCGGTCTGCCATGAAGTCAAAGAGCGCACTCCCGGCGCGACGATCGTCTATCTGTCTTGCGAGACCTTCGTCAACCAGTACATCCAGGCGGTCAAAGAGGGGCGGCTCGAGAGCTTCCGACACCGCTACCGCTACGCCGACGTGCTGGTTGTCGACGACATCCACTTCCTGGCCGACAAAGAGCGAACGCAGGAGGAGTTCTTCCACACCTTCAACTCGCTCTACAATGCCAAGAAACAGATCATTCTCAGCAGCGATAGCCACCCCAAAGAGATCACGAGCCTTGAGGATCGGCTGGTCTCTCGCTTCAAGTGGGGAATGGTCACGCGTCTCGAGCCTCCGACATACGAAACCCGGGTCGCGATCTTGGACAAGAAAGCGTACCTCCGGGGGATCGCAATTCCGCGCGACGTGATCCGCTTCATCGCTGAGAATGTCGATACGAATATCCGTGAGCTCGAAGGGGCGATCGTCAAGGTGCTCGGCTTCGCATCGCTGGGCAATCGTCCGCTGACGCTCGATCTGGCCAAGACCGCGTTGCGCGATACGATCAGTATGAAGAAACGCAGCGTGCATATCGGCGATATCCAGAACGTGATCACCGACTACTTCAACCTCAAGCCCACCGACCTGCAATCGAAGAAGCGGTCCCATGCGATCTCGATGCCGCGACACATTGCTATGTATCTGGCGCGCACGATGACCGAAATGTCTTATAAGGACATCGGAACCTATTTCGGGGGTCGCGACCACAGCACGGTCATGTATGCCGAAGATAAAGTGCGCTCGAACCTCGGTGAAGCTTCCGATCTGAAAGGGCAAATGGATACCATCCAGAGGATGATCCTGTCCAAGAAGTGAGGGCGCATGAGTTACGTCCATCCTGAGTTGGCCGACCTCTCGATCTTCGGTGCTCTTCGACCCGAGGGTCTGGAGCGGGTCTCCGGCCTGCTTGTCAGCCAGTGTCACCCCCAGAATGCGCGCATCATCGAAGAAGGCGACGAGGCCGAAGGTCTCTACGTGATCGTCGAAGGCCAGGTCGAGGTGTCGATGCTGGTGGACGGAAAGGAGCGCGTGATCGCCGTCCTTGGTGAGGGAGCAGTATTCGGGGAGATGGCGATCATCGACATCATGAAGCGCTCTGCGACGGTCGTGGCGACCTCGCCGTTGCAGACTCTCTACCTTTCGCGAGCCTCGTTCTTCACGCTGTGCAGCGAAGCCCCGTCGACTTTTGCCATGGTGAGTCTCAACCTGGCACGAGAACTGTCACGGCGTCTGCGTTGCGCGGACGTCTTGCTCGCCCGCGCGGGCCTTGTGCATTTGGATGACACTTACCTGCGCGCGCAACGCAAGCAGAACAAGCATGGCTGCGAGACCTCCGAGCCCGACTCGGAAGCCTGCGAGGGTTCTGACCAGGCAGCGGATCCTCGCCCATGACGGGTGTCCGTGCGTCTGGGATTGGAGACCGTTTCAGTCATGATTGGAAGAACATGCCTGGCACGAGTCTTGCAAGCTGTATCGGGGGACCTACACTGTTGTTCTCCTGCACACAAGGATCCAGACCATGGGCTTTGACCTCGAGCAGCTCGTCAGCCAGAAGCTGAAGCACACCTACGCACTACACGAGCAGTACGTCAACCCTACCTTTGTCAAGGTTCTGCGCACCATCGGCTTCGATCGGCTGTTTAGCGGCGGTGATGACTTCACCATGGTCGACCAGGACGGCACGACCTATCTGGACTTGTTGGCAGGTTATGGCGTGTTCGCCCTCGGGCGGAATCCCCCTGAGGTGGTCGGCGCCCTGAGTCAGGCTTTGAAGATGGGCGCGCAGTTGCCTCCGAACCTGGTGCAGATGGATTGTTCGCCACTCTCGGGAATGCTGGCCGAGAAACTGGCGCAGCGGGCGCCCGAAGGCTTGGATGCGGTCTACTTCACCAACTCGGGCACCGAATCCATCGAGACGGCCATCAAGTTCGTGCGTTGCGCGACGCGGCGTGACAAGCTGGTCTACCTCGACCACGCCTTCCACGGTCTGTCGACCGGCTCGCTGGCGCTCAATGGCAACGAGCAGTTCAAAGAGGGATTTGGCAGCTTGCTGCCAGGCACGATCAAAGTGCCTCTGGGTGACAGCAAGGCACTGGAAAAGGCACTGCGCAAGAAGGACGTCGCCGGGTTCTTCTTCGAGCCGATCCAGGGAAAAGGCGTTTCGCTGCCGAGGGACGGCTACCTCGCCGAGGCGAGGGAGCTGTGCACCCGCTATGGCACACTGATGGTTGCCGACGAGATCCAGACGGGTCTGGGCAGGACGGGGCGCTTCTTCGCATTCGAGCACGAGGGCATCGCGCCCGACCTGATCTGCATCTCCAAGGCGCTGAGCGGGGGCATGATCCCCGTCGGAGCCGTATTGTCGAGCCGCGCGGTGCACAAGAAGGTCTTCAATCGCATGGACCGCTGCGTGGTGCACTCTTCGACTTTCGGGCAGAACAACCTGGCGATGGTGGCGGGGCTGGCCTTCCTGCAAGCACTCGAAGAGCGCAAGCTGATCGAGCGGGCAGAACGGGTGGGGAGCCTGCTGATCGAGAAGCTCGATGGACTGCGGGCGAAACACTCCTGGATCAAAGATGTCCGGGGCCGCGGGCTGATGATCGGAATCGAATTTGGCAGTCCGCGGGGCCTCAAGCAGAAGGCCAGCTGGCAGCTGCTGCGCCTGGCGGAAAAGGGACTGTTTGCCCAAATGGTAGCGATGACGCTGTTGAAGGACCATCGGATGTTCACCCAGGTCTCGGGCCACAAGGTCGAGATCATCAAGCTGATCCCTTCGCTGACTCTGGGCGAACCCGAGGTCGATGCCATCGTGGCGGCTTTCGATGCCACGCTCGAGAGCTGCAACAAGCTCGGCTCGATCTGGGACCTTGGCAAGCACCTGGTCAGCCACGCCATGGGCCGCAGCAAAGACCGCGAAGCTGTCCCCGCCAACGTCTGAGCGCGCCCCGCCTCAGTCCTGCAACGGGTCTGTCCGGATGGACTTCGCGGCTTGATTTCGAACTTGCGATTACGGATTTCGACTAGCGAAGGTGCGCATCAACTGAGGACCGCTGAGGTGCCGAAGGCAGCTCCGCTGCGAGAGTAAGCCGGCGCGGCTTGTCCCAAGGCGCACGCGGTTGCCCGCGCGCAGCGCGGATCGACAAGGACGCCAAACGTGGCCCATTGTCAGCACTTGTGATCAGAAAACGGCCAATGGTTGGTTTGAACTGATCAGATCATGTCTGACGGGCCACTAGGAGAGCCAGACCATTCAGCCTGCACCTGCCGAACGCGTGCGAAAACGCGACCGGATCTTCCATAGCTACGCAGAGTGGGTCGCACGACGCCCGCGCGCCATCGTGTTTGGCTGCATCCTCAGCGCGCTGATCTGCCTGCCGATCGCATTGAGCCGTTTCCGCATCACCGCAGACCAGGACGCCCTGCTCGACGATCGCGTGCCCTACCACAAGCGCTACCTCGAATACCTGGAGGACTTCGGCGACCAGGAATACATCTACATCGTGCTCGAGAATCTCGAGCCTGCGGTTCCTGGCCAGGAACCGCAGAGTGTAGACCTCAGCCGTCTCAAGAGCCTGGCAGACACGATCGGTGCCTTTCTGCAAGCTCGGCCAGAGCTTTATGAACAGGTCGTCTTCAAGGTCGACCCCGAGATCTTTCTAAGCAACGCCTTGTTGTTCCTCAGCGAAGAGCAGATCCTCGAGATCGAAGCGAGCCTGGCCGAGCTCGATCCGATGCTCGAGAACCTGGGAGGAGATCCCGGGCCCGTCGGGGTTTTGCGCGCGATGGCGCGCGAGCTGCAGCGTCTACCCGACCAGGCGCAGAGTTCGACGACGCCCGACTCGGAGCGGGGCGAGCGCCTCTTCAAGTTCCTGACCGGCTACCTGGACGAGCTGGCACGGGCAGCTGTTGGCGAGACCATCAGCGAGCCGCAGGCACTGAAAGAGCTGTTTCCCCGCTCAGAGCTGGACGAGACTGAAGACGACCGGGACGGGTACTTTGTCGCCGAAAACAAGGAGCTCTTGTTCCTGCTCGTCTTGCCGGTCAAAGACTACGACGGCGACATGGCTGTCATCACCGAGCCCCTGAACGAGTTACGCGCGTTCACCGAAGAGCTTCAGCAGCGTCATCCCGACATTCCTATCGGTGTGACCGGGCGGCCCGTGTTGCAGGCCGACGAGATGTGGACCACCGATGCGGACACGCGCAAGGCGGGCCTGCTTTCCTTCCTCGGGGTGGCCCTCATCACCTTCGTGATCTTCGGCAACTTCGGCCGCCCCCTGCTGATGCTCCTGTCCCTGGCCGTCGGCCTGTCCTGGTCTTTCCTGGCCGCGACGCTGCTGGTCAACGCGCTCAACCTGCTGTCGATGGTGTTCGCCGCCGTCCTGGTCGGGCTGGGCATCGACTTCGCCGTCCACATCGTCGTGCGCTATCAGGAAGCGCTCGTGCAGACGGGCCAGCCCGTTGCCGCCTTGAAGCGTTCGCTGACGACCAGCGCAGTCGGCAATCTGACAGGAGCCGTGTCGAGCGCGTTGGGGTTCTACGGCACGCTGTTCACAAACTTCTCGGGCCTGGGCGAGCTCGGCCTGGTGGCAGGGACGGGGGTGCTGCTGTGTCTGCTGAGCTCGCTGACCGTGCTGCCGGCGCTGCTGCTGGTCTACGATGGGGGCAAGGGCGGCGTGCGGGCCGTCAAGCCGCTGCGCAACATCCCGATCCGCATAAGGCGTCCGGGCCTGGTCTTGATCGCCGCCTGTCTTGCGAGTGTCGCACTCGCCTACCCCCTCGACCGTCTGCGCTACGACAGCAACATACTCAAGCTGCAGGCAAAAGGGCTGGATTCGGTCGAGTGGGAACGACGCATCCTCGAAGACTCGAAACGCTCCAGTTGGTACTCGGTCGTCTACGCAGAGTCGTTGCAGCGCGCCCGCATTCTGGCCGACAGTCTGGCGGCGTTGTCGACGGTGGGCAAGGTCGAGAGCCCCTCCGATTTCGTGCCCGACAACCAGGTGGCCAAGATCGAGCTGGTGCGCAGACTGTTCAAGCCCTACTCCAACCTGCCGGAGCTCGCACAGCCCGCACCGGTGGCCCTGGATGCATTCGAGGCTGCTGCCGAGGAGCTGCTCGAAGAGCTCGATGGACTGCAGGCCCTGACGATGGAGTGGACCGACCTGGAAGCCCGGGCTCAGGCGCTCGAGGCGATCACCGAGCTGATCGTGAAGGTCGAGGTTGTCTGGGAGGGAGCCCCGGACGCGCGCCAGACGACCCTGGATCTGTACGCCAGGAGTTTCCGCGACGCGTTGGCCGAGCGCCTCGAGCTGCTCGAGAAGAGCAGCGTTCCGACCGGTCTCAGCCTCGAGCTGCTTCCGCCGCCCCTCGACACGCGCTTCGTTGGCAAGTCCGGCCGCTACGGTGTGATCGTCTACCCTGACGTTGATGTCTGGAATCCCGAGTCTTTGGCGGTCCACGTTGCCCAGGTGCGCACCGTCGATCCCTTGATCGTGGGTGTCACGGTGCAGATCCACGAGTCGACCGAGCTGATCCGTGAGGCCTTTCTCGAGGCGCTGGGCTACGCCCTGATTGCGGTGACGCTGTTGCTTTGGATCGACCTGCGCAGTTTGCCCAAGGCGCTGTTGGCCCTGATTCCCCTGGCCGTTGGCATCTTCTGGTTGCTGTGTGCGATGGCCTGGCTCGGGTACAACTTCAACCTGGCCAACTTCTTTGCCGTGCCCATTCTAGTGGGCATCGGCGTCGATGGCGGTGTGCACCTGATCCATCGCTTTGGTGAGTGTGGAGAGATCGACCTGACCCGCAGCAGCACGGGGACCTCGGTGCTCGCCGCAGCCCTGACGACGGTGTTCGGTTTCGGAAGCCTGACCATCGCCTCGCACGAGGGCTTGTCGAGCCTCGGTGCGCTGTTGGGGATCGGTGCTTTCACGTGCCTGCTGGCGGCCCTGTTTGTGCTTCCCACTCTGCTACACTTGTTCTACGGGCGGCGCGCGGGCGACCCGACAGCGCAGCCATCCTGATCCGCCAAACCCCTTCTCTGTTTGGCCTTGCGTCACAATCATCCCAACAACTATTACCAAACTAATACACTGCCGGTTCCCCGGGCACGCTTAGAGTGAAGGCAGGACGGGCCCGCCGTGGTGGGCCTGTGCCAGTCTCCCCCAGCCTCGAGGATCGCCATGACTCCCAAGCTGAAGTTCCCGCGGCATTCCGCACTCCACCGCGAGCTGCACCGCAGAGTGGATGCGTGGTTCCACGAGAGCGGCCGCAGCCGCACGGGCGGCCTGCGTATGGTCATCAAGACATTCCTGATCCTGGCTTGGCTGGCCGCGTCCTACATCTTGTTGGTCGGCTTCGCCAACACCTGGTGGCAGGCGACCCTGGCGGTGATTTCCGTCGGGCTCGCCACCAGTGGGGTCGGATTCAGCATCATGCACGACGGAGGCCATCGCTCCTACTCGAGCCGCACCTGGCTGAACAGGTTGACGTTCTATTGTCTCGATCTGATCGGCGGCAGCTCCTTCTACTGGAACCAGAAGCACAACCGGATCCACCACCACTACACGAACATCGACGGCGTCGACGAGGACATCGAGGCGCAACCCTGGTTGCGGCTGGCTCCCAGCCAGACGCTGCGTCCCTGGCACCGCTGGCAGCACTGGTTTGCTTGGGCTCTTTACAGCTTCTTGCCCGTCAAATGGGTCCTCTACGACGACTTCTCCAACCTTGTTCGTGGCAAGGTGGGCAACAATCCGGTACCTCGTCCGAAGGCTCGCGAGCTGGTGTTTCTCTTGCTCGGCAAAGTCTGGTTCTTGAGCCTGGTCTTTGTCGTGCCTCTGGTGCTCGGCCATTCGATCCTGGCCATCCTGGGCTTGTATGTGCTGTTCAACATCGTCAACGGCGTGTCGATGGCTGTGGTCTTCCAGATGGCGCATTGTGTGGAAGAGGCGGAGATGGTCCAGATCCCGGCTGATGGCCGGCTTCCGTTGGGCTGGCTCGAACATCAGCTCGCGACCACCGTCGACTTCGCGCCGGGCAACCCGGTGGTGGGCTGGTTTGTGGGCGGCCTGAACTACCAGATCGAGCACCACCTGTTCCCACGAGTCAGCCACGTGCACTACCCCGAGTTGGCCGAGATCGTGCAGACGGCATGCGCAGAGTACGATGTGGCCTACCGCTGCAACCCGAGCGTATGGCAGGCTCTGGGCTCCCACTGCCGCTTTCTCAAGCGCATGGGCGCGCAGACCGGTGCACCGGTTGTCGAGGACGCGCCGAGCGAGAGCGAGGCAGAGCCCAACGAAGCGGTCGCCGGCGCGGCATAGCGCTGCCCTTTTCCCACAAGTAGCCTTGGACAAGCTTGGCGGCTCTGTGGGTTCAGGGGCGTTCCCCGCCGTGGCTTCACGCCTCCGGCTTCAGCCTTCCTGCTGGAAAACCCGGAGTTTCGGGTGGTCGCTACTCATGAAGTGGTCTCCCTTGGCAGCAGCCTGGAGCCTGGAGCCCGCAGCCCGCAGCCCGCAGCCCGTAGCCCGGGCAAGCAGCAGGGCTGCATGCTCAGGCCTTGAGGCTGCCCTGCAGCGGTGCGCTGACAGTGAGCCCGCCGGCTTTGTGGAGGGCGTACAGGGCGCGCAGTGTGTTCAGCTCAGTCATGAAATAACTGCGCAACAGCGTCCCGAGCGGGGTCGGCTCCGCTGGCAGCTTCGGATGCAGCTCTCGCGCTGGCCCTTCCAGCTCTGCGAGCAGCTCCTCGCTGAGCGGCAAGCGCGCAACGATCACCTCCTCGTCGGTGAATATGGCTTTGATCAGGGGCAGCTCGTCACTGATCAAAGCGGCCGTGAAGAGTAGACCGTCGACGGGAATCGGAGCGATGCGCAGGCCCGGGTCGGGGTCTTCCTCCGAGAAAAAGGCGTAGTTGCCTCCCTGCCACTGGAAGGCCTTGTAGATTCGCTGACAGATCAGCTGCGAGCACGTCTGCTCGAGCTGTTCCTCGTCATGGAAGCCGAGCTCGAACATCGCCCGCGGAACCGAGCAGCGTTGTTTGCGGCAGTAATCCGCCACGCGACGAAGATCTTCACGAGGGATCTCGCGGACCAGCAACTCACGTAGACCGGTCGCAGCCGTCTCACGGTCATACCAGGCAGAGATCACCCGCCCCCGCTCAAAGATCACCTGCAGTCCGCCCTCCTCTCCAAAGATCAGCAATTTGCCACTCTTCTGTTGGTGCGATATCAGCTGGAAGGCGCTGCTCAGCCCGAAGTCCCCAATCGCCCCGGTCAGACTCATGGTCGAGTCAGAGACCGTATGCTGGGGTTCAACGATCGCCGTCGTCAGTGGAACTCCAGATTCAAAGGCCTGTTCCGGATCGACGACCTCAAACAGGCTCTGGCGGACGAGCCGCCGCGTCACCGTCTGGGCGAGCTGGCCGACGGCGTTGCGGAGCGCAAGCCAGCCCAATCCCTGGTTGATCGTGCGCGGAGCGATCAGGATTCCGACCAGGTCATACTTGCGCACGGACTTCAGAAAATAGTAGGCCGTGGGCGTTGAGCGGAAAATCTCGTCGGCGTACCCGAGCACGCGCTCCCTCAGCAATTGGTCGACATGGCCTTCCATGCGGCGCGTGCGGCCTCCGCAGAACATGTCTACCACGGCGCCGGCGATCAAGGCGATCTCGTGGGGAGGCAACTCGGGCAGGCGATGATGGAAGGTCAACATCGCGCCCGTGCCCAGGTTGACGATTCCGCAGCCCACGGCCTCAGGCATTCTCGCCATCACGTTCAGGCAGGCGTTCTTGCACTCGGCATTGATGTTGTACACGCCGTAACTCCCGGTGGTCTTGGGGCCCTCTTCAGCGCTCATACAGACCGTTGTCGGTGGCCCTGTCAGACCACGCCGAGCTCTTTGCCGACCGCCTCGAAGGCGTCGAGGGCAAAGTCGATGTCTTCATCGCTGTGAGCCGCCGAAATCTGCACGCGGATGCGTGCCTGACCCTTGGGCACGACTGGATAGGAGAAGCCGACCACGTACACACCCCGGTCGAGCAGTCGGTCTGCCATCTCTCCAGCCAGGCGCGCCTCGCCCAGCATGATCGGTACGATGGGGTGCTCGCCGTCGCTGATCGAAAAACCCCGGCTGCGCATGCTGTTGCGGAAGCGCAGCGTGTTCGCCCGCAGCCGAGCGACGAGCTCTCCGCTCTCGGACAGCAGCTCGAGGACCCGCAGCGAGGCAGCCACGATCGATGGGGCCACAGTATTCGAGAACAGGTAGGGGCGGGACTTCTGCCGCAGCATCGCGATGAGCTCCGCACGGCCACTGGTATAGCCGCCGGAGGCGCCACCGAGAGCCTTGCCCAGCGTGCCAGTGATCAGGTCGACGCGTTCCATCACTTGTGCGCGTTCGTGCGTGCCCCGCCCAGTCTCGCCGATGAAGCCGACGGCATGGGAGTCGTCGACCATCACCAGCGCCTCGTACTTGTCGGCGAGGTCGCAGATCCCCGCCAGGTTGGCGAAGGTCCCATCCATCGAAAAGACGCCATCGGTCGCGATCATGCGGAAACGCGCGTCTGAGGCCTCTTGGAGTTTGGCCTCCAGGTCGGCCATATCATTGTTCGCATAGCGGAAGCGCTTTGCCTTGCACAGCCGCACGCCGTCGATGATGCTCGCGTGGTTGAGGGCGTCGCTGATGATCGCGTCCTCGGGGCCGAGCAGCGTCTCGAACAGTCCGGTGTTCGCATCGAAGCACGATGTGTAGAGGATCGTGTCCTCGCAGCCCAGAAACGCCGAGAGTCTGGCTTCGAGCTGTTTGTGCTGTTGCTGCGTGCCGCAGATGAAGCGCACGCTGCTCATGCCGTAGCCCCACTGATCGAAGCTCGCGCGTGCAGCCGCGATCACCAGTGGGTGGCTCGACAGTCCCAAGTAGTTGTTTGCGCACATGTTGAGCACGATGCGCCCACCGTGTACGGTGACCTTCGAGCCCTGCGGCCCGAGGATCACGCGCTCGTCCTTGAACAGGCCCGCGTCCTTGATTTCCTCGAGTGCGGTCGTCAGGTGTGCGCGCATCTTGCCGAGCATGCTTCTCTCCACTGTGGGCCCGCGGGCCAGGTTCGAGCAGCCCTATGTGGCTGCGCTATCCTCTCCGAGCCAATCCAGTACCACTTTGCCACACTGGCCTGAGGCTACGACTTCGAAGGCTTGAGCGTAGTCTTCGCAACCGAAACGGTGTGTCAGCACCTTGCCGACGTCCATGCCGCTTTGGATCAGCACGGTCATCTTGTACCAGGTCTCGTACATCTCGCGCCCGTAAATACCACGCAGAACGAGTCCCTTGAAAATCACCTTGTCCCAGTCAATCGCAGTGTCTGGCGGAAGGATTCCCAGCAGCGCGATGCCGCCGCCGTGGTGCATCGCCTCGAGCATGCTGTGCAGGGCGGATGGTTGCCCGGACATCTCCAGGCCGACGTCAAAACCCTCGCGCATGCCGAGCTGCTGGATCGCATCGCGCGGTGAGGCCTCGCGGGCGTCGAGGACCAACGAGGCGCCCATTTGCTGCGCGAGCTTGAGCCGGTAGGGGTTGATGTCGCTGACGACGATATGGCGGGCCCCGGCATGGCGGGCGACCGCCGTCGCCAGAATCCCGATCGGGCCAGCACCCGTGATCAGGACGTCCTCGCCGACGAGATCAAACGACAGGGCGGTGTGGACGGCATTGCCCAGCGGGTCGAAGTAGGCCAGGGTCTCCATCGGGATGCCGTCTTCCGCCAGCCACACGTTGCTGGCAGGGATGCACAGGTAATCTGCGAACGCACCCGCCCGGTGCACCCCAACCCCACGGGTGCCGCGGCAGATGTGGCGGCGTCCGCCGAGACAGTTCCGGCAGTGCCCACAGCTGATATGGCCCTCGCCGGAGACGCGGGCACCGAGCGCGATGCCCTTGACGTTGTCCCCGACCGCGGCCACCCTGCCCGCGAACTCATGTCCCACCACCAGCGGCGTCTGGATGGTCTTCTGCGCCCAGGCATCCCAGTTGAAGATGTGGAGGTCCGTACCGCAGATCGCTGTCTTGTGGATCCGGATCAGCACATCGTTGGGTCCCGGCTCGGGCATGGGCACGTCTTCGAGCCAGATGCCGGTTTCGGGACGCGCTTTGACCAACGCGCGCATGATCGCTCCTCCGGGGCCAGGCCCGCGTCGGCCTACGCCGGCTGCGGTCTTCCCACGCCGTAGTAGGTGAAGCCATGCCGGCGCGCTGTGCGCGGGCAGAACAGATTCTTACCGTCGATGATCAACGGCGTCCGCATCGCCGCGGCCAGCTCATCGAAATCTGGTGAGCCATAGACGCGCCAGTCGGACAGCAAGAGCAAGGCATCGGCTCCCTGGCATGCGTCGTACGGCGATTCGCAGTAGTTGACATGCTCGGGAAACTCGAGACGCATCGCGTCCATCGCTTCGGGGTCATGGGCCGAGACCTGCGCGCCGGCCTCAAGCAGAGCAGCGATGGTGGGAATGCTCGCTGCTTCGCGGACGTCAGAGGTCCCTTTCTTGAAGGACAGGCCCCAGATCCCGATCTTCTTGCCCTTCAAGTCTCCGTCATAGACCTTGTTCAGGTGTCGGAAGGTGATCAGCTTCTGGCTCTTGTTGACTTCATGTACCGCTTCGAGCAGCCGTGGTTGATACGCATTCTTGCGGGCGAGAAAGGAGAGGGCTGGCACGTCTTTGGGGAAGCACGAACCGCCATAGCCGCTGCCCGCGTGTAGAAAAGCGAAGCCGATGCGTTCGTCGCTGCCGATCCCCTGGCGCACGAGGTCGATGTCCGCTCCGACCAGGTCGCAGATGTTGGCGATCTCGTTGATGAACGAGATCTTGGTCGCGAGCATGGCATTGGCGGCGTACTTGATCATCTCCGCGGTCTTCAGGTCGGTGATCAAGATCGGCTGGTTCTTGGTGGTGAAGGGCAGGTAGAGCTCACGCAACAGCTCGCCAACGGCTGGATTGTCGACTCCGAACACCACCCGGTCAGGCACGTTGAAGTCTTGAATCGCGCGGCCTTCGCGCAGAAACTCCGGGTTGCTGGCCACATCGAAAGGCTCGTCGGTCAGCGCTGCCACGCGCTTGCGGATCTCTTCATTGGTGCCGACGGGCACTGTGCTCTTGGTGACGATGATCTTGTAGCCCTGCAGATGGCGTGCGAGGTCTTCGACCGCCGAGAAGAGGTGGCGCAGCTCGGCCTCTCCGTCATTCTTGGGCGGGGTCCCCACGCACAGAAAGATCAGGGTTCCATGAGCCGCGACATCCTCGATCCTGGTCGTGAAGCTGAGACGACCGTCCTTCAGGTTGCGGCGCAGATAGGCATCGACGCCCAGCTCATAGAAGGTGGGGATGCCTTCGGACAGCTTGGCGACTTTGGCTGCATCGATGTCCATGACGACGACTTTGTTGCCGGCTTCTGCGAAACAGACGCCGGTAACCAGGCCGACGTAGCCGCAGCCGATGACTCCGATCTTCATGCAGGAATCCTCTGAGTGGGCTCAAACGAGCGCACGAGTATACCAGTGGCCATGCTGATTCCCAAGCTTTTGGGGCCAGTCACGGGGCGGAGAGCCGCGCGATCTCGGCGTCGACACGGCGGACCGCGTCATCTTTGCCCTGCATGACGTAGACCTCGCGAAGCCTCTTCTTGCAGTCGAGCAGGCGCGTGGTCAAGCCGCCCTGCTGTGCGTAGATGCAGGCACGCTGCGCGGCCACCGCTGCCGCGTCGAGCCGCTCGAGATCGATCAGTGCCTGGCAGAGCGACAGGTTGCTCTGGACCGCCTCTTTGATGGCATCGTCTTCCCGCGCCGCCTGGGCCTCGATGTCGATCCGGGATTGTGTGTAGATGCCGCTCAGGAAGACCAGCGCGACGCAGATGATCACCGCGAAGGCGAGGGCGATGGGACGCCGCACGTTCCGCCACAACTGCAGCACCGGCCCCGCGGTCGTCAACACGTCCTTGCCGTCGAGGAAGCGACGAAGGTCGCGCTCGAAGGCCTCGAAGCTCTTGTAGCGCAGCTCCGGCTCCCGGGCCACCGCGGTCATCACGATGTTGGCCAGGCGTTTGTCGACCTGGCGGTCGATGCTGCGGATAGGGGTGGGGTCGCTGAACGCCACCTCGCGCAGGAGCTGCACGGTGTTCTCCCCGTCGTGGGGAGTGCGGCCGACAAGCGTGTAGTACAGACAAGCCCCGACTCCGTAGACGTCACAGCTTTCGGTGAACTTCGGAACTTTGCCGCTGACGTACTCAGGTGCCAGGAAGGCGGGACTACCCAGGATCTCATTCTCTTGGGTGAGGTCCTTCGTCTGGTCTTGGATTTTGGCGATGCCGAAATCGACCACCATCGGGATGTTGTGCGAGTCGACCAGGATGTTCTGGGGCTTCAGATCGCGGTGCAACACCCCTTGCGAGTGCGCGTAGGTCATCGCTTCGCTGATCTGGCAGAAGATCTTGCAGATGCGCTGGACGCTGAGTTGCTCGGTCTCGATCAGCCGGTTGAGCGTGCGGCCCTCGATGAAGTCCATGCTGAAATAGTGGACGCCCTCGATCTCGCCGATGGTGTGGATGCCGATGATGTTGGGGTGCCGCAGCCGCGAGACCGCGCGCGCCTCGTTCTTGAAGCGAAGGATGGACTCCGCGTCGCTCTGGCTGCCATGCAGGAGGACCTTCACCGCGACGGTGCGGTCGAGTTTGG
The DNA here is from genome assembly GCA_029260765.1 of Planctomycetota bacterium. Lineage (GTDB taxonomy): Bacteria > Planctomycetota > J058 > JAJDCP01 > JAJDCP01 > JAJDCP01. The sequence goes on from JAJDCP010000063.1 coordinate 160,232, forward strand.
TGTGTAGAGCCTTGTATATGATCCCCATTCCGCCGCGGGAGATCTCGCCGAGGATCTCGTAGGGTCCAAACAGGGCCTTCGGGTAGCCGGCGGCAGTTTGTGGTTCACGACGCCGTTTCTGCGCGACCTCGACAGCATGACCGCGCACGCGCTTTCCTGTGTCGCTGCCTGGAAAAGGGGTCTTCGCTGCGTCAGGCCCCGTCCGGTCGGCGATCTTTCCCGAGCTGCGAACCCAGTCTTCGACCTGCGCCTTATCGAGGGAGTGCGGGAAGACCAACCGCTCGTTGCAGCGTTGGCAGAGGTAGACATCGGCATCCGAATACATGTCGACGTTGTAGAGCGTTGAGCACTTGGGACATTGCAGGATCGTGCGGCCCTGGTCGGCGAGGGCCTTGCGGATCTCTTCGGTGCCCACCAGGCCCAGCTCGAGCAGGATATCCCCCAGCTTCCGGAACTGGCCGGCTTGTTTTGCGCTGGCCTGGCGGGCCAACGCCCGGTCGAGGTCTTCCTGTGTGATCGCTTCCATGCGCAACAGGATGTCGCCGAGCTGCCGATAACTGACCGGTTCGACCATGTCTACGACCTCAATCTCAGGTGGGCTGACAACGGAGCCGAAACCGCAAGGGACCGATACTCAGCTCGTCGCCGTCGGCCAGCGAAACATACTGCAAGGGCTCATAGCTCTGCCCGCGGATGGAGTTGCCCGGTTGCAGCACCTGAGCCTCGATGCCCGATCCGCTCATATAGAAGCGCATTTCCTCGGCTGCGATCAACTGTTCGCCTGCCTGAAGCCGGATATCAGCGCGCTTGGCGGAGGAGCCGACGATGCAACGCCGAGGATCAGGGCGGCGCCACAGGCCCGTGGTGCACGTCAGCTCCAGCTGGTCTCCCGGGCCGAGCGGGGGCATGGGGGAGGGTCCTTCGCTGCTCAGGAACTCCAGCAACCAACGCGGACTCGCGGGCATTTTCGGTGCGTCCTCGCAGGCGTTCGCCGAGTACGACGCGCCATCGTATCGAGATAGGTATGCGCTGAGCATACACCAAGACCGCACAAATTGCAGCTGCCCGGTCTGGGGCCAGAAATTTCCCAACACGGGTTGCAGCAGGGCAGTACCACTGCTGCGAAGACATAGGAGGACAGCTGTGAAGATTCGACAAGGTCTACTCGCCCTGTTTGTCGCTTGTTCGCTGGGCTTTGCTCAGCAGACCGAGCTCGAAGAGCTCCAGAACCGGCTCACGTCGTTGGCCGAGATCTCGATTCCCAAGACTGTGCTGATAGCCAGCCAGCAGGCCAACGGCCAGGGTACTGGTTTCGGCTCGGGGGCACTTATTTCTGCGGACGGGTACATTCTGACCTGCGCCCATGTGATCGATATCGGTCCCCGCGCCACGGTCACGCTTGCGGACGGGCGCGCTTTCGAGGCCCAGATCCTGGGACGCAACCGCGCGCAAGACTATGCACTGCTCAAGATCGAGGCCGACGGTCTCGCGTGTTTCGAGATCGGCAGCAGCGCTGAGCTCGACGTCGGCTCCTGGGTCGTGGCCCTTGGCCACCCGGGTGGTCCCTACAGCGATGTGCAGCCGACGTTTGCGCTCGGCAAGGTCAAAGCCCTGCACAAGCAGATTCCCGTCCAGATGATGGACCGTTTCTACAACGATGCCATCGAGACAGACGTGCCCATCTATGCCGGCAACAGTGGTGGACCCCTGGTCGACCTCGACGGCAAGCTGCTCGGCCTCAACGGCGCCATCCTGATGATGGGAGAGAACGCCTACGCCTCGCCGATCGACCAGATCATGGCCGACTATGATCGTCTGGCTGCAGGCGAAGAGATCGAGGGCGAGAAGCTGAGCATGGGGGAGATGTTCACCCTGATGCAGGAGCAGTTCTCGCCTGAGATGATGGAGCAGATGCAAGAACGTATGGGGAACATGTTCGGCCAGGACGGCATGGGCGAGATGTTCGGCAACCTGTTTGGCGACAACGAGCGCATGCAGGAAATGCTGCAGACCTTCATGAACCCCGAGATGATGGAGCAGATGCAAGAGCTGTTGGGAGGTCTCTTCAACGGCGAGAATGGAGAGAATCCGCTCGGCAATCTGTTCGGTGAAGACGGTGGTGGTATGCAGGAAATGCTCGAAGGCCTGATGAACCCCGAGATGCAAGAGCAGATGCAGAAGATGCTCGAGGGCATGTTCAACGGAGAGAACGGCGAGAATCCGCTCGGCAATCTGTTCGGTGAAGATGGTGGCGGCATGCAGGAGATGCTTGAAGGCCTGCTCGGTGGGAATCGCGGCGAGAACGAGGGGCGGCCCGAGACGACCGTTCCCGAGGCCCCCCGCGCTTACCTGGGCGTCAAGGCCGAAGAGCAGGAGAAGGGTGGCGTCAAGCTGACCCAGATCTCTGAAGACGGGCCCGCTTCCTTCTCGAAGCTCGAGGCGGGTGACCTGTTGCTGAGCATCGACGGCAAGGCCGTCCAGACTCTCAGCGACATGGGCCGCATCATCAGCAGCTACCAGCCTGGCGATATGGCGATCTTCGAGGTGCAGGGCGCCGACGGGTCCACGCGCGAGGTCAAGGTCATTTTCGGCAACCGTAACTAGCTTCAGGCCGAGGGTCCGCGGCCAGGCGCCCCAGGGTGTCGGCCGGACCTCCCCAACATAGCCACACAGGTGTCCTGTCTCTCCATTCGCTGGCGCTGTGCGCAGCGGCCCGCGGGCGGAGTATTGTCAGCACACATAGGAGACTCCCCGATGTTCCGTAAGCTCTCGACGGCTCTGATGCTGTCTCTCAGTCTTTTGTTCACGGCCGGTCTGGCGCAAGACGAAGTCCGCGGTCGCAACGACACCCTCAATGAAATGCTGCAGTCCGCGACCGAGAGCGTGTTCCGCTCGGTGGCTGTTGTCCATAGCGGCGACGACAAGGTCGGCTATGCGATCTGCGTGGGCGAAGGCGTGTTTGTCACGGCCAGCCGCGTGGTCGAAGAAGGTGGCAGCTACACCCTGACCGCCCATGACGGACGGACCCAGAGCGCCGATCTGGGCGCGACGGACCATCAGGAAGGTCTGACCCTGCTGTTGTGTGAGGCGTTGCAGGTCCCCGTGCAGGCGATCAGTGCCACCAGCGCTCTGAAGGTCGGGCAGTTCGTGGTCGCCGTGGGTGCCACTGTCGAGCCGATCGCCGGTGGCGTGCTCGGCCAGCAGCACCGCGCCGTCGAGGCTGCCGAGGCGGCCGGTCCGTCGAATCCCTTCATGCAGATGTTCGCCGACGAGAACAATGCGGGTCCTGCGCGCACCCGCCCTGACGTGTTGCATCACGATGCTCCGCTTTCGGACGATGAGTTCGGTTCGGCGCTGGTCGATGCCAGCGGGCAGCTGCTCGGTCTCAATGTCGACCGCCCCTACCGTGGTTCCAGCCACGCGGTGCCGGTGCAGCGCCTGCAGCTCGAGACCCTGCTCAAGGGCGAGGACATCCAGGCGAAGCGTCGCCCCTTCCTCGGTGTGGAGATCGAGGAAAAGGCCGGTGAAGGCATCCTGGTCCAAGGTGTGATCGAAGGGGGCGCCGCCGAGGCGGCCGGAATCGGCGCGAGCGATCTGATCGTGGCCCTCGACGGGAAGCCGACCCAGAGCATCGATCAGCTGCGCGCGGCCCTGGCGGGGTTGAACGAAGGTGATCAGGTGAACGTGACCGTGCGCAATGCCGCGGGCGAGACCGTCGAGAAGCAGCTGACCCTGGGCGGTCGTTGAGGCTGCGCGTTTGAAGTTCCATAGCTCGTGAAGATCGACGAGACCGGCCCTGGGGGCGGGTCTTTTTTTTTGGGTGTGTGCTGCAAGGGCGGACCGAACGCGTCTCTGTTCCTCGACCTCGTGCCCTTTCATGGCCCCCGGAGCAGGTCAGGAACGCCAGGGGTCGAGTGGGCGGGTCTCGACTGTTTGTGCTTGACAATCCCGGAGGTATATTCTAAAGAATGTATGTGATTATTCTGTGGTGGATGCCATGTTTTTGCCTTCATCTGCTTCCGTTGCCTGTTCGCGCAGGATATTCTGGCTGCGGCAATCGCATGGAGATCCAACTTGGCACGCAGACACAGCCGCCCACCTGAGTACAGCGACGCCTCCTGCCTCGAAGGCGGAAATACGGCGTCGTTCACAGACCCTGTCCGGCCGACAGAGCGGACGACCACCAATCTCCCCAAAGAGACAGCACGTATGCTCGAGCTCTTCTCGGAGGCGACGCACATCCCGATCAAAGAGCAGATCCTCAGCGCCGTCGACCTGTATCTCAAGATTCACGCTGACTCAGATGAATCAGGGGAGAAGCTGCTACCCAGCCACACACACAACCGGCTGCAACGTTTCTCGGTGTTGCTCGACACGACCGAGGGGTGGTTCGGACGCATCGGCACCTCGTTGGTCTGCGGGCTGCTGGAGGCGCCGTCTGGCGGCGAGCGCGAGCGCCTGTTCGACGACCTCTACGCTCGGGCACGCCAACGGAAGCTGCGCTTTGTCGACTGCGTGGTCGAGCTGCTGCAAGCTGCGCTGCGGGACGCGAGCTGAGATGGGCAAACGGATTCCGTCGGGGGACCTGAGTGGCCGTACGCTCGGTCCCTTCGAGATCGGCGAACGTCTGGGGAGCGGGGGCATGGGCCACGTGTACCGGGCCTGGGACACGCGGCTCGACCGCTGCGTGGCACTGAAGACCTTGCGCCGCCGATGGCGCGATCAGGTGCAGTCCATCGAGCGGCTACGCCGCGAAGGCAAGGCTCTCGCCCAGATCCGTAGTCCGTTCGTCGTCAAGGTCCATGAGTTGGCCTACGCATCCGAGGCGGACCTGCATTTCCTGGTGATGGAGTACGTCGAGGGCCGCAGCCTCGAGCAGATCCTCGAATGTGAGGGCAGGCTGGCACCGCTCGATGCTCTGGCCGTTGTAACACAGATCGCTCACGGGCTGGCGGCGGTGCATCGCCAGGGCAACCTGGTGCACCGCGACGTTAAACCCGGCAACATCATGATCTGCGGTGTTTCGCCCCTGGCCGAGGCCCGCGCGGTGCTGATCGACTTCAGCCTGGCGCTGTTGCGCGACGCACAGCGATTGACGCTGGACGGCGTCGGTGTCGGGACACCCGGGTACAGCGCCCCGGAGCAGGCTCATGGGCTCGAGATCGACGGCCGGGCAGACATCTTCAGCCTTGGGATCACCTGCCATGAGCTGGTCCATGGTCATCTTCCCGGAGAGGCAGCGGAGCCCTCCGTGACGGCGCCCGGAGGCCTGGACGAACTGATCGCCTGGATGACCCGCGACGATCCGGCCCAGCGGCCCCAGGAGATCGAAGAGCTCATCGAGCGGCTCGCAACCCTGCGGCTGCCGGATGCGGCGCCCTGTTCCCTGGTGGCCACCCACCCCAGGGGAAGTGAGGACGCTCTGCGTCGACTGGCGCCCCGTGCAGCCAGCGAAGAGCCGCTGGGGCTCGAAAAACAGGCCCGCGAGCTGTGGCAGTCTGGCCAGCGCGCCGCTGCGCTCGCTTTGCTCGACCCCCTCCCGGAGGCAAGCCGCGCCGAGCGCGCTCGGCTGTCGCAGCTGCGCGCGGGCTGGTTGCTGGTCGAGGCAGAGCACGCCAGCGCTGACCTGCGCCAGGGGCTCGTCGAGAGCGCTGTGTCAGCCTTCAAGCGGGTGCCGCCGGCCGACCGGGACTGGGCGCAGTACGCGCTTGCGCTTCAGGGCAAGGGAGTGGGACTGCTGGGGGCGGGTCGCGCCGTCCTCGCGATGCGCTCCCTCGAGGCCGCACTCGGCGCCCATGAGCGCGCAGCCTCGGCGGGCGCCTGGAACGCGCGCGGCGACACTCTACTAGCGCTGGGAGAAGCCTGCCTGGCAGCGGATGAAGCCGAGCGGGCGGTCGAAGTCTTCGACCGCGCTTGGCTGGCCTTCGACCGCCTGGCTCCGGGGGAGCGCTCGGCGCGCAAAGTGGTCGTCGCCCTTGAGCTTATGGGGGACGCACGCCTCAGTCTGGGCCACCAACGCGCGGCGCTGCGTTGCTATCTGCGGGCCGCTGAGGGCCGGCTGCGCAGCGACGCCGCGGCCGAGCCGATCCGACAGGCGCGCCTGCTGGCCCGCATTGGCGAGCTGCAAGCGGCGCTCGGCGACGGGGAGGCGGCCATCGCCAGTCTGCTGCAGGCGCTGGACGGACTCGACTCCAAGGAAACCGAGTTCGCGGCCGCCTGCCAGCGCCAGTGTGGGGAGCTCTACGCGCACCAGGGTGCCTGGCAAGCTGCGCAGGACTCCTACCAGCGGGCCCTCGACTGCCATGAGCCCGGACCTGCCAGCGCCGAGGCCCGCGCCACCAGCCTGGAAGGACTGGCGGAGATCTGCGGGGCGCAACAGGACGAGATCGGGCGTGCCGTGTGGCTCAAGCAGGCGCGCGCTGCCCGCGAGGAAGTGGCCGCAGATCAACGAGACCGCGTGGCGTGGGCGGACTGTCTCCAGTCCATCGCGGCCTGCGCGGCCCGCCAGCAGCTCTGGCAACAGGCTGTGGACGTCTACCGCGAGGCCCTGGGCGCTCGCGAGACCATGGCGGGGCAAAGTGAAAGCCTCGCGGACATTCTGCACGGCCAGGGCCGAGCATGGATCGAGTTGGGCACGCTCGAGGCCGCCCGCAGCTGCCTGGAGAGGGCCTGCCGGCTGCGTGCGCAGGTCCCGGCCCGCGACTGGGACTGGCGCACGCAAGGCGAGACCTACCACAGCCTGGGCCTGGTGCTCGGGCTGCAGGGTGATTGGCCCGCCGCCCTGTTTGCTTTCCTGCGCGCCTGGGAGGCCTTCGAGGGCGTCCCAGAGACAAGGCAGCACGGCTGCCGCACGCGCCTGCTCGCCGACCTGGCCCGCGCATCCAGCCGGACCAGCCCGCCTGACTGCTGAGCTGTCTGGCAGCCTTCAGCGGGCGAAGTCGACGCCTTTTGCATGCATTGAAAATCAACTAAAACCGGAGACGGCCTCATGCATCCCCAGACCATCAAGCGTTGTGCTCTCGGCCACCCGCTGCAACCGAGCTGGTTGCGCTGCCCAGTTTGTCCCGAGCCCCGCCGCGTGCGGGTTCCTCCGACCCGCGTCCACAAGCTGCCGGTGCTCGCGGCAGCTGCGCCGCCGAAGCCCGCGAAGGCCCGCCGCACAGAGCTGATCGAGGTCGCCGAGCAGGAACCCTGCGCGGCCTGGCTGCTCGGCCTCGAAGGCCGGCTCAAGGGCCAACAGTTCCGTCTGAAGCTCGGCAAGAACAGCATCGGCAGCGCCGAGGGCTGTGATATCCGTATCGAGGACTCGTTCGTGTCGAGCCGCCACGCCAACATCAGCCATCTCCGCAAAGATGGAGAGGACATCTTTGTGCTGGTCGATCTCGACTCGCAGAACGGGAGCTTTCTCAATGGCGGCAAAGAGCGGGAGGAGCGCGTCGAGTTGGTCGACAGTGACCGGGTGGAGTTCGGCAGGCTGGCGTTCAAGTTCAAGTGCATCTGACGGTTTGTGCGGGAGGCTGCCAGCGGCGAAGCAACGCTCTACTGCAGCCAGTTCTGCCACCCCAGCTTGAACTCCGTCACGCTGGGGGGGTCCACCTCCCCCCAGTCCGGGCCGCGCCCGACCAGGCCGCGCAAGACATGGTCGCAGACGGGCACCTGGGCGGGATGCTCCACCGCAGAGAGCAGCAAAAGCCCGCGGTCACGGTCGAGGTTGCCGAGCCGCACGCTGGCGCGGTCCAGGGCAGCCTCGTCGTCGGGAGAGGGGCTGTTTGCGTGGAAGCAAAGATCGCCCAGCGCCCCGCCGAGCATCCGGCCATAGATCTCTGAGATTCTGGGCAGCGCTGCCACCAGCAACGGGATCCCCTCGCGGATGTCGTGATATGCGAGAGCATAGCCCGCCAGCATCAAGAGTTCTGGGGAGCTGTCTGGCTTCCACTCGAGTTCCTGCAACGCGGCCTCGAGGCGTTCCGCGATCCTGGCTCGACGCACCGTGGCGTCGTCGCCGTGGCGGATGAGCAGGTTCTTCGCCTGAATCCCCGCACGCGACCCGCGGTCGAGATCGATGACCCGCCACAGGCAGGCACGGGCTTCAACGGCCCTGCCGAGTTTGTACAGCAGCCGTCCGCGCCGCACCTCGTAGGGCGAGAGCTCGCCCCCCATCGGTCGCACACACCCTCTAACCCAGCGCGCCGTTTCCAACGCCTGCAGGGCTTCGGGGTAGCGCCCGAGCGCCTCCAGGGCGACCGCCTGCTGGCTGCCCCACAAGCACAGCTTTGCCAGCCAGTCCTGCTCGTACGCGGAGATCTCCAGCGTCGACAGATGTCTGCGGCGCGCCGCGTCCTCCTCGAGCAGGGCTTCGAGCCGCCCGCTGGCGAGGCCAAGCTCGGCGGCCACCCAAGTCAAGGTAAGCAGGCAACGCCAGCTGAAGCGCTCGCCCTCGAACTCTGCCAGCAGCGTCCGGGCCTCAAGCTCGACGGTCGGCCAGTCGGGATGGGCCGCCCAGGCGCTGCCGAATTCCGACTCGAACTCTGTCAGGCAGGCACTCAATGACCTGGCAATGTCAGAAACCCTGTCACCAGCGCGCTCGTCAGGCCCCTGACTGAGCGTGGTCAGCAGGGGTCGCAAGGCGCGCAGGTTCTGCAGCTGGTGCGCAAGCTCGGCTGCGGCGGTCGGCTCCAGTTCGCTTGGGGGCTCACTGACCGGGGGCGGTGGTGCTGGAGGCGGCTCGGCAGGGGCCAGCTCGCCCGCGACGATCTCCAGTTCGGTCTGCGGGGAAACGACGGGAGTCTCTACCATCTTCTCGGCATCGATCCGCGGTGTGGCGCCCGTTCTGCGGGAAAGTCGCGCGTTTTTCCGCTGTCGAAGCCAGGCCGTGGCGTAGTCATCGAAGGCCTGGCTGCCGAAACGGAAGCTGGTCGGCAACGGTTCGGCGGCTGTGTCTTGAGGTGCGATTTGCTGCTGGGGAAGCGGGGGAGCGTGCCCCGCGTCCGCGGTCTCGAGCGGCTTGGGGTCTTGGGGGCTGCTGGAGGTTTCTTGCGGCAGGGAGACGCCGCGCTGATTCTCCGGAGCGCAGCCAGCCGCGAGGCCGAGCCCCAGACAGCCGAGCAGGATCTGCAATAGCCCGATTCTCATCCTGCCTGTCCTACTCTGCGACGGCGCGCTCGCTTCATGTTCTAGCGTACCAGCTGACCGTCCGGGCGGCCCGTCATTCCGCTGCAACGCAAACACTCCCCCTGAGGACTCGCCAGGAGCGTCGCGTGCCCGTGCTCTCCTCGCCACGGCTCAGGGGAAGGTCAACACGCGCGAGTGCACCGCCTGTCGTCGAGCACGGCTTGAAAGCTCCCAGCCGCGGCCAGACAGACGCCACAAAGGCTCATGACTGTGCGGGGGGCCCGCTAGGAGGCCGTGTCGCATAGAACTTTCAGCCTGGATGGTTTCGCCGTCGCGTGTCAGGAGCACGAGTCCGATCCAGGACAGCGAAAAGGCAGGGGTGAGCACTTGGGTCGTTGGAGGCGTGGCTTTTCTCTGCTGTCAT
>JAJDCP010000064.1 GCA_029260765.1 Planctomycetota bacterium
CGGGGCAGCTTCTTGCGGCGCTTCTGGATTCATACTTGCAGGCAGACGGGGGAACGACGGTCGGAGAACTCGAGCCTCACAAGCGTGCGTACTGATCGATTTCGTGATCCATAGTACGCGCGAACGTACGAGTCCTTTTCAAGCCCGGAGTGATTGCCGCTGGAGGAACCCGAGGTTCGCGGGGAAGTGCTCCGGATCAGCATTTGGCGATTGTAGACTGTGGCCCACGACCCGCGCGGTCCTCGGGCGCCGGGGGCGGAGTGACGGGTTTCGCTAGCTCTCTTGCGGAGACCTCATGAGTTCCCAATCAGATTCCGAGCTTTCTCGAAAAGCGTTCGACCGACGCTCCTTCTTGAAGGGGGCCGGTGGCGCTGCCGCAGGCTCCGTGCTCGCAACCAACATGGCCGGTGCCGCGCGCGCCCAGAATGGCGCGACGAAAGTCGCGAGCGTCGCGGGCGAATTGCCGCTCACATTCAACGTGAACGGCACTGACCTCGAAGTCACCGTCGAACCGCGAACCACGCTCTTGAGCGCGCTCCGAGATCACTGCTCCCCGCCGATGACGGGTACCAAGCTCGTGTGTGATCAGGCTTCGTGCGGGGCCTGCACAGTGCTCGTCGACGGCGAGCCGCGCCTCTCCTGCCTGACTCTGGCGCGCACGGTTGCGCGCCAGAAGGTCACCACCATCGAGGGGGTGCGGGGGGCTGAAGGCCGTTGTCATCCCCTGCAGGAGACGATGGGCGAGTGCGGGGGCAGCCAGTGCGGGTTCTGCACGACCGGATTTGTGATGGCCGGGGTGGCCCTGCTCAAAAAGAACGCACGTCCGAGCCGCGCCGAGCTGGCCGAGGCTCTCAGCGGCAACCTCTGCCGGTGCACCGGCTACATCAAGATCTTCGATGCCTTCGAGGCCGCTGCCGCGCGTCTCGCGGACGAGCAGGCAGACGGCAGCACTGATCCTGGGGAGGCTGCGTGATGTCCAAGGTTCCTGAAAAAGGCTGGATCGGCGCCCGTATTCCCCTGATCGACGCCCGGCGCAAGGCTACGGGTGAGGCGATCTACACCGACGATATCAAGCTGCCTGGCATGCTGGTGGGCAAGATCTTGCGGAGCCCGCTGGCCCATGCCAGGATCACCCGGCTCGACGTCAGCAAGGCCCGCGCGATGCCGGGCGTCCATGCCGTGGTCAGCGGCCGCGACAACCAGGGACGTTTCGGCGTGTTGCCGATCACTCAGGATGAGACGCCCTTCGCAGGCGAGAAGGTGCTGTTCGTTGGCGACCAGGTCGCGGCCGTCGCGGCAGTTGACGAAGAGACCGCGCTGGCTGCGCTCGACGCCATCGAGGTCGAGTATGAAGAGCTCAAGGCCTTCTTGCGCACCAAAGACTGTCTGAAGCCGGTTCCCCAAGAGCTGCAGCTGCATCCTTCCCGGTCCAAGGATGGCAGCAACATCATGAAGACCGTCGAGCAGCACTTCGGCGACGTCCCCGAAGCGCTAAAAAATGCGGCTGTCCAAGTCAGCGGCAAGTTCAAGATGATCGGTGTCACCCATGCCTTCACCGAGCCGCATTGTGTGATCGCCCACTACGACACCGAAGACCACTTGACGCTGTGGTCTGCCACGCAGGTCCCGCACTACGTGCATCGTGCATTGGCGAAGGTGCTCGAGCTGCCGATGCATCGTATCCAGGTGATCCGGCCGATGGTGGGTGGAGCCTTTGGCGGGAAATCCGACCCCTTCCCCCACGAGATGGCCGCCGCCCTGCTCTCAAAAATGTGCCGCAAGCCTGTGAAGATCTTGTTCGATCGTGAAGAGGTCTTCATCTCGAACCACGGCCGCCATCCGACCGAGAACGAGCTGACAGTGGGACTCGACGCTGAGGGCAAGCTGTCGGTCCTCGACCTCGATGTGGTCATCGACGGCGGGGCCTGGGGAAGCTTCGGGGTGGTGACAACCTACTACAACGGGGTGCTCACGCAGGGGCCCTACCGGATGAACAACTTCCGCTTCCGCTGCCGGCGGGTGTACAGCAACAAGCCCCCGTGCGGGGCGATGCGTGGACATGGGGCGGTCAACACGCGCTATGCCTACGAGACGTTGATCGACGAGCTGTGCGTGCTGACGAAGCAGGATCCCGTCCAGTTCCGCATCGACAATGCGCTGCCGAGCTTCACCAAGACCATCAATGAGTTCCGCATCACTTCGAACGGCGTGGTCGAGTGTCTCGAGCGGGCGCGCGAGCGCTCGGGTTGGGCCGAGAAGCACGACAAGCTGCCGCATGGACACGGTATCGGCGTGGCCTGCGGCTTCTATATCTCGGGCAGCGCCCTGCCGATCCACTGGACGAAGCTGCCTCAGTCGACAGTCCACCTCAAGATCGATCTGGACGGCGGCATCACGGTGCACAGCCTGGCCGCCGAGATCGGCCAGGGCTCCGACACGATGCTGGCCCAGTGTGTGGCTGAGGTGCTGCGTTGTGATATGGGTCGGATCCGCGTCTACAGCGGCAACACAGACACTGCCCCCATCGACCTGGGCAGCTACAGCTCGCGGGTTACGTTCATGGCGGGCAATGCGGCGCGTCGGGCCGCTCTGAAGATCAAGGACAAGCTGATCCGCGCGGCCGCCAAGAAGACGGGCTATCCCTGGGAAGGCTTTGTGCTCGACCGTGAAGAGCTGGTCTTCGCGCCCAACCCCGAGGTCCGTATCAGCTTCGATGAGGCCCTCGAGCAGGCGTTGGCCGAAAACGGCGCGTTGATCGCCAAGGGTGCGTACCAGGGGCCTCCGAAGCTGGGGGGCACGTTCAAAGGTGCGGCGGCAGGGCTGGCGCCCTCGTACAGTTTCTCGGCGTTCATCACCGAGGTGAAGGTCGATCCCGACACCGGCATCGTCAAAGTCCTCAAGGTCTGGGCTGCTCATGACTGTGGCAAGGCGCTCAACCCGCTGGCCGTCGAGGGCCAGATCGAAGGTTCGATCCATATGGGGCTGGGACAGGCCTTGATGGAAGACTTCCGCTACAACAAGGCGGCGGTGCTCAACGCCAACCTGCTCGACTACCGCACACCCAGCCCGATGCAGATGCCCGAGGTCGAGTGCATTCTGGTCGAGTCGAATGACCCAGAAGGTCCCTTCGGCGCCAAGGAGTGTGGAGAGGGACCACTGCTGCCCATCCTGCCTTCGGTGGCCAACGCGATCTACGACGCCGTCGGTATCCGGGCGCGCGAGCTGCCGATGACGCCGGATGTCATCTGGAAGGCGCTGCAGAAACAAGCGCGCAGCCCGTCTCGTCCGAGAGTCACAAGCCAGAGCTGAGCCCCCCAGGAGCGACTATGATCCTGCCATCTTTCGAGCTGCACGAGCCGAGCACCGTCGACGAGGCGCTCGAGATCGCCTCGTCGGTCCACGGCGACTTCGATTTCCTGGCAGGGGGTACCGACCTGCTGCCGAACTACAAGCAGCGTCTGAATCCGCACAAGCACGTGATCTTTCTGGGGGGCATCGACGAGCTGCACACCATTTCCGGCGCGCAGATCGGGTCCCTGGCGACTCTCAGCCAGATCGAGGCGCACCCGGTGGTGGCTGAACGCTACCCGGGACTGGTCGAAGCGGTGACACAGGTGGCATCGCCCCTGATCCGCAACTCGGCGACCCTGGGCGGCAACCTGCTGCTCGACACACGCTGCTACTACTTCAACCAGTCGCACTTCTGGCGTGAGTCGAAAGGCTATTGCCTCAAAGCCGATGGAGATGTCTGCCTGGTCGTCCCGCAGAAAGAGATCTGCTACGCCACGTACTCGGGGGACACGGCCCCCGTCTTGATGTGCTACGGTGCCGACGTGGGCCTGGCCGGGCCTGAGGGACGTCGCCGGGTGCCGATGCGCGACTTCTTCCGCCATGACGGCATCGCTCGATTCGTCAAGAAGCGGCAAGAGATCTTGACCGATGTGCGCTTCCCCGACGATGCGCCTAGTTTGCGGGCGGGCTACGAGAAGCTGCGCATCCGCGACACCATCGACTTCCCGCTGGTCGGCGTTGCGGCAGGGCTGCGGCTCTCCGATGACGGCGCGCTGGCCGACTTGTGCGTGGTGGTCGGCGCGACCAACACGACGCCCTTGCTGATGGATGCAGTGACCCGCGAGTTCGTCGGCCAACCGCTCAATGAAGAGACGGCGGCCGCCGTGGCGGGTCAGGTCAAGGACAAGACCACCCCCTACCGCAATGTCTGGCTGTCACCGCAGTACCGCAAGGAGATGGTCGGCGTGCTGACCGAACGGCTGTTGCTGCGCCTCGCGCGCTGAACTACTACACCTCTGTCAGGTTCTGGAGGAAGCATGAAGCTCGCCCACACCATGATCCGGGTCCACGACCTCGAGCAGACGCTGGACTTCTATTGCAGCTTCATGGGCCTGCAAGAAGTCCGGCGCAAAGACCTCGGAGATGAGTGCACCCTGGTTTTCCTGACCGATCCGGCCGGACACTACCACGTTGAGCTGACCTTCAATAAAGATGGACGCAGCTATGAGCTGGGCAACCAGTTCGGGCATCTGGCCTTCCACACCGATGATCTGGAGGCTGTGATTGCGGACGTCGAGGCCCGGGGATGGTGGTACCGTCGTTCGAAGCCGACCTCGTCCTCCAAGTACATCTTCATCAAGGACCCGAACGGCTACGACATCGAGATCCTGCAGGCACGCTGATCAAGTCTGCAGCTCTACGGGGCGACGACCTGCCGCGACCTGCCGCGGGTGCGGCCTGCAGCCCCGACGCAGTCTGCGCTCGGTATCCAGCGCACGCTTCAAGCGAATCCAGGCAGGCATCCCGGCGGAGCCGCGCAGGAAATTGAGGTAGATCCTCCAGGCCTGGGGCGTCAACGCCGAGCTTGTACACGGTAGCAGGCCTTCGTCGCTCAAGAGGCTTGTCCATGCCCGCACGGGCCGACAACCCCACAACCTTACGCATTGGCGGTCTTCGGCCCAGGGGAGCAACAGCAGGCGTGGGTCGACGTCACGGTGGGAGTCTTGAAAGACCCGCTGGCAGGTGCGCGCCTGAGCAACCATATGCGCTGTTTCGAGTTTGTCGATCAGGCAAAACATCTGGAAGAAGCCCTGGCGGACATAGGTTCGGGCGAGCTTGCGGCCGAGCGTATCCAAGTCTGGGAAGGTCAGGCGCGGAGAGTGAAGAGAATCGTACGGCATCGAGGAGTTCTCCCTGTGCGGTTTCCCCTCCCTTCGCACGCTCCGGGCCAATCGCGAACCCCTTTGTCAGGCGGATCTCCGCGCTGGGTGTATGTTATCTGCTGGCAGACGCTGTCCATCCGTTCTGACAGTGGGCGACACGTCAGCCTTGCAGTCCTCTGGCAGATTCTCTGGCAGTCTGGTATGGATGAAGAGTCGCGTTGGTCTCGTTTGAGGATTGCTGTTGAGCTCTGATGCCGCAAATCCGAGGTCTCCCCTCGAGGAGCTTCCGGAGCGAGAACCGGATGACCTGTCAGTGGGCCAGCGCCCGCCGTCGTCGCGCATCCATACAGGGCGCCTGCCCCGGGCGCAGCATCCGCAACAGCTTCCCCAACTCGGCAAGGTGGCGCGCATGCCGACGCCGATCCGGCGCTCGCAGCTGCCCCCGGCCAAGCCCCTGGGGCCACGCCTGCCGACCCGCCAGATGCCGATCGTGGGCCCGGGCGCACGCCCGGCAGCGCCCCCATTGCGCGTGAGTCCTGTGCTGGCGTCTTCGAAGCGTTCGCCACGCAGCACCGCCCGCCTGCGGCCGCCGGGCACGCTGGCAAGCAGCGAGAGCCGGGAGATCCCGGGGGCCGGCTTCCAACGTCCGCGCTCGTCTGGTGATCTCAGCGCGCTGGCGCGCACAGGCGTCAAGCGCGGGAGCCGCGGAGAACCGAGCACCGACCGGTTGCCGCTGCTTCAATTCGAGACGGTCCCCGCGCATGGGCGAGCGCGCGGGCCGCGACCGAGCGAGCGCGTCTCGATGCCTCGGCCGACCCTGGCAGGCTCCGAGCGCATGCAGCGCCTGGCCCGGCTGGGCAGGCTCCGGCCGCCGCGCTCGCGCACCCTGATCGACAAGACCGAGACCTCCCTGCCGCCGATGTATCTCCCCCCCGTCGGCGAGTGAGTCGGCCCTCTATTGTATGCCTTAAGAATTGGTGTAGGGTGTGTCCTCCCCAACGAGGACTTCCATGGGCACGCCGCTGGTTTCGATTCTCATTCCCCACCACCATGGCGTCGCGATCCTGAAGGACTGCCTCGAGTCGTTGCGGGAAACGACCTACCGGCCGCACGAGGTCTTGTTGGTCGACAACAACTCATCCGATGGCAGCCGCGCGTATGTGCGCAAGCATCATCCCGCGGTGCGCATCATCCGCAATTCCAAGAACTTTGGCTTTGCGAAGGCTTCGAATATCGGCATCCGTGAGGCGCATGGGAGCCTGGTGGTTCTGCTCAACAATGACACCGAGGTCGAGCCCGGTTGGCTTGAACCGCTGGTGCAGGTGTTCGCCGATGCGCGCGTGGGGGCCGCGGCTCCCAAGCTGAAATCGCTGAAAAACCGTCAGGCTTTTGACTACGCGGGGGCAGCTGGAGGGTTCCTCGACAAGTTCGGCTATCCGTTCTGCCGGGGACGTCTGTTTGAGACGGTGGAAGAAGACACCGGCCAGTACGACACGCCGATGGACATCTTCTGGGCCACGGGCACGGCGATGGCCATCCGCAAAGCCGTGATCGCGGAGACGGGCGGGATCGACGAGGACTTCTTCATGCATATGGAGGAGATCGACCTGGCCTGGCGCATCCACCTGAGGGGCTACCGCATCCGCTACGTACCCTCCTCGGTGGTCTATCACGTCGGCGGCGCCAGCCTGAAGCGCAACTCGTTTATGAAGATCTACTTCAACCACCGCAACAGCCTGCTGATGTTGATCAAGAACTACGAATGGCACACGCTGCTGCGCTACCTGCCACGGCGTTTGATGCTCGAGCTCGTGACCTTCTTGTGGGCCCTGGCCAAGCTGAACTTTCGCTGGGCGGGTGCGGTCTTTGCGAGTTGGGCCTGGCTGGCGCTCAAGGGCCACATCGCGATGCGCAAGCGGATCGGCATCAAAAACCTGCGCACGTTGGCCGAGCGTAGCTTGTTCTTACGCCTCTATCGGCGCAGCGTGGTCTGGAAGTACTTCATCGAGGGCCGGCGCACCTTCACCCAGCTGGGCTATCCGGGACTGAGGTTGCCAGAGGAAGACTGATGCCGGCTTGCTTCGGCGCGCTGCGCCTGGACAGTCCCGTCTGGATGGCCCCGATGGTGGGCTACAACGAGGCTGTGACGCGCCGCCTCTGCCGGCGCTTTGGGGCCGCGACCAGCATCACCGAGATGTTGAAGCCCGAGCAGCTGCTGAAGAACCCACGCAGCCTGCGCACCGTCTTGCAAACTCTCCCAGACGAAGGCATCCGCGGTGCCCAGATCGCCTGCGCGGACGTCGCCGAGGCTGAAGCGGCCGCGGCCTGGGTGGGCGAGGCCGGTTTCGACTACATCGAGTTGAACTTCGGCTGCCCGTTGCCGAAAGAGCGGCGCCGGCGACGGGGGGCGGCTCTGCTGGCGGACCCCGAGCAGATCGAAGCGCTGGTGGCGGCGGTGGTGCACATGCTGCCGTGCCCCGTGGCCGTCAAAGTGCGCAGCGGGCCCGGAGAGGGGCGCGAGACGATCGCGGAGGTGGCCCGCGCGGTGCAGCAGGGCGGGGCGGCGGCGCTGTGCGTGCACGGCCGGGCGGCGGACCAGCCCTACGACTCTCCGAGCCGGCTCGCGCCGATCGCCCGGGCGCGCGAGGCAGCTCCAGGTTTGCTGTTGCTGGGAAATGGGGACATCGAAGAGCCGTCGGACGCACAGCGGATGGTCGCGGAGACCGGCTGCGACGGCGTGGTGATCGGGCGGGGGATGGTCGGCAACCCCTGGCTGCTGGCCCGGGTGCGCGCGGTCCTGGGCGGTGCGCCTGATCCTGGGGCGCCGACGCCGCAACAGATCTTCGATCAGCTGCTCGATCATGCCGGCGAGCTGGTCGAGCTGTTGGGGCCGCGCAAGGGGCTGGGGTATGCGCGCCGCTACGGGCACTTCTACTTCGCGGGTTTCCCTGAGATCACGCTCTACCGCGCGCGCGTCGCCCGATTGGGACCAACGCTGGCGGACTTCGCGGCGGGCTTGCGCCCGTTGGTGGACAGCTTGCGGCGGCGTGAGGTGCACGTGCGGCTGCGAGCTTTCGAGGCCGCCTGGCGGGGGCCTACCCTGCCAGCTCACGACAGGCGCGTTTGAGCGGCGCTCTGTGAGAGGCTGTTTCACGGAACGGACGAGACCTCCGAGATCGCCATGCGATGTCAACTGGAAGGGGCTTGGCAATCGTCTGCTTACCGACCGTTCCTCTTGTAGGGGCGGGGTTTACCCCCGCCCTCGGGCGGAGCGAAGCGTCCGAGTCTTCGAGGTGTAGACCTCGCCCCTACGTGACAATCCAAAGCGACTGATGGCTTGGATCTTGTTCCCTGAGACAGCCTCTATGAGCGCCGGAAGGAGTCTTGCCACCCGTTTCCCGCAGGCCCGTCCAGGCCTACCCCGCCAGCTCGCGGCAGGCGCGCTTGAGATCCTCGATGGCCAGTCCCTGCTCGGCCAGCAGCGCGTCCGGTTCCCCCGAGCTGCCATAGAAATGGCTGCCGAGTCGTCGGAATCTGGTCGCCACGCCGGCATCCGCCAGAGCCGTGGCAACCTGCACACCGAGACCGCAGTCGCGGTTGTGGTCCTCATAGCTGATCATCGCGCGGGTCTGCTGGGCGGCCTCGACCAGGCTGGCCGTGTCCAGAGGGCGAATGCTGGCCATGCTGAGCACCCGCACGCTCAGCTCGGGGGCCAGCTCGTCGGCGGCCTGCACCGCGCGCCAGCTGACATCGCCGAAGCAGACGACGGTCACGTCATCGCCCTTTCGTAGCAGGTCTGCCTTACCAGGCTCAAAGCGGTAGTCGCCGCCGAAGAATGGCTGGCCATCAGCGTCCGCGATGACAGGCAGCTTCGACCGACCCATCGGGATCAGCATGTTGCCGCGCTCGGCGGCGGCGTAGCGGATGATGCGGTCGGTCTGATTGGGGTCCGCCGGCACGAAGATCTTCAGGTTGTAGGGGCCGTGGCCCAGGGCCAGGTAGTCGATGGACTGGTGTGTCTGGCCGTCTTCGCCCACATCGAGGCCGCAGTGTGTGCAGGCGATCTTGATGTTGGCGTCGTTGAGGTCGTTGAGGCGCTGCTGGTTGTACGCTTCGGCGATGGCGAAGACCCCGAAGGTCGAAAAGAAGGGCACGATGCCTTCGACGGACATTCTCCCGGCCAGAGTGGCCGCGTGATGTTCCTGAATTCCACATTCGATGTAGGCGTCGGGGCTCTCTTTGTCGAGCCGCTGCATCTTGACCGAGCCCTTCAGGTCGCACGTCAGACCGACGACCTTCAGCTCCGTCTGGTTGTTCAGCAGCGCGAGGTCGGCCAGCGCATCGCCGTAAGCCGAGCGGCAGTCGGTCTTGACGCCTACGGCATAGTCTCTCGGCGTGCCGGTGTCGATGGCGGGCAGCTCGATGCTGCGGTGATGGGCCAGCGCGCGGGTGGGAGTGAAAGCGGCACGGTCTGCCAGCAAGCTGTCGAGATCGTCTTCGAGCTCGAGGATCTGCAGGGCTTCGCGCGCCTGCTCGACAGAGAGTGCCGTCCCGTGGTACTTGGCCTGGTTCTCGATGAAGGGGATGCCTTTGCCCATCACCGTGCGGCCGATGACCACTGTCGGGACGTCCCGCGGCTCGAGATAGGCGGCGCTGAAGGCGGCGCGCACGGCGTCGAGGTCGTGGCCATCGATCTCAACCACGTGCCAGCCCGCTGCGCGCCATTCGTCCGCGATGGCCTGGGGCATGATCTGGGCGATATCGCCGCCGATCTGCAGCCGGTTGAAGTCGATGTAGGCGATCAGGTTGTTGAGCTTGAATTTGACAGCGAAACGGCGCGCCTCGGAGATTTGACCTTTTTGCTGCTCGCCATCCCCCATCAGCACGAACACGCGCGCCGTTCTGCCCTGGCGTTGTAAGGCCAGGGCAGAGCCTGTGCCGGCGCTCAGGCCCTGGCCGAGGTTGCCGGTGTTCCATTCGACACCGGGCACGCCGAACTCGACGTGGCCTCCAAAGTCGGTGCCCGCGTGGCGAAACTCGCGCATGAAGCGCGCGCGTTCAAAATATCCATAGGCGGCCAACGTCGAGTACACCCCAGGGGTGATATGGCCGTGGCTGATGATGATCCGGTCACGCTCGGCGTTCAGCGGCTGTTCGGGGGAGTGGGTCGCGCCGCAATACAACGTGAGCAGCGCATCGAGTGTCGACAGCGAGCCACCCGGATGGCCGCAGGTGGCCAGGGTAGTGCTGCGGATGCAGTCGCCGGCCAACTGGCGTCGCAGCTGTTGCAGGCGGGTGCGTTGCTCTTCGGTGAGCGGGCCTTCCGAAAACGGGACACGCAACATGGGGATTCTGCCTCTCAGGAAATGACGAGAAGCCGCACTGTAGCGAGCGCGGGGGGTTGCGTCAATCTTGAGCCTGGCTCTCAGCGGGCAGTTCGGGCATGGTGGGGGTCTGTGTGTTGTTTGGGGATCCGGGGGCCATCTGGATGGGCTTTCTGTGCTCTGCTATACTACACTGACTCTTTCTAAACCGTGAAACTACCGCATTCGCCGGAGTCGCCGATGTCTTTGCTCGACCAGATCCGAGGGAAATCGAGGACTGTAAGCCTCAGCAAACTCGACAACAATGGATACCAGAACATCGAGGTTCTCGCCGAGAGCGAGCTGATGCAGCTCGTTGGGACCGGCGGAGGCGGGGCTGACCCCGCTGAGCTGCAGCGGCTGCAGCAGGAAAATGAAGAGTTGAGAGGCGAGCTGCAGGACGCCCGAGAAGAGCTGCAGAGCGCCGGTGAGTTGATCCAGAGACTACAAGAGCTTTCGGAAGCCTGAACACCGCCGGAGACGACCGATGAGCCGGAGCAAGCGAAAACTTTCGACCGCCCGCCTGCTAAAAGACGGCGTGATGACCTTCAAACAGCTCAACGAGTGCGAGAAGGCGGTGCTCTCCGGTGAGGAGAGCGACGTCTACAACGCAGCTGTGACGCGAGGTTTCGCGAAAAAAGAACAGCTCGACTCGTGCGTGAGGTTGGCGAAGGGGCCCAGTTCGAACCCCTACGCCTCCATCAAGCCGGTACAGCTGGTCTCCGCGGGACTCGTGACCTTCAAGCAGCTCAATGAGTGCGACAAGGAAGCGCGCGTCAGCAAGGGCAAGAAGTCGGTCCATGACGTCTTGCTCGCCAAGGGCTACGTGTCTCAGGCAGACCTCGAGAAGCTTCTGGACAAGAGCCAGGTCGTCAAGAAGAAGAAGGTCAAAGAGACCACGCGCGCGCTCGGACTGGTCAAGTCCGGCGTGATCAGCTTCAAGCAGCTCAAAGAGGTCGAGAGTCTCCAGCGCATCGACCCCACCCAGAGTCTCTCCAACCTGCTCATCGACCATGGCTATGCCAGCGAAGACGATGTGGCCGAGCTCGATGCGACGGCCACGGCTGCGTTCACGCTTCCACCTCCCAAGCGGCGTCGCACGGCGCGCGATATGCAGGTCCCGGACATCGACACGGACCGGGATGCGAAGACCGACGCGAATCTGGGCAGGAAGAAGAAAAAGCCCAAGAAGAAATATCCCACCGCCGACCAATTCCAGGCGGCACGCACCGAAGTCGGTGCGGGGGATGAAGACTTCAACATGGCGCAGACCTTCATCGAGGCCGAGCCATCGGGAGATGCCTATCCGTCGTTCGGGCCTTCCCCAGAGTTGTCGAGCGAGGACTTTGAGGCCCAGCCGACGTTCATGGAAGTCGATGATCAAGGTATGCCGGTTCCGCCGCAGCCGGATCAAGACTATCCCGACGTACCGACAGACGTCGATTTCAACGACCAGGCCCAGACCTTCATCGATATGGAGATGGGAAGCGGGTCCGAGTCGGGCGAGGGGGGAATGGCCGCGCTGGTGGGGTCGGGGTCTGAGTCCACAGACTCCGATTTCTCCGGAAGCTCGAGTGCCGGCTCAGGCTCAAACGTGCTGCGCCAGACCTTCATGGACTTCGGCGATGCCAGCAGCAGTGAGAACCTGGCCCATCGCCAGGCGACCACCCCAGCCAGCGGGATCCGTCGGCGCCGGCGCTCGGCGTCCAGCTCGGGCGGCACGTCCAGCTCGGGTTCTGGGTCGCGCTCCAGTGATACGGGTCGACGCAGCCGCGCGAAGAAGAACCACCCGCTGATCGGCGAAACGCTCGGTGGCTGCCAGATCGGCAAGCTGTTGGGCCAGGGTGGTATGGGTGCCGTGTTCAAGGCGCGCCACCTGGGTCTGAAGCGCGATGTGGCCATCAAGGTCATCTCACCGCATCTGGCCTCGAACCAGCAGCTGATCCAGCGCTTCATCCGTGAGGCGCGTTCGGCAGCCGAGCTGAACCACAAGTCGATCGTGGCGGTGCACAACGTCGGCAACGAGAAGGGTTACCACTTCATCGAAATGGAGTACGTCAAGGGCAAGGGCCTCGACGAGTTCCTCAAAGAGAAGGGTCCTTTCGGCATCGAGCACGCCATCAGCATCATCCGTGACGCTGCGGAGGGTCTGGCGGTCGCCCACGAGAAGGGCATTGTCCACCGCGACATCAAGCCAGAGAACCTGATGTTGACGGAAAAGAACAAGGCCGTGAAGATCACCGACTTTGGTCTGGCGCGCGGCGGTTCCGAGATGCAAGAGCTGACCAAGGTCGGCCAGATTCTCGGTACGCCGGCCTACATGTCGCCCGAGCAATGCGCAGGTGAGAAGGTCGACAGCCGCTCGGACATCTATTCGTTGGGCGCGACCTTCTATGCGCTGGTCACGGGCAAGATGCCGTTTATCGGCGACTCGGCCCTCGAGATCATGCAGAAGCATCTCGACCAGGACCCCTTGAACCCGCGCGAGTACAACCCCGACATTCCGGGCAGCGTGGTCCAGACCGTCTACAAGATGATGTCCAAGCGGCCCGAAGACCGGTACCAATCGGCCAAAGACATCGTCAAGGCGCTCGACCGCATCAAGCGCGAAGAGGGCAAAGAGAAGATCGCGGAGATCCAGATCGCGATCGGCGAACATTACAAGATCACCACCAAGCTGGGCCAGGGTGGTATGGGCGCGGTCTACAAGGCAACGCGCCTCAAAGACAAGCATGACGTCGCCATCAAAGTCTTGTCGATGGAAGTCAACGAAGAAGAGCTGGGGCGCTTCAAGCGTGAGGCTGAGACGGCCGGCTCCATCGACCATCCGAACGTAGTCAAGGTCCTCGACTATAGCGTGGGCGGTGAAGTCAACTACATCGTGATGGAGTATGTGGCGGGTACTTCGATCCGCGACATGATCCGCAATGAGGGCAAGCTCGAGACCCGCGAAGTGACCGCGATCCTCGAAGAGACTCTCAAGGGTATGAAGGCCGCGCACGAGAAAGGCATCGTGCACCGCGACATCAAACCAGACAACATCATGGTCTCGATGGAGTCGGGCGCGATCAAGATTGCCGACTTTGGGCTGGCGCGCGAGATGGACGCCCAGTCCGAGGTGACGCGGGCGGGCTTCATTCTCGGTACGCCGCACTACATGTCGCCCGAGCAATGCAAAGGCCTCGAGGTCGACCACCGGGCAGACATCTACTCGCTGGGTGTCAGCGTCTACTTCATGCTGACCGGCCAGACCCCGTTCGCGGGCGACACGCAGATGACCATCATGCTGCAGCACCTCAAGACGGTGCCGCCGATGGTCCATGAGGTGTGCGAGGATGTCCCCGAGGGGATGTCGAATCTGGTCGCGAACATGATGGCCAAGAAGGCCAAGTATCGCTATCAGGACGTCGACGAGATCGCCAAAGACCTGCAGCGTCTGCGTGAGAACAAGAAGGTCGCCAAGCGCCGCCGGGTCGATGAGGTCTACGACGAATCGGGCAGCAAGCGGACCTATGCGATTTTCGCGATGGTGGCTCTGGTGCTGATCTCGGTCGGTGGTTTCTTCGGTTTGCGGCAGTGGAACATCTACCAACAACGGCTCGCGGAGCAGCAGGAACGCGACGCTGCGCAAGCACGCATCGAACGGCAGACGGACCAGGCCAACAAGAAGACCCTCGAGATCACAGCCGATCTTGAGAAGGCCCTCGCCGATGCCAAGCGGCTTGAGGCGGAGAGCCAGTTCCGCTCGACGGTGCGCAACCTGGATACTCTGGTCAAGAAGCACAAGGTGCTGCCTTCGGACTCGTCATGGATCGTGGCGGTCAAAGAGAGCCGCAAGGATGAGTTGTTGGCTGCTCTGGAAGAGTACGAGAGCAAGCAGCGGCAGCGGGACGAAAGTGCTGCCCGGGTGCTCGATCGTATCGTGAGTCAGAATTTCGAGACAGAATTCGCAGATCGCACCAGCGCCATGACGAAGAAGCAGAATGGCTGGGACAACACCGAACTGGACTGGGAGGAATACGACGCGCTCGATAAGGGGCTGGCGTCGGTGCTGCGTACCAACATGACTCTGGCGGCAGATCTGGAGAAACTCGGCGATCATGAGTTGAATGTGTTGTACGCAGGCACTGAAATGACGGCGGTCGAGTATAAGGCCGAGCTGCAGAGGCTGTTTGAGGAGAGCGCGCAAAATCAAAAGCGTATGCTCGACCTGCGCGCCAATCGCCTGGCAAACCAGCGGCGTAGCTGGGACCAGGCTGCGCTGCGCTACGTCGACTTCATCGAGAGCGAGCACTACAAAGGCACTCCGGCCTACGCCGCCGTGGTCAAGAAGAAAGCCGAGTACGACGAGTTGGAGGCCAACCTGCCTCGCGAAGAGCTGAAGGCGCGCAACGACTTCCGCCTCATCAAGACGCTCTTTGATGAGCAAGACGGGTTGGAAGACTTGATTGCGGTCTCTGACAGGCTGGCGACTTTCCTGGGTGATTACACGGACGTAGATTTCTGGTGGAACGAGGCGGACAGACTGCAGCCCAAAGTCGATCGGGCCATCGGCACGTTACGCAAAGAAACCCTGGTGGAGATCCTCGCCCGCGCCAGTGCGGCTCGCGGTGAAGGCAACTACTCCCGAGCCGAAGAGATCCTGGCCGAGAAGGACCAGGACCAGAATTGGATCGATACGGAGGAGCTGACCAAGCTCAGGCTCGAAGTGGGGAAGGTCAGGGACGAGGCGCGCGACAAGGCCGTCACTCAGCTCAATGATGCCGAGAAGTTCATCGGGCTCCAGCAGTACTTGCGGGCCGACCGCATCCTGGCGAAACTCTTGGACGAAGACTACGCTCAGGCGCAGTGGACCACCATCCGCCGCATGCGGGACGATATCGAGGACTTCGTCAAGCTGCACGGCGAAGCCTCGATGGTGCTGATCGCGGCGGGCAGCTTCCCATTCGGAACCGACGATCGGACCCGACCGCCCAACAGCAGGCCCCAAAACATGCTGGAGATGGAGGACGCGTACTTCATCGATCGTTTTGAGGTGAGCGTCGGCAACTACCTCGACTTCATGAAGCACCTGCAGGCGGCCGGCGTGAAGGTCGACGACTACGATGACGACGGAACTCCGTCCGACCTGCGTGGCAAGCATAAGCCCGCCGCCTGGGATTCCGCGACCAACCCTGGCCCCGGCATCAGCAGCCTCGATTTGCCGGTCACGGGCGTGACCTACTGGGACGCGCTGGCCTATGCCAACTGGTGTGGCAAGCGGATCCCGACCGAGCAGGAGTGGGAGAAGGCCGCGTCCTGGGGCCCCGCTGCAGAAGTGGAGGCTGACAAATACATCTTCCCTTGGGGCAATTCCTTCGACCGAAACTTGTGCAGCTGTCTGGAACAGTACGGGACTGAGGGACAGATTGGCCTGGTGCGGTCCAAAGAAGATGCCTTCGATGCACGCTACAAGGGCCTGGCGAATATGACGGGCAACGTGTGGGAGTGGACGCTCGGCTTCAGGAATGAACAGGGCCGTACCGGTTTCCAGGCGTATCCTCGCTCAGACCACAGGGAAAGGGCCTACGACGAGGGCATGCGTGTGGTGCGTGGCGGATCCTACGCGGTCTCCGACTACGACGTGTTGGCCTTCGAGACCACCTTCCGCATGCCGGAGAAACCCGAGACCCGCAAGAACGATATCGGTTTCCGCTGTGTGCGGGATGCCTATGAGCTGGAAGCTGCTGGAAAGTAGTCCAATAAATCCGGATTCGGGGTGCTTGCAAACTCGCCGCGCCCATGGGTCCTGTTGACGAAGAAAGCGTCCGGCCGCCTGCTCGGACCCGTAAGGAGTGAGACATGCGTTGGAGGGGGACCTGCCTGGTAGTCCTGGCGGGGGTGCTGGCCGGCTGCCAGTCGCTGCCATCACGTGAAGTGCAGACGCTAACGATCTTCCAGGACGCTCAAAGAAGAGTTACGGCGGAGAATGGCTATCCGTTGGACGTGAGTGTGGCGGTGGCGCCTACGCTGCAGGCGTACGAGACGGGCTTTCTGCCCCCAGACTATAGCTTCAAGGAAAATCAAGCAGAAGCCTTTCCCGAGGACGAGATCGACCCGGAAAACGTGTACAGGGTGCCGGTCAGCAAAACTGAGACGGATTTGCAGGGGGAGGTCATCAAGGCGTTGAGCGGGCTGGGCATGTTCGACGAGGTCATCGACTTTACTGGGGGCAACCAGCGTCAGGGGGTCAGGCTGTTGAAAGAGGCCAAGGAGGCCTTGCACGACTACCTTGTCATCCCCCGCGTGCGGGCCAACTTCGTCTCGTATAAAGGTGCCAACGATGCCTGGTGGTGGCCGGGGCTGATTGGCTGGATCTTCGCCTGGATTCCAACCTATTTTGTCCCTGACGAGACTTTTGAGGCCTATCTGGACATCGAGCTCGAGATCTACAATGTGCGGCTCGGGTCCACCATCATGGCTCAGAACCCTGAGCTTTTGGGGGTGGGCTTCGAGGCCGAGTTGGCTGAGGCGCTCGAACCCGCCAAAGTCTTCGGCTGGGCCGAGAATGACACGCAAGACGCGGACATCAGCGACCTCGACATGGGTTTTGTCACCTCGGTGCCCTGGTCGGCAGTCACTGTCCGCTTCTTTGGACGTTCTTGGGGGGTTCTGGAAGCCGGCAACTTCGTCAACGTCTCGGAGCTCGTGACACCGCCTGTCCTGGCCAAGAACCTGGCAGAGATCTGCAAGCAGCTGGTCGACAACTTCGCAATCGCGGTCAGGGATCGGGAGGATGAACTGCAGGCGTCAGCGGCCAAAGATCGCTTTGCGATCATTGTGGGGGTCGGGAAATACAGCGATCCGGCTTTCGAATACTACAGTAAGAACGACAAGCAGGAGCAGATCTCCTTTGCGGCCGAAGATGCCCAGGCCATGTATGATTTCTTGCTCAAAGACTGCGGCTTCCGCAAACAGGATATGGCGCTGCTGATCAATGATGCAGCCACGCGCGCCGAGATCATCAAGCAGATCACAAAGCGAAAAAACTCTCTGCGCGATGACCTGCTGTTCATCTACTTCGCAGGCCACTCGGCGATCGACGCCGAGCTCGCGGACCTGCTGGACGAGGACGGCAGCATCAAGGACGCGGACCTCTTCAGCAAGTATTTTCTTCCGTATGACGCCCAAGCTGACGACCTCGCGGGGACGGCGCTGGGGATCGCCGACCAGCCCGAGGGGTTGAGCGACGTCCTGAGCGGCGTCGGCTCTGAGAAGGTGGTGCTGATTCTCGACACTGCGTTCGGCAAGCACTCCTATCTGCGGCCAGGGCTTTTCGATGCGCTGGACTTGGACGACGACGGCTACCTGAGCCAACGAGAAGAGCCCACGATCCGGCCGAGTTTTCTTGAGGGGATCGCCAATCAAGGGCGTGACATCGTATTGGCCGCCGACTTCAACGAGCCTGTGATGCAGAATACGCTGACCTCCCATGGAGAGTTCTGCTACCAATTCGCCATCGCAGGCCCCACGCGGATCGACTCGAAAAGGTTGAACCTGCAAGAGCTGACGGAGTACGCACAGGACGAGATCTTCCGGCTGTCCCGTTTCCGCAACCAGCCACAGCAGCCGCGCATTCTCAGAAACGAGCGCCTGCCGGGCATCAACCTGAATCCCGAGTATTCTCCAGACAACAACTGAGCCACATTCGGCTTGCAAGCATCGCCAGGCTTGTGCCATAACGTGGGCTCCAGAAAAACGCTGGAGCGGGTCTGTGCTCGCTCCATGGTTCCCGATGGGCCCGCCCCGCTGATCCAGCGCGGCACTCCTCGGTGTACGGGAGGCCTTCGTGTCTTCGATCGACAGCACGGTCAGTGTCTTCGTCGATTCGATGCTCGCGATTGCGGGCGCAGAGCGGGCGTTTGTACTGCTGGTCGAGAAGGGCAAGCTGCGCTACAGGATCGGCCGTGACCGGCATGGCAAGTCCATCCCGATGGACAGCGACCACGTCAACCGCAACATCATCCGCCAGAGTATGCAGGGCAAGCGCACCACCCGGGCGGGGGACGGGCGGGTGGTGCTGGCCCTGTGCCTGCCGGTCATCGACGAAGATGGCAAAGCGCTGGGGGCCGTCTACCTCGACAGCCGCTCGGCTCTGCCCGCGCTGGTCGGGCGTTCGATCTCGGTGCTCGAGAACCTGTGCCGTGAGATCGCGGGCGCGGCGAACCAGCCTGCGCCGCGCGCACCACAGGCAACGCAAGCACCCGCTCCGGCGGGCGCGCGACGCGCGTCGATCGTCGACATGGTCGCCATCCTGGAGACCTTGACGAGCGCCAAGGATGGGCTCGAGCTGGCCCTGGCCAATGTGAGCCTCGAGATCTTCGATGCCGAGACCGTCTTTGTGATGCTGTTGCACCACGGCGAGTTCAGCTTTGCGTGCGGGCGCAACCGCCAGGGGGACGACGTGCCCGAGGTGGATTTCCTCGAAGTGCGTCAGTTGGCCATGGCGAGCCTGGCTGAGATGGAGACGCGTTCGGAGTCGGTGCATTTCCCGCCACCTTACGGCACGCTCGTCAGCATCTGTTGTCCGATGCTGATCGACAAAGAGCTGGTAGGGTTGGTGGGCTTGTCTCGCAAAGCGGCGATGAGTGAGGTCGAACAGCAGCAGCTGGAGCGTCTGGCGAATCTGGCCGGCAAGTTGCTTACCGGAGGCCCCAGAGAGGGTGCGGGATCAGTGCTCGGCAACGCCGAGGCGGCCATCGAGCGCGACCGCGAGATCGCGGTCGAGCTGCGCGAGAACCTGACCGGTCCGCCCCCCGCCCTGCGCGGCGTAGACGTGTTCTGCGAGACCAGCTATGCGGACGGCTGCGGGGGAGATGCCCACGGCTATGAGCCCGATCCTCACAATCAGGGCGCGACCTTCATCTGGCTGGCCGAAGCGACCCGCGGCGGATACATGGGGGCCATCGACCTGACGACGGTGCGCACGCTGCTGCGTACGGTGCTGAACGTCTGCGGCCCGCTGCCCTTGTCTGAGGTGGTGGCCAAGCTGAATGGGCTGTTGCTGGAAGACTCCAGGGGCGGCGCTCCGACGGCGCTGGTGCTGATCCATGTCGATCCGCCGAGCTCGAGCCTGCAGTTCGTCTCGGCGGGGATCCCTTCTGTCTGGCGCTGTGCGCCCGACACAGGGCCTGTGCCGATCATCGAGGCGGGGCAGCTCGGGCCGATCGGGGAGAAACCCCTCGACGAGGTGCCCAGCTTCGCGGAGACGCTGCAGCCGGACGAGTTCTGGGTCTTCAGCCTTGCCGGCCTGGTGGCGACCACCAACGGCGACGACGAGGCTTATGGCTACGACCGTTTGCAGGAGGCGCTGTCCGGCATGAGCCAGCTGTCTTCCGAGGAGATCTCGGCCCAGCTCTTCAAGGCTGTCGAAGCCTTCCACGGCGCTCGTCCCCTGCCCTTCGACACGACCGTGTGCGTGGTGCGGAAGACGCTGTAGGTGGGGGTGTGTGGGTTTGAGCGCCAGGAATGCCGCTTTGGACGGAAGCAGCGAGAAACCCTGGCAGTAGTCTTTGGCAGGGCGGCTTCCGGCGCTCATAGAGCGCCGCTACAGAAGAGGGATCACTCCGCCCCATCGGCCCAGCTGGGAGAACGACCGTGGCCAGGGAATTCTGCTGCAACGAGCTGCGCGGCCTGGCCAGCCTCCCCGACGGCTGGCGCGGCGCGTGGTCTGCCGAAGTGAAGGTGTGGCTGCGGGTCGGCTCCGGAGAGGCTCCAGTCTATCGTTGCAGCGGCTGGCACCTGCCCCGCTTCTGTCCGTTTTGCGGCCAGGCGCTGGAGCCAGACGCTTCCGCGTCAGACTGACGCATACGCGGCTTTTACTGACGGCGCTGGTCTGCTAGAATCGGCACCTTCGATCGGGTGTTGTGGCCGGAATACACGCCTTCGGGTTCCTCCGCCAGACATCGGCACGATCTTTGCCAACAGGCAGCTCTCCAGGACACCTCCTCGCACCGCGCCCGCCCGCGCGGTTCGGCTTCCTCGAGAGACCACGGGAGCGACGATGGCCAAGCGGAAGAACCGCCGGAGCAAGCGCCAGAAGAATCCAGCGCCGGCCCAACCCGAACCGCAACCCAAGGCGGTCTCGAGCTTCCAGCCCGATGCTCCGGCCAGCCTGGTCTCGCCGGCCGCGTCTGCAGGGCCGGCTGCTGCGCCGCTGGCCAGCGCACAAGCAGCAGAACCCGTTGGGGAAGACCTTCCTGCCCGCGACTCTAGCGAGAAGTTCGCCCGCTTCACCCGCCTCGACGGCCTGATCGCGGCTTGTGTCTCGGTCTTGACCGCTTGGATCTACACGCTGACCCTGGTTCCCACCGTCTACGCCGAAGACTCCGGCGAGTTCATTACGGGCGCGCTCAAGCTCGGTGTGGTCCACCCTCCGGGGTATCCGCTCTACACCATGCTGTCGCATATGTTCCGGTTGTTGCCGTTCGGCTCGCCGGCGTGGCGTATCAACTTCAGCTCGGCCGTCTTCGGGGGCGTGTGCATCGGCGCGTTCTACCTGCTGTGCCGGCGTTTGATCAAAGACCGGTGGGCCGCAGCCGGCGCGGCGCTGGTGTTTGGCTTTTCGCGGGTGTTTTGGTCGCAGGCGCTGCACGCCGAGGTCTACTCGCTGAACATGCTGTTCATCTGCGCGATGTTCCTGGCCTTGATCCAATGGCGCATCGGCAAGAACGATCGCTGGCTCTACCTGGGCATGCTCATCGTCGGCCTGGCTCTGACCAACCACACCACCTCGGTGTTGTTCCCGATCGTGTTCGCGTTCTACATGTTTCTGGTCTACTGCCTGCGCTGGGAGACGTTGGGCGCGGCTCTCGCCTCGTTGTTGGTGGCGTTGGTTGCCATGGCGTTGGTCGGCACACCCGAGCCAGGGAACCTGACATACACTCTGCTTAGCTGGCTCGAAACCCCACAGAGTCAGGTGGTCTCCGATACGCTGCGGATCAAAGAGGTGCCCAAGTGGATCGCGAGCGCGGTGTTCGTCTCCTGCTTCGGGGGCTTCTTGTTGTACCGCTTCGGCAAGAAACTCAAGACCCGCTTGCCCGTGTCTGCACTGATCGTGGCCTCGACCCTGCTCATCTACATGTATGTGCCGACGCGTGCGCTCGCGAAGCCCGAGATCAACTTCGGCAATCCAGACAGCCTCGGAAGCCTGATCTACACCATCGAAAGACGCCAGTACGAAGGAGACCTCCAGCCGGAGAACTACTTCGAAAACAAGATGAACTTCATGAAAGACCTGGTCTGGCAATTCCAGACCCAGTTCGCTTTCTATGAAAAGGGCTCATCGGTAGGCGCGGCCTGGCTCTTCGGAGCGGTGATGGCGGTGTTGTGCATCTTCGGCAGCGTGTTCTTCTGGCTACGCAACTGGAGGTTGTTCATCATCTGCGCCGGGGTCGGCTTTGCCTACAGTGTGTACATCATCCTGCGGGTCCCCGATCCGGACACCCTGCACAAGATGGATGTGCATCGCACGATGTACATCCCCACCTGGGCGATGGCGTCGATCT
This sequence comes from Planctomycetota bacterium, assembly GCA_029260765.1. Lineage (GTDB taxonomy): Bacteria > Planctomycetota > J058 > JAJDCP01 > JAJDCP01 > JAJDCP01. The sequence goes on from JAJDCP010000064.1 coordinate 22,084, forward strand.
GTTGGGGCTTCGCCTGGGTGGGCCTGCGCGACTGGAGCAAGGACCTGGACCTGCCGAAGATCGGGCGCACCAGCCTGTTGCAGATCTTGTGTGTGTGTCTGCCGATGCTGAGCATTGCGGGGAACTACTACGTCAATGACCGCGCGAAGAATTGGCTGGGGTACGACTTCTGCCGCGGCATCCTCGACTGTATCGAGCCGGGCGGGATCTTGTTCGTCGAGGGCGACGACACGATCACCTACAACCTGCTCTACCACCAGAAAGTCGAAGACTACCGCACCGATGTGAAGATCTACGACCACTTCGGCATCGCTCTGTACAACCCGTTCGCCATCGATCCGAATGGGCTCCAACACCTGCCGGGTACGCCACCCGAGAACGAAGCTGAGCGCCGCAAGCTGACCCAGAAGCTCGCCCAGATCCGCAAGAAGCTGGGCCGCGATCCCGACACGATCTTCGACCTGCGCGAGGACATGTTCACCCATGAGATCGACGAGCTGCGGCGCTGGAAGCACGACATCTTGATCGAGACCAGCGGCCAGCCTTGCTACTACTGGCAGCAACGCGACCTGCGCAGTCTGGGCGTCGATGCGAACGGCGCGAAGCTGTACGACTATGAGTGGAATTCTGTGGTCGGAAAAGTGGTCAAAGTGGCGGAGGGGGACTTCTCCAAGCCCTGGCTGGCGTTCCCCGTGCGCGGAGTCTCGGCTCCGGCTGCGGAGGACGGCAGCGTCGACTACGACGCGGTCCAGGATGCCTACGGCGACTTCCAGCGCGACTACCGCTCCAGCCTGCTGACGACCTACTACGCGGAGCGTAAGGCATTTTTCGACTACCACATCCGCAACTTCGCCGAGGCGATCAAGGGCTTCCGCTTCGCGTTGAAGTACATGCCCAATGACGGGATGTATTTCAACCTGGCCATCGCCCACGATGGCTACTTCGATCAGGCCACGCGGCTGCGTCCCCCGGAAGATCCGGCTGCCATCGCGCGCTGGACGAAAGACCTGTCAGAGCTCCATGCCGAGACCATCGCTTCGTACCGCGACTATCTCGAGAACAGCCCGCAGGTCAGCGATCGTTCGGTGCGTTCCATCGAGCGGCTGGCTGAGTTGCACCAGCGCGCCGTCGATCCCGAGACTGGACTGGTGGGGGCTGTCAAAGTGACTCCTTTGCTGTGCGAACAGGTGCTGGCTTGGATCGACGCTGAGCTGAAAAAGGGAGAACGCGAGTTCAGCAGGTACAAAGAAGAGGTCATGCGGGCCTACGGAAAGCTCGTCACGCATCAGACCGAGCAGAAGCTGTTCGACCTGCGAGTGATCTGGGTCGAGAAGCATCGCCAGCTGCTGTCGGGGGAGAACTGAGATGGACGATGCCGACACCCGTCAGGACGATCCCGAAGCGCCCGAGAAGCTCTTCGATCTCGAGGGGGCGCACTTCTATCCGGCGCTGCTGGCCGTGATCGTGGTGACCGTGGTGCTCTTCACCGTGACCCTCAACTTGATCTTCGCCGGCCAGCGGGCCGGTTTCGCAGCGCTCGAGACCTTTCCCTATACCGTGCCGCCCACCACCCGTCCCCTCAGCTGGCCCAGCCGTGATGCGATGGGGCTGCCGCCAGAGGTTGAAGCGAATCCCGCGGTCGCGACCTCACTGCAAGAGTTCTTCGACGCGGGTCTGCAGAGTGTGCGCGAAGGCAACAGTGAGCGTTTCGCCGAGATCGGCGGCCAGCTGTTGGCCGCGCCGCAGAGCTCGGCCATCGAGAGCCTGCTCGACAAGCACATCCGCAGCCAGGAGGTCAGTGAGATGTTCCTGGCCGTCTGGCTGGCGGGCGAGAGATTGCGGCAGGGTGGGGGCCAACCGGCCGAGCTACTGGTCAAGGGCACGCCCTCGACCTTCATGAATCGTATGCTCGACCTCGCTGAGCCGGGCGCTTCGGCTGTCTTGATCATCGACCGCACCATCGCCCTGTTCGGCAAAGACGCCGCGGACGCGGCCGCACGCCATCTGGGCGACGAAGCGCGGCTGCGGACGAGCTGTCGGGTCGCCCTGCTGCAGAGCCCCGTGGGACGCCAGGCCTTCTTCGAGGGCAGGTATACGGCCGACCCCGATGACGCCGTGCACAGCGTGGTGCCCTTCCTGCGCGCACAAGACGAAGACTGGATCCGGGCGCAGATGGCACAGCGCCAGGGAGATACCCTGGCCCTGGTCGCGGCCCTGGCTGCGGCCCTGCACGAGCGCACGGGCGCTTTCGAGGCCGAGCTTGAGGGGGCCTTCCAAGATCTTCTGCGCGAGCAGCTGGCCCAGCGCGAGCCGGGCACGGCGGGAGCCGCGATTCTGGCATTGCGCTACAACACCCTGCCCTATGCACCCGAGCTGCTGCTGGACCGGCTTGCCGGCTGCGCATCGTTCGAAGAGCTGCCTGCGATCAATCTGGCGTTGGTCAAACGGATGGATGGGTCGCACGGGGCGCGGCTCTCCGCGATGATTCAAGACGGTGAGGCTCCCCTGGCTGCCCGAACCTATGCGAGTCTGATGCTGGTGAATCTGGCACGGCGGCAGGGGGATCCTGGCTTGTGGGATGGGTCGGAGAACGCAGCCATGCAGGTCTTCGGACTGGCGATGCGCTCAGCAGAGCCCACGCTGATCAAGGCGACTTTTGCGGTCTTGCTGCTTGAAGACTTCGACGCCGGTCCTGTGCTCTTGCGCGAGCTGTTGCGCGACGCGAGCAATACCTCGTTGCAGATGTTTCTGATCAAGAAGCTCAAGGACAGCGCGATGTTCCGAGCAGACCTCGAAGCCGTGCGCGATGATCCCGAGCAGAAGCCGCTGGTGCGTGACGCCATCCAGCGGCTGTTTTCCGAGTAGGCCATGCAGGAAGCCCTCGAGCGACTGCTGAAGACAGCCTGGGCACGCAGCTCCGAATGGCGCTCGGCGGCGCACCCTGCCTGGATCGAGGCCGACGCAGAGGCTAGCCAGCCCTTCCCCGAGGCGTTCTGCGCGCTGTTGGGCGAGGTCAACGGCCTCGAGGCTCCCGACGGCGCCTTCCGCATCTTTGGCGTCGGGCCCGAGCTTCCGCGCTATCTGCGGGCGGGCGAACGCAACCGCCGCGACGGGTGGATGCGGCACTACGGCACACTGCGCGAAGGCCTGTTCTTCTTCGCCGAAGATGCCTTCGGCAACCAGCTTGCTTACGAGCTCGAGGGAACAGGTTGCGTGCACTTCGACGGCGAGACGGGCCTCCGCACGCCTCTGGCCGAAGGGCCGTTCGGTTGGCTCGAGCCTGTCATGGACGACCCCTCCCGCTGGCTGCAGCTCGGCAGCTTCGAAGGCTACATGGAAGCGGGCGGCGACCTCGGCAGCGGGGAGATGATCGCCTACAAGCAGGCTCTGTGCCTCGGCGGGGCCCCGCTCTTCGACAACATGGTGCCGCGGCGCATCGAGGTGGGTCTGTGCCTGTATGGCCAGATTGCGCAGGCGCTCGCCGAGCTGCCCGATGGCACGCCGATTGATGGTATCGAGTGGTTGGCCGGGTCGCAGACACCCGGACAGCCCTGACCCATGCCCAGAGTGGCGTGAAACACCGGCCAGGCGGTCACAGCCGCCAGCCGCTCCAGCCCCGGCCCGGCCGGGACCTACCGGAGGATTCCGATGAGCTACCCCAGCAGGCCGCGACGCAGCCTGCCTCCCGACCCTTTCAAAAAGCTCAAGAGCCTGCCCGTTGGCTGTTGGGTTGCGTTGGCCGCTTTGCTGTTTGTCGGCAGCGTGGCCTGGAAGGGCATTGTCATCGTGCCTAAAGACCACTTCGCGGTGTTGATCCGCAAAACCGGCACCGACCTGCCTCCCGAGCAGATCATCGCCACCGAGGACGGCCAGAAGGGCGTGCAGCTGGCCTCACTGGGCGAGGGTTACCACTTTCTGAATCCCTACGTCTGGGATGCCCAGATCCATAAGGTCATGCAGATCACCACCGGGCAGATGGGCATTGTTACGCGCCTGTATGGCTCGCCTCTGCTGCCCGGACAGGTGGTCGCCATGAGCGAAGAGCAGATGGGCATCGTCGCCGAGCCCCTGCGTCCGGGTGCCTACCGTATCAATCCCTACGCCAACAAGGTCGAGGCGCAGCCGGCCATCCAGATCGCCGCCGGTGCGCTCGGCGTGGTGTGCAACCGGGCGGGCCCGCTGGCTGCCGATCCCAATGCTTTTGTGGTCGAGCGCGGCGAGCGAGGCGTGCAGCGCCAGACGCTCTCTGAGGGCACGCACTACATCAATCCCTACGTCGAAGATGTGATCCCCGTCAACATACGCGCCCACAAGTTCGACATGGAGGGCAACGACGAGATCAGCTTCGTTTCGAAGGACGGCTTCACCATCACGGTCGCAGGCACCGTGCTCTGGCAGGTGGTCAACCCGAACATCCAGATCCCCACAGGGGTGGTCCTCGAAGACGACAAGCGCAACCAGGTGGCCGAGGTCTTCGTCAAGTACGTCGACAGCCGCAATGATGTCATCGCTTGCGTGGTCGAAAAGGTGATTCTGCCCAACGCCCGCTCTTTGTGCCGCATCGAGGGGGCCAAGCGCCTGGCTCGTGACTTCATCGAGGGCACGACGCGTGAGGAGTTCCAGACGCGCTTTTTCCTCGGCATGCGGGACAACTGCCTGGCCGAGGGCATCTTGATCCACTCGGTGAACATCGCGGGAGTCGACATTCCCCAGAACATCCGCGCACCGATCCAGCGAGCCGAAGAGGCTCAGCAGAAGCTGCTGATGTACGAGCAACAGAAGCTGCGCGAGGTCCAGGAGAAGACGCTGGCCGAGAAGCGTGAGCTGGGCCCGCGCGAGAAGCAGTTGGTCGACATTGCCGCGCAGGTCGCGGTCAACCTGACCATGGCGAAGCAGCTGCAACGGGTGGCCGTCACCGAGGCCGAGCAGCGCCTCGAGGTGGCACGGCGCCAGTACGAGGCTGCCGTCTTCCAGGCCGAGGCGGTGCTTGCTCACGGGCGGGCGGACTCGACCGTGATGATGTTGCAGAACCAGGCCGAGGCCAAGGGTCTCGAAGTGGCCGCGGCCGCGTTTGGCGGCGGTGAGCTGTTCAGCCGCTACTTGTTCTTGTCGAGGTTGGCACCCAGCCTAGACTCCGTGCTGAGCAACACCGACGGTCCTTTCGCCGAGTTGCTGCAAGAGATGGTGCGGGGCCAGGCTAGCACTCCGCCTGCTGGCCCACTTCCCATTGAGAGCGAGCCCGCCGCTTCAGCACTTCCCACCGAGCCGGAGGGCCCATCCGATGACTGAGATTCCCGACACCTATCCGCCGGATGAGCCGACTGCTGAAAAACCGAAGCCATCCGCGGGCTCGAAGAAAAAGAAGAAGCTGATTCTTGGGGTGCTCGGCGCCCTGGTGGTCTTGTTTGCGGCCTACGAGATCGGCTGGTTGTGGCTGGTGTGCCGCGTGACCGTCGATCCTGAAGAGTTCCTGGTCGTCACTTCGAAGTTCGGCGATCCGAATCCCGATCCGCAGAACCTGCTGGTTGTGTCTGCCGATGTGCAGGGTATCCAGGAGGATGTGGTCACCGAAGGCCGGCACTTCTTCAATCCCTTCCTGCAAGACACAGAGCTCAAGCAGGTCACCGATATCGCGCCCGGCTGGATGGGCGTGGTGAAGTCGAAGAGTGGTATGCCGCTCCCCGCAGGAGAATTCCTCGCCGAGAAAGGCCAGAAGGGCATTCTGCGCCAGCCGTTGACTCCGGGGCGCTACCGCTTGAACCCCTATGCCTACGAGGTCGAGGCTGTAGAAGCCGTCGCGATCATGCCCGGATACGTGGGCTGTGTGACGTCTCGCAGTGGCCGCGAGCGCGCGCAAGGGCAGCTGGCAGAGGCTGGCGAGAAGGGTATCCAACGTACTGTCCTGCAGCCGGGTCTCTACTATCTGAACCCGAAGGAATTCGAGGTGCAGGCGGTCGAGATCGGTTACCGCGAGATCTATCTGCCTGCGGTGAAGTTCCAGTCGAAAGGCTATGAGATCGAGCTCGACATGTCTGTGGTCTGGGGCCTGAAGCCCGAGAACGTGCCGTACATCGTGCAGCAGGTCGCCGACAATCTCGAGAGCGTGGGCACGAAGATCTTCAAGCCTGCCATCGAATCGATCGCCCGGCTTGAGGGTTCGAAGTTCGCGGTCAAAGACTTCCTCGAAGGCGACAAGCGGGAAGAATTTCAGGCCGCGGTCACCGCGCGGCTCAAAGACGAAGCGCGCAAACAGAACATCGAGGTGTTGATCGCCCTGGTGCGTGACATCAAGATCCCCGACGTGATCGCCACACCGATCCAGCAGAGCAAGATCGATGCCGAAGAGGTCCGCACCAAGCAGATCGAGCAGCTGACCACCGAGGTGGCCAACGAGCTCGAGCGACTGAAGGAGGACGTCGTCAAGGGCGTACGCGAGGTGCGGGCAAACACCGAACGTCTGGTTGCCGAGACTCTTGCAGTCGGCAGCAAGCGGGTAGCGGTGATCCATGCCGAGACCGAGCGTCTGGTCGCGGAGATCGAGCAACAGATCGCCGAGCAGGATGCGATGCGGGAAAAGACGCGCGGAGCCGCCGATGCGCGCGTGCAGCAGATGTTGGCCGAGGCGGCCTCCCGCCGCCTGGCGATGAATGTGGCGGCGATGGGTGGGGCAAACGCGTACACCCGTTACACTTTCGCCGAGAAGCTGCCGCCGGGGTTCAAGGTCTTTCTGCGCTACGCCGGACCGGGCACGCTCTGGACCGACCTCAGCAGCTTGCAGGATCTCGCCGACCTGAAGATCCTCCAGGATAGCGGCCCGGCCTCCGAGCCATGAGCGGCTGGCAGGCCGGCACGCAGGTCGGCCCCTACAGCCTGGAGGCGAAGCTCGGCGAGGGTGGGGCCTCCGAGGTCTGGAAGGCGGCCGCGGGCGATGGTTCGTGGGTCGCCCTCAAGCTCTACCGGGGGCCGATGCGGGACACCGTGATCGGCGAGGGGAGCCTGCTGCAGAGCTTGCAGCATCCGAACATCGCCCGGGTGCTCGACTGGCAGCCCGATGCGCAGCCTCCCTATATCGCGCTTGAGCTGGTCGAGGCCGGTGATCTGCGCGACTATCTCTCTTCACGGGGGATGCCCCTGCATGATGTCCTGCGCGTCGCGCGGCAGATTGCCGAGGCACTGCGGTATGCCCACGGGCTGCGGGCGGTGCACGGCGACCTGAAGCCGGCCAACATATTGTTACGCACCGATGGCAGCATCGTGCTGGCTGACTTCGGGCTCGGCAGCCAAACGCCCGAAGATGGCTTGGAGCTGAGCCTCGACGACGTCTCCGTGGCGGGCAGCGTCGAGTATCTCAGCCCCGAGCGGCGTGAAGGAAAGCCCCCGCATCTCAAAGACGATCTGTTCGCGTTCGGGGTCGTGCTGCACGAGATGCTCACGGGGGCCAAGCCTCTGGGCTTGCGGCCGCCCAGCCACTACCGGCCCGATGTGCCGGCCGCCTTGGATCGCCTGGTGATCGAGTTGCTGGATGAGCGGGAAGAGCGCCCGGATGCGGAGGCCGTGGCCGAACGGCTGCTGAACCTGCGGCCGGCTCCCGCGCGTTGGATGCTGGTGGTTGGCGGCCTCGGGATCGTGGGGGCGTTGGTCTTCTTCCAGCGTTTCCTGCCCGGGCGGCTGCGGCTGTTCGTACCGCTGGCCGTGATCGCTGGGCTGGTGGGCTACTTCTGGTGGTACAACCGGCGCCGTTGAGGAAACGGTCTCACCTTTCTTCATGTAGGGGAGGGGTTTACCCCCTCCCGCAAGCGAAGCGTCCGAGTCCAGAGTGCCTGACATGGTCAACTTTTCGTTGAGACCTCGCTCCGGAGACTTCGGGCAGGTTGGGTCTATGCCTTTGATCGGCTGAGAACCGCCTGTAGCGTCGGTCTACGACCGACGAGATGATCGACACGTATGGTGAACCCAGAACATCTGGATGGGACCTTTGCCAGAGCGCCTTCCGGCGCTCACAGAGCGCCGCTACAGAAGACGGACTCGACTCATGCGTG
>JAJDCP010000065.1 GCA_029260765.1 Planctomycetota bacterium
GCTGGCAAGCTGGCGACTGAGTAGCTCTCGATAACGTTTCTCGGTTGCGGTCGGTGGTGCCTGCATGCTGATCCTCCATTTCGGAAGGATCTTCTCGGATTGCCAGCTCGGCGGGAAGATGCAGATGGTCGGACGCGTACCATAGAGGGATCTCTGAACGACCCACGTGCTCGGTGCGCTCCAGGTTCCCGCACTGCACCCGCGGTTCCTCTGCTGCCTACCGGATGCGTGTTTTACTTGTCCTACGCCATCATTGGTTGAAGAGGGGCGAACGATGGGAAAACCATCACGGTCAAAATCAAAGACCCCAAGAAGAAGAACAAGCTCAAAGGGAAGGAACTGCACACGGTCAGAGTGGCCCTGGATCTGATCAACCCCAAGGAGTACGGCTTCTATGAATGGGAAGCGGTCGAGATGATCGATGGGGAGATGAACTGCGACACCGGTTATGTCCTCAGTGCGGAGTTTTCGCAGAAGACCACACTCACCTTGCCCGAGTGGAAAGACTACAGCAAGGGGACCAAGGAAGATCGAAAGACCTGGGGAATGTTCGCTTGAACCACGCTTTCAGGACTACGAGTCGGTGTTTCCAGGGTCCACGCTGCGCTCCACACTCGAGGCGCGTGGCATCCTCACCTACCAGCCCCGCCCTGTCAGTCCTCAGCGCGCAGGGCCTCGAGCTTTGCGGCCAGCCCGTCGATCAGCAGCGCATTCTTTGTCGGCTCGCCAAAGGCGGGGAAGCCGACCTCGGGGTCGCGACACAGCTCAAGGCAGCGCTCCCAATCGGTGATCGCCTGCTCTTTGAGTCCGCGTCCACGGAGCAGCGAGCCGCGGTTGAACAGTGCCTCAGCGAGCAATCCGCGCTTGTCGCGCGCCAGCTCGATCGCACAGCTGAAGTGCGTGATCGCCGCGTCGGGGTTCTCCATCGTGTACCAGGACAGTGCCATACCGTGGCAGGCCTCGGCAGACGCGGGGTCGGCGTCGTGGGCCTGACAGAACAAGCTCAGGGCGGTCAAGGGCTGTTCGGCAGCGCAGGCCCGCGCCCGCTCGCATAGCTCCCGCGCCTGCGCCGGCTCCGGCGCCAGCGGCTCGCCAGCTGTCGGCTCCAGGCCTCCCAGCGCGCGGATCCGTTCCAGCTCCTGCGCGGCCGGGGGGAAACCGCCATCCCGCGCACGCACGAGCTCAGCCAGTGCGCCGCTGATGTCCCCGAGAGCCTCCTTGACGAGCGCACAGTTGTTCCGCGCCGCCAGGCGAAGCTGGCCAGACGGAAGCAGCGCGATGGCGAGTCTCAGATCTTCGAGCGCTTCCTCTTGCTGATCGAGCAGGGACCGCGCGCTGCCGCGGTCGAGGTAGGCGTCGCCCAGCAACGGCTTGGCAGCAATCACTGTGTCGAGATCCTCAATCGCGCCGATGAGGTCACCGCCCCTCAACCGCACGCGGGCTCTTTGCCGACGGGTGTCGAGGTTCTCGGGCGGCGGCGCCGCCGCCTTCTTCGCCTGCTTGCCGATCGGGCGGCGGCGTTTCGGCCGCGGGGAGTTGTCCGAGAAGAGCGAACGGAGCTTGTCGAAGAACGTCATGGTGCTTCTGGGGAGGAGGGAGTCGCATCGATGGTAGGGGGAGGCGGACGCTGGTCAAGGCGGAACAAGGATGGCATCAGCCTGCTAGAAATCTGGCCCGTTCGACGCGCGCGCGTCTCACCGCAGCCAGCCCTACTGGGGTCAAGAACCTGGACGGTGCCCTGGCTGTAGTAGCAGAGGCTCAAGGCGACGACTGCCTTGACAGCCACCGCCGGCAAGAGATGCAACCCTTGTCTCCGGGTCGGACCATCGCACACCCGCCATCGCGATCGCGATCCCGATCGGTCATCCGCCTCGGTCATCGCGATCGCGATCGGAATCCGTCTCGGAAGCGACCCCAAGAAGCCGCACGGCAACCAAAACCATACGACCTCGCAACCCGAACCCCGTGTATCTGTCGTCAATCAGCGCCGACCGAATCCAAGTCTTTTCTTCTCAAAGAGTTTCGCCAATGAATTAGTCTGGGCGTCGCCGAAGGCGACCCGGAGGCCTGGCGCGCCGGTTGCTGCCGCTCCTGAGTGTTTCTGGCGTCACAAGTCTCTGAGGCATTTGGGAACGGGGCAAGCGGCGCGCCGGGCTGGAGGGCTGTGCGCCCAGACAGTATTGCAGAGTCGAGTTCAACGATATCCGATTCCGGAGGGCAGGCGAGAGCCGGCCGAAGGCCGGCCCTCAGGGCCTGCCGCGGCGGCCATGGATCAGACCTCGCTGCGCTCGGCCGCTCGTGCCTCGCTGAAGAGCATCGCCTGCTGGCGGTCGAGCAACGCCAGGGCTTGCACTGCATCTGCTGCCCGCAGGATCTGCCAGGCGATGGCGACACGCAGTGCCGCGACGACTTCTTCGGCGCTGCCAGCTGCTCAGCGAAGCGGCCGATCGACAGCTTCCGAGGAACGAGGGAGCTGGCGGAGGTGGAAGCTGTGGAGACGGTCGCCGCCTGCCCGGCGGCTGCCTTCGGACAGATTCAGTGCGATCGAGGAGGCTGCTCGGCAGAGCTGCCGAGCCAGGTCCTTGTCGTGGCGACGGAGTATGACGGTCAGTGGTCGCAGAGCTGCGATCAGCTCGAGCGAGAGCTCAAAGGCTTCAAACTTCATCTTGGTCCCTCCTGCGGCTGGCCCCCGCGGCCAGCCTTCGCCCGACACGAAGTGCTTGAGGTTGGCCGCGGGGGCCAGATGCAGGAGGATGGAGGTTTTCGACGCCGGGCTGGAGATTGAACGGAAGCGACGCACCTGTCGGCCAGGTCAGGCATCGAGGACTGGAGAAGGGAGGCATGCTGACAGTCGGTGTAGGTTGGCTTGGTGAAGGCCGACGCAATCCCCACCGCCGGCTCAGCACCTTGGACGTCTCAAAGCCTGTCGGGAGAGGGGGGCGATCATAACCCCAAAGTAGCATTCGCAGAGTGGCCTGGCTCAGACCCAACCCGGCCTACTCCGTCGAGGACCACGCTCGACAAGCCCAACCCGGCCCGTATGGTCTTGCTCGTTACGCATTTCTTGCGGTTTCAAGCCCGTTTGGGTCTTCGGCCAGGCCGACTGCCTAGTGAGGGGGTTTCGGAGGCCATTGCGTAGCTCGGGTTTGGGTTGGAGTGAGGTGGCTCAGTTTCTCGTGGCCAAAACGGTTCAGATTGACGTGGCCGTTGACAACTGAGTTTCTCACACCTGAAAATGCCAAGATCCGATCCGACGAATCGGTGTGGGGGTTTCGCGAACGGGTTCGAAATTCGGCCGTCCGGCTTCGTTTCGAAGCATCGTCGAGCAGCTAGCGAAATCTAAACGAACCCTCCGTAGAGGGAGGCCGCACTCACCGGAACAGCGTGGTGGCGCCGACCGTTGTCGAGGAACCAACGATCACGGAGCGACTTATGGCGACTGCACCACAGCCCTATCTCAGCGCGTGCTTGGACGTGGTGTCCCACGCATTGCTTCAGGGACGGTTGATCGGTTGGGCGGGAGAACACGGCGGCTTATCGAGCGAAGATGCAAAGCGGTTGGCCGACCTGCTCGACGCAGTTCACAACATCCCAACGCTGATCACTGATTGGGAGAATTGTGACGAAGCTCGGCTACGCAGCTATCTCCTGGCCTACGATGAGAAATGGGTACCTAAGGGCCACGCGCCGTTGCTCCGCCGCTACCTGCAGTCTCTAGAATCGCCGTAGGATTCGACACCGATCACCGAGCTAGTGCCGAAACGACCAGCGTGGCGAAAACCGGCACGCGTGTCAGCCGATGCACAACAGGCGCAAAGTTCCGCCGCTACGGTCACGGCTGCTTAGCAGCCGCGGACCTCCGCTCCGGAATCACCGCGCTGCGCGCGGTGCCACCAGGTCTTATCAACGGCCGGCTCGGCATGGTTTCGGCTGGTGCTGCGGCCGTCATGTTTACGTGGCCGGATCCGGTCGCGATCGCGACCCCGACCCCGACTGGCGCGGCCCGACGCCCGAGCGCGTTAGCCGAGCTACGAGGACCGTGGGGACCGAGGACCGAGGACCGTGGGGACCGAGGATCCAGCACCCGGTTGTCCGGCCACACCGCACACGCCGGACATTGGAGGCTCAACACCACGGATCCCTCGAGGTCGGCCAGAGCAGGAAGGTGAACATAGCCCCGAACTTGCACTCGCGGAGCAGCCAGACTCAGACTCAAGCCGGCCTACTCCGCCTGGGGCGGCGCTCGACAAGCTCGACCGGGGACAAGTGCTCGCGCCACACAGGGATGACTTGAGGGTGCGAAGCCGTTTGGATTTGCGGCCCAGAAGCCTGAGGAGGGCTCGAAAGCCCCAGAACGCACAGCGACTGCATCCATCAATCCGACCCGAAGGTTCGGGCTGCGTGCAAAGATCGGTGGTCGATGTCTGCCGGGCCGAACGCAGCGGAGTGCGCACCGAGGCGCCGTGGACAAAGTGCGGCCCACTCGCTCAGGCCGCACGCGGTCAGCCAGACGGGCTCGGCCGCTCGAAGACCTCGATGCCGATCGGAGGGGGAAACCGACCATAGCCCCCAAGTAACACTCGCAGAGCGACCACGCTCAGACCCAAGCCGGCCTACTCCGCCAGGATAGGTCGTCGCCAAGCTCGACACGGCCCGAATGGCGATGCGCGCCACGAATGCATTGCGGCTTAGAACCGTGTGGGCTTCCGGCCAGGTCGATTGCCCTGCACGAATCAGCCCCCGAGCCCTGAAACGACTGCGCTGCGCAATCGATCATGCCTGCCGAGGAAGACCCAGCAACAAAGGCCAGAGCTCCCGGCTGGCGAACGATGCCCGAAGGACGAAGCTCTCAGTCTCATCGCGATCGAAGACCAAGCTCGGTCCTCGGTCTTCACGGTCCTCGGTCTTCACGGTCCTCGGTCTTCACGGTCCTCGGCCCATCGGGGTCGGACTCGGGCCCGGAACCGGACTCGGAACCGGGATCCGAACCGGACTCGGAACCGGGCGAGCCACCGCATCAACCTGCGCAATCACACTGGCAAGGAGCCCACACACCCCGTCGATCCCCCGGATCTCATCGCTTCTTCCAGCGCCCCGATCAAGCCCACAATACCCGTATCCCCGCTCCCCTGTCGCAATGAGCCCCCGCGCTCCCCGAATGCCCGACACCGGTCTTCTCCGTCCATTCCCAGGACCAGACCTTCCACAACACCCCCAGGCCGTGCCCAAAAGACCCATGCACAGTGAAGCTTGATCCAGTGAGAACGCTAAAGGTCTCAGGACCAGACCGAACGATGTCGGGGGCCAAGCGGATCAGGCCGTCCAGAACCCCCCGGGGCGCTCGCGCGCCCACGGCAGTCCACTCCAACTCCGCAGATCGTCCACAGACGCACGTTCCTCAGCCCAACGTTGGCGGAGAACCAGACCGGCTCGTTGCGGCCCTGGGCGCCGGGTCCACAGCAGAGGGAGTCGCGGTGGGAATCTGGCTCGAGGGAAAAGACCTGCTGGTTGATGGCACCCTTGCTCCCGTGCCGCTCGCCGCCTACCAACGCCTGTTGAGCCAACTCCCGGGGCCGATGCAATAGCAGTCTGCTAGTCCGGCGCTGGGCCGAGCACCGGCTGCAGCCAAGCCATCTCGAAGTCTCCCTCGGCAAAGGGGTTGGGTTGCAGCCGGTCTGAGACCACCCGCGCCCGCACGTACAGCTCGTCGCCAGCAAAGCGGTAGACCGCCGGGTTCGCATCGCTGGCCTGCAGGATCTCGCCGACAGGCGTCGGCCCATCCGTGCGTCGGGTGCCGATGAACTCCGTGCGGTAGCTGACCCCGGGCTCCGCCTGGATCTCGACGCGCAACCCCTCTGCATCGGCCGAGAAGGCCGTCAGAGCGACCCCGGTGCTGGCGTAGAATTCCCCCGCCCGCAGCGCGGCGACGATGGCGTCGGCGCTCAACTCCGCGGCCCGCACCATCACCCAACCCCGGCCCGGGTTCGAGTGCTGGTCGGTGCCGTGATGGTTGTGCGAGTCGTCGCTGGCCAGGCCGAACAGCAGGGCTTCGGCGGCCCCTGGAGTCTCGCCGAGCCGCAGGCTCAGTGCCTGGTCCCAGATCTGCTCGAGACTCGCATGGTGTGGGTCGCCCCAGTTGTAGGTCGAGCGGTGCCCGTTGTAGACCTCGAAAAAGCGCTCACCCCGCACGGCAGCCAGGTCTTCGGCGGTCAGGGACCACTGGTAGTTCGGGTGGTTGATATGCCCGAGCACAGGACGGCCCAGACGCTCTCCCTCTGCGCTGATGGCGTCGAGAGTGGCTTGCAGGCTCTCGCGCAGCCCCGCCCCGCGCCCGGGCATGATCACCTGCTCGGTGTTGAGCGCATTGATGTGCAGTTCGGCGTCGCCGAAGTGGCCGGTCACTTCTTCGCCGGGAATCAGGACGAAGCCGTCGTCCTCGAACTGCGCCCGGAGCTCGGGCAGGGTCTTCAGCAGCAGCTCTTGCCGGCCATCGCGCTCGCGGGTCGTCACCTGCCCGGCACCGAAACGTTCGATCAGGGCCGCGAGGCGC
>JAJDCP010000066.1 GCA_029260765.1 Planctomycetota bacterium
CGCCCCCCCGCCCACCCCCCCCGCCAAACTCTAGTCTAACTGCAACGGAGGCAATCAATGTCCGCGCGCCAGGCCTGGTTCGACATTGAGCCTCGCGGCAAGACCAGCCTGCACGGCAGCCTGTTGCGGGCGGCGCTGGGCGGAGGGCTCCCCTGCGCGCTGCTGGCGCTGGCCTTCGCCGGGGCGCTCCTCGAGCTGCCCCTCAGTAAGCTCTTCGCCGCCACCCTGGGCAGCGGCCTGTTCGGCCTCGCCTGCTTGCTCTACTGCGACGCCAGCCGCTCCGGTCGCCCGTGGCTGCGCCTGCCGCTGTTGGGTTTGTTTGCGTTGATCTGGACCGCTTTGGACATCTGGTTCGCGGGCCTGGAAGTCGGCTTCCGTGTGCACGCGTTCAGCTACTTCGAGCTGCACGAGCCTCCCGTGCAGACCCTGTTGCTGGGCATCTTCCTGGCAGGCCCCGCCGAAGCGCGCCGCTGGCGCTTGCAGCTCGCCGAGCAGATGGCGGCGGCCGCGTGCGCCTACGCGGGGCTCTGCTGGTTCCTGCAGGAAGAGCTGCTGTTCGAACACTTCCGCTGGTACATGACTGCCGAGCAGGCACTGGCGCTCGGTGCGCTGCTGCCCGTGGCCTTCCTGCTCGGAGGACGCCTGCAGCGCCGCGTGTTCGGCGCACGCGGGGCACAAGCAGGCGATGCGGACGAAGAACGCAGGGCCGCGGGGCTGCCTCTGCCAAAGGCCGGCGGCCCGCGGCCTGCGGCCAGGACCCTGATCAGGGCGCGCATGCTGGTCTGGGCGCCGCTGTTGCTGGCGTTGCTGACTGGACTGCTCGAGAACCCGGACGCGGCGCTGCGCGCCTACTACGGACCGGCCGCGGTGGTGGCGCTGGTCTTTTGTGTGATTCCTCTTGAATAGGGTCTTCTGCAGCGGTGTCAGGATGGGACACTCTTGAGGAGACCCATCATGTCCCGCCATCTTCTTCTGGCCCTGTTGCTCGCCGCCGTCGGTTGCAAGCCCGACTCGCAATCGCCTCTGGACACGCGGATGCTCAAGGTCGCCGCTGGCCGCTACGCGGTGGGGGGCGACAAGCACACGATCGAGAAGGACTTCTGGATCGATCCCTACGAAGTGACCAACGCCGAGTACGCGGCCTTTCTGGCCAGCCAGGAAGGCGCAGAGCTCCAGCCTCCAACGCACTGGCAGGGCCGCGAGGCTCCCACCGGATTGGAGCAGCATCCGGTACACAATGTCTCGCTGAGCGACGCCGAAGCCTACGCGGCCTGGCGCAAGAAGCGCCTGCCGACCGAAGCCGAGTGGGAAGCTGCGGGCCGCGGTCCCGAGGGTTTCTGGTATCCATGGGGCAACAATCCGGACAAGGCCAGTGAGAATGCGCTCCTCGGCCATTGGGCCAGCTATGATGTAGCGACCCAACCAGTCGGGAAATACCCGGCAGGTAAGAGTTGGTGCGGGGCCTACGACATGCTCGGCAACGTCGCCGAGTGGACGAGCACCCGCCTCGGCAGCAACCAGGTCGTCAAGGGCGGCAGTTTCGCGACTCCCATAGAGGAGCTGGGGAAAGTCACGCTCGGTTCCCGTGTGGCCGTCGACCCATCGAAGGGGTACGACGCCGTCGGCTTCCGCTGCGCCTGGTAACCCTGTGCTGCGCAACGCGCCCGGATCGAGTACCCTGCCGGAGCCGGGGGGCGATGCTTGGACGCCGAACGCGACAGCTTGATCGAACGCTGGCAGGGGACGCTGGGGAGCCGTCCCCTGGACAAGCTCGATACCCGTTCGACCTTCCGGCCTGCTGGCTTCGAGCTGGACGAGCCCGACCTGACGGGCTTGCCCCTGGCCTCGAACTTCGAAGCCGCCGAGCTGATCGGCAAAGGCGGGATGGGTGAAGTCTTCCGTGCCCGCCAGAAGAGTCTACGTCGCGACGTTGCACTGAAGAAGCTGCGGCCCAGCGCCGGAGAGGACTCCGAAGCCAGCAGCTTACAAGCACGGGCGAATTTCCTCGCCGAAGCGCTGCTGACCAGCTCCCTCGAGCATCCCAACATCGTGCCGGTCTACGAGCTGGCCTGCACCCCTGAGGGTGAGCTGCAGCTAGCGATGAAGCTGGTCGGGCGCAGCAGCTGGAAAGAGGCCCTGGCGCAGCGCCCCGAGGCGCAGGCGGAGCATCTAGAGACGCTCCTTCAAGCCTGCAACGCGGTGGCCTTCGCGCACAGCCGAGGCATCGTCCACAACGACCTCAAGCCCGCCAACGTGCTGGTCGGGGAGTTCGGCGAGGTGCTGGTGGTCGACTGGGGCCTGGCAGTCAGCGTCGCTGCAAAGGGTGAGCAGCTGGGCTTTCGGCATTGCTCCGCGATCCGCAGCCCATGCGGCACTCCAGCCTACATGGCGCCCGAGCTGGCCGACGGCAGGGGCGATCTGGTCAGCCCACGGACCGACGTATACATGCTGGGGGCGATCCTCTACGAAGTCTTGACCGGCGACACTCCGCACGGCAGCGGAGGCTTTGTCGAAGTGGTGCTGCGGGCGTCGCGGGGGGGACCGCTGGAGTTTGCCCCCGAGATTCCCGCCGAGCTGCGCCTGATCTGCCAGCGCGCTCTGCAACGCGATCCCGAGGCCCGTTACGCCGACGGGGGCGCGTTCCAGCACGCGCTGCGCGCGTTCCTGAGCCATCGCGAGAGTCTCGAGATCTGCCAGGCGGCCGAGCTCCAACTCGGGCGCAGCCGCGACCAGGTGTTGCGGGCAGACAAATTGTCCAGCGTCGCCCGCAGCCGGCTCTACGACAGCTTCGCGCAGGCCGTCGCGGGCTTCAGCCAAGCGCTGCGGTTGTGGTCCGGCAACTCCCGCGCGGACACCGGCGTGCAGCAGGCACGGCTGAGCTTTGCACGCGCCGCCTTCAAATACGAAGACCTCGGCCTGGCCGAGGTGCAGGTCTCCGGCCTGGACGCAGCCCATCCGGAGGCACGCGCTCTGCGTGCGGGAATCCAGCGGGCCCGCGACCAGCATGAGCGTGCCCAGGTGCGTGCCGAGCGGCTGAGCCGCCGGCTGATGGCTGCGCTGGCATTGATTGCGCTGGGCCTGGTGGTGGGCCTGTGGATGCTTCGACTCAAGAACCTCGAGATCGCCAATGAACGGGAGCACACAGAGATTGAGCGGCAGCTCGCCGAACAACGCGGTGCGGTCGCCGGCCGTGTCCTCGACCGCTTGACCGAGACTGTGATCGCCCAGCTGGTCGCCGATGGCACAACCGAGAGCCAAGCCGCCGCGCGCGCTCTGCTCGAGGTCAGCCGCGAGGGCTGGGACGAGATGGAGCGCCTCGACAGGCAAGCAGGCACACCCAGCCTGCGCGCAGCCGAAGCGGCCATCCGCCTGGCGGAGCTACGGCTGCAGGTCGACCTCGCGATAGAGGAGGCGCTCGGAGACTTCGCCAAGGCCCACGCAATGCTGAAGGCTCTGCGCGCAGAGCCTGCTTCCTGGCAGCGGCTGACGCTGGCGTTGCTGCGCAGCGGCCTGCACCTCGAAGGCGTCGGCCGCCCCGACCAGGCGCTGCGCACCTACGGTATCGCGCGCGGGATCGGCCAAGAGCTGAAAGGACAGAGCGCTGAGGTCGACCGCAACCTCTGCCTGGCGCTGATGCGGCAGGGTCAGCTATGCGCCAACCTGGCAGACTGGCAACAGGCGGGCCAGGTGCTCGATGAGGCCTGGGCGCTGGCGGTCCATTTGCCGGCCGACTCTCCCCTGAGGGCAAGTTGCCGTCGTTTGCGCGCCCAGGTCTTTGCACAGCAGGGCAAGCTCGAAGCGGCCCGTCACGAGCTGGAGGCGTCGGCCGCGGGCCTGCGGCAGGTGTTGGCCGACGTCGACAACCAGGCTGTGCGCCGCGAGCTGGTCAGCTCGCTGGTCGAGCTCGCGCAGCTCTGTGCCCAGCAGGGCGCCAGCGCAGACCAGGAAGCGGCGCTGCGCGAGTCGATCGCGCTGCGCCGCCAGCTCTTGGGGGCGACTCCGCAGGACATCGACCTGCGCGCGCAGCTGAGCCTGGGGTTGGCCGATTTGGCGGGCCTCGCACGCACGAAGGATCCCGCCGAGGCGGAGAAGCTGCAGACCGAAGCACATCGCCTGCGCGAAGATCTGCTCGCGCACAACCAGGCACGGGAGCACGAGCTGCGTCAGCGGCTCGAGACCTTGCGGCGCATGGCCGAAGAGCTGGCCGCGCAGGGTCGCTATCAGTTGATGCGCCAGAGCTTCGAACAGAGCCTGAAGATCAGCCACGAGCTGGCAGTGCTCGAGCAGCTTCGAGAAGCCTGGCAGCGGGAAGAGCCGTAGCCCCGGGACGGCCTACAGCGCGTCCGGAAAGGGGATCACCTCCGCGGGCGGCAACAAGTGGGCGCCATGCGAGTCGGGGCGCAAGACCCATGCCTGCGGTCGCTGGCCGGCGTTCTCAAGCACCTTGCACATCGCCTTCGAGGCCGCACAGACCGCCGCATGCGAGCTGGCGCTGGCGACGACAGCGGGCCCCGAGCCGCAGATGCTCCAGCCCGTGGCTCCCTCGCTGCAAGCCGCCTCCCGCAAGAGCTCGCCCCCCGGAATCAGCTTGAGCCGGTAGGGCTCAGAGAGCTTGTCGCGGAGCGCCCCCCCAATCGCGGCAGCGTCTCCCCGATGGAAGGCGTCGACCAGCCGGGCCAGGTTCGCCAGGTTGTAGACCACGTCGCCACGCGGCAGAAGATCTGGCAAGACGGCCAGGGAATCTACCGTCGGGATAGCAAAGCCCGGCCAGACGACACACAACCAGAGATTCGTCGGCACGGGCAACAGCAAAGGACCCTGCGCATCATAGATGACCGCGCCCCCGAGCAGGCTGGCCGCAGCATTGTCGCCGTGGGCCACACCGGCGGATGCGACCTCTCCAGCACAGGCGGCCGCGAGCAGCTCCGGCTTCTTCAGCCGCCGCCCCAGCACTGCGTTGGCCGCCACCACGGCGGCCACGGCGCTGGCCGCACTGCTTCCCAGCCCACTGCTGGCGGGCACTCCCTTGCAGAGCAACAGCTCAACGCCCGCGACCTTGCCGAGCTGCTCGCGCAGGGCCATGACAGCCAGGCCCGCGGTGTTCTTGGCCGCCTCGACGGGCAGCAAGCCGTCGTCAGCGCGGATCTCAACGATGCGCACCACGTCTTCGTTGGGGAGCACGCGGGCCGACACGCGATCACCCAGCGCGTCCAACGCGAGACCAAAGGCGCCGTAGCCGGGTCCGAAGTTGGCGATGCTGGCGGGGGCGAACGCTGTGATCACGTCGGACACAAGCCTCTCCTTTGCTACGGCGTGGGCTACAAGGCCCGGAGTGTAGCACGCCCGTGCCCGGCAGCAAAGCAGCCAGCGGTCGCAGGGGAGGGTGGCAAAATTCCTCTTGAATGGTGGCGAAGGGCTCCCTATACTTCCGACCGTCGGGTGGGTGCCAGAGCGGCCAAATGGGGCGGGCTGTAAACCCGCTGGGTCTCCCTACGTTGGTTCGAATCCAACCCTGCCCATGACCAGAACCCCGCTGCCTTCAGGGCAGCGGGGTTTTGCCTTGGCCCTTGCTGGTGCATTGCTGGTTGTTTCGCCGACCGCCTTCGCTGCAACGATCTTCTCAACGGCGGCCCGCGCGCGAGCGCATCCCGCAGCTCCCGGCCTTCAAGCGCTACCGGACCCATAGCCTGCCCGCGCGTCTCAACGCGGTCAGCGTCCCGGGCAGCACGAATAACCGGTTTGACTCTGGCTCCGGTCGGCCGGGCCTGGAAATGGCACTGGTTCAGGCTTGGTCGGGCTGCCTGCGATGGCCCTTCCACCAATCCAAGCATCGGTCTCGAATCGTCGCGCGATCCTGGTCGGAGCGTGGAGGGCGGATGCCGGACCTGGTCTTGAAGTAGTAGAGCTCTGACTGGTCGACGAGGTCGCTCAAGGCACAACAAAGCGGCTCCGCCGCCCCTGCCTCTCTCTCCCGAAGGCGCTCGATGATCCCTTCGAGGCACCTCTCCGGCTCGAGTCGATACCAACCTCTCGCGGCGTAGCTGGCCGCACCATCAGGGTCGGTGGCTTCCCCTAGCGCCCGCCGAAACAGGGGAACCGCCCGCTCGTCGGCGACCTGGGACAGTAGCTCCATGGGTTGCCCGTAGTAGGCCTCAGGGTCGGCTTCGAGCAGGGCGAGCAGGGCGGCCGTCAGCTGCCTGCGATGCTCCTGCTCAAGCTCGCCCGAAGCTTCGAGTTCCTCCAGACCTTCAAGAGACAGTGTGACTTCAGCCGTGTTGGCCTCTTTGGAGGTCAGGGGTGCAAGGAGGCGGTCGATGGATGGCGAAGAGAACTTCTGAAGAGCCTGGCGCGCCGCATAGCCGCAGCGCCCGCCCTTGGCTGCCAGAGCTTCCAGGCTGGGGCGCGCCGAGGTCGCTGCTGCCCCGAGATAGCCGATGGCCTCGGCGGCAGAGACCTGGATGTCCTCGCTCTTATGCTCGAGGCCCTTGCCAAGCTCGGAGAGGCCGCCGATGCCCGCTGGCCCCATGTGCCGAAGCAGCCGTAGAGCCGACTCGCGGATGACATTGTCGCGGTCTCGCAGCTTGCGGGCGACCACCTTCGCCAGGCCAGCCAGAGCCGAGGGCGGGCCGATCCTCCAGAGCGCTTGGAGGGCAGCCGTCTTGACGAGTTTCGAGCGATCCGTCAATAGGCGGCCGAGCTTGGGAAGTGCTGGCAGGGCCTTCTCTCCCATGCGCTCGAGGGCCGAGGCGGCGGCCACTCGAAGCGCCGCCTCGCGTTCTTCGAGCATTGCCTCCAAAGCCGGCACGGCACCGGGTGGCGCCGAGGCAAAGTCCTGCAGTACGGAGTCGAGAGCCACCGTACCCGCCGCACTTCGCAGCTGCCGCAACAGCTCCGCCAGGGAGCGCTGGACTGGCTCTGGCTCGGGGCCGATCCACTCGCCCCGCCACTCCCAGAAGGCCCAGTTCTGTTTGTCTACGACGAGCTTAGCGATGCCTCGACGCTGCCCCTGCCGCCTGAGCTCCCAGCGCTCGTCCTCGACGAGGCTCGGATTCCACTTCGGGTCCTGCTTGGCGGCGAGCTGGAGGAGCTGTGGCCGCTCTATGTGTTCCGTCAAGCGTAGGAAGCTGACGATCTCCGGGAGGGCGGCCAGCTCGATGTCACCGCAGGGGTTGCTGCCATGAAGGTCGCCGCAGGAAATCCTGCCGACCATCGTGCACTCAAACCACAGCTCAACCAAAGTGGAAATGTCGGTGCTCCCTGGCTCTGCTCTTCCATGCATACCAATGGTAGCAACGATCGCTCCCCACACCAGCCGATGCCCTCCTCTCGCCACCCCCATTGAGTCGAGCCGACCCAAGAGCTGGCCATGGGTTGCCCATTGTTCTTGCAATCCGGGATCCTCACGGCTGTCCACTTTCGACGCCGCCTTCTTGGGACGTCTTCGACCTGTACGCCCATGGTCTGGCTTTCCCTGCTCGTTCGTGTGGAGCCGTCGCTCTTTTCTCGGGAACGCGGCTCAAGCCGCAGCTGCAGGCTGCACGACAGTCCGCCGCAGCCCGGGCAGCAGGATGGCCAGGAAGAACCCCCGCGCCAGCACATAGCCGACGAAGGCCCACCAGAGCCCCGTGTTGCCATAGCTGCCCGCCAACGGCAGGCTGAGCACCAGAAAGACCAGCAGCGCGGCACCCGCGGCATTGCGCAGGGCGCGGGTGTGCGTGGTGCCGATGAAGATGCCGTCGAGCTGAAAGGCCCAGGGAGACAGAGCGATGTAGACCGAGAGCTCGAGGTTGCGGTCCTCGGCCAACGTGCGGATAGCAGGGAGGTCGGTCAACAGACCGGCCAGCGTCCCGGTCAGGCACAGCGCCGCGAGCGCGAGCGCCAGGCCGGTGGCCACCGCCAGCTCGCTGGTGCGGCGTACGGCGCGGTCGAACAGGACCTGCTGCCCGGTGCCCTTGGCCTGCCCGACCAGGGATTCGGCCACATGTGCGAAGCCGTCGAGGAAAAAGGCGCAGAACGACACGAGCTGCAGCAGGAGGTGGTTGGCGGCCAGGACCGCGTCGCCGAAGCGCGCCCCCAGATTGGTGAACCAGGCGAAGCCGGCCAGCAACAGGATCGTGCGCAGCATGATGTCGGTGTTGGCCGCAAAGGTCGCGCGCAGAGCGGACATACAGAGGACGCGTGGCCCGTCGAACAGGGGCAGCTCGGGAGCCCGGGCACGCACCCGCGCCGCCACCATCCGCAAGCCCCACAACAGGCTGAGCCAGGTGGCGAGCACGGTGCCCAGGGCCACGCCCTGCGCGCCCAGGTCGTAGACCCCAGCGAACAAGACATCCAGAGCGATGTTGCTGCCGTTGAGCAGCAGCTGCAGCAGCAGCTGCAACAGCAGCAGTTCCCGAGAGGCGCCCAGGCCGATCAGGCACCCCATCAAGCAGAACAGCCCCAGGCTGGCCGGAGCCCCCCAGATGCGGATGCGGAAGTAGGCGTCGGTCGTCGCTTCGACCGTTGGGCTGGCCTGCAGCAATTCGAGGCTGAGCGATGCAATGGGACGCTGTAGGACCAGCAGGCAGCCTGCGACACACGCCGCCACCAGCAGGGCGCGCACGACGCTGGCGCGGAGCTCTGGCTCGTCCCGGCGTCCGGCGGCCTGGGCGACGAAGCCGGTCGTCCCCATGCGCAGGAAGCCAAAGCCCCAGTACACGAAGTTGAAGATCAGCGCGCCCAGGGCGATGGCCCCGAGCTCTTCTACGCTGCCCTGGTGGCCGATCACGAGGGTGTCCGCCAGGCCGAGCAGGGGGGTCGAGGCGTTGGCCAGGATGATCGGCCAGGCCGCGCGCAACACCTCGCGGCGGGCGGTCCAGGGGGAGGGGGACAGGCCGGGCTGGCTCACGGGCGCTCCTTCATGCCTCGAGCTTGGCGGGCCTGCGTTGCGGGGCTGCGGGGCAGCCCGGGCTGGGAATCATCAGGCGTGCGCCGGGGTTGTCAAGGCCTGGGGGAGGCGAGGGTGGTGGCACCCGCGTGGCCAGCGACCCGTCGATGCCAGAGCAAGGTTGTCCATTTGCTTTTCGAGAGCGTCTTCGTCTTCGAGGCGCGCACAACAACCCGGGCACCCCAAGCAGAGCCTGCTGGTAGGATGAGTATCCCTACATCCGCGCCCACAAAACCCAACCATGAGCACGTGCACTCGCCGCTCACCTCTGAGCTTCGGTCGCGACGCGACGGGGCTACGACGAGCTCGAGTGTCGGAGGACGCAATGCCGATCGAGATAGGACAGCGGGAAAGGGGCGTGGACCTTCTGCCCGCAACCCGCTACTTCCACCTCGAACAGCAGGGGCGCCGCCGCCTGCTGAGGCTGGAGGCAGATGGCAAGCTGGGACTCATCGAGGCCCCAGCTCGTCGTTGGCGGTGCAGTCAGGGAAGCCTGCAGCTCGGAGACCTGGTACTGGCTGCCGGCCACCACGGCAGCTGGACGGGCCGGAATGCGCTGGGGCAGCCTGTGCAGCTGCCCCTTAATGGCTCTTACACTCTTTCCCTCAATACACCCGCGACGCAGCCCCTTCCACACCTTCGCTGAACGCAGGACGAGCCGGGGCGGAGTGGCGTGCGTTCCCCGCCCCAAAGGCCTCCGGCGCGACGCGGAGGCGCTCTTGACGGCTCCTGCACGAGAGCCGTCCAGGCCACTCGATTCTTTGGAGACACCCTGCAGAAGGGTTTTCGCGCAACAGAGCTCATGATCCAGCTCACAATCCACTGCCTGCAGCTGGAGATCCGGCGTCCTGCTCGGCTTCGCGAGCGCAGAAACACACACCTGAGACCGGGCGTTCATGTATGCTTGGGATGTGACCAGGAGGCAGGTTATGCGCGCTTTGATGCTGGAGGTTCCCGAGACGTTGCTCGCGCACCGGCGTCAGCACGGGCTGGACCGATGGGATGAGATGTGGGAGGGGATGCTTCACATGGTTCCGCCGCCCCATCACGAGCACGGCAGGCTCAATGACGAGCTGGGCACCTACTTGAAGCTTCATTGGGAAGCGGATTGCTTGGGAAAGACCTTCCCAGAAACCGGCGTCAAGCGGCCCGGCGTGCCTTCGCAGCAGCAGCTCGGCGAGGCGATTCCTAGCGACTACCGCGTCCCCGACCGCTCCTTTCTGTGTCCCGAGCGCTACGGGCTTCTGCAAGGCGGTTGGATTGTAGGCGGGCCTGAT
This sequence comes from Planctomycetota bacterium, assembly GCA_029260765.1. GTDB lineage: Bacteria > Planctomycetota > J058 > JAJDCP01 > JAJDCP01 > JAJDCP01. The sequence continues at coordinate 10,204 of JAJDCP010000066.1, forward strand.
GCGGTCTTGGAGATCGTGTCGCCCGGCGATGAGAGCCGGCAAAAGCTGCCGTTCTACCTCGCCCTCGGAGTGCGCGAAGCCATCCTGATCGACCGCGACAGCAAGCAGGTTGAAATCTTCCGCGCCAGCGCCAGCGAATTCGTCGCCGCCGCGCCGGATGCCGCGGGTTGGATTGCTTCGGAAGTCCTCAAGACGGAGCTACGGCGTGAAGTTGTGCGCGATGGCCGTGTGCGTCTGCACATCCGGAGGTCGGACCTTCCCGAACGCGGTCGCGTGATCGAGGGGTAGAGCGGCCCCTCGTCATGGAGAGCACGCGGCTTGTGCGGCGGCCACAACCGGCTCGGACCTGCTGCTCGCGCGCGCTGCGGACCCCCTCGAAATGCTCGAAGGCGACTGCACCATCCAACCGCGCGCGCTGGTGCGCAGGAACGGAACGCCCCTTGCGGGAGATGCGTGGCAACCCTCTGAGGAGACCACCATGAAACCCTGCCTCCGCAACGCGTCGCTCCTGCTCCTGATCGGCATGTCGGTCACGCAAGCCCAGTCGATCGGGCGTACGATCGAGTTGGGAAAGTCCGAGGCTGCCGGCGATTTCGAAAAGGGCACTGAGCGCGTCATCGTCGTAAACCTGTCGGCGGATGGGACCCTCGAGGTGGCGGGAAACACCATCGAGCTGGAGGTCTTCGATGACATCCTCGAGCGGGAGGCGGTCCTGGCTGGCATGGACTGGGCCGAAGACCGCTTCCTGTCCCGCTTACGCGTGATCCTCCGGGTGGACCGCCGGTGCACGTGGCAGCACCTGCGAAACGTGCTGGGGGCAAGCGAGGACAACGGCATCCAGCACCTCTTGCTGACGGCGTTGCAGACCGACGGCTTTGAGGGCGTCCTGCCCGCTCTTCAAACCTCCCTCAGCGGGGAACATCGCGTCGTCGACCTCTGGCTGGACGAGGGGCAGCCGATGTTCGCCATCGACGGAGGGACGCTCACGGACGGGGAAGAGGAATCACCAGTTGCCAGCTTGCGAGCCTTGCTCCAGGCCGAAGTCGAGGCGAACGCGGTCAGCAGCGTTGCGCTACGGTGCGCCCAGGACGTACCGTTCGAGCAGGCGCTCGCTGCCATCGACGCGTGCCTGTCTGCCGGCGTGGCGATCGCCTGCGGGGGAGACTGAGGGCCGGGCACCCAGACGAGCGCAGCTACTTTTCAGCAGCAGGCTCCGGATCTGCCTTTCGAAGCAGCAACTTCCCCGCAACTAGCGCAAAAAGAAGGTACCCAGGAATATCCACGTAGGGAAACCAGCCGGGATGCGGTACCGAGAAGATATTGGCAGTGCCCGCGACGGTAAACAGCGCCCCGATGATGACCGCCGGCATCAGGGACTTTCGGCTCGTGATCAGCATCGCGATCACCGCGCCACTGGCGGCACCGAGCCAATGGCAAAGACCCGCAAGCACAAAGGCTCCATCGGGCAGAGTCTTCATCCACTCATGGACCTGGGCTTCCTGGGCCGGGTCCATCACATTGAGTCCCTCCGGCGGCGGATAGAAGGGCATGCAGGCAAAGTGCAGTCCCATCATGATGACCATTCCGCCGAACATTCCGAGCAACACAGCAAGCACCGTCATGGCTAGCGTTTTCAACGTCGATGGCTCCCGTCGAGGATCTGAATTCCTGTTCCGGCACATCATGCCCGAACCAAGCGCTTCGATGCAATCGCCTTTACAGCCCTGCGAGGCTCCGCCCCACAGAAATCACACATAGTGACAATTGTCGCTCAAGCATCGCCCAAATTCGTCACCCACCTTTCGGCGACGCCTCAGCCGATGGCGATCCAGAGAGGTCGAACAAGAGGCATGCTTGTTGCAGCATGCTTTTTGATGCCCGCGACAGGGAGAGCACCATGGGTTCCACAGCCGTCATTGCGATGCCAAAGACTCCCGGCGCGAGCTTCAAACGTCCTCGGGTGCCGCGTGCGGTGCTGATCCTCGCGGGAGGGGCCATCGGAGATGTGGTGATGATCCCCGAAGGGGGGCTGCTGCTGGGGCGCGGGCACACGTGTGATCTGCGTATCGGCAGCCCAGACGACGGCACCAGCCGCCGGCACGCCCATCTCTTCAGGCAAGGACGCAGCGTGCGCATCCGCGATCTGGGAAGCAAGAACGGTCTGTTCATCAACGGCCGGCGCTGCCGCGAGGGTCTGTTGGTAGGCGGCGACATGGTCTTGATCGGGCAGACCGTCCTCAAGGTCCTGGCCAGCGCGCAGGATCTCGAGCTCTACCGCCAACTGCACCGCAAACGCATGGAAGCCCGCCGCACGCACTAGTGCCACGACCCAGAACTTTTGAATTTGCGCGTGCCGGAGACTCTCGAGAATCTACAATCGAGATCTACCTCGAAGAGGATTCTCCATGCAACGTCTCAGTTTGATACTGCTGCTCGCGGGCATCGCGGCCGCGCAACAGACAGCCCAGGAGCACTACGAGGCCGCCGAGGCCCAGCACAACGCCGGTGATCTCGAGGCCGCCATCCGTGGCTACAGCCAGGCGATCGAGCTCGATCCCGACTTCGCGTTGGCGTACAACGACCGCGGCATCGCCAGGCTGAGTCTCGGAGACCTCGAGAGTGCGCTGCGCGACTTCGCCGAGGCCGTCCGCTGCGATCCGGAATATGCGCTCGCCTTCAAGAACCGCGCCTGGGTGCACCGCCAACTTGGGGACTCTGAAGCTGCCCTGGCCGATTACGGCCGCGCGATCGCGGTCGCGGCAGCGGATGCCGAGGCCTACAACGAGCGCGGCTGTGTCTACTATGGACTGGATGAGACCGAAAAGGCCCACGCCGACTTCCTGAAGGCCACCGAGTGCGCGCCAGAGAAAGCCAACTACTGGGCCAACCTGGGAATCACGCAACGGGAACTGGGCGATCTCAGCAGCGCAGTCGCCAGCTACAGCAAGGCGCTCCGGTGGGCACCAGAGGAGCCCAGCTATTGGAATTACCGAGGGGTCGCCCTCGCCGAGCTCGATGACGACTTGACCGCCATCGAAGACTTCAACGAAGCACTCAGGTTGGACCCCACCTTTACGCAGGCATACAAGAACCGTGGGATCTCCCGTGACGCGCTGCATCAATTGGAAGCAGCACTGGCCGATTTTGACCGTGCACAAGAGCTCGATCCCGCAGACCCCGAGACCCACAACTATCGTGGCAATACTCTCTTCGATCTGGGTCGGTACGAGCAGGCCTGCGATGCATACAGCCGCGCCTTTGAGCTCGATCCTGGCTTCACGCGGGCACTGAAGAACCGGGGAGTGACCTGGCGCGATCGGGGTGACCTCGAGCGGGCTATCGCTGACTACAGCCATGCCCTGCAGATCGATCCCGACGACGCCGAAGCCTTCAATTACCGGGGCGTAGCGCGCTACGACCTGGGGGATAGCGAGGGCGCCATCGCTGATTACACCCAGGCCATCCGGCGTGACCCGGGCTTCTCGCTGGCGTACAAGAACCGCGGCGTCGCCCGCCACGGGGCGTCGGACGACGAAGGAGCCATCTCCGACTACACCCGGGCCATCCATCTGAGCCCAGGTGACGCGGGACTGTACAATCTGCGTGGGGTCGCCAAGCATTCGCTGCAGATGTATGAAGAGGCGATCGCAGACTACACCAAGGCTGTCGAGCTCGACCCAGCCTTTGGGCTGGCCATCAAGAACCGCGGCAGCGCCTACCACGACTCCCAGGACCTGGAGCGCGCGATCGCCGACTATTCTCGAGCGCTGCGCCTGCTCCCGCAAGACAAGGAGCTCTTCAACGATCGGGGTGTGGCCCGATTCGAGCTGGGTTCCCTCAAAGAAGCGGTCGCTGACTACAGCCAGGCGCTGCGTCTGGACCCTGGTTATGTGGTCGCGTGGAAGAACCGCGGCATCGCCCGTAAAGATCTGGGTCAGCTCAAGGAGGCAGTTGCCGACTACAGCCGGGCCGTCGAGCTCGACCCTGAAGACGCGACTCTGTGGAACTACCGCGCGGTCGCCTTGTACTCTCAGGGCAACTCAGCCAAGGCACTGGCCGACTACAACGAGGCTATCTGGCGCGATCCGGAGTTCGCGCTTGCCTATGAGAACCGGGCCCTGGCCCATGAGGATCTGGGCGATCTGGAGGCTGCCGAACGGGACCGTCAACAGGCCGCGGAACTGCGTGCACGAGACTGAACGCTCCTGGCGGCCTCTCAGCGCCAGCCCCGCCAGCCCCTGACGCGTCGGCCGATGCGCCGCACCCAGTCGGCCCAGGGCATGACAGCAGGCGACGGCCGCTTGTAGAGCGCCGATAGCAACTCCATTTGCACGGCCGGCACCTCTTTGAAGCCCTCGAGCTCACCGCCAGACTCGGTTTCCTGGACACCGAACAACTCCTGGAAGTCGACCTCGGGAGATGTTGCCAGACATAGTCAGAAGCGCTGCAAGTGGTTTGTGGACGCGCAGGGTAGCCCGAAACCGAGCCTCTCCACAACAACTGCAGCTGGAATTATAACGGGTGTTGCAATTTTCCAACGTGCGTTATAATCCCTCCATCAAACCTGGTAAGGAGACAAGTGATGCGGGACTGCGATGTGGTGGTGATCGGCTCGGGAGCCGGTGGGTTGGCGGCGGCCGTGGCCGCGGCGCGTGCGGGCAAGAAGGTGCTCGTTTTTGAGCAGCACTACCTGCCAGGTGGTTGGTGCCACACCTTCCCGCTGGGCGGCTACAAGTTCAGCCCCGGAGTGCACTATCTCGGCGAGTTGCACGAAGGCGGCCGGCTGCGCAAGATCTATGAAGGCCTCGGACTCGGAGCCGACCTCAGCTTCTACGAGCTGAACCCGAAGGGCTTCGACCACATCTACGTCGACGACGAACGATTCGACATCCCCAAGGGCAAGCAAGCCTTCGCCCAGGTGCTGAAGACCCGCTTTCCCCAAGAAGCACGGGGTATCCAGGGCTACCTCGACGCGGTAGAGGGTATCGAGGCGGGCCTGACAGGTCTCTCCAGCACCTCGGGCCTCGACCTCCTGACCCTGCCATGGCGTGCCCGGTCGCTGCTGCGCTGGGGCTGGCAGAGCGGCGCGGCCCTGATCAACAACTATGTGCGTGATCCGAAACTGCGCGCGGTCTTCGCCGGTCAGTCGGGCGACCACGGCCTTCCTCCCTCCCAGGTCTCCGCTCCGGTGCATGCCGCGATCACCTCGCACTACTTCAATGGTGGCTGGTATCCCAAAGGGGGTGGCGGTGCCCTGCCCCGGGCGCACCTGAAGGCGCTGCGCAAGGCAGGCGGCAAGATTCATGTGCGCACGGCTGTGCAGCAGATTCTGCTCGAACGCGGACGTGCGATCGGCGTCAAGTTGGCTGACGGCACCGAGGTGCGCGCCGACACGGTCATCAGCAACGCAGACCCTGACGTCACTTTCCGCCGCCTGATCGGACACGACAGGCTCAGCCGCCGGCTGCGCAAGAAACTGGCCCGCACCGAATACTCTGTTTCAGCACTCAGCCTCTTCCTGGCGGCCGAGATCGACCCAGACGCGTTGGGCCTCGACTCCGGCAACTATTGGCTGTACCGCAACAGCGATGTCGACGGGATCTACAAGCAGGGGCTGACTCCCTGGAGCACGGAGCTCGACGAGATCCCCGGTATGTTCTTGACCGTGACCACGCTCAAGGATCCCAGCAAAGACTACAAGGGCGTGCATACGATGGAGGCCTTCTGCTTCGTCGGCTACGACGCATACAAGCGCTGGGAGAACAGCAAAGTCGACGAACGTCCGGAGAGCTATGCCGAGGTCAAGCGCGCGCTCGAACAGAAGATGCTCGCAGGCCTCGAGCGCCGCATTCCCGGGCTGCGGGAGAAGGTGGTCTTCTCCTCACTCGGGACCCCGCTGACCAATGTGCACTACTGCGAGTCGACCCGCGGCAACCTCTACGGGATTGCCAAGACCCGAAGTCAGGTCGGCCCCTTGTCCTATGGCGTGCGCACCGAGTTCCCTGGCCTGCTGATGTGCGGCGCCAGCACTCTCAGCCACGGGGTGATGGGTGCGGCGATGTCCGGCATGATCGCTGCACGCGAAGCGTTGGGTTGCCGCGTGCGTGACCTCCTGAGCGAGGACGGTCCCAAGTTGACGCTGCTCGATGCCGAGAGCGAGCGGCGGCGGTTGCAGGTAGAGCGCCAGGCGGCGGCTCTGGCGACGCCTTGAGTCCGGTGGGGGGACTTCGCGCCCTGCGGCGTGGACAGATCATCACCCAGGCCCGCCGCATCGTGGCCGAGGATGGACTCGAGGCGCTGACCATCGGCGCGCTCGAGAAGGGCCTGGAATTCAGCCGAGGCGTGATCACCTACCACTTCCGCGGCAAGGACGAGATCGTCGAGGCGGTGTTGCTCAGCGCAGTCGCAGAGATCGACGCCAGGTTGGCCGCGCTGAGCGCCCAACCCCTTGGACCGGCCGAACAGGTCGAGGCCGTCCTGCGCACAGTGCTGCAGGGCTTCCTCGACCACCCGGAGGCCGGCAGGATCCTGCTGTCTTTCTGGGGCCGCATCCCGAGCTCGCCGCGCATCCGCGAGATCAACGCGCAGCTCTATCGCAACTACCGGCGCTGGTCAGCGATGTTGATCAGCAGCCACCCGCAGAGCTTCCGCGCTGTCGATGTCGAGGGCATGTCCGGCCTGTTGGTCGGGATCGTGATCGGGCTCGCCACCCAGACCTATTTCGACCCGGGCGTTTTCGATCCGGAGCCGGCTCTGCGGGAGGCCATCGCGAGTGTGTTGGCCCGGTTGGGTGTAGCGAGCCCTCAGGCTTCGTCGTCCTGATCAGACGTATCGGTTTCAAAAAACGGTATCGGCCGCACTGTGCCCCCGTCGCTGAGGAATCGGCCCGTGGGATTGCGCTTCGAGGTGTCGCGTGCCACCCGGAAGCGGCCTGTCCGGCCTCGCGCCGAGGGCCCCGAGGGCGGCTTGCCCTCAGAGGCATCGCCGCTGAGCCGGTCCATCCTGCGCGTGACAACGCGGAAGGATGGATGCCGCCCGCTCGAACGATTGTGCTTTCCGGTCAACGTACCCATGGAAGGGTGCTTGCCACTGGGCCGGAGATGGCGGCCCGTCTGTGAGCGATGGACGCCGCTCTGGGTCATGAACTCCTCGTTCAAGACCTCCTTGGGATCGATCATCTTGCCCATCGTCTCGACCGCCTTCCCCAACTTGGTCGTCGCATGCCCCGGAAGCTTCGGCTTTGCCGGCTTGGGTTTCGCCTTTTTCTTGGCGCGGAGCTCGGGCGGCATCCGCAGACTCATCAGAACCGCCAGTAGGACCAGCAGCAGGCTGGAGGCCGCAACAATGGTGGGCGCATCCACACTGCCTGCCGGGGCTGCGTCCTCGCCCCCAGCACCCGGCTCTGGCTCTGTTGAGGGAACCCGGTCCAGCCGCTCAGTCAGAAAGATCTCGCCCCCCAACAGCCGGCAGGAGAATGCGGCTTCGCGCACTACAAGCCCCTCTGAGACCCGAAGATGCACCGTACTCTCGTCGAGCAGGCTCGCCTGGAGACGTGCCCCGGGACCCAACACCTCGGCCAGGTCTTCGAAGGCGAGTCCCAACTCGATGTCAGCGGCGCAGGAAGCGTACGCGAAGCCCGGCCTGCCAAGCTCGCGAGGACCCGCCCGCAGATAGACGAGCGCGCTATCCGCCAGCCGCCCGGCCGCAGCCTCCCAGGTCATACGCGGGTCAGGCGCCGCCCCCTGAGGCACGGCCTGCTGAGGCTCTATCAGAGCGAACCAGGCCAATGCCAGCGCGGCTCCCCCGAGCAGCAACGCCCGGCCACGCTTCCCGAACACCGCCAGCCCCAGGCTGATCGCTGCGAAGCCGAGGCCGCCAAGGGCCCACCAGAGGGAATGGCTCTCCAGCGACTCGGTCCCGTGCGCGGCTCCGACCTGGTCGAGCGCGCCCAGGGCCTTGGTCAGATCAGCACGCAGGCGCGGATTCTCAGCCCTGCCCGGCAGGCCCGCCAGCAGCTCCTCGAGAACCCCGCGAGCGCGAGCCCCCGTACGCGCCAACGCACCCACGGCACGGCGCCGCAGCTGCAGCTCACGGTCAGGATCGCTCACCACTGCAGCCACCCGCTGCAAGCGGGCCTGCGTCAACACCGCAGGCCGCACAATCCGGAAGGCGATTAAGAGCAGGGCATCGTCGCGCCTCGCCAGCGCCTCATCGAGCGCGGCCCCGGCCATCAACGTGCTGTGGCGGAGTGTGAACGTCAGCCCCTCCAGGGCAAAACGCGAGGGTTCTGCCACCTCCTGTTGAATGCGTAGCGCATAGTCCGCGTCTGCTTCGAAGCGGATCACCAACAACAGCGCGGCAGCTCGTAGCGCCGCGTCGAGCGCTGCGTCGGTCTTGCCGATCTGTGCGCAGACAGAAAAATACAGAGGAATGCTGCGAGCCAACTCTCCCACATAGGGGGCCAGATCTGCCCGCACATCGCGGGGCAGCTTGTGGAGATAACGGGCCAGCACCAGGTCTCCGGCGAAGTTGCCGTCAAGGTCACGGACGTCGGCGGCAAGGAGAGCCCTGCCCAACTCGAACAGGCTCGGACCACGCGCGTCGCCGTGCGCGCTCAGTGCCTGCTCGAAGGCGCTCTCCAGCTCTTCAACAGAGGCGAACTCCAACCCTTCCCCTGGCAGCTGCTGGGCATGCACGCCAGGTAGACAGAAGAGCCACAGGCTGAGCAAGCCCGCCAGCAGCTGCCCGCAGCAGGCGGGCGGTCTACTCAGCCAGGATTGCCTGTCCGCCCGCTTGCTGCTAAGCTTCGTCCGGGACTTCAAGCCATGCGAGACCTCATGCGACATTGCTACCTGGGAACCATCTGGTTGCTGCTCCTCCTCGCCGCCCTGGCGAGGGGCGACGTGCTCCACGGCCGCTGGACGTTGGAGGACTTCGAGACGGTCCGCGACCGTCCCGCAGTCTGGGCCGACAGCCTGATCGCCTGTTCGGATGCGGAAACGAGCGGCCGTGGGGCCGAGAGCATTCTCGGTGCCCCAGAGCTCGGTATCGCGAGCATCGGAGTCCCCCCGGGGTGGACGCCCAGCAGCGAAGAGGTGAGCTGGATCGAGCTGGGCTTTCCCCGCTGCAACACCCACCAGATCTGGATCGTAGAGGGCCTGAACCCAGGTGCTTTGCTCAAGGTCGTAGCGGTGTCTGGAGACGACGAGCTGCTGCTCTACCAACGCGGAAGGCGCACGCTCCGCTTCGTGCGTCCTCGCGTGCTCTGGCTCGAGCTGGCCCAGCCCATGCCCATCGAGCGCTTGAAGATCTTCATGGCACCGTCTGCTTTCGGCCCCGGCAACCTCGACGCCGTCGCTCTGGTGCCCACATTCGTCGCCCCCACCGAGAGCATCAGCCTCACCCGGCAGTCTTTGCTGCCCGGTGAGAGCCTGCATGTCGTGTTCAACAGGGTCCAACAGCCGCAGCCGGGCCAGACTCTGGGCGTGCGTGTGCTGCTGCCAGACCAACCTGCCGATGCGCCTCCGTTGCAGTGGGGCGTGTTGCGCGGCGGAGAGCGCGAGCTGCGCCTGCCCGTGCCCACCGAGCCGGGGAGCTACATCGTCGAACGGGTCGACCTGCTCGCGGAGAGCCAGGATCCTTGCGGGCGCCAGACTTTCAGCGTTGTGGCCGAGCCTGATCTCGCTCTGGGTTTTATGCTCGAGCCCCGTGTTGCACGGCAGGGCGAGCCCTTGAGAGTGACGTTCAGCCAACTTCCGACCCCCCGCGATGGCGAGGGATACTGGCTGACCGTGTGTCCCGAGGGGGCGGCGGATACGCAGGTTGGGCTGCGCCATGAGGTGACGCCCGGGATCGCCGCTCTGGAGATCGCCGCTCCCAGCGAGGCTGGAATCTACGAGATGCGCTTGCACGCCCGCTCGCCAACTTCTGCGTTCCACGTGATCCACCGACTACGTCTGAGCGTCGAATAGGACGGATCTGCGAGACCGCCCGACATCGACCCACCCTCGACCTCCTGAACTTTCAGCCTACGCGTGTTCGGGCCGCTGCGCCGCGAGAAATCGGTTAGAAGTCGGTGATGATGGTCGAGAGCTCGTAACTCTCGGGCTTCCCTACGACCGAAATCCAAGCCACGCGCACCGTAACTGTCGGGCGCGCCGCGATGGTCGCATCGACGGTCACCAGGCCAGCGCTATCCGAAGGCGAGCGTCTCAGCTCAGCGACCGAGAAGCGCTGGTTGTGGTACAGGTCGACCATGTCAACTACCGACGCGGACTTGATCTCTTCGATCTTCTCTCGCACAGCATGTGAAGCCGCGGAACGATGACTGGTGAGTGTGTTCAGGGTCACACAGCTCGTCAAGGCAGCCAGGGTGCCCAGCAGACCGATCACCAGAAACGCGATAGCCAGCATCACCTCTACCAGCGAGAGCCCCTTGCGGGTCTGCCTTCTCATGGCCTGCCCTCAAGATGGTCGGCAAGCACACGCTCGACCACACCGAGCCCATCCCAACCGCGGCCCACCCCCAGAATCTGACCGGCTTCGTCGATCGCACACAGGTAGGGGTTCAGACCGAGCGTAAAGTAGCTGCTCTGCATCGTCCCTTCGGGGTCGCTGAGCAACGGCCAACGAACCTCATGCGCCGTCGCGAACTGCCGCAGGGCGTCGAGCGAGTCGGCGCGCAGCGTGCTGACGCCGACGACCTGGAGCTTGCCGGCAAAGCGCTCGAGCTGGACGGGAAGCCAGCTCTCCACCAGGACCTTGCTCGACCGAGTGTTGCTCTGCCAGAAATAGAGCAACAGGCATTGGCCTTCAAAGTCCTTCAAGCTCGCCCCATCCCCTTCGAGCCCTTCGAGCTTCCAGTCTGGCGCGGGCTGACCGGCCCGCAGCAAGCGCCGCCGCATCTCCCAGTCCAGCCTGCCAGCCAGTCCTTCGTCGAGCCCCTCGAGGCTGAGGATGGTCGTCAGCGTCTGATCGAGCTCTTCGTCCGGCCGACCCAGGGTCTCATGCAGCTCGAACAACAGGTCGAGCCAACCGCCGTGCTCCTCAATCACTACGGACCAGGGCGGCGTTGTGAGGAAGCGCACCAACCGCTCATGCACAGCCATCTGCAGGTGCTCACGTCGCGAGCGAACCTCTGTCTGGTCGAGCTCGAGCTTCAGCTCGCGCAGCTCGGCCAGGGCCGCTTTACGATCGAACTCCGGCTCGTCCTGCGCGACACATGCCAGCAGGCTGAGCAGCAAGAAGACAGCAGTCTTTTCAAGAGCGCTCAGGGCACCTCCCTCCAACTCGTAATCGCCCAGCCCTCGGCGTTGTCCCGGCCCTGCTGACCGGGAACACCGGGCAGGATCATGCCCTCAGCGACGCGCGGATCGTAGTTCACGATCATCTGTGCATGCCGAATGATCGTCTGATAGTGGCCCGGAACCCAAGTTCCGCCGACGATCTGGTCGCTCACCCAATAGCGGTTGTGGGTGCCATAGTAGTGGCTGTGCACCCAGCTTTCGTAATTCGAGCTCCAGTAGTAGTGGCCGTTGTAGGCCTGGTAGTATTCGTAGTGACCGGGAATCAGCTCGCCGCCTTCGTAGTGCCCGGGGACGTACAGGTCGTACTCGAAGTCCCGCCGGATGTTGAGTTGGTCCCCGGCGGTCATGATGCCCGTCACTTCGAAGTCTTGCGGAACATCCCCGGCGTCGACATCGCGCCCGAGCGCCCAGTCGTCAAAAGAGTTCTCCGCGTACATGAAAGCGTTCACATGGCCGAGCGGGCCGACGTTGGGGTCACCGAAGTAGACGTTGCCGCTGCCCTCGGCGGGGCCATCGTACACACCGTTGCCGTCGTCATGCAGGATCGGATCGCTGTGCGGCTCGCCCGCATCATGCACGCCATTCTCGTTGGTATCGGTGAAGGTGAACTCGAGGTTCTCATCCAGGTCGTGGTAGCTCTCGCCGTCGGTCACCGCAACCAAAGCGAGCGCGCCGCTGCCGTCGTCCATGGCGATCTCGTCGGCGACGTAGATGTTGCCGCGGGCGATGATGGTGATACGCACTACGTTGCCATCCGGTCCGTAGACCGTCGGACCGTAACCGTTGGTCTCGATCCAGACATTGCCTTCGACGAAGTAGACCATCTCATTGCCCGCCGCGTCGATCGTGATGGTCTCGCCGTTCTGGCGCGAGCTGTACCCACCGGTCCGCTCGTACCAATCCCCCAGGAAGTAGTTTGGGTTGTCGGTAGCGCCTGCCGCGCCCAAATCATCACTGACGCCCAACGCAAAGATATGAGCCGGATCGCTCTCACTGTCGACCGTGGTGACCGTCGGGTTCATGCCGCTCTCGATGCCGGTATTCGGCAGCGTCGTGGTTCCCTCGGCGAAATGCGCGGCGACATCGATCAACAGATCCGCATGCTCCTCCGCCAGGTTTTCGGGGTAGATGTTCTCCCAGTTGGGCGGGTCGATCCGGACATTACCGCCCCCCGCTGCATCATCCGTGTCGGGCAGATAGATGTCGCCGGTCGCCGACATCACTCCCTCGACGACTGCATTGCCCTCGAGGACGATGTCGCCGTTGGAGTGCACATCCCCACCGTTTCCGATGATGTCCGGATCGGTCTGCGGGATCAGGTTCTGCAGCTCCCAGGTGCTGCGCCAGCCACGCCAACGCGAATAATGGATGGTACGGACCCAGACAGGGTCGCCATCGGTCTCCCCACCGCCGCCAAAACGCATCGCGTAGCTGGGATCCTCGGAGACGTTGCCCGCATACAAGGCGTGGTAGAAGACCTCATGGGCCAGCCCCGTCTTGGCGATCGCTTCGACCTTGCGGGTGGTCTCGCCCAGCGTTCCCACAGCCACAATCTTCCGCAAGCGGTTGGAGTCATCCCCCTCGATGCGAGAAATCGTGACCAGATAGCTGCCGCCGTTGATCGAACCGGAGCGCTCCCCTTCCATGTCCTCTCCGAAGCCGTCTTCTTTGAGGGTGTAGAAGGCATCGGCGATGGCAGACTCGGTGATCTCCAGAGCGGTCTCGCGCTCCTCATTGAAGACAATCGTCTTCGAGTTCATCGTCGAGACGCTGAGGAAGGCCGCGCTGAGCCCGAGCAGGAGCGCGAGCACGACCAGGGTGGCGACGACCACGTTTCCCCGCCTCGATGCTTGTTTGCGACTCATGAGTAGGCTCCTCTTGGCTCAGAATTGCCGTGAAGTGATGGACGTCTCGAGCAGCTGCTGCACCGTCGATCCCCCGGACATGCGTACCCGCAAGATCTTGATGCGCAGGGTGCGGCCGTTGTCGTCCGGTCGGCCCAGAAAATCGGTGCGCAGAAAAATCGGATCGGCCTCGCCGTCTCCGTCGATGTCCCCGCCGATCTGGGCAAGGTTCGTGACAACGTTGCGGACCAGAACCCTGGTGTCCACGTTGGCACCGGGGCTGCCGTCGTCGATGATGTTCTCTTCGATGACCGCCAGTCCCAGACTGTCGGACATGTCGCCATCACGATTGAGATCGTAGGAGCGCTCGGCTTCGACAAAAGTGCCCGTCACCACCACGTTGTACAAGGTCTTGTAGGCCAGTGTGCCGTCGGCTCCGAGTTCGAGGGCGCCACTGGGGTCGATGACGTCACCGTCATCGTCGTGGTCTACCGGCTGTTGGAATTCGAGAAACGACGTGCCCAACGAGATGACGCGCGCCTCGCGCAGCGAGCGTTCGAGCTGCTGCGAGAACAAGTCGGTCTCCTGCTCGAGCAACGAGTGCCCGAGGCCCAGGTCGTACACCAGCAGCGAGTGCGTGACGATCTGGGCGATCGCAGCCCCCACGAGGCTCAAAATCAGCAACGCTACCGCGATCTCGACCAACGTGAAGCCACGCCGGGAGCTGTGCCCGCGCATTGCATCCTGTTGTTCGTTGAAAGCCATGATGCTGCTCGCGTAGGACGTTGGACGCTGAGGAAACAATACAGATCCCTACCACTGTATGTTGACCGAAATGGGACGACTTGCCAACCGTCCGCTTGCCCTGCTTCTACGAGCGCTGACAAGGGGTCCGGCGCAAGCCAATAGTAGTGAACATCTTCCACGTCCGTCCCTGGCCGAGATCTCCATGAAAAATATTTTCTTTTTGATATCCCAGGGCAGGACTCGCAGCGCTAGTGGCTCGCTGTGAAAATCCCGGTACACCCGGTAGGGGCGGGGTTTACACCTCGATGACTCGGACGCTTCGCTCGCCCGGTAGCCGCGGGAGGTGGTAAACCCCTCCCCTACAAGAATTTGCTATTCACGACGCACACATCGTCCGGTTGTACCGGAACTTGTGCGCGTAGCCACTAGTCCCGTTTGCGTTCCAGGCGCGCCAGGCGCAAACGAGGTTGTCGAATGTCCACCAACTCGATCACCTCAAAGTCCCTGAGCAGCCCGCGCCCCGCGTAACGTTTCCAGTTCAAGGGATGGAACGCACCGTACACCGCGCGCCCCTTCCTCAGGTGGAAAAGAGCCAGCTGCCTGAAGTCCCTGAAGTCATCGGTGAACGGGCGCGCGAGCCGCAGTTTTCTCCCCGTCAACGGCCCCAGGGGCTCGATGTAGTTGGTAAAGACCAGGGCGTCGGGTTCGATGTGTGCGGAGATCTGCGCGGTCAACTCTGCGTTGGCCACGCGCCGGGCGTGCTCACGGGGATAGTCGTAGCAGAACCCCACGACTCCAGACCAGGCCAGGGAGAACATCAGCACCATCAAGCTCAACCCCGCCCAAAGCCGTTGGCGGAACAGCAGACTGAGCAGGCACAGCCCGGAAAGCCCTGCCGCGCCCCACATGGGCAGACTCAGCAAGAGCGGCTCCTGCTCACGTGGAGAGCTGGCATGCCAGGGTTGCAGGCAGACGAAAAAGACCACCACCGCCGCCACACTCGCCAGCAAGGAGAGCCACTTCCAGAGCCGCGCCCCTTCGACTCTCGCGCCCAGCCACTGCAATGTCCAGGAGAGCACGACGGCCAGGCAAGGCAGCCCGCTGACGAGGTAACGGGTGTTCAAGGCCTGACCGCAGTGGAAGCGACTGTAGGGGACCAGGGCGAAACAGGCCGGCACCGCCAACAACCCGAGCAGAGGGGCGCGTTGCTCCTTATTGCGCCAAGCATGGACCAGAGGCAGCAGCAGCGCAGGCAGGTAGGGGAGGCTCTGCAGCGTCGACTTCTTCAGGCCCCCCAGGTAGACCATCCCCCCGGTCACTGTCCGTTGCATGCCGGAGGCCAGCTGCAGTCCCGAGTAGCGGAGATCGAAGATGTTGGAACGCAAGCGCTGGAAGGCCAGCTCCACGTTTCTGACAGGATCCCCATTGAGCAACAGCCAGGCGAGCACGGCGAGCACGAGCAGATCCAGCAGGTCTCGCCCGTGCAGCTTGAGGCTTGGCCATTTCCAGGCTACCCACAGCAAGACAGCAACCCCGGCCAGGGCCGCGTGGGTGGTGAACTCGAGACTCAGCTTGGAGTGGCCATAATGCAGGAAGGAGAAGCTCCCGAACTTGACACAATTGCTCCAACTCAAGCTCAACAGGCCGGGCAGCAAACCTACCGCGATGGCGGCAAGACGGCGCATCATCAACGGGCGCCGGGCCAGGTGCAGCACCAGGAGCCCGGGAAGGACCAACATGCAATCGAGGCGCAGCCCCATCGCCAGCCCGGTCACCAGGCCAGCGACGCCGCTCCAGAGCCATGCCTCGCTTTCTTTGGACGCCAGAGAGCCCCGCAAGCCGCAGTACATTGCCAGACTGACCGCCCCCATCGAGGAAGCATGAGGCCAGATCGCCTGGGAATAGCTCCAACCGAACCCCGTCAGCGAGAGGATCAGGCAGGCGTCCAGCGCAGGCCCGACGGAGCCCAATAGCTGGCGTGCGATCCCGAAGCAGCAGGCCACCGCCAACAACCAGCCGAGAGCATTGGGCCAGTACAGCCCCTCAAGGCCCGCGAGGCTGTGGAACAACGCCCCCACGACCGCATTCAGCCAAGGGTAGCGCGGGTACAGACGTCCGTCACGCTCTTGCAGGGTGTGATGGCTCAGCTCTTCGGATGGTCTCTCGCTGTAGCCGTTCCAGATCGTGAGGCTGCCCTCGCTGGCCATGCTCAGGGCCATCTGGTGGTAGATCAGCTCATCGATGCTGACATAACCAGGCGCGGTCCTCAGGGCGGTGGTCAGCAGACTCGCCAGGCACAACACGAGCAGCAGCACAGCCTTGGCCTGCACCAGACGGAGATTCTGTGGTTGGGGGCTCACGACCACCGGACGCTCCCTGGCACAACGTGCGAGGTACGAGTGTATCGAGCCCGCTCGTGCGAAGAAAGCCGCCAGCGCACGGCTTAGCTGCCCTTCCGAGCCCAACGCAGCCATCCATGCGCGGCGTCGAGCAGCTGATACGCTCCGATCCCCTCGATGCGGCGAAGCCAGCGAGCGGGCACAAGCTCTGGCTGGTAGCCTTCGGCGAGCATGAAACGCCCGCAGGCGAGCTCAATGGTCAACCGAGCGTGGGTCGCTAACTCAGCGCTCCGGCCGAGCGGCACGCGTGAGATCCCTGGCTCTTTTGTGCGGCTGGTCACGAAGCTGCTGTTGCGGTTGCCGACCTCCAGCAAGCACTCCATGTACTCCAGGCCGACGAATCCACAGACGCGACGCACCTGCTGCTCGGGCGCGTGCAGCAGATCCTCGAAGCGAACCTTCAGCATCTGCTGCGCACGGCGCCCACGGGCTTGCTTCAGGAACAGACGCAGCACCAGGTTCCAATACAGCGCGCGGCCCAATGCGGAGCGGTCGTGTTGGGCCAGCCCGCGATGGCGGTCGTGATGCAGGAACGAGCCATGGACCGAGCGAGGATCGCGCAGCATGAAGATCACCCGAGCGTGTGGAAAGATGGCGAACAGCTGCTCGAGATAGAGGATGTGGTGCGGGGTCTTGTCGCCGAACCTGCGCTTGTCTGCGCGGCGGGCGTACTCTTCGAGCAGGCAGCGGTAGAGTGCGCCGAGACTTCGGTCGCTGCGGGCGTGCTCAACCTCGATGCGGTCCCAAGCTCCATCCCACTTGAGGGCTGCCAGGGCGGATCGGACGTCGGCCTGGGACAACGCTTTCCGTTCCCGCAGGGGCCGCCAGACCTTCGAGAAGAAACACGACTCCATCACCACCGCCTGCTCGGGGTGCCGGTCGAGGATGTCCCGCAGCAACGTCGTGCCCGAGCGGGTGCAACCGACGATAAAGACGGGCGCGTCCTCGCTGTTGGGTTCCCGAGCTCTCAACGCTGTCCCCTCAGATGCGCAATGATCGCCTGCGCACACACTTCTGCGCCGTTGAAGCCTCCCAGCGCCGCTTCAAGAGCCCTGCGCTGGGCGGCAGCCAGGGCCGGACCTCCTCCCTCGGCGATGCCCATCAGGCCTTGCTTGAGCCGCCCGCGCAGCCCTCTCAGGACATCCGGCCAGCGCCCGCGCACCAGCCCGCGCTGGACATCCTCGAGCGCCAGGCGGCGCCCGAACCAGCCGCGCGTACGCGCGGAGCACGGCGCGAGCAAGGCCTCGGGAAACAGCTCGGCGCGACGATCCTGGCCCCCGAGCAGACCAGCCAGACCGTCCATGTTGCGGACGTGTCCGCGATGCTGCTCGGGAAGCAGCAGCAGCGGTGCGCCATAGGCGGCGCATTCGAGCAGGCTCGTCAGACCGGGAGGCGCGAGCACGCACGCGACCGCGTTCAGCTGCGCGAGCATCTCCGCATGCGCGAAGCTGCGCACCTGCACAGGCAGACGACTGCGGAGCATCTTGGCGGACGTCAGCGTCGCGGGCCCCTGAAGCAGACCAGCCAACAGCGCCTCGATCAGGTCTTGATAGGCCGCGCGGCGCCGCGCGCTGCCGTGCAGGTTCACCATTCCCGACAGACTGATCAGCAGACCCTCGCGCGGCTGCTCCCGTAGCCTCCCCAACTCGACGATCGCCGGCACGGGCCGCAAACGCAACTGGGCCTCGCCCGGATCGCCCCGCTCCGCGCGGTCCCAACGTTGCACCAGACAGAGATCGGCCATCGCATGGGCGGCAAAGAAGCGCAGGTGGCGTGGCCAGGCTGCCAATTGGCCGAGCAGCCGATCGAGCTTCCGCGCGCCGCGGAAATCGGGCAGCACGCGCAACACCTCCGACTGTTGTTCAGCTGTCCAGCGCCAATTGGGGTAGAGACTGTCGACGGTGAACACGGGCAGTCCCCGGTCGAAGCCCCAGGCGGCGACGCTCGGCTCCATCACGGCAAGCACGCCGTCGACTTCCAGCGCGGCGAGGACGCTTGCACTGGCGAGCGGCAGCACCCGCCCGAAGAGCTGGCTCCGGCGGGCCAGCTCGGCAGCGATCCCTTTTCCCAGGAAGTCCAGCTCGACCCCGAGACCTGCGAGCGCACCGGCGATCGCCAGGAGCTTGGCACAGGGTCCCAGGCCGTAGTCTTCGGCCCCCGCGAGCAGCCGCACCGATCCCTCCCGGCCTGGCTAACCAGCTTGGCCAGTACTCCCAAGCGATGTGTCTGCTTGCGGAACCAGCAGCACCTGTTTGCCATGACGCGCCGGCAAACGCGCGCGGCGCAAAGCCTCATCGAGATCGGCCAACGGCAAGGCGGGATCCGCCAGCACCGGACGGTAAGCCGCCAACTGCGCGCCCCAGTCTGCAGCCCCACGCAAAGCAGCCAGTCCCGCTCCCCGCAACCAGGCGACACAGACTCCCGCCCGGGCCAACTCGGTCCGAGCGACCGTGCGGCCCTTCGGGTATTTGGCCACAGCGACCAGACTGCCCCCACGGCGGACCAGGCGCAGACACAACTGCCAGCCCCCGGGTCCGCCAGCGTAGGCGCTGCTGCAGTCGACCACCGCGGCGAAATCGCCGGGGTGCCCCTCCACGGCGACGCTGTCTCGCGCCTCCAATCCCAACCGCTCGGCCAGCCCGCGCCGAAAGGGCTGAGGCTCGAACACGGTCAGCAAGCGGCCTCGCTCATGCAGCCAACAGGCCGTCAGGAGCCCGATGGGACCACCGCCAACCACGGCCACAGGCCCATCCCCCGCCAGGCGCTGCACGACCCCGCCCGCCTCGACAGCCACCGAGGCGGGCTCGAGCAGCACCGCGCCGGCAGCCGCCACGCGGGGGATGGGCTGTAGTTGCGCGGCGGGCAGCACCAGCCAGCTCCGAGCGGCTCCCAAGGAACCCGCGCCGAGGACCGAGGCCTTGCGGCAGTGGTTGGTGCAGCCGCGCAGACAGGCCTGGCAGTTTCCACAACCGAGGAAGGCCGAGCTGGTCACGGCTTCACCAGCGCAGCGACTCTCGACGTCGGCAGCGACACGCTCGATCACGCCCTGCCACTCATGCCCGAAGACTGCCCCTGCGGCGGGCTGCTCCGCGATATGCAACAGGTCCGACGCGCAGATGCCCAACTCACGGGGCCGCACCAGGGCGCTGCCCGCGGGGAGCTCGCTCGGCGGTGCGCACAACGGCGTCGCACGGTAGGCACCATCCCGCCAGGAGAAAGCCTGGTCCTGCATCACGGACCTCTGAGCTCGAGGACCGCCTCAGCGAGGTTGGCGGGCTCGACCAGCCGCACCCGCGGCTCAGGATAGACGTCGAGCTCGGCGAGCAGGTCGATGAAGCGCGGACTGATGCCCGGAAATCCGTCGACGATCAGAAGCGGTCGTTGCATCTTGACCGCCATGCACAACTCTGAGAGCGTGCCGACGTTGCCGCCCAGCGCCAGCACCGCCGCGCTACGCGCGATCAGCGCGACTTCACGCTCGATCAACCCCCCGAAACCGAAGAGCAGCTCATCGTAGCTGCCTTCGGGTGAGCCCGTCTCGCGGTGTCCGGCAAGGTCTGCGCCTGGGCTGAACCCGACGACGCGCCCCCCCTGCTCGCGAAAACCGTCCGCCAGCGCATCGGGAAAGCCGCCGCACGCCCCGGTCTGGACGGAAATCTCGCTAGCGGGCAGGCTGCGCCCGAGCTCTCGAGCCAGCTCGACGAAGCGCTCATCAACAGGCCTTGGTCGGGAGGTTCCCACCACGGCCAGGGCCCACTGGCTCATCGGCCGCTCCATTGCTCGTAGCCCACGCCCAGCCAGAACACCGAGTTGCTGGCCAGCCGATAGCCCGCATCCAACCAGCTCAAGCGGCCACGCAGCGCAGATTGGGTCGGCTCTACGTAATGGCGCTGCAGGTAACGGCGCAGGTAGTCGGCCTCGATGCCCCCGTTCCCTGCCAGCTTCTGGGCGCGTCCGCGGCCATGGCCGAACTTCTGGCGCGCCAGGCCCCAAAGGGAGTCACGGTTCGCGTGGTAGACCTTCAGGCTGGGAACATAGCGCGGCTGGACGCCGTGACGCCGCATGCGCTCGGCGAGCTCCTGCCCTTCTCCGGCAAAGTTGAGCCGCTCGTTGAACGGGAAGCGACACAGCAGGTCTTTACGCAGCAAAAGGTTGCGGGCATCGAGCAAGTCGACTCTGTCCGCGTCATGCAAGTAGCTGGCGAAGCCGTCGGCGTAGTTTGCGGCCTCGAGCCGAGCGAGCAGTTTGTCCGGATTGCTGCACAGGTACGGATTGCCCTGTATGGCGTTGCTCGGAGCCTCTCCGCAGAGTCTGAACAACTCGGCCAGATAGCTGGCATGCACCACGACATCGTCGTCGAGAAAGGCGATCCACTCGCTTTCGACATGCAAGCCCACACGGTTGCGCACGGCTGTGGCATAGGTCGGAGCCGCTCTGACCAACGAGAGGGCGGCACCGCCTTCTCGCCAGGTAGCGGCCAACTCCACCGCCTGCTGTTCAGGCTGCGCGAAACCGACCCCCACCGACAGCGGAGGCAGCACCTCGACATCGCAGGCCCGGGCAGAGGCCCGCAAGCTCGCGACCAGGGCGTGCAACGAACCCAATCCCCGGCCGGCGGGCACAACCAGAGTGACCAGGGAAGCGGGGAAACGGATGCCCGGCTTCTGTTCTGCCTTTGCAGTCGTCGCCTGCAGAGTCTCTGGCTCGGGGCTTGAAGTCACGCGCATCAGAGGCCTCTTGGTGTCTTCAGGAGGGAGCGCCAACCGAACAACGCCGCGCGTTCGATGCGGGGCAACAAGCGGGCCGCCCCCACGCCGCGGAACAACATGCGCCGCAGGCGTGCAGCGATGATCCGGCTGTTGGTCCAGAGCGCGAGCAGGTCTCGCCAGAACAGGTTGGCCGAAACGGCAATCCCCTCATAGCGAACCAGATGCCACCAGCCCGCAGGCACGTACAGAAGCTCGCCGGGACGCAGAAGATGGTGCTCTGCTGGTAGCTCGGCGAACCTGGGAAAGCTCCCAGACACAGGTCTGGCCGGGTCGATGGGGCTCCAGTGCAGGTAGGCATCGCCATGCTCGGGCCACGGAGCGTAGAGGTCGCGCCCTGCCGCGGGAGGATACAACAGCCAGTCTTTGCAGCCATGCAGCTGCGCGAACAGGTTGTGCTCCGGGTCGGCGTGGATCGGAGAGGCCGCGTCGCCGGGGCCGATCCAGACCATGGGGCCACGGGCCAGTCGGGGCTGCAAAGCTTGAGGCAATGGCAGACAAGCCCACAGTGGCCCGAGATCGGCCGCCAGCTCGGGCACGCGGGTTGCCAGGTCGGACAGCAGCAGGTTCAGGCGCTCCGAGGCGGGAGGATCTTCCAGAACCTCCAAGTATTCGGCCAAACGGGCGCGCACCCGCATGCGTTGCTGAGCTCCCGCCGTGAGCGAGGCAGCCTCTTTCGGCTCGCGGTTGTAGACCACGGGCACGTCGCCGCAGCGGGCTCGCAGGCGCTCGGGCGTCCAGCCCCGCAAGCCCGGCATCGCGCCCTCGAAGCCTCGGATCACCAGGGGACGCGTGCGCCCCCAGAGCAGACGGCGCAGCTCGACGCCGCTGCTGCAATCGACCTGGGGAACGGCGCAGCGCTTCGAAGAAACGGGGATCGGGGGGGTACTGGCCATCGCGCGCTCTAAAAGGAGACGCAAATGGTAAGGCTCCGGAGAAACATTCACAAGGTTCTTGAGACAAGCCAGGAAGCGGACAGTGGCCTCAACCCGCGTAGATCTGCAGATCGGTGCCCACACGGTCCGCCATCTCCAGCGTGGTGGGCAGATCGGGATGACGCATGATCAGGTATCCGTCGGAGAGCAGCGTCTGTCGCCAATCGCGTCGGGGCGCCCCGATGGGCAGCAGGTCCACACAGACGATATGCTCGCGGTAACGCGCAAGGATGCTGCGCAGGCCTTCCACGCGCTGGATGCGGCCCTCGCCCCGGGCACGTTTGAAGACGATCGCGGCGTTGTACCGACGCTGGATCTGCTGGCTGAAGCGGCCGTGGCACTCGGCCTCGGCCCACCCTTTGAACAGATCGATGTCGCAGGCGTAGTTCATCAGGTCGACCGACCTCCCGCCGGGTGGCCGGGCGCCGATTTCGCCGAAGACGGCCTCTCCCTGAGGAGTCAGAAACCACTCCATATGGGTGAATCCCGTGCTGTATTCCAACGCCTTCAAGACCTTGTGGCCCAGCTCGAAACCACCGGCCAGCTTGGGCTGCTCGGGCTCGCGCAGGGTGACAGTCTGAGGGCTGACCCACTGCTCGCTGCGCGCGATCAACACTTTGGGCCGGTACCAGGCCAGGTTGTAGTACGCCAGCTCGCCTCCGATGCAGACCGTGTCGAAGGTGTACTCCTGGCCCTCGACGAACTCTTCGATGCTGATCTCAGCGACATGCCGCAGCCGGGGCAGCACCTCCCGCAGGGCAGCCTGGTCATCGATGCGGTAGGTGTCTTGGGAACCGGCACCGGCGATCGGTTTCAAGATCAGCGGGTAGCCGATGCGCAGCGCCGCATCCTCGCACTCGCTCACCGTCCGTGCTCGAGCGTGGCGGGGGGTGCGGATGCCGGCCGCTTCGAGGGTCTGCTTCATCACCCCCTTGTCACGGAAGCGCACAGTCTGCTCGACGTTGAGCCCTGGCACGCCAAACATCTCGCGCAACTCGGCGGCGCACGACATGCCCGCTTCCCAGAGACAGACAATGCGATCCACGCTGCGACCACGCAGCCAACTGCGCACGGCCGCTGCGAGCGCTTGGACATCCCACAGTGAGCGGACATGCAGGTAGTCGTAGAGGCTCTCAGCGGCGATTTTCGGCAGCGCGGGACGCGGCTGATCCCCGACGCCGAAGACGCGTGCCCCCACCTCTGCCAATCCTCGGGCATAGTGGGGCATCTCGGCCGGGAACCCCGGCGACAGCATCAGGACGTTCATCAGCTCCCCAGCTCTACGCGTACCATGCGGATCAGTTTCGCCAGCCCCTGCTTGACGACCTCGGTATCAGGGTGTCGCAAGATCACATACCCCTCCCCTTCATAGCCGTGCGCTGCAGGTTGGCCTGGCTTGGGCAGGCGCGCCTCGACCACCAGGGGGCCAAGCTCGCGCTGCGCCTCATCCAGCCCGTGGATAGCCCGCACACGGCCGCGGCCCTGGCCCCGCAAGAAGGCCGCGCCGACTGCGTACTTGCGCGCCGGTGGAGAAAACTCGTCGAGCAGCATCAGCCGGCAATACGCCTGGTAGAAGTCATGATCGTAGGCGTAGGAGATCAGGCTCGTGAACTGGGCGCCCGGTGGGCGTGCCCCCACTTCAGAGATCGCCACGCTGCCGTCTTTGCGATGGAACCACTCCATGTGGCTGAAGCCATCGCGCAGTCCCAAAGCCTGCAGACCGGCCTCACCGACCTGGCGGATCGCCTTATGCTCCGGTTCGTCAAGCTCGCGAGGCAACAGCACACACCATTGGATCCAGGGATTCTGCAGAACCTCTAGCGGCGTCGGGTAGTAACGCGAGATCGAAGACCAGACCACCCGTCCTCCCTGACAGACCGAATCGAAGGAGTGTTCCTCGCCCTGAATGAACTCTTCCAACAGCACAGGCCGCTGCGGCCCGGGAGGAAAATGCCTCAAGTAGCCCTGCAGCTCGGCCGGCGCGTTGAGGCGGAAGGTGTCTTTGGCCGCCGAGCCCGCGGGGGGTTTGACCACGATGGGAAACCCGACACGCTCGACGAAGCTCTGCACCTCGGCGAGCGTGCGTGCGGTGGCATGACGGGCGCAAGGCACCTCCGCACGCTGCAGGACTTCTTTCATGCGCCCTTTGTCGCGGAAATTGGAGGCCGTGTCCGGGTCGACGCCGGGCAGGTCCAGGCGCTCACGAACCAGCGCCAGGGGCACTTGCAGCTGCTCGAGGGTGCTGATCACCCGTTGCACCGGCCCGAGCTGCTGGGAGATCTTTTGCACGGCCGAGACGATCTGTTCGGTATCCAGCCCACGGGCAATCTGGTAATGTGCCGCCAAGTTCGAGCGCAACTCCACGGGGATGCGCTGCGCCGGATCCTGGCTGATCAGCCCCAGGCGTACATGCTCGAGTCCCGCCGCCGCGCGCACGAAGCGCAGGGTGGTCTCGAGCAGAAATGGGGCAACAAAAACCGCAGAGACTGCCATGCCCGCCAGCATACCCGAAAAACGCCTCAAGCTCTGTCTGCTCGCGTCCGAAATCGCGCCCTTCGCCAAGACAGGGGGCCTGGCCGATGTCAGCGCGGCCCTGGGGCGTTTTTTGCACGAACGCCAGCACGATGTCCGTCTGTTCCTGCCGCTGTATCGGCGCGTGCGGGCACAGCACACGCTGACCCCTGTCGAAGGGCTGCAGGAGATCGGCTTCCGCCTCGGCGACCGACTGGTCGGCTGCTCTGTGTGGCGCGCGCAGCTACCCGGTAGTGACTGCGCTGTGTACTGCATCGACAACCGGGAAATGTTCGACGGCGACAGCCTCTACACCGGCGGCCGCCACGACGCGCTGCGGTTTCTCTTCTTCTGCCGGGCCGTGCTTGAGATCTGCCAGCGCATGGGCTTCGGTCCGGATGTCTTCCATTGCAACGACTGGCATACGGCGATGCTGCCTTTGCTGTTGAAGACCGACTACGCATGGGATCGGTTGTTCCACCACAGCAAGACCCTGCTCAGTATCCACAACCTCGGCTACCAGGGGCTCTTCTCCGCTGAGCCGTTGCTCGCGCGTGGCCTGTTCTCCCAGCCGGGCTTGCTGCATCAAGAGGATCTCGCTGCCGGGCGCATCAACTTCCTCAAGACAGGCATCTTGTTTGCAACCGGGCTGAGCACCGTCTCACGGACCTATGCCCGCGAGATCCAGACCGCCGAGTACGGCGTCGGTCTCGAGGGCTATCTGCGGTTGCGCGACCAAGACCTGTACGGCATCGTCAATGGTGTGGACTACGGAGACTGGGACCCGGCGCACGACAAACTTCTACCCGCCAGGTACGGGCCCGAAGACCTGCAAGGCAAGCGCATCTGCCGCGACCGCCTGCTGCAGCAGATGGGGTTGCGGGCGGTGCATGGGCGCGTACCGGTGCTCGGCGTGGTGACGCGGCTCACACCACAGAAAGGGCTGAGTCTACTGTTCGAGCCGCTGCCCCGCTTTCTACGCAGCCGAGACATGCGCGTGGTGGTGTTGGGCAGTGGAGCTGCCAGCCTCGAGCAGGATTTCCGTGACCTGCAAGGGATGTTCCCGGGACGGGTCTGCTACTACCAGGGCTACAACAACAAGCTCGCACACTGGATCGAGGCGGGCAGTGATATCTTCTTGATGCCTTCGCTCTACGAGCCGTGTGGCCTCAACCAGATGTACAGCCTGCGCTACGGGACTGTGCCGGTGGTCCGACGCACGGGAGGGCTGGCCGACACCGTCGAGCACTTCCAGGCCCGCACGCGCCAGGGCACGGGTTTCGTCTTCGAGCATTTTAACTCCCAGGGGCTGACCTGGGCGCTGGGAACGGCGCTCGAGGTGTTCCGTTTCGAGAACATCTGGCACAAGTTGATGCTCAATGGCATGAGGCAAGACTTCTCCTGGCAGCGCCAGGGTCCCCGCTACGAATGGCTCTACAAGAAACTGATGGCCGGGCGCTGAAGGCCGGCACACTACCCGAGAACCCCGCGCTTGCGCCGAGGCGAGAGATCGATGCACGTTTTGTTTGTGGCCCCCGCGTTTCCGAACAACCAGATGACCTTTGTCCAAGCACTGCACTCGGTGGGGGCGCGTGTGACGGGCATCGGCGAAGTGCCGCAGCACGCGCTGCCGCGAGACCTCAAGAGTTGTTTGTACGGCTACGAGCAGGTGCGCTCGGTCGTGCACGAGCCCAGCCTGTTCGACGCCGTGCGCAGGGTACAGAAGCGCGAATGGGTCGACCGGCTCGAGGCTACCGTCGAGGCCCATGTGCTCGCGGCAGCCAAGGTCCGGGAGGCCTGTTCGATTCCGGGCACATCGGTGCGGACGACGTTCTTGTGCCGCGACAAGCCGGCGATGAAAGAAGCGCTGCGTCAGGGTGGGGTGGCTTGCGCGGCCTCGATCGGGACATCTTCTGCCGATGAGGTGCGGGCGTTTGCCAGTCAGGTGGGCTACCCGGTGATCATCAAGCCACGTGACGCTGCCGGCGCGTCGGGGACCTTCCGGGCCGACAATGCCGTCGAGCTCGAGCAGGCGATGCAGGCGGCCGGAGTGGCGCAGGGGTTTTCGGTCGCGGTCGAGGAGTTCATCGAAGGCCACGAAGGCTTCTATGACACGCTCTGTATCGACGGCCAGGTCGCCCATGAGTTTGCCAGCCACTACTTCCCCAATGTGCTCGAGGCGATGCGCGAGCGCTGGATCTCGCCGCAGATCGTGACGACCAACCGGCTCGACGAGCCCTCGTACCGAGAGGTCGCGCTGATGGCGCGCAAGGTCAACAAGCTGTTGGGCATCGGCACGACGGCTACCCACATGGAGTGGTTCTTCGGTCCCAAGGGGCTGAAGTTCTCGGAGATCGGCTGCCGGCCACCCGGCGTCGGGGCCTGGGACCTGTACTGCGCGGCCCACGAGATGGACCTGTACCGGGACTGGGCGAATACGATCGTGCACGGCAAGGTGAAGCAACATCGCTCGCGCAAATATGCGGCGGGCATGATCGCGCTGCGGCCGGAGTGCGACGGAGTGATCACTGGCTACGAGGGCGTCGAGAAGATGCGCCACCAGCTCAAAGATCTGTTGATTGACGACTACTTCCCAGCACCGGGGACGCGCACACAGCCAGTGGGCGCCGGCTACATGGCCAACGCCTGGGTACGGTTGCGGCACGAGAACTACGACACCTTGCGAGAGCTCTTGTCGCGCATCGGCGAGCAGGTCAAGGTGCGGGCGCGGCCGGTCTGAAAAGGTTGCGGGAACAGCCTACTCGGACCACTCCTCTTCGGGCAGGTGCGAGTAGAAATTGAGCGCGACCCTGCGGGCCGCCTGCTTCAACAGAGCACGCTCGACCGCCTCGTCTTCGGTCTCGGTGACCGAGTAGTCGAGGAACTTCTGGGCACGCGGATCGGGGTGCTCGAATTCTCGCTTCTGGTTGAAGATCACCTCGCCATCGTGGGTGAAATCGTAGACCGAGTACTCGAGCTTCAGCCGCCCCCGCAGCATGCCGATGTCGTTGATCGAGCGCGTGCGCAAGTCGACGATCTCGCCCACACAGACGTAGTCGGCATCGAGCTCGGCCGCGAGCTGCTCCCAGCTCAATGAGCGCACATCGAGCTCTGCTTCCAGATTCAGCAGGTCTTTGGCGCTGATCATGGTCAGCTCTTCTTCGTCGGCATTGATCATCACCTGGTTGGTGATGTCCTTGGCCAGTTTCGTCCCAGGCTCGCTGTCGAAGTGGCCTTCATAGGTGGTGTTGAAGGGGACGACCACCATCCGCTTGCCGATCACATCAAAGGCGGGCTCGATCAGGTCGTCGGTGTTTGAACACCCACCCAGCACAACAGCACACAAGACCATGAGGCCACTCAGTCGCGCCATCTCAGATCTCCTGCTCAGCGGATACGCTTCTTGGCGTCCTCGGGAAAGTGCGAATAGAAGTTCAAGGCCAAGCGCCAGCCAGCATGCGAGACCAGACCGCGCTCGATGTCCTCTTCGGTCTTGCCGATCACCGAATATCCGGTGAACTCATTCGTGCGGACATCCGGAAACAGGAACTCTTCATTCTCATTGAAGACGACCCGGTCGTCGCGCGTGGTGTCGATCACCGTCAGCTCGCACAGCAGCTTGCCCCTCAACAGTGCGACGTCCGTGGACAGCCGCGTCTGCAGGTCGAGGATCTCGCCGTAGCAGACATAGTCGGCCCCGACCTCACTGGCGAGGTCGTGCCAGCTCAACTTCCGGATGTCCTGCTCTTCATCGAGCTTCTCCAGCACGCGGATGTCGATCATCTTCAGCTCTTCGGCGTCGGCGTTGAGCTTGACGTTGAGCGTGATCGCTTTCGCGATGGCGATACCGGGCTCACTGTCGAAGTAGTCCGCGTCCCAGCTCTTGAAAGGCACGACGACCATCGTCTTGCCCATGACGTCGAACTCTGGTTCGATCAGGTCTGAGCCGCACCCCGCCAGCAACGCGGCGCAGAGCCCCACGAGAATCCGAAGCCTTGAACCCATCAGGGGGCCTCCCATGCAGGTAGCTTTTTGATGCGGTACTCCTCGAGCTCCAGGACCGGTAGGCCCTGCACGAAGACGCGCACGGGGTTGCCGCGCAGCACACCGCTGCGCAAGACCAGATCGACCTCGAGCTCCTCGCCCTCGAGACGCCCCTGCTCGGCGGAGAGGAGCGCCACAATCTGCTCGGAGAGCCACAAACGGGACGGGTCGCGGGCAGAATCCAGCTCGATGCGCCCACGCCGGGCATCGATCCTCGAGCTGCTGCCGTCGCTGTGCACCAAACTGATCCGGACTTCCTCCAACAACTCGACAGTTCCCAACCGTTCGGAGTAGCTGATATCGCTGGCGCTTGCCGTCAGCGGTGGCCGCTCGAAACCCGGCCGCGTAGCGCGGGTCGAGACTCGCACGGTCCACGCCCCCAGGCTGTCGCCCAGCAGCGCGCGCTGGCCGCGGATGTGCTCGCCCCAGAACCTGAGGCGGCGCCCTTCGGCGTCCAGCGGGCCGAGCAGCACCACGGGGTTGCTGTCTCCGCGCGCGGTGAAGCCGGCCAGCAGACGTCCACGCCGGAAGGTGACCGCCAGCTGCTCTGCCTGCGCCTGCCAGATTCCACTCTGCCATAGCATCTCCGCTTCGACATTGCCGCGAACCACCAAGCTGTCTGCGGCGATGAAGTACAGCAGCGAATCGCTGCGCAGCCGCGTGCGGCCCGATCGAAACACCACACCGCCGCCGGCAACCAGGACCGAATCGGCCAGGCTCAGGCTCGGGACCTCGGCACGCCCTCCCGCAAAGGCGAAGACAAGCTTGTGCCCTGGAAGCGGCACGGCCGTGACCGTGCGCAGTCCCCCGGTGTCAAAGGTCGCCTCGAAGCTCTCGCAGCCAAAATCGATCGGCCCGGTCCGCGTCTGCCCGAACATGCCGGCATCGATCCGCGCTTGCACACCGTGGAGGGCCCGCAGGCGCCCACCTCCGGAATCTAGCTCAAGTGTGTCACCGCTCAGTCTCAGCAATCCCATCTGCAGCACTGGCTGCGCTTCCCAGGCAGGCCCCCGCGTCGTCAGGTAGCGTTGCCGCAATAGATCGAGCCGCAGCCAACCGCCCTCGAGCCGCAGCAATTGAGCCTGCAGGCTGTCCGGCTGCAAAGAGGCGCCAACACCGCCCGAATCGCCGCCTCCCGGCCCAGCCAGAAACAACTCCAAGCGGGCGGGCGCGCCGAAGAGCTGCACATCGCTGGCACGCGTGGCCCAAGAACCAGCCAAAGCTCGCTGCAGCGCCCCCGGGGTCGCAGTGCTGAACAGCCGGCCCGGGTCGAGCGCCTGTTCGAGCTTTCGACGTAGACTGCTACCCGCGTAGATGCGCTCAAGCTTGAGCCAGAGCGAGTCTGCAGACCCACGCAACAGGCTGAATCCCAAACTGTCCGCCAGACCAGGGAGTGGCGCAGCGCGCGGACTGAGGAAGGCCTCGACATGCCCCAGCAACCTGGCCTGCATGTCTGCCAGGTCGAAGTCGAGGCTATCCGCTTGTAGCCGATGCGGCCCGAGCTCGAGCTGGGGTGGCCCACCGTCGGGCAATCGACCTCCCAAACGCAGCGACCGGTTTCTGAGGTAGCGCAGGCTGCCGCAGAGCAGCTCACCCTCCCCCAACATGCCCGTAACCCGAAGAGGTTGACCGCGGGCGGACAGGCTGTCGAGCTCGAGCTGTCCTGCCCTGCGCCGCAAGCGGGCTTCGAGCTGATCGGCCTGCAGTCGTATCCGGGTGGTGTCGCCAAACGGCGAGTTGCTGAGCAGCGAGTCCGCCAGAATCGCGTGCACGCTGCCCCGCGCCCGCAACTCGCCCGTCGCGAAGAAATAGCGCAACTCCTCAGCCGCCAGCTCCTCGCCCGAGCGTGCCCGCCAGGCCCGCACGCCAGGCCCGCTCAGAAGTACGCGCAAGGTGTCTGTCTCGAGCTTGCCGGCCTGCAGATCCCAGCCGTCGAACAGGCCCGAGACCATCTCGGCATGGGCTGCCCTCAGTCGCAGCGCCCCGCTGTCGGCGCTGACCGGCAGGGTGGTGTCTGCCAGCGGCACGTGGCGTGGCCCCAACCCCAGCCGCAGGTTGCCGAACTGGAAATAGCGCGGCGCCCTCTCTCCGAAGCTCTCGTAGGGCTGCGCGCCGAGCAGCTGCTCGAGCTGCCAGTCCGATTCCCAAGCCTCGACCAGGTCGGGGAACACCACCCAGAGGCTGTCGAAGCCCCCCTGGCCGCCCACACGAGGGCTGCCGAACAGCCGCGCGTCCCCAAAGCTCTGCAGAGACCAGGCCCGGCCACTACTGCCCGCAAGGTAGGCCGAGTCGCCATCGAGGTGGGCCTGCAACCGGGCCCGGCCAGCAGAGCGCACAAAGGCGGTGTCGAAGACCAGGCGAACCGGTGCCGCGAGCCGCAGGCTGTCGAGAGCGCCCCGCGCTTGCAAGCCCTCGGCTCTGCCCAGCACTTGAGGCAGACCGAAGACGACCCGATTCTGGCTTTCGAGGCGCAGCAGCTCAACGATCAACGAGTCACTCTGCGCCATACGTTTGACCGCGGGCAAGTGCAGCGCCGCCCGATCGAGAGCCAGCAGCAGGCCGTGCGAGCTCTCGAGCAGGCAGCCGCCGCTGAGCTCGACTTTCAATCCCTGAGCATCAGGCTTGGGCCCCGAGCGGGGGAAGTAGCTGAGATCGGCTCGTGGCGCGGAGACCCACAGCGTCTCCAGTGCGGGGCCGCTCGGGCGGAGGCGCGTCTGAACCAGCACGGTCTCAGGGGGCTGCGAGGGCTCGCGGAAACGCTCGTCGGCAAAGGGCAACTCGATATGACCGCCCAACCAGGCTTGATGCAGGTCGGCCAGCCAAGGCTGGCCCTCCCAATAGGCAGGACCTGCCTGGGCGATGGTCACGGTGTCAGCGACCCGTACATGATGCTGAGGCCTCAGGATCTGGGCACGCAGGCTGTCGAGTTGCCAGACCTGGCCGTCCATCGTATACGCGAAGCCTACCGTGCGGGCTTCGAGGCAACGTAGACTGACCTCGTAGGGCGCTGGCTGTATGAAGAGCCCGCCGCTATCGCCCACGCGGACGCGCTTGCGGGGCAGGTGGAAGTCGAGCGAAAAGTCGCTGGCCAGCAGGCCACCGTCAGGGATACGCTGCGCGCTCTCTGTTGGAGGCTCGCCGAAATCAGGCAGGCTCTCGGTCTGGGCTCCGTACATGAAGAGCAGCACGACAGGCGGCAAAAACAGCAGCAGGAATCTCGCGATGCGCGAGCGTCTCAATGTTCACCCTGCTGGAGCGCGGCCCGCTCGGCCAACACCCGCTCGGCCACTTCGCGGGCGACGCCCTGGCCGCCGCGGCTGTCGAGCACATGTCCGACCGCCTCGCGCACCTCGGGCGCGGCATCGGCCGGACACGCGCTACAGCCCGCCAGCTCGATGGCGGGGAGGTCCGGGAGGTCGTCTCCGACGAACAGCAGGCTCTCTAGCCCGACGTCGAGATCTGCGGCCAACTGCACGATCCCCAGGGCCTTGTCGGCGCAGCCCTGGACGTCCGCAGTCATGCCCAGATCTGCCACCCGGCGGCTGAGTGCCGAGCACTGGCGACCGCTGAGCACGGCAGTCTTGATTCCCGCCGCCTGCAGTCGCTTGATGCCCAGGCCGTCACGTACGTGAAAGACCTTGAGCTCTTCACCCTGCGGCCCATAGTAGAGACGCCCATCGGTCAGTACGCCATCGACGTCGAAGACGACTGCGGCAATCCCGGCCCAGCTCTGCATCGGCCTGACCCTCCTTCAGGCGCCATTCTACAACGGACGGGGATGGTTGTCAGCTGCCGACGCAAGACCCGATTTGACGGGGGCCCGTGGTAGTCTGAAGGCTTCGGAGGTTGCGATGGTGGAAGCTCGATCCCGTTCCTTGGTTCGCTGGCTGCTCATCGCCGTCATCCTCTTGGGGGTGTGCGCGGGCCTGGCCTGGTTCTGGCTGGGAAGCAGCGCGGTCCCTCCGCCGGGGGTCTTGCCGCAATACAGCTCCTGGCAGCCGGACGAAGGCTCGTTCGAAAACGAGCTGTGGGACCAGACCGTGCGCGGGTTCGTCAAAGATGGGCTGTTCGACTACCGCGGACTGCGCTCAGATGCCGAGGCCTGGGCGGTTTTTGGCGAAGCGATCCGGCGGATGGGTGCGATCGACCCCGAGCAACTGCCCTCCGACGCGCACCGTTTCGCCTTTTGGCTGAATGCGTACAACGCCTTCACGATCTATGGGATCTTCAACCAACTCGACGTCCGCGAGGCCGAGGCCGTCGCAGCCTGGCGTACCAATGCTGGCCTGGGCGCCTTCTGGCGTTCGTACAGCTATCGGATCGGACGGCGCCTGCTCACGCTTGATGCGCTCGAGAACGCAGTCCTGCGCGTGCAGCACCCTGACGCACGACTGCATTTCGCTATCAACTGTGCGTCGCAGGGCTGCCCGCCGCTGCTTGCCGAGGCCTTCGATCCTGCTCGACTCGACAACCAGCTCGACGACTTGTGCCGCGCATTCTTCCGGAACCCGACGCAGTTCGTGGCTGAAGTTGAAGCGGGCCGCGTCTTGACCTCGAAGATCCTGTTCGAATGGTACAGGACAGATTTCGACAGTTGGGAGGGCGGCCTGCAGGCTTTCATGGCACGCTACGTCGATGCTCCAGAGCTGCAGATGCTGCTCGCACGCGAAGATCTCGAGTTGGTCGGGCTCGACTACAGCTGGAAGCTGAATATCTGGCCAACGCCCGCGTCCGGCAATTGAGAAGCGCTGCGCCTCGCCGCGCCAGTCAAGGCCTCGGCTTTAGAAGTCGACAATAAGATAGGGGCTCGCTATAGTAGGGGGCCAAACCCGGCGGCAACTGCACTTTGGGGAAGGGGCCGCCGCGCGTTCTCGTGCCGCGTTCTGCCGGCGGAGCTCGCTCCGTCACGAGAACCCGCTTTCATGGAGTTCGCTATGTCGTTTGCAGTCCTGGAAGGGCAGGCCTTCGAGTCCGTGTCTTCGGGCACGACCGCTCTGGTCAAGGCCTCAGCTGCCAGCCGCGGCGCCGACCGTTTGCTGGCCATCCAGCTCGATGACGGTTCATGGTACCGCGAGTTCGAGATGGATGTGCGCCAGCCGGCGGAGTACATCTTCCTCAAGCACTTGTTGCATGAGGTCGAGCCTGAGCAGCAGGCCAAGATGGTGCGCTTCATCCTGCGCAAAGAGCGCCATGGCGGGGGCTGGCCCCTGTACCACGGCGGTCCCCCCGACCTGAGCACCACGGTCACCGCATGGTACGCCCTGCGCCTGGCTGGGCTGCCCGAAGAACATCCGGCTCTGCAGCGGGCGCGCGATGTCGTGTTGGCGAACGGCGGCGTGATGGAAGCCAACTGCTTCACCCGCTTCTTCCTGATGTTGTTCGGTCAGATGGATCGTCGCAGCTTGCCGGTCATGCCTCCTGAGATCGTGCTGTTCCCCAAATGGTTCCCGTTCAATCTCTACTCGGTCTCGAGTTGGACACGTGGCATCATGGTGCCCTTGTTCATCTTGTGGGCGAAACACAAAGACCAGCCAAGCTCCGGCGACTGGCCTTCGATCACGAGCCTGCTGGCACCGGGTGACTCGCTGAAGCGCATGCCGCAACGCTATGAGCGCAAGCTCTTCAGCTGGAAGAACTTCTTCCTGTTCCTCAACTCTGTGGGCTCGGTCGCAGACCGGATTCTGCCGGGCTTCATACGGCGCCGCGCGATCAACGAATGCCACAAATGGCTCGCGCAGCATTGTGGACGTGAGGGCGGGTTGGGCGCGATCTTCCCTGCCATGCTGAATTCGATCCTGGCGTTGCGTTCGCTCGGCTACGACAAACAACACCGCATGGTGGAAATAGAGCAGGCGGCGCTGGACAGGCTGTTGGTCGAAGACGCCGAGGAAATCCGTATCCAGCCCTGCGTGTCGGTGATCTGGGACACAGCCTTTGCGATGCACGTCGCTATCGAGGCGGGCGTCTCGGCACACGATCCCAAGATGTTGCGGGCCCGGGCGTTCATCCTGAGCCAGCAGGTACACCAGATCGGTGACTGGCACGAGCATATCTCCACTCCCACCCCGTGCGGGGGCTGGGCCTTCGAGAACGAGAACGCGCTCTACCCCGATGTCGACGACACCTCGGCCTGCATCGTCGCGCTGTCCCATTACAAGAAGCACGAACCCACCCAGCAAGCCCTCGCACGAGCAGTCCATTGGGTGCTGGCCATGCAGACCCGCTGCGGCGGTTGGGCGGCCTTTGACAAGTCTGACCGGGTCTACCAGTGCTTCGACCAGATCCCCTTCGCCGAACACGGCGCGATGCTCGACCCGCCGACCGTAGACGTGACCGCCCGCACCATCGAGGCTTTGGCCACACAAGGCTTCGCCGTCGGCCATGAAGCCATCGACCGGGCCGTCATCTGGTTGCTCAAGCAGCAAGAGCCTGATGGGTCCTGGTACGGGCGCTGGGGCGTCAACTACATCTACGGCACCTGGGCCGCCTTGGTGGGCCTGCACGCGGTGGGCTTCGACATGAGCCACCAGCGCGTGCGCAAGGCGGTCCGTTGGCTGCTCGACCACCAGAACCATGACGGGGGCTGGGGTGAGGCGTGTGAGAGCTACAAGAAGACCGACTTGCGCGGCCACGGTGAATCGACCGCGTCGCAGACGGCCTGGGCCATGCTGGGCCTGATCGCCGCAGGGGAGATCGACAATCCCGCCGTCGCGGCGGGCCGGCGTTTCCTGGTCGAGCGTCAACGTCCCGACGGCGAATGGGACGAGCTCGCGTACACCGGCACGGGCTTCCCGGGCGTGGCCTACCTGCGCTATGGCATGTACCGGCTCAGCTTCCCAACCCTGGTGCTGGCTGAGTACGAGAAGCTGAAGGGCTGAGAGGTCCGACACACTCCTGGCTGGACAGGGAACGCTCGTGCGTTCCCTGTTTTGTTTCATGATCCCCGAACAATCCACGACTCGCGGGAGGCCCCGATGCGCATCGTCTGCCTCAGTGACACCCACGACCTGCTCGACAAGCTCGAGGTCCCCGACGGAGACCTGCTGGTGCATGCCGGGGACTTCACCAAACGCGGCGACCTGCCCGCCATCCGTACGTTCAACGAACAGCTGGCTGCTCTGCCCCACCCGCACAAAGTGGTCATCGCAGGCAACCACGACTTCGCCTTTGAGCAGGATCCCGAAGCGGCGCGTGCCTGCCTGACCGCAGCGACCTACCTCGAGGACGCTGAGGTCGAGATCGCCGGGCTGCGTATCTATGGAAGCCCCTGGCAGCCATGGTTCTTCAACTGGGCGTTCAATCTGCAGCGCGGTGCACCGCTACGCGAGAAATGGGCGCTGATTCCTGAAGGATTGGACATCCTGTTGACCCACGGTCCACCTGCAGGCTTTGGCGATCTCTGCGTCAACGGCAACCGGGTGGGCTGCCAGGATCTACTGGAGGCCATCCAACGGGTGCAGCCCCGCTTGCACGTCTTCGGCCACATCCACGAGGATTACGGTCGCTGGAGTCTGGGCTCTACAACCTTGATCAATGCCTGCAACTGCACGCTTCGCTACAAACCGATAAACGCGCCCGTCGTTGTGGACCTCTAGGGCCGATCGTGCTCTTCACCTTCTGGGAACCACGGGGTTCCATGCCCCCGTACCTGCGGCTGTGCCTGCAGACCTGGGAACGGCATCTGCGCGACTGGCAGATCGTGGTTCTCGACCACACGAACTTCGGGGATTGGTTCGATCCGGGCCTGTTCGAACTGGATGCGCTACGGCGCTTGCCGCTGCAGGTCCAGAAAGAAGCGATGATGGTGGGGTCGCTGAAGGAACGCGGCGGGGTGTTCCTGGACGCCGACACCCTGGCCTTCAAGGACATCCGCCCGCTGCTCGCGGAGTTGCAGCACTCCGAGGCACTGATCTACGGCTACCATCTCGCCTTCATGGCGGCCCGGCTCGGA
Organism: Planctomycetota bacterium; assembly: GCA_029260765.1. Lineage (GTDB taxonomy): Bacteria > Planctomycetota > J058 > JAJDCP01 > JAJDCP01 > JAJDCP01. The sequence goes on from JAJDCP010000066.1 coordinate 46,707, forward strand.
GCTGTTGGCGCGTTGGGCGGCCCGCATCCAGCAGCGCCTGAGCCGTCTTCCGAGCCAAGGCCCCGGGCCGAGCAACGTTCCCTGGGACTATCTGGGCAACGCCATCCTCTGGGAGCTGTTGGAAGAGAAGGTCACTGAGCTCGGTGCGCGGCGCAGCACGCGAGAACAGCTCCGCGACGCGCTGCTGCGCGCAGCCGCCGCCGTCGCCGCGACCGTCAGGCACCTGAGCAGCAGACCCCATGACTACTTGCTGGATCAGCTGCGAGCGCCGGCCTACGGCCGCTGCAGCTTCTTCCGTCGCACACAGCTGCGAGGTTTCCTGGGGATGCTCGACCGCCAGCAACTCGGCTATATCGCCGAAGCCGTGCACTTCCAGGCCCAACCACGGCTCGACCCGACCGAAGCCTACCGGAGATTCTGGTTTGAGGAGGACCGGCCCGGCGCCTGCGCCCACAGCAACAAACCCTATCTGGTCGGGCTGCACAATTCCTGGACGCCAGGCTGGTTCAAGCAGCTCTCGGAGGGCGAGGTGCTGGCGCACCCATGCCTGCTGGGTCGGACGCTGCGGATGCTGCTGCGCTGCCAGCGCTAGCGCGCACCGAGCGCGACCTCGAGCGAGAGCTCTTCGCCCGCCCGCAGCACGCGCAGCACGATCTTGTCGCCCGAGCGGTGGCCGGCGATGCGGGCCCGCAGCTCGGCAGCATCCCCCAGCGCCTCGCCGTCGATGGCGAGCAGCACGTCCCCAGCGGCCAGGCCCGCAGCGGCGGCCGCGGTGGCCGGTAGGATCTCAAGAAGCTCGAGGCCATCAAGCCGCACGCCGAGGTAGGCCGCAGGCGGATTGTCACGCTGTTGCTGCTTGCGGCGCTCGGCGAGCAGGTAGCGCAATCCGTCGAGGTAGGAGCGCGCCTTCAGCTCGGCCCATTGGAACTTGGGCCGCGGAGCGGCTGCCAGAGCATCCAGACAGGCGAAGGCATAGCGCGCCACCGCGGCGCTGTTGTCGGCATTGATCAGCGGCCACTCGTCATCAGAGGTATGGTACTCGGGATGTGTCCCCGTGGTCAGGAACAACACCGGGATCTGCTTGCGGTAGAAGCTGGTGTTGTCGCTCGGAGCCAGGCCGAAGGGCAGCGTGGAAATGTCATAGCCCAGCTCACTCGCCAGCCCGTCTACCAGCTTCGGAAAAGTCGCTGCCGTACGGCTGCCCATCACACTGAAATTGCCTGTGCCCACACCACGCCCGACCATGTCCAGGTTCACCATCGCCACGATCTTCTCCCGGGCTACCGTCGGGTTGTCGACATAGTATTGGCTGCCCAGCAAGCCTCGCTCTTCACCGCTGAACAGGATGAACACAATGCTGCGCTGCGGCCGGAGGCCCGCTTCGACGAAAGCCTCAGCGACCTCCATGACGGCCGCGGTGCCGCTGGCATTGTCGTCTGCGCCATTGTGGATTTCCCCTGCGCCCCCATTGCTGCCGTAGTGCCCGTGACCGACGTGGTCATAGTGCCCACCGATCACGACAAACTCCTCACGCAGGGTCTCGTCGCTGCCCTCGAGCTTGGCCACGACATTGCGGGCAGTGAGGCCCTCGACCTCGAAAGACTGGAACCAGCCGCCCTCCTCGCCGGCCGGCAACAATCCCAGCGTCTCAAAGTGTTCCACGATGTAGGCAGCTGCAAGCCGCTCGCCTTCAGATCCCGAGTCCCTGCCTTCCAATGCGTCATCGGACAGGTACTTGATGTGTTCGAGCATTTCCGCCGCCGTGATGGAGGCGAGCGCGTGCTCTCGCGCCTCTTGCCCGTGCAGTGCCAGGCCCAGAGCCAGCAAGGCCAGAGCCGATAATGTCTTGTTCATCGCTTGGTTCCTCAGTGCATGCAGTCTGTCTGCCAGGACTACGTACATAAACCCGAGGAGTTGGATCGCAACGCCCTGCCCCGAAGCTCAAAGATTGTGGGAGGTTGCAGCGTGGCGTATCATGCAGTCAGGAAACACGGCTGCACCAGGGGTACCACTATGCAGAAAGGGGCAGGTTTGGCGCGCAGATCGGAAGCGCGGGATGGCGAGCCGGTACACCCGGCAGAAGTCCCCATCTCCCAACGCATCCTGACCTCTCTGGTACGCTCCTCCTGGATCCGTCGCATGTTCGATGAAGGCCGCCGCATGCGTCGCCAATGGGGCGATGATCGGGTCTTCGACTTCAGCCTCGGCAGCCCCAACCTCGAGCCGCCGGCCGAATTCAAACAGGCCTTGCGTAAGCTGGTCAACGACGACGCCCCCGGCGCACACCGCTATATGGCCACCGCGGGCCTGCAGCACGCGCGCGCGGCATTTGCCGCCAAGTTGTCCCGCGAGGCGGGCTTTGTGATGCCCCCCTCCCATGTCATCCTGACTGTCGGGGCCGCAGGCGCGCTGAATGTGCTCTTGCAGTCGCTGCTGAATCCTGGCGATGAAGTCATCCTGCTCGCGCCCTACTTCGCCGAGTATCTGTTCTATGTCGAGCACGCGCGCGGCAAGTCGGTTGTGGTGCCGACCGATCCGGCCACCTTCTTGCCGGATCCTGGGCGCATCGCTGCGGCGATCAGCCCGCGCACGCGTGCATTGATCATCAACACCCCCAACAACCCGAGCGGTCGCAACTATCCACGCGCGTTGCTGGAAGAGCTGGCGGCGGTCGTCGAAGGCCAGCCCATCTACCTGGTGGCCGACGAGCCCTACAAGCACATCCTCTTCAAGGGAAGCTACACCAGCCCGCTGGAGCTCGCCGCCAACGCAGTGGTGGCCGGGTCGCATTCGAAAGACCTCGGCATCGCCGGCGAGCGCATCGGCTATCTGGCTGTCTCACCGCGGGCGCCCGGCTCGGCAGCTCTGCTGCGTGGAGCGACCTTCTGCCAGCGCACGCTGGGCTTCGTCAACGCTCCGGCCTTGATGCAGCGCGCCGCAGCGCTGTGTCAGGACGTGCACATCGACCTCGCCCCGTACCGTGCCTCCTTGGAGGCCTTGATGCGATGTTTCCGTGCATGCGGCCTCGAGTTCATCGAACCCGAAGGAGGTCTGTTCCTGTTCCCCCGGGTGCCGGCAGGTGAAGACGACCTCGGTTTCGTACGCCGGCTCAAAGATCATGGCCTGTTGACGGTCCCCGGGCGCGCTTTCGGCGCCCCCGAGTATTTCCGCGTCAGCATCGCGGTCGACCCGGACATGCTGCTGCGCTCGCTGCCGGTCTGGCGGAAAGCGCTCGGGGCAGGCTAGCGA
>JAJDCP010000067.1 GCA_029260765.1 Planctomycetota bacterium
TCGCCGAGGTGCCCACGTTACGGGACGCGACCCTGGGCAGCGCGCCTGACTTCGAGCTGCCGGACCGCGACGGGAATGCCGTTCGCCTCTCTGATTTCAGGGGCAAGAAGGTCTTCCTGCTCAGTTGGGCCTCCTGGTGAGGCTGCAGCATGGATCTGCCAGGTTGGCAGAAGATCTACGCTGAGTTGAAGGACCAGGGCTTCGAGATCATCGCCGTCGCACAGGACTCCGAAGGCGCGGAGGCCGCCGATCGTTTCTACGCACGAGCCCGGGCCGAATTCACCAGCCTCTTCGATGTGAACCACACCGTCAGCTCGCTCTACAACATGGTCAACGTGCCCGCTGGCGTCTGGATCGACGAACAGGGCATGATCGTGCGCCCCGCCGAGGTCGCCTATTCCCAGGCGATGTCACTCATGGGCAGAGAGATCGGGGATGACCGCTACGCCGAGGGACTCCGTGACTGGGTCGCCCACGGGGATCAGAGCAAGTACGTCATGGACGCGGACAAGCTCGCGGAGCGCCTGCACCGTGGGGGCGATGCCGGGCTCGCCGATGCCAACTTCCGCCTCGGGGCGTGGTTCCAGGCGCAGGGAGATCGGGAAACCGCCTCCAAACATTGGAAGAAGGCCCAGAAGCTGAGCCCCGACAATTGGAACTACCATCGCCAGGACTGGTCCTACAGCGCGTTCGACGCCTCGCTGCGTTTCATGAACAAGCTGCGCAAGCTCGACAAGCCGTACTACGAGCCGCTGGACTTTCCTGAAGATGACTAGTCTAGAGTTGGGCGCGTTGCCCTCGGGAACTGACCGCCTGCGAACCCAATGTCGGGCGCGCTTGCGAGCCGACTAGTGACTGGAACAAGCGCGCCTGGAGCGGTTTTTTGCACTCTGGCCAATTAGAGCCCCGACTCAGGGGGCAGAATCTCGGAGCTGGGTCACAGCAGGCCGACAGCCTACTCCCCGAAGGGCACCCAGCCCGTCCCCTCGGACCAAAGCCACTCCTGCGCGTAGACCTCGTCGTCCGCTGGCGCGACCTGGCGTTTGACGTTTGGGCTGCCCCCACCATCTCCACCGTCCACTTTTCATCCCAGCGGTCATCGCGGTCGAGGTCCGGCTGCCGGCAGGCGCCATTGCCCACCGACCAGCAGGACCTCGACGCTGTAATCCTCGTCATCCCGCGGCGAGACCTGCCGTTTGACCTGCAAAACCTCCCCCTGCATCTCGAGGTTCCACTTTTCATCCCAGAGCTCGTCTCGGTCGAGGTCGAGCTTCAGGCGGTTGACGATGGTGAAACCGCTGTCCTGGTAGACCCCTATCAGTTGCCCTGGCGATTTTCCTGTAGAACGGGCCGTGCATGCAGCAACATGGTGGTTTCCTGAAGCAGAGGAGAGACAGCGGTGCCGCGATCAACCCACGGTGTGGCGAGCCCAGCCGTACTCTTGCTGTTGCTGGCAGGACTGCAGGCCCAGGACAGCGCGGCGGTCACCAGCCGCTGGCTGCGGGAGAGCCCCACGGGGCTTGTCTACCAGGCCGATAGCGAGGGAGACCGGCTGCCCGATTTTTCCTGGGTGGGCTACCGCAGCGGGGGCAGGGCACTGCCCGAGCTGCCTGTCAGACTGCGCCTGGCGCCAGCTCCCGGCGACGACACCGAGCGCATCCAGGCGGCCATCGATGAGGTGTCGGCCCTGGCACCCGACGCCCAGGGACGGCGCGGGGCGGTGCTGCTCGAGGCGGGCCGCTACGAGCTCGCGAGCAGCCTGAGAATCCGCACGGGCGGCGTGGTCCTGCGGGGAGAGGGCTGCGACACCGCCGGCACGGTCCTGCACGCCACCGGCCCCCAACAGCGCAGCCTGATCGAGGTCAAGGGCAGGGGCTCTCCCCGAGAAGTCGAGGGTTCCCGGCAGAGGATCCTCAGTCCACTCGCCGTGGGGGATCGCCGCCTGGTGGTCGAGGACGGCAGCCTCTTCGGCAGCGGGGATTCGGTCATCGCCTTCCGCCCCTGCACCCAGGGCTGGATCGAAGCCCTGGGCATGGACCAGCTGCCAGATCGCCGGGATGGCGGCCGGGTGGTGCAGTGGAGCGAGGGCTCCCGCGACCTGCGCTTCAAACGCAGGGTGCTGTCCGTGGCAGGCGACACGCTGACCCTCGATGCCCCCCTGGTCAACGCCTTTGAAGCGGAGTACGGCCCTGCCTGGCTCTACCGCTACAGTTTTCCCGGTCGCCTCGAAGAGGTGGGCATCGAGCAGCTGCGCAGCGAGTCGGCCTTCAACCACGCCAGCGATGAGCAGCACGCCTGGAGTTTCATCGAGCTCGACGCTGTCGACAACGCCTGGGTGCGGGACATCGTCGCCGTCCACTACGGCTACGCCGCGGTCGAGGTCGGCCGCCAGGCTTCCCATGTCACGATCCAGGACAGCGCCTGCCTCGAACCCGTCTCCAAGCTCAGCGGCTCCCGGCGCTACGCCTTCGCCTTGACCGGCCAGCTGAACCTGGTGATGCGCTGTGAAAGCTTCCAAGGACGCCACGACTTCGTCATGCACAGCACCGTCGCCGGTCCCAATGTCTTTCTCGATTGCAGGGCCGTGCACGCCCACTCCGACTGTGGACCCCACCACCGCTGGGCGACGGGCACCCTCTATGACAACCTCGAGACCGATGGCGCACTGAACGTGAGGAACCGCGGCAACAGCGGCACAGGACATGGTTGGGCCGGCGCCAGCACGGTGTTCTGGAACTGCCAGGCCCGCTCCATCATCTGCGAGAACCCGCCGACATCGCAGAACTGGGCCATCGGCTGCCGGACAGAGCAGCAGCAGGGCAACGGCGCGTGGGACGCCCTGGGCCTCGAGGTAGCACCCCGCAGCCTGTATTTGAGTCAGTTGCGGGCCCGATTGGGGGAGGATGCGCTGGCGGCCATCGGTTATGGGCCTTGAGCCGTGAGCGGCAGGCCAGGATTGCAAAGCCCGCTCTGCGCGGGCCGAACGACAGCGCTGCCGGCCGCTGCGGCTCACTGCTACGGCGCTGCACGGGTCGTCGGGAGAGCAGCATGCGCCACGTCAAGCCTGTGAGAGTCGTGTTTGCCTGGGTCCTGTGGACCTGTCTGGCGCTGCGCTACCTGCCCTGCCCGTGGCTGCTGATCGGGGCTGCCACGGTTGCCGTGATCATGGTCTGGTGTTTCGGGAGTCCCCGTGCGCGCGGTGCGTGGCCTGGCCCTCAGTCTGGCAGCCGTCATCGTCGCGGTCTGCCTGTATGAAGGCAGCCGGGCTCTGCAATCCTGGCCGGCCGCCGTCGTGAGCCGCAGCTATGACGTGGACCCCTACCAGGCAAAGTATCAGCAGCTGGGCCACCACACCGTGTTGCGGGACTCCTCCACCGTGGTCGTGCATACCTCCAGGCAAGAGGATGTCTAGCGCGTCCGCTACTCTATAGGCCCCCACGGCTGGCGGCAGACACCCCTCGACACGGGCTCTGTCTCACCAGGCAGTGGTCTGTTCTTCGGGGGCTCGTTCACCTTCGGCGAGGGCCTCGAGGACGCACAGACCTTGCCGTTCTATGCGGCGCGGGAGCTCGGATAGGCTTCCCCGTCCAGACGCAAGCCCGGGTCATACACGTGCGGCTCACGACTCTCCCCTCAATGGCGGTGCCAACCGCGTGCGGATCCTCTCCTACTCCGCGGACTCCCCCCGCGGCAGGGCTGTATAGAAAGCCGCCAACAAGGGCAGGCAGAGCAACACCACCGGCACTGCGGACTGCTCCCAGATTTTCCGGCTCGGTGCCAGATTGTAGACCCCGAGGCTGAGGTCGAAGGCGGTGTAGTGGAAGATGACCAGGGCCACAGCGGCCGGCAGACAGAGGATGAGTGCGAAGAGATGCAGCCAGGAGCGGCGGGTGGAGATGGAGCGCCCCAGCAGAGGCAGGCCGATCAGTCCGATGGTCGAGGCTGCTGCCGCCACCGTTCCCAGCTCCTCCAGACCCAGCCCCACGCCCACGTGGAGCAGGCCCGCAGCGAAGAAACCCAGAGCGGAGAGCAGGCGTAGGACCGAAGCCGCAAGCCGCTTGTGTGCCAGGTGCCAGCAGACTCCTCCAGCCAACAGGTAGGCCGGAACCTCGACCGGCAGTCGTTGGAGTAGGAGATAGGGGCGGGTGAAGGCCACCAGCAGCACGCAACACAGCAGCCACGCCCAGGAGCGCTGCCCGCTCGGATTCGACCTCATTCGCGAGCAGGCCCAGGCCATGCCCAACAGGCAGAAAGGCAGCCAGGCGATCTGCAGTGTGCGGTCCAGGATGATGGTCCAGTCCCCGGCAATGAAGACCGGCTTCAATGGAAAGCGCAGCTGGCCGGCTGCTTCGAGTCGCTTGAGCTCAACGATCCAGGCCTCTTCCCCCAGAGGCGTCGCCTGTTTGCCGGTTTCCAGACGACCGAGCACCATCAGATTGGGCTCACCCTTCATCCGACCTCTCACAGCTTGCAGCAATTGGGTCGGTCCCATGGGCAGGAAGGCATGGGAGCCTGCAGAGGCGGTGGTCCGCAGCGCTAACAATGTCTCGAACTCGACCTCGAGCCCGCCGCCGAAGGTTGCGAATTGCAATGTGGCGTGCAACTCGAAGCTCCGGTCCAGCAGCTGCGATCTGAGGCGGGCGCCCGGTCCGGGCACACCCGGATCAAGCACCAGGTAGAAGGCTTCGCTTGCGCCCCGGTCGAATTCCAGCAGCCGAAAGGGTACTCCGGGCTCGAGGACAACGGAGTGTTCTTTGAGCAGCTGCGGCGCATCAGCGCCCGCCGACTGTTCGAGCCAGGCCCAGCGCAGTCGCACAGGGGCCCATGGCAGACGGAGGGCCTGATGCCAGAGAAGCTCAGGGGACAGCTCGTGGTCACGCTGTGGGGCGCTGAAGCGGCGGCCTGGCCACGGCGGCCGCGGCAGCTCCTCGGGCACGAGCAGTCCGAGCAGGAGGTGATAGACCGCGAGGTCTCTATGGTCGTAGAATTTATTGCCGCCAACCGGATGCTCGATCATCAGCTCGAAGAGCTGCTGGAAGCTGCCCCCCAGAGGCAGTCCCAGGGCCTCGAGCAGCCAGTCGCGGGGCTCACTGCTACGGCGTTGCTCCCAAGCGCTCCGTACATCGGCGACGTCGCGGAGCGCAATCCCAGTGCGGATCTCCAACCAATGTTCCAGGCTGCGCTGGCCGTTCAGATACCGCTCGAAGCCGGCATCCAAACGGGCGCGGTAGGCCTCCTCCCATGACAGATCCCGGATCGGGTCCCAGAGTTCACAGGCAGCCTGAGCGCTTTCCTCGGAGAAGGACTGGGGTAGTGCGTCGTGACCCAGGGGAAGATCTGCGAAGCGGCAAAAGAGCTCCAGGGCGGCTGTTCGCTGCCGTTCTCCGCCTTCCTCTTCCTCTACACTCTGCCGCAGCAACTCCACGACCTCATCCCGTGCCCCAGCGGCGGCGCATCGTAGCAGCGCCCGTTCCAGAGCAGCGAACACCAGATCTGGCTGGGATTCCGCCCCCTCCAGCAGACACAGCAGCTCGACAACAGGCTGCGGGCTGCGCAGTTCCTGAAAGAGCCAGTCTCCCCCCATGGTTCCCGACTCGGTGTCCTTTTCCAACAGAGAGCTCAGAGTCTTCAGGCTGAGCTCCCGTAGCCCGGGCTGAGACAAACGCAGCAGAGCCAGGTCGAACAGGATGTGCCTGGCTTCGGCGCGGGTGGTACCTGTTCCATAGGAGTGAATGGTGCCGAATTCACCCAGGTCTTGGATCTGGCGGGCCGCCAAGATCCGCTGGAAGGTCTCAGCCCCTCTGAGCGACATCTCTAGCGCCAGATGTGTGACCTCGCTTTCTGCCTCTTTTCCCAGCTTTTGTAGACAGAAGGCGAGCAACCACAACAGCTCGGGCTGGCGAGGCAGGTAGGGAGCGTAGACGAAGCCCGGCCCTACCTTCTGGCCCTGCGGATCGCGCACATGGAGAGTTGAGGAACGATCACTGAAGACGGAACGGGCTTCGGTATAGATCCCTTCCAGCAGAGCCACCGCCTGCTCCCATGCCTGCTCAGCCATCGCCCTCCGGGCTCGACCCAACCGGGCGGTAATGAGGCTTTCCCAGGCTTGCCGGCGTAGGAGGTAGTCGCTCCCAGCCGGGTACTCCCCGCGAACGACCTCGAGATCGTGGACCTGCTTCTGCCCCATCACGGCCAGCGCGCGCTGGCTGAAGCGCTCCGCACCCAGGAATTCCCCCGCTTCGAGTAGCCGGGCAGCCTGGTCGAGCTCCGCCTGCGGATCCTCCAGCAGGGGCAGCAGCGCCATCAGGATTCCCGCCATCAGCAGCCCCCCCAGAAAACTCGCCAGCACTCGGTCCCGGTTGCGCTGGACGAAGCGCAGCAGATTGTGGCCCAGGCTGGGAGGTCGGGCGAGGATCGGACGGCCCTCAGAGAAGCGGGTGAGGTCTTCGCAAAAGGCCTGGGCGGTGGCGTAGCGTTGGCGGGGGTCCTTGGCCATGGCCTTACCGCAGATGACCACCAGATCATCCGGTACGCCTGGATTGAGAGATCGCAGCGCAGGCGGCTCGTCGAGGAGGACCGCCTTGACCATCTGGAACAAGGGAGCCTGCTCGACGGGCGGCCGGCCGCAGAGACAAGCGTAGAGCGTTGCACCGAGTGCGTACACGTCACTGAGTTCGCCGACCTGGGCGGAGTTGCCCTCGGCCTGTTCTGGACTCATGTAGGCGGGGGTCCCCAGGATGTGACCGGTCGCCGTGTGCCCCGCCTGAAGCCGGAGGTCACGGGCCAGACCAAAGTCTGCTACACGCGCGTTACCCAGTCCATCCACCAGCACATTACCCGGTTTGAGGTCGCGGTGGATAATGCCTTGGGAGTGGGCGTAGGCGACGGCCTCCCCGACCTGGCGCAGCAAATGGACGGAGCGTGTGACCGACAACGGCGCGGAGCCGAGGAGGCCTGCGACAGAAGCGCCCTCCACCAGCTCCATGGTGAAGTAGACCTCACCCTCGACCTCCCCCACCTCGTAGATGGTCACCACGTTCGGGTGCTGCAGCCGTGCCAGGCTGCGCGCTTCGTTCCGGAATCGGCGCAGCGCGGAGTCTTCTGCGGAGTTGAGCAGCTTGAGTGCGACCTCGCGACCCAGGGAGCGCTGCCGCACCCGGTAGATCACGCCCATTCCACCCCGGCCCAGCTCTCCCACAAGCTCGTAGTCCGGCGGTAGCTGAGGCTCGCCTCGGGCAGGAGTCCTCGGCTTCAGGGGCAGAGTGGGGTCTTCGGAGGAGTCGACCATATCCCACAATAGCGTCTGGGGCCCCGGCGCACAGAACGTTCTGTCGTGGATGTCGAATGCCGGAGCCCCAGCGGCCCATCAGGCGGCTCTCCGCGTGGGCGTGGTGGACCCTCGCCCGCTGGACGACAGATGGACAGGCCGGGGTTGAGTCCGCACCTCCACGAGAACTTCAAGCCAGGTCGAATGCGTCGCCAGTAGGACAGAAGCAGCCAGGGATCAGCTCGCCGAGTTGGATGTTCCCCGAGGACGTGTGTGCACTGCCCTCGAAAATGTCAGAGTGGCAAGCGCCAGCCTGCAGCCCTGCTACCCCATGCCGCGACGACATTTTTGTCGTTTGATGATTGCGTGCTCGTGGCGGCGAACGCTATCACATCAAGGGTAGAGCTCGCACTTCGGGGGATTCCTGTGTCTGATTCTCAGCCGCGACGCCGCATCCTGAGGACCGGCCGGCACCACCACATCACTGTCGAGACACCGCCCCATGGGTGGAAGAACGAGGACGTGCTCAACGACCAGCTCCTCCCCCTCGATCTGAGCAAGGTCCAAGAGCTCAAGCTGTTGCACCACGGCAAGGGCACACTCCGTCCCCTCGGCGCCCATCCGACCGACTTCTCCCGGGACAGGATCCCGCTGATCCTCGTCCATGGCCTCAACGGGGGGCCCAAGAACATGCAGCCGTTCGTCGACCACTTCCGCAGCGGAAAGTACCAGCTGTACGTCTTCTGCTACAACGACGCGGACCGGCTGACGAGCCTCAACGGCTTCGACCTGGCCTGGCAGCTGCGCTGCCTGCCTTTCTACATGAGCGGGAAACTGATCGGGATCATCGGGCACAGCATGGGCGGCATCGTGATCCGGCAGGCCCTCAACGACCTCGTCCTCGCCCGCGACGGGGGCATCCACAACTTCGGCGTGGGCTTTATCGCGGTCGACACTCCCTGGCACGGCTATTCCGGGCCCGAAGACGGCTTCTTCATGAGCCTCGCCCGCCCGTTCATGGACGACGGCCTCGAAGACATGAGGGCGGCGTCGGGCATGTTCCTCGGCGAGCCGCACAATCCGCGCCTGACCGCGCGCGAGCCTCTGCTGAAGGTCAAGCTGCCCAAGAGTGTCCGCATCGACCTCTGCTTCGCGACCGAGGGGAGTACCGTCGAAGACTACACCGAGGGCGATCTCAGCGACCTGGCCCAGAGGCTGGTGGTCTTCCTGCAGAACCAGGGCCCGATGACCGGATCGCAGCAGATGATGCACTTCTTCGACGCTCTGACCAGCTCTCGTGCCTACGCAGGCTTCTGGGCTGAGCTCCAGCCGTTGATCCAGAAGCAGCTGCTGACACCAGAAGCGGTGTTGGCGGGCCTGAACCGCTACTATCCGCGCTTTCGGGGCGACCACATGACCGTCCTGAAGAACCGGCGTATGCTGCGCTGCATCGCGCAGTGGCTGGACCCGTTCTCGCGGCAATAGCAGGCTCAGGCTCGCGGGCATCGTAGACCCGCCACGGGCCGTCTGGCTCCTGGTGCTGCACCAACCAGTCGACGGCCCGGCGCAGCTCCGCATCGGCGAGGCCCAGCAAGCAAGCGGTGATCTCAGTTTCTTGCGCGAGTCTGCGGCGGCGGAGCTTCCTCAATCGCCGAGGACAGCGATCGGCAGGGTGTACGAGCGGTAGATGAGCTGGTTGCCGTGATATGCGTAGGCGGTGATGCTCCCCTGCGCGGTGTTGCGCCGGCGTCCGCTGGTGCCTGGATTGCCGCATTGCAGCCTGAAGCTGGCTCGTCCCCGGCGCGACATCGTGCGCCGGGCCGGACGGATCTGGCCGATGTTGCCGCTCTTGACGATGCGCGCTTCGAGTCCCGAAAAGTTGGGCTGGCCCGTAGAGCTCGCCGCGCCGTGCCCTCGGCCCACGACATCCGCGATACTCCTGACGACCAGCGCTGCGTGCCGCCGCATCAAGCGGTCCTCAGGCAGGTTGGAGGTGTCGACGCGGTGGACACCGGGGCCAGCGGGAGCGGGACTGATGGAGGTCTCGACGCGGAACGGGGCGAGCGTGGCGCGCACCGCACCATTGGCGTTGTCGATGATCGACACCTCCAGGTTGGCCCAACTGCCGCCGCCGCTGGTGGTGCCGTGACGCCCACCGATGGCGACGACATAGGACACGATGGCATCATTGTCTGCGCGTCGGCCAGAAGAGTCGGCGTTCAGGTTTGCGACTGCGTACAACCTCTTGCCCTGGACGCGGCGCGGGCGATCCGTCAAGCACTCGATGATCGCGCTGCGGTATCCGAGGTGGTAGTAGGAATCCACGACGTTCGTGACCATGCAATGGACGGCGTTTTCCCGCCGCTCCATGTCTGTCGCGCCGCCGTATTGGCGCCGATACTCCTCCGCGCACTCGACCTCAACGTCGATGTCTATCAGGGTGTTGGGTTGCACGAATTGGTCTGAAGGCGACAGGTCGAGGTAGCCGACGGGATATTGGGGATTCGGCATCGTGTGTTCCGCGTGAAGGGCTTCGCATTGGATTGTACTCATCGACATGAGTGAACGAGTAACACAATCCTCTACGCTCTGCAGGCTCCGATGCGCGGAACACGCGCACGCCTGTTGCTCGACTTCGGAGCGCTCCTCTTTCCCCAGCGCGCAAGCGCCTGAACTTTGTCTGCAAACGCCGGCCTTTGCGTTTCTGAGACCAGTTGGCCACCCCCCGCCCTACTGCCAGAGCACGCAAGGAGCGCCGTGCCCGCTCGCAGGCAGGCGTCTCCGCAGCCGGCAATGGATCGGGCCCGCGCAGCGTGGCAGAGCTCCAGGCGCAGTATCCCTCCCCGGACAAGCTGCTCGAGGGCTGATCCTCCGCCTACTGCACGCGCCGGGCTTCCAGCTCGTCCAGAAACGCGATCAGCTCGTCGGACAGGCCCTCGAAGTCGGACAGACGTCCCACGATCGCCGCCAGCATACGTTCGGCCACATCCTGGGCCAGTGCGTGGAATTCCAGCTCGCCAAGGCTGCTGTCCAGATACTCCCAGGCCGTCTTGAAGTCCGCCCACGTGGACAGGTCGGCCTGGACCTCGAGCAACTGCAGCATCTCCTCCGCCGCCGCCTGCAGGTGGCCCTCTGCGGCTGCCATCTCGCCGACGGCAGCGAGCCTCCGCGCCAGGCCCGCGGTCGCCGAGATCACCATGCCGCCGCTACGCCGGAGGCCGAACAGCAGCGTCGAGCGCCGGCGCACGACGTTCACCAGCTCCTCGCCCGCCACCCGCCAATCGTCGACGCCCGCCTCCCAGGCGAGGTCGCCCAGGTAGGCCAAGGCGTTGATCAGGTGTCCCAGCTGGTGTTCGCTCTCTGGCTCCCGACGCACCAGCTCACGGGCGTGCGCGATCGCCGCCCGTACCGGTTCTAGACCCGCCTGCGGGCCCTCGGCCTGAGTCCGCAACCCGCCAAGCTGCCTGGCCAGGTTGATGTAGTCGCAGTGCAGCTTCGACGACAACGGAACGGCACCAGAAACGGCGGCTCGCAGCCTCTGCCAACCGGGTGGCGGGTCCTCTTCGGGAAGCCGGGCGCGGCGTGCCAGGTTCTCGAAACAGACCTCGAGAAGTGCCAAGAACTCCTCGCTCCGGCCCTCCCGCTCCAGCCAATACTCCATCATGAGAAGAGCTTCCCGGATCGGGGTCTCGGCGAACTCCTTCAGCTGGAGCTCGGTCAGACAGCGAACGGCGAGCGCGTTGTATTCGTCCAGGATCGCGGTCGCCCGGGGATCTTCGCGCAACCACAGCGTTATGCCCCAGTTTTGCAACACCGACGCCAGCTCGGCGACGCGCAACGGGGCCGCCTCGGGCCCCAGGCGCAGGAGCTGGGCGGCCTCCTCAAAGGCTTCCAGGGCCTGCTCGGCCTGGCCTGCCTGCAGACGCGCCCAGGCGAGGTCGTTGAGAGCGCTGGCCAGGGCGGACAGCGGAGAGACCCAGTCAGCCAGCCCGAAGGTCTCGTAAAGAATGCGTTGCAGCTCCTCCGGATCGAGGTCCGTGCGCGAGGACAGCTCCTTCTGCTCCGCATAGACCTGCCGCTGCAAGCGGACGCGCCACCCCTGAAGCTGCAGAACCTGCTCGTGGAGCTCCAGCTCCTGCAGCGGGGCCGCGAAGCTCTCCAACCGTGCCGCGTAGCCCTGGTTGAAAGCGAGCATCCCGACATCACCCTCGGCGAGCTGCCGGAGCTTGGGAAGCACCGCCTCGATGCGGGCACGCTTCAGCTCCGGATCGCGCTCCAGAACCAGCAGGTCCTTGACATTTTCGATTTGCCAACTCAACCACATGCGGTTCTCGGGAATGCTGGCACACATCGTTTCGTACAAGCCACGAGCCGCATCGAAGCACGCGACAGCCCAGACGCGCTCCGGCTCGTCCCGCTCTGCATCCCCGATCCGCAAGAGTGAGAAGCTCACCCCCGTTTCCAAGGCATGCCCAAGGTCGTGCAGCTCCCACGCTAGCTCTTCCTTGGCCAGATTGCCCCCGGGGATATGCTCGAGCATCGCGCCGACCAGGTCTGCCAACGCGCGGCGGCTCAGCGCGCTGGCGAGCGTGTCCCCGACAGCGGCCGCGGCTTTGCGCTCGCCGATCAGCAACTCAGCGCAGAGTGGAGTCAGCCCGCACAGGATGTCGGTCGCGATGCGCTGGCGGCACAACCGCAATGCGTGTCTGCGGCTGCTGTCCTCCAGCTCGCGCAAGCCCAGAATGGCAGAGAAGGCTGCCGCGTCCGCGAGCTTCCTGCTCAGCTGCTCAAGCTCCTCGGGCTTTGCTGGATCGGGCATCGCCAGGAGTCTCGTCGTCAGCGCCACGAAGCTCTCCACCGCCTCCTCGCCCGCTCTCTCGTCGTCCCTGGCCACGGCTTCCCGTGCCTGTTCCTCGGCTTTCCGCAGCGCCACGTACAGCGAATCCCGCGCACGGGTCCCGGTGGGAACCGTCGCCAGCTGTTGAACCTCCCGATCTGTCCGGATCACGGCGTCGAAGTCGCCGGCGTTGCCGTAGTGCATCAGCAAGCGATGCAACACGTCCTGTAGACGGCCGCGCACCGCTGTGCTCTCGGGGGTCAGCGGATGCAAGCTGCGCAGGATCTTTGCCGCCGCCTCGAGCTCGTCCCCCGAGCCGCTGGCATCCAGGCCGATCTCCAAGCGCAGGTCCGCCATCCTCAGATGGGCCTCCGCCTCTCCACGGGGGGCGAGCGTGCTGGGCTGCCGGGTCTCCCGCAAAGCCAGCCACTCCCGCAGAGCGAACTGCAGGATGTCGAAGGCGGTCTTCTGGGCGCGCTCATCGCCGATGTCCCGGAACAGATCGTGGACCTGCACGGTCAGCCCTTCGAGCGCGCGCTGCGCGATCGCCCCGCGCTGCTGGGCGCGGTCCCGTTCCTCGACGATGGCCGCCTGCTGCGCCTCGATCTTCTCCGCTCGTAGCCGCAGCTGCTGGTTCTTCACCTCGCTCTCGCGCCGATGCTGGACCTCCTGGCGCCACACGTAGAGCACCGCGCAGAAGACCAGCGCCCCGGTGATCGCCAGCGCGGTGCGCAGCAGCCGACGGCTGCGTGTTTCCCGCCGCCGCCGCGTCCGTTCTGCCTCGATGCCGGCCTCCAGGTCCTCCGTGGCGCGGCCCGGCACCAGCTGCGCCTGGGTCTCCGCCAGGCCCAGATCCCCCAGCCGCAGCGCGGCCCCTGCCCAGGCGATGCGCGCGCGTCGCTCGCCCTGACGGGCAGCTTCGTTGGCATTCCACAGCTTGACGGCCTGGCCGAAACCCGCCACCGCATCGGCGTAGCCGGTGTACAAGCGGGTGCGCTCGTCGAGCGCGTCGAGCGCGGCCTCGTCCTGGCAGGTGTCCAGCGCTGCCTGGGCCTGCTCGGTGATGCCGAGACTCTCGCGATGGCGCAGGAACAGGCGCAGCGCCTCTTGGAACGCCGCCACACTGGGATAACGACCTGCCGGGTCCAGGGACAAGGCCCGCCGGCAGATCGCCGCCAGCTCCTCCGGGGCGGTGTCGGGCAGCGGGTCGATCTCGCCGAGACACGCGCAGGTGATGGTCTCGGCCACCGTGTCGCCACGGTGGGGCGGACGATCGCTCAGGATCAGGTAGAGGATGCCGCCGAGCAGGTAGACGTCGGACGCCGGCCCCAGCAGCTCCGTGGCCCCGCGCAACAGCTCGGGCGACGCGAAGGCCGGGGTGCCGCAGCCACTGGCGAAGCTGGAGACACCGCGGATGCCTGCGGCCCGCGGCGCGTCCGTGAAAGCGGCCGCCAGGCCCCAGTCCATGACCAGCACCTCACCGAAGGGGCCGAGCATGATGTTGGCCGGCTTGAGGTCGTCGTGGAGAATGCCCCGGCTGTGTGCAAAGGCCACGCCGTTGCAGACCGCCAGCAGGATCTCGAGCTCGTCGACCAGGTCATGCTCTTTGCCGTCGCGCAAGCGCTGGTCCCAGGACTGACCGCTGACCAGCTTCATCGCCAGGGCCAGCTCGCCGGCTTCGTCGCGCTGCAGGTCGTAGACCGGCACGATGTTGGGATGCTCCAGCAGGCCGTTGACCCGCGCTTCGATCACGAATCCGCGGAAGGCCGCCCGATCCCCGCTCCGCTCGCGGTGCAGGGTCTTGATCGCGACCTCGCGGGCGAGCACGTGTTGCAGGGCGCGGTACACGGTCCCCATGCCACCGCGCCCGATCTCTTCGATGCGCGTGAAGGAAAGCTCGGGAATCTCGGCCAGACTGTCGTCGGCCTCGTTGCCAGAGGCGTACAGATCCTGCGTGCCGAAGGAGTGCGAAACCCCGAGCTCTTCGATCCGTGCGCGCCCGCCGTAGGTCGTTTCCCAATGGTTGAGGGGGGATTCGTGAGTCAATGTCTGCACTCCACTCGGTTCCGCACAGCAAATGTAACAGAGGGCTCGCGAAACGGGAAGAGCCGCGGGTGCCAGCATCGGGGCAACACCCGCGGATGCTCCAGCGCACCGCCCAGAGTGTCGAGGCCGAAGGTCGCACCGACGCGGGTCCTCGATTCGGCAACTGCCGAGCTCGGTGGGCGCGTGGGGGCGTCGATGGCTGTTTCTCCCCATGCGGGGGGATCGGCGCAGTCTTCCCAGCTCTCCTCCCACGCCGTGTTCTTCGAAGCGGCTAGGGAAGGCGCAGGCTCCCCCCGCAGCCACCGGTCCAGCGGTAGACCCGGTAGAGCTGTTTCACCCAATACCGCCGCCTCGAGAGCAGCCATCGCCCGCCGGAATGAGCGCGTGAGGGAGGGGTGTTCGTGCTGTCGCGAGCCGCGGCAGGTCATAAGGCGGCCAGCATCGATCGCTCGCGGCACCCGCTGCTCAAGCCCGGATTCTCGCGGCCAGCCGGGTCCTTGTTACGAGCCTGGTGACGGATCCGGGCTAGCCCGACCCTTGGCCGAGAGCTGTTGGCAGCTATGGATACTGCGCCGCGTGGCTGATCTCCAACCTCTGATCTACGGGCAAGTCTGTCAGCTCTTGCTCGCAGCCGTCAGACCAGAGGATGCGCAGATGCTCGGGCAGCTCCGCTCCCAGACCGAAGTGCAGAGCCTGCGAGCCGGCTGCTGCACCACCCCGGATCAGCGAGGCAGTTCCGCGTCCTTGTCAGCCGGTTGTAAGGACGGCCCGCTATCTTGTGGGCGGTCGCTTCCCGGGCGCCAGCATCCTCCCTGGAAGCCAGCATCCTCTATCGAAACGGAGCCCTACCGATGCGCCGTCTATTCGCCGCCGCCAACACGGTGGCCCTGGTCGGGCTCGTCGCGACCGCGATTCTCGGAGGCCTGCACGGCAGACAGCACGTGGCGCTCGGCCTGTGCACCGTCGTCCTTGCCTTCTTCTCCCACTGTTTGGCGATGGCCAGCTTCATGGGGATCGCCAAGCTCCTGCGGGAACACGTCGGCCGCTTCGACCTCGATCTCCGCTTCATCGACCGCCTGAACGAGATCTTCCATCCCCAGCTCGCCGCGGTTCTGCTGGCGAGCTGCAGCTTGTTGGCTGCCGCGATCCTCGGCGCGGTGGGTGTGCCGGCCTGGCTGCACGCCGCGCTGGGCTTCACCGCCACCATCATCCACGTCGCCGCCGCGGTCCGCATCCATCGCCTGCAAGGTAGCCTCAGCAGGCTCATCGACGATGTCGCCGCCCTGGTCCCGGCGACGCAGATACCGGGCAGGCCCGCCGCGGGCAAGGCCATTCCGGGGTTCACGCCCGACGTCGTCGACTGGACCCGGCCGGACACACGCGCCCGCTTCCTGCTCGCCGTCGGCGTCAGCCTGCCACTGGCAGCAGCCTGGTACGAGCTGGTCGGCACACGCACGCTCGGTTGCCTCTGGATCCCCGTAGCGCTCGTCGCGTGCGGGCTCGGACTGGCGGGAGCGCTCGTGCACGGGCGCCGCTGAGGAGACAGGGGCGGCTGAGGTTTCTCTCCCTGGCAGGGTTCAACTGGTGGAATGGGGCCTGTTCTTGGGAAGGATCACGCAAAAATTGCAGGTCGGGATCCACACACGGGCGTCCACACGAGGCAAAGGCTGCTCTCGCTGCCCCCGCTGTTGAAGTTGTCCACGACCTCGGCATCACCGCCCAGTTGGGTGGCTCCCATCGCGACCAGCTCGTCCTCTAAGCGCAGCAGGCTGGCAAAAGCCGTCGGGTCGAGCCCGTTCTCGGACACGAACATCGCCAAGGCCTGCCGCGCCACCTCGCGCACTTCCAGACCGGCGTCGTAGACAACAGGCCCAGGTGCGCTCGTCCCAGGCGAGGTCGTAGCTGGAGTCGGCGGCCCAACTGCTGGGGGAGTCTGCATGGCACAGCCACCAGCAAGAGGATGCGCTCTTCTGGGGCATCACGGGCATTCTGCCCATGCATCTCCGCGATCATGGGGTCGTGATGCGGCCGGGCATCTGCTGCTCGTACCCCGCGGGCTGGAGCACAAACCCGGCTGCGATGCATGCCCCGATACTCCCCATCCCGGGGCCTGCGCTATTCGGGAAACACTGGCAATCTCCAGTGCTCAAGCGCTAGCCTGGCTGTACCGTCAGAGAGTGTCTCGATCCGCGGGTACCCAATTTGCTCGCATCAAAGTGCAGAGGAACGCAGGGGAGTTGCAACGGGAGTATGCCAAACAAGGCGAATCCGGCCCACATCGGGCTTCTCCTCTGCGTCTGTCTCGCGTCATGCACCTCGCTGAGGCCGCCCGGCCAGACGTCCCACTCTGAGACCCCCGTGCAGGTTCTGCGACGGGTTTGGCGGCCCGTCGCCTTTCAACGTTCTCTCGAGGGCCGGCGGGGCGAGGACCGCGACCAGAACGGCGCACTCGCAGCGGGCGGCCGTGTGCTCGCACGACACCCGCGAGGACGACTGCTGCGCCTGCGTTTCGCACGCGGTCTGGCGGCCGACACAACCTGTTTGAAGGTCTACGCGCTCGATCTCGATCCGGTACAGCTTGAGCATCTGCCCCCAGGGGCCGCGGGATTCAAGACCTGCGGCGCAGCTCTGGAGCTTCCCCTGCGCTGGGTCGGTGACTCGCTTGCCTTCCCCAGCAGCGACGACCCTGCGCAGCGAGCGCTGCTGATCCAGCTGGATGCCCGCGCGGCCGAGAGCCATGGCTTGACAGTCGAGTACCTGGAGCATGTCGACCTGGACTTCGGCTGGGAGCTGCTCGAGGACCGCCTGCGTCGAGACCTGGCAAGCGGCTCCCTGCCGCGTCCTGGGCACGCGGGCTTGCCGCGGGAAGCCGAAGCGCTGCACGAGCTGTGGCGTGCTGTGCCGCAAGGAGATCCTCAGACCCTTCCCGAGGCTTCCCGCCCTATCGTGCTCGGATTGTTGGCTCTGCGCTGCAGCCTGCGTTTCTTCCGCGAACGGGCAACCGTCGATCCGGATTGGCTGGAATCGGTGATCGTGCCCGATGGACACGAGAGCGAGCACGTGTTCGCAGGCGAACGCCAGTTCCTGCTGCGGGCTGGCCAGCCCGCCCGGCTGGATGTTTGCGGTCCGGGCGTGCTCGAGATCAACAGCCGCGCGCGCTACGACAGCCTCGACCTCGCCCCCTACCTGCGCTACGCATTGCAGCTATCTTCGGCAGGCGAGGCCCGCTACCGCGAGCAGCTGTACACCTGGCCAGAGAACCGCGACGGCTGGCAGGTCGATCCTCTGCGGGCTCCCTTCGGGCGCGCTCGACAGCTGCTCCTGCCCTTCCTCGCAGCGTCGGAGACCCTGGAGCTGACCAGCTCGCGGGACGTGTGGGTCCGCATCTCGGTGCGCCGTCGCATCCCGCGCCTTGCCTTGCCCTGCCTGGCAGATGCGGCGCTGCTGGAGCGCCTGGACCAGGCACGGCAACAGCTTCAGCAGGCCGCCGACGACTGGGGGAGCAGCCTCGCACGCGCACTGCTCGCCACGCTTCAGGGACGCCCTGGGGAGGCCACGCGCCAGCTGCGACAACTCGCAGAAGATGCGGACCTCTCCGCCGCGGTTCGCGCCACCGCTAGTCTCGAGCTGGCGCGTCTGGCCCTCGAGCAGGCCGCGCCACAGCTGGTCGCCGAGCATGCCCGCGCCGCACAGAGGTGGGCCTCGCAGGCAGATGCCGGCGCGTGGAGCGCGGACGTTCTGCGGCAGGCGCGTCTGCTTGACCTGGCGGCGGGCGAGCACGAAGCCTCCGCCCGTGCGAGCTCCTGGGAAGAGCTGCGCCCCGGCCCCGGCGACGCGGTCGCGCTGCGGCTCGCCCTGCAGCAACTGCGGCAGGATCCCTGGCGCGCCGGACCGCGTGCGCGCTTCCTGCAGTTGGCGAGCCGCTGCCAGCGCGCGTTGCCCTGGGACCGGGGCTTTCGGGCCGCAGTCGCGGAGCTGTGGAATCATGCCAGCAGCTGGCAGGAGGTCTGGCCGGACCAGTTGCGGGACGCCGGCCGACAGGTGTTGGAGCTGCGCGACATACGAACTGCGGACAGCCTGCGGCCGGTCGTCTTCGCCGCCCATCCACGCCTCTTCGCAGCTGGGCCGCCCCTCATCGAGCTGCCAGAAGGCAGCTCTCAGCAGGTGCTGCTTGCGCAAGCTGGCGAGCTCGAGCTTCTTCCTCTCGGCCAGCCCGGTGGAGTCGCCTTCCGCCTGCACGCCAGCGGCGACAGTCTGCTGTGGCAGGGCGTGTCGCACGGCAGCCCACGCTGTTGGGCTGTGGCACCGGGGCGACAACGCCTACGCTGGCTTGGCCCGACGCCTGGCTGGCGGCTGCTGATGCGCGGGGCGCTGCCGATTCCAGCAGACAGCGCGGAGATCTTCCCGGGCTACCGACTGTCGACCTTCGCACGGCTGCCAGCGGACAGCGCAGGGCTCGAGTTTCGGCTGCCCGCTGCCTCGGGCCAGGCCTACCTCGAGGCAGTGTTGTGGCGGGCAGATCCCGACGCCGGCGCCCGGCTGCTGCTGGAGGTGCCGGGCCGGGAGCCCCGCTGCATCGAGCTGTTGCCACGCTGGATCCAGGACTGGGGGAGCGATGCCGCCCTCGTCCCGCGGGCTGCCCGGCAGGTCACACCCCTGCGCTTCCGCCTGCCCTCAGGTTGCAGCCAACTGCGCTTCGTGCTCGTCGAAGGGGCGGAAGTCCACGTTCGCGTCCAACTGCGAGGTCCCCTGGTCGATCCCTTGTACCTCGCCTTGCATGAGGCACTGGATCAACCTCTCGCAGAGCGGGACTCCGAGCCCAGCCCCCGCGCCTTGTCGGCACTGCAGCAGAGCAGCTCCGCGCTGTACGCCGCGCGCGGTGATTCCCTGCGCGCCGAATGCTACCTGCAGCGGGCGCAACTGCTGCGGCGTGACGGCCGTGATCGTGCAGCGGAACAGGATCTGCAGGCGAGCCTTCGACTCTTCCCCGTAGACTCGCCGGGCTGGCGCCAGGCGCTGTTGAGTGGCCTGCCCCAGGAACCGCGCAGTATCCTGCCCGCTGCGGGCCTGGCGCGCTTGCGTACTTGTGTACGGCGCGGCCTTCTCGGTGCGCCTGAAGCGCAACTCGCCTGGGCGAACGTCCTGCTCAGTCGAGGTCTGGACGGTCCCGCGCTCAGGCTGTACATGCGTTGCCTGCAGGACACGGCTGCGCGTCCCCTGGCGAGCTTGGGGCTCGCGCTGGCCCTGGCCCGACTTGGCGAGCCCGAGGCCTCAGACGGGCTTGCCCGCGCCCTGGCAGCAGGCCTGTCTGGCATCGAGCTACGCACGGCCTTGCGCCAGGCGGCACGACTGGAGCTCCAAGATGGCAACCCCGCCCAGGCGGCGTTGCGTTGCCGTGCGTTGATGGGGTGGTTGGCCCCGGAGGCTGCGGATTCGTTCACCCTGCAGAACGAGCTGCAGCTGCTGGGACGGTTCGCCGCCGCCTGCGATCGCCTGGCGGCGGGCCCCCTTGCGCAGGTCCAGGAAGACAGCCTGCGCGCCCGCCTGCGTGCGCTCGACCCGCTCGCCAAGAGCCGCCCTGTAGAGCTTTCGGAGCTCGTCAGCTATAGGTCTGCTGAGCGCATGCAGGGGCGCGCGGGGGGCTGGCGCGCTGGCCGCTTCTTCCCTGTCTCGAGCGCCGACTCGCTGATCTTCTTCGTCGACGGGCCCGGGCCCCTGAGCCTGGATGTGTACCCCGACCATGCACGGGGCGATCCGCCCCCGGCGCTCAATGTCTGGTTGCAGGTCGCGATCGACGGCCAGCCTGCGGAGAGCCTGCTCATCGGAGGAAACCGTCCCGCTGAGGATGTGCTCTTCCCCGAACGCAGCGGCCTTCTGCCCGGCGCCGTCGTCCGCCTGGAGTTGAGCCTGGCTGCGGGCCGGCGCCGCGTGGTCTTGCGTGGCCTGCTGGGTGCCTGTCACGTGCAGCCACGTGTCCCTGCTGCCTTACCGCCCGTGGGCAGCGAGGCCCTGCAAGGGTTCACCGGCGCACCCTCGGCTCGAGCGTCGGCGCAACGGGCGACCGCAACGCAGGTCGCGGCGAGGGCGCTGCTGACTGCACCCGGGCCTGAGCTGCTCAAGGCGCTCTCCCTTCTCGACACGCTGCCGCCGCTCGAACGTCTGCACCCAAGCAGCCGTGGACTGCGCCGCGTGCTGTCGGAGCGGACCGAGCTTCGTGTGCTGCGTCAGCTGGAGTCGCCCTCCAGCCTGCACCGTCTGACGCTGCCGGAATCGATCGCCGATGAGAAGCTGCTGCCCGCGGGCTGGAGAGACGGCGCCTTTTCTCTGGCGACCGGCCCACAGCTCGTCCGCTTCGAGCTCGCCGCCGAGAGCCGCCTCGCCCTGCAGCTGCTCGCCCCCGCGACGACGCTTGGCCAACAGCCGGTGGACCTGCGCATCGCACGGGACGGAGTGGAGGTGCTCCGTTGCGAGCTGCCTGCGGATGTGATGACACTGCTCGAGTTGCCCGGCCGCTTCAGTGGACAGCAGGAGTTGCTGCTGGAGCTGTCCACTCCAGGTCCAGGTTGCTTGGGCCGCTTGTGGTCCAGCACCCCCTCTGCGGTGCCAGCCGAGTCTCTCGAAGCGGCCGGGGGACGTTACTACCCGCTGGCGGCGAAGCCGAGCGCGCGCCGTTTCTTCGCGGCCAGCCCCGGCGAGACCCTGGTGTGCTCGCTGCGCGGACCCACCGTGGTCGAAGTGGAGCTGAGCGCGGCCCACATGGCAGGTCTGCGCTGCGAGGTCGAGGTTCTGGCAGGCACCACGCTGTTGGCTCGCTACCCGCTTGCGCTACAGCCAGACACCCTGGTCGCAGGCTCCGTGGACGGACGCGCCCGCGGACTGCAGATCGCGGCCAGGCTGCGGGTTCCTATCAGCCATGAAGGTGCGGTGCGGCTGCGGCTCGTCCCCGACACGAGCGGCTTCGTGCGACTGACCTACCGTGCGGTCAGCACCAGCCCCGCCGAAGGCCCGTCGTCGGCCCTGCCAAGGCTCGTCGCGAAGCTCCGTGAGTGGCGCGCTGGGCCCCCGCCCGTGGTTCCGCCGGAGCCCGACCGTATGGACGAAAGTGAGACTTACACGGACCGCTGGTTGGGGACCTGGACAGCCTTCGTCGAAGGTCACATCGAAGACGGCGCGGGCAGCTCCGACCGCAGCTCGCAGGATTGGCTGGGCGCCGGCCTTCAGTGGCACTGGCGCGTGCGCCCGGGGCAGACGTTCATGCGAGCCTGGATGCGCAACCGCTACCTGTTGCGGGAGAGCGCAGAGGTGCTCGACGC
The DNA here is from genome assembly GCA_029260765.1 of Planctomycetota bacterium. Lineage (GTDB taxonomy): Bacteria > Planctomycetota > J058 > JAJDCP01 > JAJDCP01 > JAJDCP01. The sequence continues at coordinate 21,464 of JAJDCP010000067.1, forward strand.
GGAGCTGATGTTCCATGAGCCGTTGTTGGAGGACGACAAGCTGTTTCTGCAGTTCCGCGCCCGTGGCCACCTTCAGCTGACGGGCGCGGATTTTCCGGCATCGGGCTCGTTGCGTCTACGAGGGATCAAGCTGTGGGATCTGCGGAACGACCTGACGCTGCGCAGCTCCCTGGCGGTAGGTGCATGGGAGTCCACGCTGGACAGGGTTGAAGGCCGTGATGGAGATCGTCTGGCATTCGAGATCTGGTCCGACTACCGTGAAGACCATGAGTTGTGGTTGACCGCCGAATCAGAGCTGGAATGGCGAGCGTGGCGTGACTTCTGGTTGTTTGGTCAGGTCTACGTGACGACCAACCGCAGCCTCTCGCCGGCCGACCTGGATCGCTGGGGAACCCGTGCCGGGGTGCGGAGCCACTGGCAGGGCTTCAGCCTGGAGCTGGCCCACCAGGGGCTGTACCGCTTCGCTGATCAGGACCGGCGCAGCGGCGGATTTGAGAATCGCCTGCAGGCGGAGCTGGAAGTCGACGTCTGGTGTGGTGAGCGTTTCGGGATCCTGCCGTGGTTGAGCTACAGGTTCACGGTCGAAGACGGAGAGCACGAGGTGTTTTTTGGCATCCGCCTGCAGTTCGACGGTCTGCGGGCCCGACCTTTCGACGACTGGCAGCCCGGTCTGAATCACCGGGCCGAGCGCAGCTACCGCTACGGGACGGGGCGATGACGAACACCGATACGGTGTTGACGCGAGCCTTGCAGGGCGCGACGGACAGCCTGTTCCGGCGCGTGTTCCGACGCCGCATCGCTCGCTTCCGCAGACTCGTCGAGGGCAGCGACAGCTCCGAGAGCGCGTTGGCTGTGCGCTGCGTCCAGCTTGCCGAGCAGAGCTCCCACGAGATCGCGAGCTGGCTGGGCGGGCTCGAGCGACTGCATCACGACGCACTCAGTGCGGATGCACAGGAGCAGCGCGCGTTGGTGGGGAAGTTTCTTGACGGACACGCCGGCGAAGGGCGGGGCCCTTGGACCCTCGAGCGGGCGGAACGCTGGGTTCTCAGGGGCGCGCACGCCCGTCGCCTGGACCTCGAGTTGTGTCTGCGGCTGGCCGGTTGGCTGGGCTGCCGGCTTGGCGAGAGCGGATGGAGCCCGGCACGGCTCGACAGCGAGCTTGGGCTGCCGAACACTCTGCTCCGTTATCTTGCGCGGGACAAGGCCTGGCGGGTCCGGGTGGCGGCGCTCGACTGCCTGCGGGGACTGGCGGCGCACGGCGGACTGAAGCCGGACATCGTACACACCCTGCTGATGCTTGCGCAGGATCATCAAGACCAGCCCTGGGTGCAGCGCGCTGCCCTGCGCTGTTTGCGTTGCGTCGATGCGACCGTCTGGTGGACCGTCGCCGCGCGGCGGCTCGACGACGGGCGGCGACGCGCGGGCGATGATCTGTTCGTCAGACGGGCCGTCGTCGACGCCCTCGGAAGTGAGAAAGCCTCGCGCGCCCGGCCCCTGTTGCTCAAGGTCCTCGGCGCGGTGAGCGCGTGGTCTTCCCCTGCTGTTGCAGTGCCGCCGGTTCCCGGGGAATCCGCCGCTACGGCCGGTGTACCAGGGCCCGCCGAAGCCAACAGCGTCGAGCCGGCGGTGTCTGGTCAGGGTCTGCGCCAAGCGGCGGCGGTCGAGGGGGTGCCAGACTGTAGCGAGCACGTGCGCATCGGGGCCGCTCGAGCCCTGGTTGGCTTGCAAGACGGCCAGTGCTGTGAGACGCTAGCCCGCTTGTTCGGGCTGACCGGGGGACACTCCGAGCCTTCTCATCGAGTGCGCACGAGCGCCCTGCTGGCGGGCGTCGAGGCTGCGCTGGCCCAGCAGGAGAATGATGCGCTGCTGCCGGTGCTGCGCGATTGTCTGCGCTTGCCGGGTCAGCCGATCTTCAGCCGTGCGCTGCTCGAAGGCCTGCCGGGCTGGGTGGACCGACTCTCGCCCGCTGAGCATGGCATGAGCCCCGACGTCCACGCGCTGGTGAGCGAGCTGGACGCGCGGATCAACAGCGACAGCCTCGCGCTCCCGCTGATTCGGCTCTGTGAAGAGGCACGCGAAGCGATCGTTCTGCCACGCGACACGAGCTGTCGCCACGTCCTGCATGCCCTGCAAGCAGCCCTCTCGGCCTGTCGACCCGACCAGGAGAGGATCTTCGACGGACCCCTGGACGCGTCCCCAGACTGCGTCGGCCGCGTGCTCGCCTTCCTCAGCCGCACGGGCTTCGGCCTGTACGCCCGCCCTCAGGCCAGGCGCTTGCGCGTCTACCGCGAGGGCCAGGATGTCGTGCGGCTTTGGCGTATCCTGCACGAGCTGCGCCGGCCGCGGCCGGACAAGCGCAAGGACCACCTGCACTCGACCGCCCGCTGGTTCCGCGGTTCGTTGCGTGCTCACCCGCTATTGCTGGGCGAGCTCGCACGCACCGAGGTTCCCGGTGAGCGGCGCTTTTGCGAGGCCGAGGGCCAGTGGCGCCGCTACCTCCCTTTGGTCGAGGACGTGTTGGACCTCACCTCCACGCGCCGTGAGATCCGGCTCTACAGCTCGCCGGGCATCACCTGCCTGGGCCCTCCCAGGTCCCTGTTGGCGCGCCTGCGTCTGCGCTGGCGGACGACCTGGCACTACGCGCGCATCGCGCAGCTGCGTGACGACGCACCGGGCCGCTACCTGCAGATGTTGCGCGACGCTGGCGTCACCATCCGCTTTGTCCCGCATGTCTACAGCTACGGTGGAAGCGAGCGCTCCGCCCTGCACCCCGCCTTGGCGGGTCTGTTCGCCCACCCGGGGGGCGCGCCATGAGGCTGGCCCAACTCGACAGCCTGCAAGGCGGCAGCCTGGAACAGCTGGCGACGCTCACGGCCGTGATCCTGGCGGTGTTCTTCGCCTGGCGTTGGTGGCGTCAGCGCCAGCTGATGCGCGCCCGGGCAGACCTGCCACTGGTGCTCGGAGGCTGGGGTACACGCGGCAAGTCTGGCACCGAGCGCTGCAAAGCGGCTCTGTTCCACGCGTACGGTGCGGAGATCCTGGCCAAGACGACCGGCAATGAGGCTACCGTGGTCTACGGCCTACCGGGCGACGAAGCCGTCGAGATCCCCTTGTTCCGCCCCTACGACAAAGCCTCGATCTGGGAGATGGCCGATACCCTGGAGCTGGCCGCAGCGATGCAGGTAGACGTCTTCCTCTACGAGTGCATGGCACTGCAACCGCGCTATGTACGCGTGATCCAGGACGCCTGGATGCGTGACGACTTCTCGACACTGACCAATGCCCATCCGGACCATGAGGATGTCCAGGGACCGAGCGGACGGGACGTCGCGCGCAGCATCGCTTCGTTCTTGCCCCGAGACTCTCAGGCCTGGACATGCGAAGAGCAGATGACTCCCGTGCTCACAGCGATGGCTGCGGAGCGTGGGACTGAGCTGCATCAGGTCTCCTGGCTCGACGCGGCGCTGCTGGCCGACGACATCATCGCCCGCCTGCCGTACCGCGAGCACCGCTCGAATCTGGCACTGGTCCGCGCACTCGGCACGCATATGGGATTCGAGGAGGACTTCATCCTCAAGGAGGTTGCCGACAACCTGGTCCCCGACCTCGGGGTCCTGCGTACCTACGGCCCGCTGACGGCTGCGGGCCGCTGGCTGGAGTTCAGCAACGGGATGTCTGCCAACGAGGCGCGTGCAGCCTGGGAAAATTGGCAGCGCCTCGGGCTTCAGGAGCGCGAGCAGGTGGGAGAATGGCTGGTCCCGATCGTCAACAACCGGGCCGACCGTGTCCCGCGCTCGCGGGTCTTCTCCTGGCTTCTCGTCAGCCGCCTGCGCTGGGATTGCGTGGTGCTGATCGGCACCAACCTGCCCGGTCTGCGGGGCTACCTGCTGCACGACCTTGCGCAGTACTGGGCCGATGTTGAGCTGCCACCGGCGGACGGGCTTCGCTCTCGCCTGGCGCAGGACCTCCGCGAGCATCGTTTCGGCTGTGGCCAGGCGGTTGGACTCAGGGAAGCCCTGTTCCGCGTGCTCCTCGGCGCGGGCCTGACCCCCGCAGCCCTGCACGGCTTGAACGCGTGCCTGGAGCCGGTCTTTCGGGACGCCGAGCGGGTGAGCGGTGCGCCGGGCGAGCGCGAGAGGGCAGGCCTGGAACAGGCCTGGCAGACCCACGTGGCCGCGCTACAGCAGCCTCTGCGAGAGCTCTGGCCCGGCGCGCTGACGGAACCGTTCGCAGAGGAGTCGGTGCAGCTGGACGAAGCGCTGTCGTTCTGCGGGCACTTCTGGCAACAGCGGCGCGCGGTCGCATCCCTCCAGGCGCGCCTGGACCAGGGAGGTGACGCGGATGCGCTGAGCCGGCTGTACCGGGAGTTTTTCGTCGATCAGCTTGCGGGACGGATCGTCAGCCTGGACGACCCGGGGGCCTCGGGCGACCAGGTGGTCCACACGGTCCTGCATCGGGTTCCCCCAGGCTACCATGCGCAGTTGGTCGGCATGCAGAACATCAAGGGCACCGGCCTGGATTTCGCCCACCTCTGGGTCCAGCTACAAGCCGTCCAGCGCGACGGCCAGCGGCTCGCCGAGCTCGAAGCGGCGACCCGGCAAGGCGCGCTCTTGCGCCTGGCGGGGACCGCCGGAGGCTTCTTCGTCCAGCGCCAGATCCTGAGCGAGCTGCAGTCTTCGCCGCCGCCCCGTGACGCCACCGAGACACAGCTCCGCGACGGACTGCTGCGCAGCTGTGAGCAACGTCTGCGACGTTCGGCCTCGCGATTGGTGACGAGCAAGCGAAGTCCGCCGCTGCTGCAGCTGCTGGCGACGGCTCTCGACACGCTGACAGACGTCTTTCTGGGTCTCTACCGCCGCTGGCGCGTGCAGCGCGTCCTGCGTGCCCTGCGCCGCGGCTGGATCGCGCCGCGCACGGCGACCTTGCGCATCGGCGCGCTCGTCAAGGAGGAGAAGGCGGGCTGGCTAGGCCGACGGCGCGACGAACGCGCCGGAGCCACCAAAGCTTCGAGCGTGCACGCCGCGGGCTCACTGCCGCGTCTGTTCGTGCCGCAGAGTTTCGACGATCAGCGAGCGGGGTTGCCCGGGCTGCAGGGAGAGACAGGCTGATGCACAGATGCGCGCTTCGCGGAGGACATTCGACCCACCACCGGGTAAGCTGGAGGACGAGCTTGGCGGAAACTGAGCGGCAGACCGAGCAACAGGAGGGCCGAAGTGGCTCGCGAACGACCGTTGGTTCTCTGTGGAGAGGACGATGTCCTGTTCCGCACGATCCTCCGTGTGGGTTTGCAGAAACACGGCTACGACGTGATCGTCGTCGGGACGGGCAGCGAAGTGCGTGCGGCGGTGCTGAAAGAACGCCCGGACGCTGTCATCCTCGACGTGATGATGCCGGGAATCGACGGTTTCTCCCTGCTCTGCAGCCTGCGTTCAGATCCCAAGACCGCCAAGCTGCCGGTGATCCTGTGCTCCGCACGCCACCGTCCGGAGGAGATTCAGCGCGCCCTGCGCGAGGGCGCCTCGGCCTACCTCACCAAACCAGTGCGCCTCGCCGAGCTGACGGAACGCCTCCAAGAGCTGATCGGCACCTGAGCTGGTCGCGATGACGGACGCCCGCGAGACCTTCCGCCTACTGCCCAGCGTCGGCTCTCGTCGACGTCGCCGGCTGGCTGGTGCTCTTTGGGGTTGTGCCGTCTTCTTCGTCGCACAGGCCGTTTTCGGGATGACCCAACTGGAAGCCCGTTTCCAGGATCTGCTCTTGAGGCTCGGACCGGTTCCCGAGACTCCCGTGGCGATCGTGCTGCTGGCCGTCGATGCTGAAAGCCGTGAACGCTACGGTTGGCCCCTCGGACCCGCAGCCCTCGAGCGGCTGTGCGTCGTCTTCGACTCGCTCGACGCGCGCGCCGTCTTCTTCAGCAGCTTGCCCTACCGCGACGAACAAGCCGGGCGCTGCCTTCAGGCCAGACCGTTCCCCGTAGGTCTTCCCCGCACCAGCGTGTACGACCCGCTCAGCCGCCAGGAGCGGCTGGACCCCCTGCCTGGGGATCCAGCGCTGCGCGAGCTGGTGATCGGCCTGCCCAAGATGCCCGCGGAACCCGACGGCGTCACGCGACAGCTCTACCCGCAGCCCCAGGTTGCCGGCGAGAGTGTGGGCTCCTTCGCCGTCGGCGCGGCCCGCATCCTGGGCGGGCCGGCGCTCGCGACGCAGGAGCCCAGCCGCCTGCGCTTCCGTGGCCCGCCATCCCACTTCCCCATGCTGCCCTTGTGGCGTTTGCTCGAGCGAGATCTGCCTGGCGGACAGTTGCGCGAGCGGGTCTGGATCGTGGGTCTTGCGCAGGAGACCACCCCCACGCCGCTCGACACGACCACGCCGATGGCCCTGCTCGAAGTGCAGGCGCACGCCTTGAGTAGCGTTCTCGACGGCAGCCTCGCGCAGCCGCCCGTGTGGTGGGCCTTGCTCCTGTTGGTCGGCGGGCTGGCGGTGCTGCTCGCGGCGCTTCTACCCGGACGCGGTCTGCTGATTCAGGGCATCTACCAACTGGGCGTCTTTGCCTCGGGCTGGTCACTGCTGCACACCAGCTCGCTGCTTCCTCCGCTGCTTGCGCTCAGTGTCCTGGGCCTGGCCGTCCATGCCTGGCAGCTCGGCACGCGCCTGCTGGACTACCGGCGCGATCTGCTCGAGCTTCTGGTCTCCGAAGCCCAGAGCAGCACCCTGCTGACAAGCAGCGGCTCGGCCCTGCAGGCGTGGGCCCGTGTCCTGCGCCAGCTGCAGAAGCACACCGGGGTCCCTGAGCTGTGCGTGTGCAGCGACTCCGGACAGGGCTCAGAGCTCCGTATCGTGGCGAGCCTTCCGGCGGAGAGCATCTACCAGCAACACCGCCTGCACGCGCCGGAATCGGCTGGCTTGCTGTCAGGAGAGGCTCTGTCCCCAACCCTTCCCGAGGAGCACTTCGTCGTGCGCTCCATGCGCCGCAGCGGGTCCCGTTTCTACCTGTTAGCCAGGCCCGCAGGCAGCCCGTTGGCACGCAAGGAGCGCCTGTATCTGGAGTCGCTCGTCCCCCTGCTGACGCAAGCGGCCCGCGACGACTCGGGCCAGCGCAGCCCCCAGGCCGTGCTGGCGAGTTCCTTCGACACCCTGCGCGACAGGCTGGCGGACGCGGAGCGCCGACGCCGCAGCGAGCGGCTGCTCTTGACCCGCATGCTCGACCGCCTGGACATCGGGCTGGCCGTCAGCGACGGTTTTGGCAGAGTGCTCCTGCAGAACCGATTTCTAGCCCCACTGGTCGACACGCGCGGTGGCGGGGCCGCAACCATCCCACGGCTGCTCGCGCAATTGACCGGGCGCGACGAGGCTGCGGTCGAGCTGCTCCTGGAGCCGGTCTACCGCGGGGAAACTTCGCTCGTCCTGCCGGCGGGCCAGCAATCGTCGCGGCAGGCGTCGCTCCGCATCCGCGTCCTGCCCTTGTCTGGAGGCGGGGCGAGCGGCCCACAGTGGCCTGAGCAGCTGGTCGTCGTGGTGACCGACGTCGCGGCCCATCGGCGTCTGGATTCGATCAAGTCCGAGCTGCTTGAGGCGATCTCCTACCGCATCCGCAACCACGTCGGCGGCATCCTGTGCGCCACCGAGCTGCTGGCGAGCGACCCTGCCATGGCCGGGGTACTGGGGCCGGACATGGAGCGCTCAGGCAAGCAGCTGGTCGAGATTCTCGAAGGTTTCGGCGAGTCTCTGGCATTGACCATCGATACACTCGACAGCGACTCCCAAGTTCCCTTGAACATGAGCCGGCTCGTCGACGAAGTGATCGGCTCGCTGTCCGCGGAGATCGCCGCGCGCCAGACCCCGATCGGGATCCAGACCTCACATCTGGTCGAGACCGTCGTCGCCGACGAGCGCTCAACGCGTCTCGCCATCTCCGGCATGCTGCGGCTGGCGCTCTCCTGCCAGCGGCCCGAGAGCCGCCTGTCGATCGCCGTTGGAGAACGGCAGCGGCAAGTCGAGGTCAGCGTGATGTGCCTGCACAGCAGCCTCTCCGCGGAGGTGGTGCAGACTGCGCTGCAGGAACCCGCGGACGACGGAATCCCCGAAGATGACGGCAGCCTTCAGAGTCTCGCACGCTGCGCGGCCCGCTTGCGCAAGTATGGTGGGCAGGTGCGGGCCCGTGCTCCGCGGCCTGAGCTGGTCGTGCTGGAATTGACCCTGGAGAAGCTGGCATGAGCGGCATGATCTTGAGCGCCACGCTCGATTGGCTGCCCAGCGGGCCTCTGCAGGGTTCGGTGTTGGTCACCATCTTCGTCGGCATCGTCTTCGCGGTGTTGTTCGCCGAGGTCTTCGGTTGGAATTTCTCTGGTCTCGTGGTGCCGGGCTACCTCGCGCCCATCTTGATCGTCATGCCCTTCGCGTTGCTGGTGATCCTGCTCGAGGCGCTGCTGAGCTATGCCCTGGTGCGCTGGCTTTCCGACAGGCTCGGGCGGTGGAGATTGTGGCCCCCGCTGTTCGGCCGCGAACGCTTCGCGGTCATCGTGCTGAGCAGTATTCTGGTGCGGGTCGTGGTCGAACTGTGGGGTCTCCCCGTGATCGGAGCCTGGGTCCAACAGTGGGCCCCGACCTTCGACTTCCGCTCCCGGTTCTTTGGCATAGGCCTGCTCGCGGTCCCGCTGGTGGCCAACGTGCTGTGGAAGCCGGGGGTCGTCCGTGGGCTCGGGCAGCTCTCGGTGCTGACCGGCCTGACCTGGGCTTTCACCAGCTTTATTTTGTTGCCTTTGACCAACTTCCAGATCGGTCGCTTCTACAACATGTACGAAACCGCGGCCCTGGACTTCGCTGCCAGCCCCGGCAGCTATGCGGTCATCATCGTCGGTTGCTTGCTGGTGGCGCGCGCCAACCTGAAACTGGGCTGGGATACCGGTGGCATCCTTGTGCCCACCTTGCTCGCCCTGGGGCTGCTCGCGCAACCCTGGAGCCTGTTCAGCACGCTTGGCGAAGCCTGCCTGATCCTGGCTCTGCTGGCTATGGTCAAGCGCCTGCCTGGAATCCGCGGCCTCACCTTCGAAGGCCCTCGGCTTCTTCTGGCCGCCTACGCGCTGGGCTTCGCCTTGAAATGCGGAATCGCAGCCTGGGCCTCACGCTGGTGGCCGCAATGGCCGTACGAGCACGCGTTCGGATACGGGTACCTGCTGACCAGCTTGATCGCGATCAAGATGTGGCAGAAGCGGGCCGTGGTGCGCACAGCGCTTGCCCTCTCGCAGCTCGCCGTGGGAACGGTGCTGCTCGGCGTTCTGTTGATGGGTGCACTGCGCATCGGTTTTGAGGCCGAAGCCACGCTGCCCTTGCCCGGTGCGGCGCACGACATCGAGCCGCGCACTGTGCAGGACAGACCCTACGACGTGCTGGCCGACGCGCTCGGCAACATGTTGCTCCCGTCGCAAGGCAGGAAGGTCGCACGGATGCTGCCGGGCGAAGAGCAGACCTACGTCGCGCTGGTGCAGAACCTCGTCGCGCTGCACCAGCAGGACGCGCCTTTGCAACGCCTGCGCCAGCTCATCCCGGCGGCTGCGGACCTGGGCTTCGATATCGTCGTCCTGCGCGGTAGCGAGGGACCGGAGCATGTCCTACTCTGGGAACCAGTGCCACAGCGGGGCTGGGGAGCCGTGGTGGTGCGCCTGGGAGAGGCGGTCGACCTGCTGGTCGAAGCCCCACGCCCCCTGCTCGAGCCGCGCGCCGCCGAGGCGGCGCTCGCGCTCTACGAGCTCACCGAGGCCCGCGCGATGCTCCTGCCAGGCGCACACGCCAGGACAAACGGTGACCGCAGCTCCGACCCCCTGCTCTGGGAGCGCTTACCGTTTCGCCTCGCGTCCGCCGCGTTGCTCGGGCTGGACGTCCTGGAGGTGCGCTCGGGTGCGGAGACGGCCCGGCTGTGGTGTCCCGCGCAGATTCCGGCTGATCTGCGTTTTGCCGCACTCGGAGGTTGGCTGGGGCAGGACCCCCAACTGCAGGTCGGCGGGCCACCTCCCACCAGCCAACGCAGATTGCACCAAGACCGCCGGCGAGCCTTCGCGAGCTTGCAGCTCGACGCGCGCAGCCTGGGCCGGCTGTTGTACGCCCGTGCATGTGCAGCCGGACTGGTGGGGGACTTCACCCAGAGTGCATTCCGGGCCGTGAGCCTCCCCGCGAGCGTGTGCGAGCAGCCGGCGCTAGCAGAGCGGCGTAGCCCCCAGGACGAGCCCCTGGCGCCCGGGCCGCGCGCCCGACTCGAGCGCGAGGTGCTGCTGCCCCTGCTGCAACTGAACGCGCAACTTCGCGACGGCGCGGGACAGTGGCGCGAACACCTCGGTGTCGCGAGCTGGGCAGCGGCGCGTCACGGGTACGACCTGCAGTTGCTACAGGACGGAGGCGTCCGCTTCGCCTTGTTGGCGCCTCAAGACGGGCCCGTCGTCGACCGCGGCAGCTTCCTGTTCCGCCTGGCAGTAGGTCAGGACCTGCACCTGCTGGCTTCCCAGCCGTCCAGCCAGCTGCAGTTGGGGCCGGCCGCCGTCGAGCTGGCGCAGCTGCTGTCAGCCCGTGTGCTTTCGCTGGGACCTTGGCAGGGCGGCGCTGCCGAAGACTGGGCACGCACGCAACCTGGCTCGTTGTTCGACCTTGTCCACGAGGTGGTCGTCCGTGCCGCGCAGGGAGAGGGAGGAGACGGTTCCCCTGAGCGGCCCGGCTCCACGGAGTCCCATCTGACGCTTGAGGTGCGTGGCGGAGCCGCGCTGCCCGGTGCCGAGGACGCGGTCTTGCGCGAGGCCCGTCTGCTCGGGGGAGTCTCAGGTCTCTCACCGGAGGTGCGCCAGCTGTGCGGCGCGCTGCAAGAGTGCGGGCTGCGGCTCGTCATCCAGCCCGACGAACGCGCGTACGCGCGTTTCGCCAGCCGCTCGCTGCCCGCGTTGCGGCGCAGCCAGCAGACCCGAGCTCGTCATGCCAGCTTGTGGCTGTCAAGGGATGTGCGCCGCCGCCTGGCCGAGCGCCTGCCCGAGCCCCGTCTGCTCTTGACCCTGCAGGCGCTGGGCCTGCCACTGATGGTCGCCCAGCATACGGACTGGCCAGCACCCGCGGCGGGAACGGGCGAGCGCCGGGGCCTACAGCTGGCGACCAGGGAGCTGATCGCCTACCAGCAGAGCGGAAACGTGGTCCATCTGGAGCGGATGGTGCAGCTGGCGCGCTCAGCCGCTGTGGACCTGCAGCTCTTGCATGACCCGCAGCTCGGGGCCTATTGTGTGGCGCTGCGGGCGCCGACGGGCAGCGCGCAGGTGTTGGTGCGGCTCGCTCCCCTGGCCCTCCGCCTGGAGCGCTCAGTAGACCTGCCACTGCGGGACTGGCTGGAGAACCGGAGCCTGCTGTTCGACCAGGACGCCGGGCTGTCGCAGGAGATCTTGCACCGATGAGACCGCAACGCTGGCAGTGGATGGTCGTGGTCAGCGTCAGCGCACTGCTGGTGCTGATGCGGGTGTTTCTGCAGGGACCGCTGCGTCTGGCAGGTCCGGACAGCCTCTCCTCACCGCAGGCGCAGCTGCGTATCTTCCAGCGCCTGAGTGCCGGACAATCCCTGGTCTTTCCTCTGGCCTCGCGCATCGAGGCGCTCAAGCTGCTGCTGAGTCTCGAGTGGCCTGTAGAGCGTGCGCCGGCACCGGACTTCTCCCTCGATGTGCGGCTCTGGAGGGGGCAGGAGCTGTTGTATGAAGAGCGGGTGTGGGTCAAGGTGCCCAGCCGCTACCAGACAACGAGCACACAGCACACCTCCTCGGAGCTGCAGATCCACGATCCCGTGCTCCGCGAGCTGGTGGTGGGCCGGGTTGCGGACGACGCGGACCGGCTCGAGCTCAGCCTGGGGCAGCCGACAGACAGCTCGCTTCTGGTGCGGGTGTTCCAGCTTCCGCAGCTGGCTTCCACCGAGCCCGCGCGTTGGTTCGTGCTCTCGCCGCAAGGGCGTCCAGGTGTCGAGTTCCAGCCCGTCGAGATCTACCGTGTCCAGGAAGAGCCTGCGCTCCCCATAGCAGGGCCGCCCCGCGCCAGTGGGCCCCCCCGTGCGCAGGTCTTCAACCTGCAGGGACCGGCACGCATCCGTGTGCAGGGCGCTGGCAGCGGGTTGCTGCACAGTCCTGTGGGAAGTGAAGAGCTGCCGATCCCGGCTGAGGTCGAGCTCGGCGCCGGCATCCACAGCCTGATCATCGAAGGTACCCCGGCCGAGGTGCTCATCGCGGAAGGAGAAGCGTGGACCCCCGTGCAGCAGGAGCGCCGCAGCTCCCTGTGGTACACGCTGGGCACGCCGGAGACCGCCCAGCTCGACTGGCAGCTTGTGCATCGTGTGGGCGATCATACCAGCCCGCACCGCGTGCGGATCCGGGTCCTTGAGCCTGGGGCGGCCGACAGCGCCCACGTCGAGCTGGCTCTACTCGACGCCGCTGGCGGGCTCGTCCGCCGGCTGCAGCTTCCGCTCCCTGAGGAGGTGGACGCCTGGGCGCACACCGACGATGTTCAGCCCGGGGTCGCATGCGAGCGCTTCCTGCATGTTCCGGCCGGCGTCGCCCAGCTCCGTGTCAGCAGCTCCAGACCCTGCCTGATCCGCCTCCAGGCCTTCGCAGTATCGGTGCCTCTGGCCAGCGCGCTCGACCCGTCCGCTCCGCTGCTGCACAGTCTGCGCCCGAGCACGGACGCACCGGCCAGGCTCTTGATCGAAGAACGGCCCCAGTGCCTGGGGACGGAGGCGCGCGTGCCCGCGAGCGGCGACTTCCGATCGCTGGCCGCTGTGCAGGATGCCGGAGCAGCCCAGCTGCTGTGGCCGACGGAATCTGACTCCTGGGGCCGGGGCGTGTTCGCGGCCGCCGCCTCGAATCTACGGCCGGCAGCCGACTCGCAGGCGTGGACAGCGTTGCGGCGCGTGCGGCTGCGCGGCGAGAACGCCGACGACGAGCTGTACGCAGGCAGCTGGCAACAGGCGGGGTTGGAGTCGGCCGGCGTTTTCCTGCTCGAGACCGAGTCACTGCAACAAGGCCCGGCGCTGGAGCTCTGGCGCCTGAGCACCGGTTGGCGAGCCAGTCCTGAGCAGGCGGTCCGGCTGGTCCTGCACAAGCCGGACGCAGGGCCCTGCACGGTCAGCTTCACGGTCTGCGCACAGGCTACCGTCACGGACTTCGAGGTCGAGCTTGCCATCCACTCCACGAACGAGGAGGTGCCGCTCCCGCTGGCCGCGACCGCCCTGACCCACCTGCGGCGTGTGTTCACCTGCCGCGCGGGGAACGACGACCGGCGGCCCTACCTGCTCGGCCCGCAACGCGGCCGACCCGGAGCCGCCGTGCGCGTGGCCGCCGTGCTCGGTGAAGACCTGCCGGCGGGCCGCTACATCCTGGAGCTGCGGCCCTCAACGGACATCTGGTTGCGGGCGGTGGCGAGAGCTTCCTGGCCCGACGTCCTCGGGAGGCACTGGCTGCCCTTCGAGGTCGCCGGCTACGAACACGTCCGACTACGCTATCCAGACGGCCTGCGCGAACCTGCAGAGGTCCTGTGCCTCGGGCCTGCCGGCTGGCAGCCGGTCGAGCCGGAGGTCGGCCGGCTACGCCTGCCTCCGGGCGCGCGTCGGCTAGCTGTTCGAGCTGCGCCGGCGGACCTGGGACGCCGTGTGGAGCTCTCGCAGGCGGACGACTCGGCCCGCACTGCGCGCTTGCAGAGTGCGACCCGCGCGGCGCTCTTCACACCGCTGGCGCCCGGCGAGCGCGTCAGCTTCCCTGTGCGCCCAGGAGCCGGCGAGCAGACGGTACGCGTGCAGATCCGCGCCCTGCTCCCCGCCGATGCAGCGACGGGGGACAGCGTGCTCCTGGCCATCGGCGGAGAGGTGCTGCAGCAACCCACCGTTGTCCCTCTCTGGCCTGAGGTCGACCCTGGCTCATGGACTGCGGCGGGAGGACCTGTGTCGCAGCTGTTGACCTTGTACCTGGACCCCCTCGAAGGCGGTGATCGGGTGTGGCTGGAGCTGCCCCCATCGGCACCCTTCGATGTGGCCGTTCGGCTCGTGCAATACTGGCGTCGTCCGACACCGACGAGCGCCGCCCAGGGGACCGACGTGCGGGCGCTGGCGCAGGTGCCGAGCAGCCTTCCGCTGCTAGCGACCCCGCCGGCAGAACAACTACAGATCGTGCAGGCGCGGGGGGAATTGCCTGCGCTGCTTGACGATCCGCCTGGCATCTACCAGGCTTTCGAGCTCGAGCCGCACCATGGCTGGAGCGAGTTCCTCGAACCTGCACAGCTCGGAACGTCCGCAGGCTATGCTGTGCTCGCGCCCGGCGTCGATCACGAGGTCGCGTTCCCGCTGGCAGTCGAGCCATTGACACTGCTCTGCCTGCACGAAGGGGGCATCGACGCCCGCGCCGCGCTCGAAGTCTTCGTGGACGATCAGCCCTGGGCGACCTACTGGCTGGTCAGCGCCTGGGAACGGCTGAAACTGCGCACGCTGCCCGGGCGACATCGCCTGCGGGTCGAGGTCCCCGAAGCTGTGACGGTGCTCGCGCCGCTCGATATCCCTCGCGCGGCGCGGTTCCACGTCCGTCGAGCGTTTTTCGTGCGCGAGGGCACGAGCTACACGCTGGACATCCCGCCGGGTCTGCCCGTTGGAACCACCCTGCGCGTGCCTGTCTACCGCTTGCAAGCGGCCGGTTCGGCGGTTTTGCAGCTCGAGCTGCAGGCACCATCGGCGCGCGGCGTGTTGCGCCGCGCCGCTGGTTGGGCTCGGGTCCTGCTCGTAGCTCCCGAAGGGGGGCATGAGGCAGGGCTGCAGACGCTGGATGGTCGCTGGGCGCGCCCAGCAGGCCAGTTGTCCTTTTCGCTGCCGCAGGGGCCTGGTGTGCGCGTGCGGCTCGAACTGCGAGAGGGCGGGGAGGCGCTGGTGCGTCCCTACGTCTTGATCGACAACGATCGTTGAGGCCAGGGCCGGGGGTATTGCCCGGAGCAACCTGGGGTGGTTAGGATCAAGAGAAACAGGAGTAGCCGCACATGGCAGAAACTCTGAAAACGGTCACGCTAGAGACACTCATCAACCAAGACGCCAGCGACCTGGATTTTGGGGTTGTCGGCCTCGATGCCCCAGGAACCGTCACGGCCTACAACCAGTTCGAGCAGAAACTGGCGGGCCTTTCGCTTCAAGAGGTCGCAGGCCGCGACTTTTTCGTCGAGGTCGCGCCCTGCACCAACAACTTCCTGGTGCGCGAACGGTACATACAGGCCTGGGAAGCCGGCACAGAGCTCGACGCGTGCATAGACTATGTGTTCAGTTACCGGATGAAACCCACTCCCGTCACGTTGCGGCTGCTGGTTCGGGGCCAACGGGGCTGGCTGCTGGTACAGCTGCGGTCTGCAGGGTGAGCAGCCTGTCCTCCGAAGCCCTCCAGCGGTTCCTCTACACCTGCCCGCTGGGCCTCTTGTACACAGACGAACGGGGAGACTGTGCGCTGCTCAACGGCGTCGCCAGCGCCCTCCTGATGCCGTGGACGGCAGGTGATCTCAAAGCACTCCCCCGGCAGGTCGCAAGCTGGAGCGCCGAGGCCGCCGCCGAGCTCTTTTGCGCCGAGGGCGCCCGTCACAGTCGGAGCGTCAGCCGCCGTGTGCGTCCTGGCGGCCAGACGGGACCCTGGTTGGAATGGACCACGGTGCCGTTTGACAGGGGCTTCTCCGTGACACTGCGTGATGTCAGCAGCCTGGTCGAGGCCGAGCAGGCTCTGAAGCGCGCGAGCGTCGAAGAGGCGCTGCAGAGGGGACGAGCCGAGGTTGCGGCCGGCATCCTTCACGACCTGGGCAACGCCCTGACCGGGGTCGGCGCCGAGACCGTCGCCTTACATGCGACGCAACAGCTCGATGGCGTGATCGGCCACCTGCAACGGCTCGCCGAGCTGCTCGCGCGGGCCGAGCAGGGGTTGGACCAGTGCCTGGGAACGGGCAAAGGTGCGGCGATTGTCGCACTGCTGGACAGTGGCGCCACTTCGCTGGTTGAGCGTCAGACCGCCGCACGCGAGCATCTCCAGCGGATGCAGGGCGGTCTGGCCCATGCCCAGGAGCTCCTCAGCATCAATCGCTCCTTCGCGCTCGGCTCCGACCTGTCGCTGGTCGACCTCAAGCGGCTGTGCAACGACCTGCGCGATCTGTGCTGGTCCCAGGTCGAGAGCCGCGGGAGCATGGAGATGCACCTGCCGGCGGGAGCGGTTCGGGTGCGTTGCGATCGCAGCAAACTGATCCAGATTCTCTTGAACCTGGCAAAGAACGCGTGGGAAGCCTGGGATGCGGCGGCGGAGCCAGAGCCGTTGCGACTCGTGCTGAAGCTGGAGGCCGGACCGCAGAGCGTCTCGTTTACACTGCGCGACAATGGTCCAGGGCTCTCGCCCGAAGTGCAGAAATGTCTCTTCGAACCGGGCTTTTCGACCAAACAGGCTGGTCGGGGCCTCGGCCTTTCCTCAAGCCAGCGTCTCGCCGACGCTCTGGGCGCGCGGCTCTCGCTGCACTCCGCAGGGGTCGGGCTCGGTTGTACAGCGAAACTGCAACTCGCTATGGAGGTTGAAAGTGACCCGCAGCATCAATAGGCGCGTGCTCGCCGTCGACGACGAGGAGAGCATTCGCGAGAGTTTTCGCGCGGCATTTTCGCCACGGCAGCGTTTCGATGGGGCACTGGCCTCAGCGGCAGCCGCTCTGTTCGAGGAGGAGTCCCCCCCATCAGCGAATGCTCCTGTGGTCGAATTCGAGCTGGACACTGCGCCGGACGGCAAGTCCGCGCTGGCGCTTGTCGAGCAGGCGTTGGCTGAGGACAGACCCTATGCCGTCATCTTCTGTGACATGAGGATGCCTGGCTGGGACGGGGTGGAGACGGTCGACCACATCCGACGCCTGGACGCCAGGGTCGAGATCGTCTTCGTCACAGCTTTCAGCGATCGGTCTGTCGACGAGATCGTCGCCAGCCTGGGGGCCAACGTCGCATATTTCCTCAAGCCCTTCGCCATCGACGAGATGAAGCAGCTGGCAACCAAAGCGGTGTTGGACTGGAACAAGGCGCGGGACCTGGAGAGCCTGCTCGACACGGTGTCGCGTCTTTCCGGGACAGACGATGATCTGACGACCTTGCTGCGCTACGTGTTGAGCCAGCTGTGTGAATGGATGGGGGCGCATTCCGGGGGCATCCTCGCCCTACCGTCGCGCGGCCGAGCCAAGATCAAGCTCGGCATCGGCGAATTCGCCAACCTGGCGGAGGTGCCTCTGCCAGAGCTCGACGCCGCCACCCTGGCCGATGGTTCGGTACAACCAGTGGGGCCGGAGCGGCTGTTGCTCCCCATCAACGATGTAGGACTCGCCCTGATCGTGGGGGGCACGACACGGATGACCCCCGAACGCAGCTACCTGCTCAAGCTGTTTCTCGAGCACGCGGCGCTGGCCATCCGTAACCGTGAAGACCGGACGCGCCTGGCCCAGGCCGAGCGGATGGCGGCGGTCGGGCAGGCGCTGGGTTTCGTCGTCCATGACCTGCGAGGCTCGATCGGAAGCGTACAGATGCTGGCGGACATCCTCGAGATGGGGCACGAGAGCTTCGATTTTACCCTTGAGCGGATCACGGTGTTGCTACAACGCAGCGCCGAACAGAGTCTCGATCTGATCCGAGACACCATCGAATTCAGTCGGGGCGAGGTCGCGCTGCGCCTGACGACTGTGGACCTGTCGACGATGCTTCACGAGACCTGCACGATGCTACGTTTGTCCTGGCCTGAAGGCGTAGGGCTCGAGGTCGAGGTCCCCAAGGACTTGTGCAGCGAGCTGGATGAGGGGCGGATACGGCGCGCGATCTACAATCTGGCGAAGAACGCCGCGGAGGCCGTCCAAGGCAAGGGACGGGTCCAGATCAAAGCGAAGCGGGTTGACGACAGGCTGCAACTCGAGGTGAGCGACGACGGGCCGGGCCTGCCGCCTGACATACAGGAGCGCCTGTTCTCGCCCTTCGCGACCCACGGAAAGATCGGGGGCACGGGCTTTGGCCTGGCGATCGTCAAGCAGGTCGTCGACGCACACGGAGGCATCGTAGAGGTGATCACAGGCGCCGCGGGCACAACCTTCAGGCTCATTCTGCCAACGACTCCTGTGGGCACGCCCGACGCCGATGGTCCGCCTGCCCCTTGAAGATCTAAACCAGGAGCGCGTGCAGCCTTAGCGGGACGTAGCTGGCGTAGCCTGGGGGCTGGTCAGGGAAGCAGCGTCAGGCTGCGCTGGACCGCGCGGACGGTGGGGCTGACTCAGGCATCTGCCTCAGCCATTGCAGCGTGTTGCTGTGCCCCATGTGGCCGCCCTTCAAGGGCTGGCTGCCCGAGAGGCTTGGTTCTCAGGGACAAGCACGTCGCGTAGACCGCGTAACGCCGCTGACCCGAATGCCGCCTCGCGTCCTTGCATACGCCTGTCAGCTTGCCTCCCAGCCGCACCGCCCAGATTCTGAGCGGCCACTGCCGAAACACGGGCCAAAACGTGACCCTATTCACACAGTGATCATCGTTTCCTAAATGGCACGCCACTTGCCCATTCCCTCGACGTCGAAAGAAACCGCCAACCAAGGAGGCGAGACCATGAAGACCAGGACCCAGATCAAAGCCGGCCCCTACGACTGCTGCAACCGCGACCTCATCCGCCGCAAGCTGTAGCTCGTACACCGCACCCGACCTCTATGGACGCGCCGCACTGAGACGCGGCTCCCATGGAGGGAAGTGATTCCGCAGCAGGGAGAGCTTTGCCCAGCGTGGCGCTACAAACTTCCCGCGACGCCCGCCGGATAACGAGCCTCCCACTCTTCGCGAAGCACGCCATAGCCGAGCCCATCGTAGGGCACGCCGCCCACAATCCGGGCTTTGCCCTGGCTTCCAGCTGATAGCCGAGCTTCTCCGCCAGTCCCATCATCCTGCGATTGCCGGACCAGGTTCGCAGGTCCAGCCGGACGAGCTCGGGCATCGCCTCGAAGAGATACTGACTCCACAAGCCGAGGGCTTCATATCCGAGTCCACGGCCCCAGGACGACGCAGCGAAGATCGCCAGCCCGAGCGAGAGCCAGTGGGTCTCGCGGCTCTGCCAGTACCAGCTCAGGCGCCCGATGAGTTTGTTCGTCGCTGCATCCGCAATCACAAGGGTCTTGCGAGGAACAGGCCAGTCCTCATCCCTGATCCGCCTGGAGATGCGCTCGAGCATTCTCTCGTTCTCCTGCGCAGAAGGCCGTGGATAGTACGGTCCGTCCAGCGCCTGCCAGGCCTGACCCGGTCGCAGAGCTTGACGATAGGGGGCAATGTCTTGCGCGATCCAATCCCGTACCACGACCTGCTTGCCTACCAACCTCAGCCCGGGCACGGAGCTCTCCTTGCGTTGCAAGTTGCCATCGCGCAGCACCCCGGCGCGGATCAGCGCCCTGGTTTCCACCTCCGAGGTTTCCCCGGCAGTATACATCGACCCTGCAGACCGCACACGAGCATCAGCGAGACCGCGACGAGGCGCGCCACGAATCCGGCCCACAAGGCGAGCCGCACGAAGGCTGCGTCGGGCCGGCCTTGAGCTCGAGCGCACGTTGCGGGCAGCTCACCACACAGACCAGGCAGCCCGTGCAGGCGCGTGCGTCGACGTGGGGCAAGCCGTCACTCGTGACGCCGATCGCCCCTTGAGGGCAGCTGCGCCGGCAGACCCACCAACAGCGCCGGCAGCGCTCGGTATGAAGCATCAGGCGCGCTCCCACACCCAGCGGCTCGCTGTTCAGGTCCGCGCTCACGGCATCGCCAGGCAGGGCCAGCGCACAAGCAGTCACCGCCCCCTCCCGCCGCGCGAGCGCCCGCCAGCCGTAGACCGCCCAGCCCCGGCAGCGTGCGCTTTCGTGAGGACCGAGCGCCGCCAGCTCGTGCTCGACCGCATCCTCCAACCGGTCTCGCGGCACACCCGCCAAGCGCGCCGCGGCCCCGGCGCTGGCCGCCCCAGCGCGCCCCGAGGCCAGCAGGCTTCGAGGCAGCGGCAGCCGGAAGCTCAAAGGGCGCACTCCGGCGGGAAGAGGCAGAGGGGCGCGTGTACCCGCTACCAACAGCACCGTGTCGTCGGCCAGGCCGTGCAAGGCACCGGCCGCGGTATCGGCGAGCGGCTGCGCCCCCACCACGACCACCAGCTGGGGGCGGCGGATCAACCCCTGGTACGGAGTCGGACGGGTGTCGGCCTGAACATAGGCGATCGTGGCGACGCCGGGCCGCTCGCTGCCGTCGCCGGGACGGTCCTGCACATGCCAGCCGGACAATTCCAGGCTGCGGGCGAGAATCCGACCGCCGAGCAGGATGCCCTGCCCTCCTTGACCGTGCACGCGGATGCGCAACATGGCGGATCCTCCTGCGCGCGAACTGCGAGCTCTTGTGCAAAGCAGGGACCACTTGCAGAGGCGCCTGGGCGTGTGTTCGGCCGGGAAATTTGTGTAACATCGCGGCAGCCAGGGTTACCTCAAGGAGTTCTGCGGCGTGCCCACAAGGGACCGTAGCACGTGTGGTGCACCAACATAGCACTCGGCACGTATACTGGCAGCAACCGCAACCGGAGACCGATCGATGGAACGACGCTTCATCAAGCTCTACGATGCCTACACGCACACACCCCTGCCACGCCGCGAGTTCCTTGCCCGCCTGACGCGCTTGGCGGGAAGCGCCGCTGCCGCGGCTGTGCTGCTGCCGCTGCTCGAGGGCCGCGCGCGGGGAGATGTAGTACCACCCGACGATCCACGGCTCCTGGCCAGCCGGGTGCGTTTCCCCGGCGAGACCGGCGAGCTGACCGGCTACCTGGCCCGACCGCTGGGTGACGGACCCTGGCCTTGTGTGCTGGTGATCCACGAGAACCGAGGGCTGAACGCCCATATCGAAGACGTCGCCCGCCGCCTGGCTCTGGCGGGCTTCCTGGCCCTGGCACCCGACGCTTTGAGCGGCGCGGGCGGTACACCCCAGGATCAGGACGAGGCGCGCACGCTGATCCGCGCGCTCGACCCGGACGCCGCCCTGGCCGACTACGGGGCCGCCACACGTTTTCTGGCCGCGCGCGCAGACGGCAACGGCAAAGTCGGCTGCGTCGGCTTCTGCTGGGGCGGAGGCATGTCCAACCGCCTGGCCGCGACCGGGGGAGTGGCGGCCGCGGTGGTCTACTACGGCCGAGCCGCGCCGCTCGATGAGGTGCCGGCGATCTCCTGCCCGCTGTTGCTGCACCACGCTGGGCTCGACTCACGTATCAACGGGGGGCTTCCCGCTTTCGAAGCGGCGCTCAAGGAACACGCGAAGCCCTACACCTTGCACCTGTATGAAGGGGTGAACCACGCCTTCAACAACGACACCAACGAGGCGCGCTACGACGCCGAAGCCGCGGCGTTGGCCTGGTCGCGAACAGTGGAGTTCTTCGAAGCCAGCTTGGGGAAGGCGCCCTGAGATGGCCCCGGGCGAACGCCTGCTGCGACTCCGCAGGTCCGTGCTCGGCAGCCTGCTCTGCTGCCTGCTCGCCTGGGTCGGCGGTTGCCAGGCGCCTGCCCGCCAGCCCGAAGCTACTGGGCCCCGCGCTCAAATCGAGCTGCAAGCACTCCAGCCCGACAGCCTGCAACTGGCCCGCCACGACCTGGCTTGGATCATCACGGCTACGGACTTCGCCCAACACGGGCTGAGCGAACATGCCTGTGAGGACCGCTTGAGCGAGATCCTGCAGGCCCAGCGAGATCGGCCCGTGGCGGCCATCGAGGTCCCGATCAACCTCCAGCGCCTGCAGTACCACGGGCGGATTGTGCCGTCGCTCGCGGGTGTGGTGCCCGCCAGTGATCAGGTCCAGCCTGCGGCGCGCCGTTTTGTGGAGGCCCTCGATGGTTGGTACCACCAGTGGAGCTATGGGGAGGAGCTCTCGCTGCTCAGCCGGGATGACGGCCGGGCCGCGCAGCTGGTAGTTTTCGCCCTCATCCGTGCCTGGCTGATCCTGGAGCGGCTCTTTCCCAGCGTGCACATGGCGCTGTTCGCTGCCTGGGACGATGAAGAACGCGCCCGGGCGTCCGACCCCGATGCGCCCTGGCTCAACCTGCACAGCCGCACGGTCTTTGCCCTGAACAGCTATCCACGCTACACCGCCGTCAGCAGTTACCTGTTGGGCGTGCCCGACGCTAGCGCCGAGGGACCGCCGGTCTACCACAACCTGCCTGTCACCATGCTGAACCTCACGGGAATGCAAGGCACCGGCAGCAGCCAGGTCTACGGCCTGAACGACGCGGACAGCTTCCACCTCTACCTGCGCGATGGCCTGGTCGAGACGTTCGTACACGAGGGGTTGCACAACCGCATCGCCCGATCCCTGGGGAGCGACCCGTTTCTCCAGCGCCTGAAGGCATTGCCTCCCGCGGTGTCTGTGGCCGCCGAAGAGGCCTTTGTGACCCAGAGCAGCTTGCGCTTTGCGCGCGAAGCCCTGGCTGTGTCTGCGGCTGTGCTCCGTTTCTACCAGACCATGCTGCAGCATACGCACCTGCCCGCCCTGGGTATCGACGTCGCCAACCGGACCGTCAGCGCCCAGGGCTGGCAGTGGCTGCGTAGCCTGGAACAGCGCATGGACGGTGCGCGCGTCTGGCGGCCCGAACGGGTGGGCGGAGCGGCGTTGGACGGCGTTCTCACTGGACGCCCCGTCGAGCTACCGGAGTTCTTTGAGCTCGGCATGCTGCATTGGTAGCTCGGACGGCTGCCAGGGACCAACGAGTCTCTGGACAGCGGGGACACCGAGCTCAGAACCAGAGTCCCGCGAAGACCGGCGCCCACAATCCGGGGAAGAATCCCAGCATGATTCCGGAGGAACCCAGAGCTGCCGTCTCCTGACCCGTGCGCCGCGCGACCCATTGGCTGAACGCGAAGCTCAGCACCAGCCAGGGGACGGCGAGCAGGGCGATGAACGCGAAGAACTTCTGGCCGCCGGCCCAGAACACCAGACTCGCCAGACAGGTTCCCGCCAGCAGGAGCAGTTGCCCAGCAAGGACCCGCCGTTGCGTGCGCACGATACGCCCCACCAGCCAGGCCAGGCACGCGCACAGCGCGCTGAAGGCAACGACAAAGGCCGCCAGGGGGAGCAGGCTGCGCTCTGTGGGAAGCAGGTTGAGCCAGACGCCGTGGGTGCCGGCGGCCAAGCAGGCCAGCAACCAGACCGCCGCCAGGCCGCCGACCAGGAAGCCCAGGCCCTTCCCTGCTCGATGTTCCCGCTCGTTGGGGCGTGCAGAAGCTGCGCCATCGCTCAACAAGGCAGCCTCGCTGCCCCCAGCATGCAGGCGCGGCAGCCCGGCCCACAGCAGCAACAGCGCCCCGGCGAGCACCAACAGGCTGCCCAGCTGGCGCAACCACCAGACGCCTGTTGCGGGGTAGGCTCCGGTGTACCCCAAATGCTGCAGCAACGCCTCCACCAGCGCGCTGTGGTGTGGCTCGAAAGCATGCTCGCAAGCTTCCACCACAACCACCTCGACCGGGACCTGGCTGGCGGCTGCCAGCTCTTGCTGGCGCGCAGGCTGGGCCAGAAGATCCTGGGCCCCGGTCAGCAGCAGCACCCGCGCCGCAGCCAGACTGTCCGGCACCACGTTGGCCCCCAGTGAGGCGAAGACCTGCGCCTCGAACCGACCCTGTTTCGCGGCCCGTTGCCCGGCGTACGCCCCCATCGAATGCCCGAGGAACAGG
Organism: Planctomycetota bacterium; assembly: GCA_029260765.1. Classification (GTDB taxonomy): domain Bacteria; phylum Planctomycetota; class J058; order JAJDCP01; family JAJDCP01; genus JAJDCP01. The sequence goes on from JAJDCP010000067.1 coordinate 45,184, forward strand.
TCGATGCGAGGTTTGCCGAGGTTGCCTTCCCCCGCCAGTGCGCGTGCTGCCAGCTCGATGTCGTCGCCCAGCGCCTCCCAGACGAAGGGCTCAGCGGAGGCACCGTGACCGCGGAAGTCGATCACAAGGCATTCGTAGCCAATCTGTGCCAGGCTCTCCCCCAGATGCAGCATGAACTCACGCGAAGAGAGCACACCGTGGGTCAGCAGGGCGGTCTTCGTGGCTGTGCTGGTCGTGGGCTGGAGATGGGTGGCCGGGACCTGCCACCCGTTGCCCTGCAACAGCCGCATGCTGCGGGCGACACCCTGGGGCTGAGTGCTGGCCAGCCACAGACCGAGAAGAAGGCACAGACAGCCACAGACCAATAGCCACGCCAGACGCTTGAGACTAAGCCGCGCGGGCTGCTTCGGCGGCGCCGCTGAAGGCGGTGACGGTTTCATGGCTCTCCCGGAGCGGGTGTTGTATGGGCAGCATACCCAGGCGACGCGTGCGCCCTCCGCGTGAGTTAGACAGATGCGGGTGAGAGTCGGCATGAACAGCGGGTATAGCGACATCAAATGTAGGCTCGTTGGTGCCGAAAAGTAGGGGCGGGGTTTACCCCCGCCCGTTCGCTCGGGAGGGGATAAACCCCTCCCCTACAAGGAATAGTACCTGGGCCTTGGACACGCGCACAGGCAAACATGTGATTTCT
>JAJDCP010000068.1 GCA_029260765.1 Planctomycetota bacterium
CGAGTCAGCGAGAGCGAAGCGTCCGAGTCAGCGAGAGCGAAGCGTCCGAGTCAGCGAGGTGTAAACCCCGCCCCTACATGACAGGCCAAAACAATTCTACGGCGAAATCGCGTTCCGTGAGACAGCCGCTCGCAGAGCGCCGCTACAGAAGACGGCTTCGATTTCTGCGTGCTCGAGCCGGTTGCTGCGGATCCATGTCCGGAGCTCTGAGTCCCCAAGGGAAAAATGCCCGCCTGAGCGGACAGTCGGGAACCACCTGGCAACCTGGCAGCCCCGATGCGCATCTGTGCCAGAGTGCCCCTGGAGAAGCCCCCCGAGTTGGTGGTGGGCTGGCTTGATGGGCCGTGCCCTGGTGATAGCGTTCGCGGCACGGCGTTCGCTGCACAGTCGTTTGCGGATCGATCCGACAGCCCTCAACAAGGAGACCACCATGTTCTTCGACCCCGTCTACTGGGTAGTCCTGGGCATAGGGGCCGCCCTCAGCCTTTGGGCGTCTGCCCGGACGCGCTCGACTTTCGCCCGCTACAGCAAGTTCACGACCCAACGCGCGTTGTCCGGAGCAGAGGTGGCGCAGAGCATCTTGTCAGACAACGGCATCGAGGATGTCACCGTCGAACCGATCGCTGGACGTCTGACCGACCACTATGACCCCCGCAGCAAGACCCTGCGCCTCAGCGAGCCCGTGTATGGGGGCCGCAGTATGGCGGCGTTTGGCGTCGCGGCGCATGAGGTCGGCCATGCGATCCAACACGCGCGAGGGTACCCCCTGCTCCGCTTCCGCTCGTTCTGGGTCCCGTTTGCCAACATCGGCGGGAACATCTCCCTGTTCGTGATCATCGCCGCCGCGGTGATGGGAGGGGTGGCGACCAGCACCGGTACGCTGCTGGCCTGGGTCGGCATCGGGCTGTTCTCGGCCACGACCCTGTTCACACTCGTCACCTTGCCCGTGGAACTCGATGCCAGCCGCCGGGCGTTGAAGACTCTTGAGGAGGGCAACCTCGTCAACGAGGCAGAGTTGGCCGGCGCGCGCAAGGTTCTGAATGCAGCGGCGTTGACCTATCTGGCGGCCTTCCTGGCCTCGTTGCTGACCTTGCTCTATTGGGCCTACCGGCTTGGACTCTTCGGCGGCAGGCGCAGTGATTGAGCTGGCATGACATGCCGGTGACCCGGCCGCACCAGCTTGGGGACAGCCCGCCGGCAACAACGAGGGAGACACTATGCGTGCGCAGGCCCTGAGCTTGCTGGTACTGACCAGCTGCCTTCTGGCAGATGGCCCCGTCGCCAGCCTGAGGAACTCGATCAAGACGACTCTCGGACACGGTAGTTGGCATGCCGAGCTGACGGTTGAAGGAGGGGTGGCCACAGGCGCGCAGCACGAGATCGGCAACTACGACATCGAGCGCAGCTACCAGCTGCGCAGCGAGGATGAGCTCTGCCATGTCAGCAGTGAATCTCTGCAAGCCTGGCGCAGAGCGTTCCGCCCGGGCGGTGCGCTGTACATCGAAGACCAGTGGGTCCCGCTGAGCGGGCGCCCGCAAGGCCGCGAGCTGGCAGCCCTCGCCCGGCCGGTATTGGAGATCCTGCGCGAGCTGCTCGAGCTGCGCGAAGAGGCCGTTTGGGGAACGGGCTCCCTGCACGGCCTCGATGATCCCGCTGAGGGCCGGCACATCCGTGTCGAGGGGTCGCTGCAGCATGCCGTCAAAGCGTTCAATGCCATCCAGCGCTCGGGCATCTTCGAGGATCCCCGCAATTTCGAGGGGCCGCGTCTGGACGACGAACGGATTCCCGGCATCGAGCCCAAAGGCAACTACATCGTGCCGGAGATGCTCGAGAAGCTCGACCGTTCTCTGGGCAAGGTCGTCTACGATGTCATCCTCAACGCCCGCGAAGAGATCGTGACCGTCCAGGTCAGCCTGCTGTTCGCCAAGGTCGGCAGCCCGTCCAACCACCCGGACCAGCGCCTGAGCGAGGCGGCCCATATCGCTGTGATCGCCACCTACCAACTCAGCGAGTTGGGCGAGGTCGAGCTCGAGTCCGTGCCCCGGGCCGCCCGCAAGCACCTCTGAGCGGGTCCGCCTGACGGCAACCTTTCCCACTGGATGCCATGGCTTGACAAAGCAAGACGCGCGCGCTTCAATACTGGTCGGACCACCGGGCCACCCGTCCAGGAGCCGTCGTGTTTTCACCTGTCAGCAAACAGAACCTCTCCGTCCAGATCGCCGACTCGCTGCGTGAAGCGATCGTCGATGGCCGCTTACGGCCCGGCGAAGCGCTCCCCTCCGAGCGCAAGCTCGCGCTGCGCTTCGGCGTCAACCGTTCGAGCATCCGCGAAGCGATTCTGCGCCTCGAGGTGATGGGGCTGGTCGAGATCAAGCAGGGCGAGGCCACACGTGTGCGCGACTTCCTGGTCTCTGCCGGGCTCGAGTTGCTTCCCTTCCTGATGGCGCCGGGCGGAAGTCTCGACCTGCGGATGCTCAGAGACCTGTTGAAGTTGCGCGTTGAACTGCTCGCATGGACAGCCGAGCAGGCGGCCCAGGGCGAGCACGACCAGGGCTTCGAACAACTCCAGACCATCGCCTCAAAGCTCTCGAGCACAACGAACAGCGCCGCTGACCTGCAACGGCTCGACTTCGCCTTCTTCGAGGCCCTGTTGCAGCTGGCGGGAAACCGTGTGCTCCTGCTTCTCGGCAACGCCATCCGCAAGGTCTACATGGCCCACAAAGAGCACTTCATCAGCTTGTACGATCCGACCCGCTTTGATTCCCACCCCCACCGCCAGACCGTGGCGGCGCTCGTCCAGCACGACGCGGCCGCTGCCAGCGCCGCGATGCGCTGCTACGCCCGCCGAGCTCTCGCGGTCTTCGGCGATGCGGACGCCTGACAGGAGAATGGCATGCCTCTGACGATCCTCCAACGCTTGGGAATTCCGGGCTTCGCTGCCCAACAGACGCGGACGCCGAACACGCCGCGCTTCGACGGCTCAGCCAAGTCCGGCCATGTCGAGAGTTACTTCCTGCGCGCGAATCATCCCAGCGAGCCACGCGCCGTCTGGCTCAAGACCACGATCCTCGCCTCCAAGAACGGAACGCGGACCAGCGCTGACGCCTGGTGTATCGTGTTCGACGGCGCGCAACACCGCAGCTGGGCAGGACGCACCACCGTCCCGTTCAGCGAGGCCCGATTCGCTTCCAGCTCCCGAGGAGGAGCGGACGTCTCGCTGGCTGGCTGCGCCTTCCAATTCGACACGGCCGGCTCGGCCTCCGGCGCACTCACCGGACAGGACGGAGCCTGCGGCTTTGAGCTGAGCTGGCGGCCGGGACCGGAGTCTCTGGCCGAGCCGCTCTCCCTCTATCCCTTGGACTCTATGGTTGATGGGAGCTTCCCGCGCTCGAAGCTGCTCACACCACACCCCTGCCAGCGCTTCGACGGACGTCTGGATGTGTTCGGCGAGACGTGGGAACTCGACGGCTGGTACGGCATGCAGGGTCACAACTGGGGTGCCGAGCACGCCTGGGAGTATGCCTGGGGACAGTGCCTCTTCGACGATGCAGGCGGAACCCCCCACGCGCTGGTCGAGGGCTTCTCGGGGCGTATCCGGCTCGCCGGGCTGGTCACCCCCCGTCTCTCAGCCATGGTGGTCCGTCGTGGGGGCAAGACCTACCGCTTCGACCACATCTTCGACTTCTGGCGCCAGGACGCCACCATCTCCGATATGAGCTGGAACCTGCGCCTGCGGGGATCGGGCGGTGAGGCCGCCCTCTCGATGGTCGCCGACCCACGGCAGATGGTGTGCCTCGGATACGAGAACCCTGACGGCCGGCTGTCCTATTGCATGAACAGCAAGCTCGCACGGGTACACCTGCGCGTCAATCCCATCGATGCCGACGGCTTTGAATGCACCAGCGCCCATGGCGGGGCACTTGAGTTCCTGCGCAATCAACCCGACGCCCGTTTCGACCGCATTGTTTGACGGAGGCTTGCCATGGGAATCTCTTTCTTCGAACGCATGAGCGGTGTCCTGACCGAACCGTGCGGAAGCAGCCATCCGATCGAGTTCGAGATCAAGGCCGAGGCGAGCGACATGGTCCGCTTCTTCCGCTTCGGGGACGCGGCCATCACCGGTATTGTCGACGCGCCCCCCTTCGCACGAGATGCGGGGCTGCAGGGCTCGATGCGGGTCTCGATCCTGGCCGAGCGCGCGATCCGCTACCAGTTCTGCTTCCAGAACGACGATGAAGAACGCTTTGTGCTGCAGGGGGCCAAGTCGATCCGCTGGTTCCGTCCGCTGCGCAGTTTCACCGTGCTCGAGGCGACCCTCACCCGCGAGCGCGACGCGGTGCAGCTGGGCACGGCCACGATCCGGTTCGATCTGGGCGGCCTGGTGCCTTTCTTGAAGTCATGGCGGCCTTGGGACTCATTCACGCGCCTCGACCTCAGCGCCCCCAGCGAAGATCTTCGCCAGGCAGACGCCGCGCTCAGCCCCAGCGAACGTGCGACCCTGCGCGCTCTGACCGAAGCGACTCTGGCCCAAGGAAGCTGCACTCCGGCTGCAAGCAGCGAGACCGTCGCCGCCGCGGAGCACATCATCCTGCGCTGTCCGGCCTTCTTCGTCGAGGGGTATCGTTGGGCGCTTCGTTGGCTCGACAGCGCCTCGCTGCTGCGCTACCGACGGCGGTTCCGGCGGCTAGCGCCAGAGCTCCGCGAGCAACTGCTCGAGAGTTTGATCAGCGGTCATGACAGCGGTTGGCGGGAGATCCTCGCTGCACGCATCGCGGCACTGCTGGTCACGCCCATCAAGACCGCGCATTTCGGGCGTTCCGATTATCTTGCCGCGATCGCACACCCAGACACGCTGCCACCCCCCACCGCTGAGGCCCCCCCGCGCTACCTCGCGCAGATCACCTCAGCAGAGGAGCTCGAAGCCGAGACCGACCTCGAGGTGGACGTCGTGGTGGTCGGAACCGGGGCCGGTGGCGCGCCGATCGCACGCCAACTGGCGAGCCAGGGTCTGGCGGTGGCGATCGTCGAAGAAGGGCGCTTCAAACAGCGCCATGACTTCACGGGCAGTCCCATCGAACGCATCGACGCTCTCTGGCGCGAGCGCGGAATGTTCGTGTCCTTTCCCTCGACGGTGGTCATCCCCACCGGGCGTGTCGTCGGGGGTACCACGACCATCAACTCCGGAACCTGCTTCGCCACTCCCGACCCGGTCCTGGAGAGCTGGCGGCGTGAGCTGGGCTTTCCTGACGGGTTTGCCCCCGATCAATTCCACCGTTACACACACACCATCCAGAAGATCCTCGATGTCGCCCCAGGCAGCCCCGAAGCTGTTGGCCGCATCGCTGATGTGATCGCCCGTGGTGCCGGCGCGATGGGGCTGCAGCACGGCCCTCTGCCACGCAATGCGCCCGGTTGCACAGGCGCGGGAGCCTGTATTTTTGGCTGTCCCGAGGGAGCCAAACGTTCGACTGATGTCGCCTTCATCCCCGCGGCTCTCGAGGCCGGCGCGGTCCTTTTCACCGGACTCGGTGTGCGCCGCATCCTGACGCGCGGCCCACGCGCCGTCGGTGTGCTCGCCCGCGGCACCGATCAGCACGGGGTCGCCAAATCCCTGACCATCCGTGCCCGCCATGTCGTGGTCGCCTGTGGCACGCTGCTGTCCCCGTTGCTTTTGGAGGCAAGCGGCATCCGGCTGCCGCGGCTGGGAAGAAACCTGTCCGTCCACCTGGGGCTGGGGATGTTCGCGCGGGTCGACCAGGCTCTCGAGCCCTGGCGGACGATTCCCCAGGGCTACGGGATCGAGGGCCATGGCATCGAGGGCGTCCGTTACGAGGGCTTCTACCTGCCTCCCCAACTCGCTTCATCGTTCGTGCCCTTCGTCGGCCACGAGTTGGCCCGCTGGATGGACGACTTTGGGCGCCTCGCCCAGTTCGGCTTCATGGTGCGTGACGAAAACCGCGGACAGGTGCGGCGCGGACCTGGCGGACGCCCCTTGATCCAGTACAAGATCTCGGCGCGCAGTCTCGAGCGTATCCAGCGAGGGAAGGCCTTGCTCGCCGAGCTGTTCTTCCACGCGGGAGCGACGGAGGTCCTGACCGGCATCGCCAGCCAGCCGATTGTCCGCAGCCTCGCTGCGGCACGCGCCCTGGCAGAGGCGCGCATCTCTTCGAGGGACTTGCTGCCGTTGGGCGCGCATCCGTTAGGGACCTGCGCGATGGGAGCCTGCGCGGAGAGCTCGGTGGTCGACTTCGAGAATCGGGTGCACGGCTACGAGAATCTCTACGTCGCCGACGGCAGCACCGTCCCGACCTCACTGGGCGTGAACCCCCAGGTGACGATCATGAGCCTGTCGCTGCGCGCCGCCGACAAGATCCTCAGCCGTGAAGCCGCGGCCGTGTGCGTCTGAGCGCGCAGGCACTAGCAGACTGCCGCAGCGGACTCTCCCGATGCCTCTGGATCCAGCGGAGGAAGCTGGTTCACCAGGCCGTTGGGATCGACCTTGAACGCCCGTAGCTGGTCTTTGAACGCGCTTTCGCGCGCCAGCAGCCGGTTGCGCCTCTCCGTGTAGGTGATCAGGTTCTTGTTCAGGTTGCGGGCAGAGTCCTTCAATTGATCCTGGCGGACCTTGAGCGTCTCCCAGCCCTTGCCCAGGTTCTGGCTGCTGGTCTCAAGCTCACGGTCCAGCCGTTTGCGGACAGTGCCTTCGAAGTCCTGGCGCTCACCCAACAAGAAGTCGCGTTCTTCGAGCAGAGCACCGCGCTGGCGCTTCAACAGCGACTGTTGCTTTGCCAACGCAGCGCGTCCTTCGCTGAGCTCGGCCAACCCGGCTTGCAGTGCCGTTTCGCGCTCGCCCACGACAGCCGCTACGCGGGCTTGCAGCTCCGCCTCGAGTTGCTCCCGGGCGGTCTCGAGTTTGAGGATCTCGCGGGACATCTCCGCCCGCAGGTCGGCCACACGCTCTTCGACAGAGGCCTCCACCTCGCGGCGCGCGTTCTCAAGCGCTGCCTTGCGTACCTCCAGCTGCATCTGTTCGAGCTGGCGCGCCCGCTCGACCGCGCGCATGCGCTCGTCCACACCCTCCTGGACCTTGGACGCCAGCTTGCGCTGCGCGGCCTGGAGTGCCTTGCGCTCCCCGTCGAGCTGCAACCGCAGCGCCGTCTTCTGGCCGTCCAGGTCCAACTCCAGTTGTTGTCGGGCCTGCTTGAGCTCCGCGCGTTCGGCCCCGAGCGCCACCCTGTCCGCCTTGAGGTGGCCGCGGTCTTCGGCCAACACCTGCCGGTCCCGTTCGAGCTGCGCGCACGCGACCTCGCGCAGGTCGTCCACGGCGCGGTCCACACGCTGCCGGAAGCGCTGGAGCTGGCCCGCCAGGCTGCGCCGCTCACTGGCGATGGCCGCCCGTTCTTCAGCGAGAGCGGCGCGCTCGGCACTGAGCTGCTCACGCTCTTCGCCGATGCCCACGCGGGCATCGGCCAGCAAGCTGGAAAGCTCGGCAGCGATGCGATCGTCGAGCTGTTGCAGCTGGCGCTCGAGCTCTGCCTTTTCTGCGATCAGCTCTGCGCGAGGAACGGCCAGGGCAGCCCCCACGCGCTGGTCGATCAGCTGCCCGACCTCACGTTCGGCTTTCTCCACAGCGGCCTGCCGCCAATACAACTCGTCACGCAGCTGGTTGAGCTGCGCGGCATCGGCGGGCCCGAGGCGATCATCCCCGGCTCCGCGCGGCAACGGAGATTCTCCCACCTCGACGGTGCTCTCCAAAGGACCGACCCGGACCAGGGGCACAGGCAACTGGATCCGGCCTGAGGGGGATCTCTGGGGGGCTTCTTCAGGCATGAGTGCTTCCAGCTCTTCTGTTGGCTCAGACTGGAAAGCGACCACTTTGTCCCAGAAAGACGTCTTGGTGCTGCCGCTCACGGCGGCCTCCTCGAATGCGGTGGGTTGGGACGCGAACACCCGCTCCCTTCACGAGAGTAGACATAGCTAGTCTCGGAGAGATCTCTTCGGCGTGCAATGCGGAGCGCGCATCAGGGCAGCGCTTGGGCCTCGCAGCTTGCTGAGGGGCAGAGATCAGGAGGAAGGGTCGATGCGATCTGTCGACTGTGTGGCACGCACGACCCGGTTGCGGCCACCATTCTTGGCTGCATAGAGGGCAGCGTCCGCCTTGCCCACCAGGGCCTCGATCGAGTTGGTGAATTGTCCGACACCGATCGACACGGTGAGCGGAATCACCACCTCTCCAAAAGCGAAACGCCGCATCTCCGTCATCTTACGCAGCCGCTCGGCGATGGCCATCGCACTGTCGATGTCCGTGTTCGGCAACAGCACGAGCACCTCTTCGCCTCCGTAGCGGAAGGCACGGTCCGCTTCGCGCAGGCCCGAACGCACCAGGCGCCCCATCTGGCGCAACACCTCGTCGCCCGCCTGATGGCCAAACTGGTCATTGACCCGCTTGAAGTGGTCGATATCACACATCATCAGGCAGAGCGGACGCCGGCCTTTGACGGCCGCTTTGACCTCGCCGGTCAGCATCGCTTGCAGGTTCTGACGGTTGAAGAGCCCGGTCAGGGGGTCGCGTACCGCTTTGTTGTACATGGTCTCGTGGTAGCGGGCGTCCTGGCCCCCTGCCACGACCTTGAGCAGCGTGCGGCCGATCTGGATCAGATCTCCGGGACGCAAGGGACTGAAGCGCAGTGACACATTGTTGACCCGCAGACCGTTGGTGCTCTCGAGGTCTTTGAGAAACAACCCGTTGTCCTCAAAGTAGACCCGGGCGTGCTCTCGGCTGACACCGTCCTTGCGGCTGCCGACTGTGATGTCGCAGGTCGTGGCCCGTCCGATCACCAATCCGCCCGGAGGGACATCGATCTTCTTCCCAAGCAGCGGGCCGCTTGCCAGCACCAGAGCGCTCGGACGCAACTCGACTGAAGGGATCTCTTCTTCGACAAATGCGGTCTTCTGGTCTTCGTAGTCGCCACTCTCGGATGCCACGAAGGCCATCTCCGACTGGATCGACTGCGTCTCGTTGCCGATGTCGTGATTGTCTTCGGAAGCAGGTGTCACGCTGAAGTCTGCCATCACCGGAGCTCAACCCTCCTCGTGGCTTGTGCCGCTCGCGGCAGGCCGTACACCGCTCAAAGACCGGCTGTCCTCGATCTCCGCCAACACCCGCAACCGACACCCACGCGCCCGAGCGAAATCGGGGTCGATCTCCAACGCACGCTCAAAGCACGCGAGCGCTCGCTCTAGCTGCTGCAGGTACCAATAGCTGACCCCGATGTTCGCCAATGTGGCCGGGTGCTCTTTGAATACCTGATTGGAGGCTTCGTAGTAGCGGATGGCCCCCAGGTAGTCTTTGAGACGGAAGCAGATACGCCCCAGCTCGTAGGGAATATCTCGGCCGTCGCCGCTGGGCACATAGTTGTCCCAGATATGCCGAACCGCCGACGCCACCTCGGTCTTCAGCGCCTCGCTGGCATCTTCGACCCTGTCGATCATGCTGCTCGCATGCGGGTAGAAGACCTGGGGATCCCACGCGCTCAGCCGCAGGAGTGCCAGGATATGGCTCAGATCTGGTTGGCTGCCTGCTTCCGCAGCCACCGCATCACGAACCAGGCGCGTCAAGCTGAGGTACTCGCCGGGGCCGAAGCTGCCGGGGCCGTCGAAATAGGTCAAGGCCAGAGATTGCAGCTCTTCGCGCGGGGTTCCTTGCACGAACCCCGCCATCGCGAGACTCTGGCGGGCCGCACCGATCAGGGCGCAGCCGCCGCGGTTCTCGAAGAAACGCCGCAGCGCATCGTAGTTGACCGAGAAGGAAAAGCAGCCCCCGTGGGTGACGGGCGAAGGAGGAAACCGGTTGAGCAGCTCGTGCAGATGGGTCGCGCCCTTGTCAGCGCTCAGCAGCAACATGCGGCCATTGCTAAGCGCCGCGAGGTTGCGCAGGCAGGTGAAAGCCCCCACCGGCATCATGAACGCGGTGTCATCGAGCTTGGCCGCATAGGTCTCGAGAATCGGGTCGAGCACGGCGTCGCCATAGTAGCTCGTTTCGATGTCGCGGAATTCGTAGTCGACGATCAGTCTGCCCATCAAGTCGGGTACTTCCAGATCGGGCTCGGCTTGCGTCGACCGGATACGCGGCAGGCACTCTTGCAGGCGGCCTCGCTCTACCCTGAAGACGTCTTGCAGCAGGGAGTCGAACACGTAGTTCGCGATCACGACCACAGGGTTCTGCAAGCTTCCCGGCTGCAACTCTTCGTCAGCCAGCAGAAGATGCAGACCGGTCGAGGTCTCCGCATCGAAGCTGGCGAAGTCGAGCACTCCCTGCTCGATGAACCCTTGCAGGTGTTTGGCCGCCTGCCAGGCAAGCACATTGCTGTGGGTGAAGTCGGTCATCACGTAGCGCAGCGGCGGCAGGCCCGCTCCAGCCCGCTGGCGAAGACTGAGCAGCTTCTTCAGACACAAGAAGCCAAAATGCCCATGGCCCGCGCCGATCTCGACCACCGTCAGGGGCGCGTCCTCAGACAGCTTCCCTTCCCGCTTGAGGTCCAGCATGTAGGCGTGGATGAGGCGGGCATACTCGCGCGCGACAAAGGGGTTGGTGGTGATGTAGCAGGGAATCGTGCCCGACGCCCAGGCATCCTGACCGGCTGCGTCATAGAACTGGCGCTGCAGGCGCCACAAGAACGACTCGGAGAGGCGCTTGCCAGCTTCGATCAGGTGTGGGCTGTTCGGCTCGTCGGTGGTCACGAGATCTCCGCAACTGGCTGCGTACGATGATAGTGGCAGTCTAGCAGAACACATGAATGGGCACCATCGTTGTGCCCATTCATCCCCTGCCATGACACTCGCATTCACGCCACTAGTGGCGCAGCGCGATCAGCGATAGAACTCGCTGACCACTTGCCAACGCTGCTCGATCTCCGCATCGCTCTGGGCCGGATGCAACAGCACCCAGGTGGCGAACTCCGAGAGCACGGCATCAGCGTGCGGCGACCCCTGCGCATGCGTGCGCAGAGCATGCAAGACCCGCCCGAGCGCGTCCGGGTCGTCTGCTGCCAGCGTGCCCGTGTCGAGCGCTGCCCGATAGCTGTCGTAGGCCACGCGCTCGGCTCGACTCAGCGGAACCCGCTCGGGTGCGGGACCACCCGGCCCCGTCGCGGAGAAACTGGGCGCAGAGTCCAGGATCGTCACGCCTTCGGGGGTCTCGGTCTCGGGCTCCGATGCGACAGCTTCGGGTGGAACCGGCGCCGCCTCCTGGTCCGGTTCTTCAGGCTCAGGCGTGGCAAGCTGCGCCGCAGTTGGCTCGCTCCATCCCGCTGGGGGCGTCTCGGAGGGCGGAGCTGCCGGAAGACTCGCCTGGAGCCGCACCTCGATCGGGCCGTCGAAGGAATTCAGCGCACCGGAGCCGACGTCGACGATCATGCCGAAGATGAAAGAGACGCCCAGGGTGAAGTAGCCATGCGATGCGTTGCTCAAGATCGACAGCGTCCAGATGCCAGCATCAGGGCGCGCATCGAAGTTGACGAAGGCGTTGTCGAAACCCGGTTTCGCGATCCGAATCTGGCCTGGATGGTCGCGGGGGAGGTGCAGAAAACCAGGCGTACGGATCGACTGGCCGCGATAACTCGCGAGCGCTCCCGCCGGCTCGGTGTGAACCATGATCTCGGCGTCAGAGCTACGAAAGATCGACACACAGCCACTACAGACACACAGGACGCAAACCAGTAGCCAACGCATCATTTGTACCCTACCCACGACCCCGTACTCCATCCTGGCTCGATGGCGCGCCCCGTGCAAGCCGCGTTTGCGCGTTGTTGCCCCGCCCCGCCCCTTGCGGCAGGGGCGGGCAGCAGAGTGTGTGCTCGCCATTGCACTGTGGCAGCGAAGAAGGCATCATGGCACCTGTGCAAGCGCGGAGGATCGACACTTGAGCGACGACGGCTTTGACCGCGTCTTCCTTCACTGTGCAGTCCAGTTGGGGCTGGCTGACGAGGCGATGATGACCTCTGTCAACAAGCGTGTGGCGGCCAACGACTTCAGGCCCCCGTGGTTGATCATGGTCGACTCTGCCGGCCTGTCTTTCGACCAGATCGATCGGATCAAGTCTGAGGTGGCGAAGTTCCGCGAAGACTGTCCCCGCTGCCAGAAACCTCGCTACAGGCTCGAAGGCAAGCTGACCGGCTCTTGTCCGCACTGCAGTGGACCCAAGCAGGCCGCGTCCGAAGAGATCAGCCAGCAGACCTTCGTCCCCGTCAACCTCGACGACTCTCCCGACCCGCACGGCACGCCCTTCGACGATCAATGGCATCGTCTGAAAAAAGACCTGGAAGACTGATCCGTCGCGGCCCATGGCTGGCCGACGCGCATCCTCATTCTTGCCAGGTATAGGCCGGCGGCTGCCAACCCGTAAGCACCCGCTCGTAGATCTTCACCAACTCGGGCATCGCCTCTTGCAGCAGCTGCACGCGTTCTTCGTTGGGAGGATGGCTGCCGAACAGCTCGAAATCGCTGCCGTACTGCTCGTGGGCCCGTTCCCACACCTGTAGACTGGCGCGCGGATCGAAGCCGGCACGCGCTGCGTATTCGGCCCCGATCCGATCAGCCTCTGCCTCGTCTGAGCGCGAGTAGCTGGCGGCCCAGATACCGAAGCCGCCTTGAAAGCTGAGGTCCCAGACCACCGACAGACCCGGCACGAACACCACGCCCACAAGATACACGGGCAAGAAGCTGTACCAGACGGTCTTGCGCACGGTCTCTGCGTAGGTCACGTGGCGGCAGGTCGCGTGCGCCATCTCATGGCCGAGGATCGCCGCCAACTCATCGGGATTGCTCAGGTCGACAAAACCCTCGCCGCTCTGGGTGAACAATCCCCCATAGACCATGATCTTGCCGCCCGGGGCGCACCACGCGTTGGGCAGCGAGGCGTTCATCGTGTGCAGCTCCCAGGGCAGCTCGGGGTAGTGCGAGGCGCGAGCGACGCGCTGCACGATCGGCTGCAGCCGAGCGTACAGGTCCGCGCCATCGATCACGATGCCTTCTTGCTGCCGCCCGAGGCGCAGAGCTTCTTCCATCACCCCCTCACCGAGCTCGATCTCCTCCTCGATGCTGTACCAGTTGTACATCGTGCCGCCGCGCACGCGATCGACCTCGCGGCAGCCCGACAGGCTGACGAACAAGAGCAACAGCGCCCAGCAGGGAGTTCTCAAGCGTCGCTGTCCACCACCCGCAGCAGGGTGTCATGAGTCTGGCCGGATCGGCCGCGGCGCGAGCCTTGCCAGACCTCGAAGAAGAACTCGGGCAGATTGACGAAACCGCCGTCTTCGAAGTCGTCGACCCAGGCCACTCTCCAGCGAGCCGTGGCCAGCGGCCCGTCGCAGCTCGCCTCCAGCTCGCCGAGCTGCTCGTGCCCACCGTCGATGTCGTATTCGAAGATGCTGAACTTCACGCTTCCGGCGGCGGGGTCCACGAGCTCGGCGATCAGGCTGACCGTGTCTCCGAAAGCGGCCTCGGTCCGGGACCAGTACAGCCGTTTGAAGTCCTGGCTGGGTTCCAACGCACTCCTCCCTTGTTGCTAGGTAGTATTCGGCCTGGTGGCTGAGCCGGCAAGTCCACGGCTGCCAAGGCCGCGCAGCGCGCCCGAGGCTGGTTGCTGAAACTTGAAGGCCCCCGGGCAGAACGCCCGGGAGGACGTCAACGCCGTGGAGGGAAGGGAGGCCGCGGAGCCGCTGCCGGGTTCTGCAGCTGGCGCAGCCCGGCTTCGTCGATGCCGAACTCGATCCGGACGCTGTTGTACGCCACGTAGCTGCCGAAGGTGCCGAGCACGATGCGGGGCCGTTGCAGCGGCTCGATCTCTGCCTCCACCTGGGTGCGGGCCCGCGAGCGGCGCCGGTCCTCGAGCCGGACCTCGGCGGGCTCTTCGGGGTCTTCAGCAGGTTCGTAGACGAGCGCGAGGCTGCGCACTTCTTGGGCTTCCGGCAGCTTCTTGGTGTCTTCGTCGAGCTGCTCCCACGAGTAGTTCGTCTCCCAGACCAGGCTGTTGCGGCACTCCTGGTTGTGCTCGCGGAAGTTGTCGAAGAACGCCTGCAAGGCCTTGTTCCCCGGATCACCTCCGACCAGAGGCGGCAGCTGGAAGCCCTGGACTCCCCAGAGTGTGCGCGCGCCCTCGGCCAGGCCCACGCTCAGATTGTGGCCGTCAAGCCCCTGCATGTCGACTTGAATGACCAGCGCGCCAGAGACGGGAAACGGCTTCCACTGCAAGCGCTTCCAGTCTTTGACGAACAACAGCGCATCCTTGCCTGCTGGCAACACCTCCCAGGACTTGGCGCGTTCGAGCTCGGCCCCCAGATCGAAGTGCCAGTGCAGCCGGTTGATGCGGTCATGGCCGGGCGGGGTTACGAGGTCCCAATCCTCCAGAGGTTTGTCGCCTTCGAACAGGTAGGTCACGGCGAAACGCCCTTCCTCTTCGAGGGCTTCTACCTGGCCATGCAGGGCCTCTTCCAGAATGGCCAGAGGATCGAGCTCCGGCTCGACGGCCGGCTCGGCCTCCTCAGGCTCCGGGTCCACAACAGGCTCCGGGTCCACTGCCGCCTCGGGCACTTCTACCACGGGCTCCGGCTCGGGCAGCGACGCCGCCTGCAACGCCAGCCACTTCAGGGCCTGCTCGACCTCAGCTGCCACGCCTGGCTCGAGAAATGTCGGCGTCTCGCGGAACTCGTCCAACCGCGCCATCAACCTCCGCCGAACCACCACGTCACGGCTGATGCGCGCTTCGGTCCAGAGCCTCGCGGCCTCGGCTTCGACACACATCCGCACCCAGTCTTCGACCTCGGCCGCGGGTGCGTCCCCCAACATCGCTCGCGCCTGCAGTGGAGCGCACAGCCCCCAGAGCATCAACGGGTGGAAGCTACCCTCGGCCCAGCGCAGCTGTTCGACAGCCGAGAGCTCATCGAAACCCACGGTGGCATCCTCGAGCACCAGACGCGTGCCCAGCGTGCGGATCAGGACATCCCGCACGGGCGCACTTTCACGTAGCTCGAGCTCGAGCTCAGCGCCCTGACGCCCAGCCAGCTCCAGCAACGCCTGATCGCGGAAGATCCGTAGCTCGCGGACCAGGTTCTGGTCGTGAAGCAGCGTGGGCGCCGTGCCCTCGAAGGCGTCGACGAACTCCCAGGCGGCGTCGAGTCCTCCATCCTGGTAGCTCAAGTACAACTGGCCACGCGCACCTCGATAGTTGCTCTCCTCGAGCTCGAGCGCGGCGACCGTCGCTGCTTCGCGCCAGGCCGTCACCCTCTCTTCGGCGAGGTCTGGTTCGATCACCCGGAGCGCTGCCACCAGTTCTTCGAGTTGCCTGAGCTGACCCTCTGTGATGGCCGCTTCGATGCCCTGCAACAGCGTGGCCCGTTCCTGTTCGAGAAGCTCCGCCGCAGCCGCTCGCCGCGCTGCGGCCTGCTCCTGCTCGCGCGCCTCGATCTGGGCCGCCGTGGGTTCTGGATCAGGTTCCGTCTTGCGGTCGGCGAAGATCACCAGCGCAGCCAGCACGACCAGGATCGCCGCGCCGATGGCGAGACCTGCCCACGGAGGACCCTTGCGGGGGCGCGGCTTGCGCAGCTTGCGTGCGGTCTTGCGATGTGTGGGGACGGCCGCGGCGGTCTGCAAGGCGGGCGCAGGTTTGCCCGCCACCGCGAGTCTCAGAGCCCGCAGTAGAGCGGCCCCGTCGGGGTAGCGCTGGGCCGGGTCTTTGGCGAGTGTACAACGCAAGAGCTCGACCACGACCGCGGGCACGTCTTCGCGCTCAGGAAACTGCGGCGGATCCCGCAGCACCTTCTGCAGGATGTCGAGCGTGTTGTCGCCTTCAAACGGAGCGCGCCCGTACAGCGCGTGGTAGAGCGTCGCCCCCAGACCGTAGACGTCGGCGGGTGGGCCGGCGTCTTTGAAGTAGCGCGCCTGCTCCGGAGGCATGTATGAGGGTGACCCCATGCAGGTGCCGTCCATCGTCAGGCTGCCCTCGTTCTCATCGATGTTCTTCGCCAGGCCGAGGTCGGTAAGCTTGACGCTGCCATCCCGAGCAATCAGCACATTGCCCGGCTTGATGTCCCGATGCACAATGCTGTTCTTGTGGGCATGCTCGAGCCCAGCCGCCACGGCGATTCCCAGGGACAACACCTCGCGCACCGACAGCGGACGCGCCCGTATGCGTCGCGCCAGGTCGATGCCGTCGATGAACTCCATGACCAGATAGGGCCGGGCGTCTACCATGCCGACATCGTAGACGGCCACGATATTCGGGTGGGAGATGCTCGCGCAGGCCTTGGCCTCGCGCTCGAAGCGCTTGACATACTGCGAGTCGTGGGCGAGCGACGGCGCGAGCACCTTGATCGCGACCTTGCGGTCCATCGAGAGCTGCAACGCGAGGTAGACAGCTCCCATCCCGCCCCGGTGGATCGGGGCGAGAAAGCGGTAGCCCGGAATGTTCCAGCGGGGCAGGCCCTGCGGCTCGGAGGAGGGGGCCGGCAGCGGCTGACCGCTCGCTTTGCCCTCGGCATCGAGTCCGACCGAGTCAGTGTCTTCGGCCTTCCCGAGCATGTTCGTGCCGGTGTTCACGACCTGCCTCCTTCGAGCCTGCGGCCGGCTCAGGACCATCCCCGAACGTATACGTCGCGGCTGGACCAGTGTTGGGGGTCCGCCTGTCTGCGGGTCCACCAGACAGAGTAACTCCCAAGCCTGACGTATGCCGGGGCTGTTTTGTCACGCGTGGGCAAAAAAGCTGGCGCCGATGCCAGTGTACCAGAGTGCTGTCGGAATCCAGCGCTCTCTCGGTGTGCATGGGGAGCCGACGCTGCGTTCAATCCCTGAGTTTGTAGTCTGCGATCTTCTTGCGCACCGTGGTGGGCGACACCTCCAAGATCCTGGCCGCATGGGTGATGTTCCAGGCCACGTGCTCGAGCACGCGCAGTACATGACGCTTCTCGCTTTCGCTGAGGCTGATCAGTGGCGGCCGGTCATGGGACGACTCTCCCAGCTCGAGGTCGACCAGCACGTCGGAATCGCAGCGAGAGACCGCACGCATCAGCACATTCTCCAGCTCTCGGATGTTGCCCGGCCAGTCATGATCCTTCAGCCGGGTGAGGACCGTCTCGGCGACGCCCACGATGCGCCGTCCCAGCGCCCGACTGATGCGGTGGAGCAGATGGTCGACCAACAGGGGAATGTCGCCCTTGCGTTCCCGCAAGGGCGGGACGCGGATGGTCTCGACCTTCAGGCGGTGGAAGAGATCGGCGCGGAACGCCCCCTCCTCGACGGCAATGTCGAGGTCGCGATGGGTCGCGGCGATGATCCGGGCCTGCAGCGGGAGGGTCTGATTGCCACCGACCCGCTCGAACTCCTTCTCCTGCAAGGTGCGCAAGAGCTTGGCCTGCATGGGCGCCGGCATGTCGCCGATCTCGTCGAGAAAGACCGTGCCCTTGAGCGCACTCTCCAAGCGCCCTGCGCGTTGACTGTAGGCACCCGTGAACGCCCCCTTTTCGTGGCCGAACAGCTCGCTCTCCCAGATGCCCGCTGCCAGAGAGGCGCAGTTGACGGCGACGAAGGGCTGACTGGGACACGAAGCTTCGTGGATCGCGCGGGCCACCAGCTCTTTGCCCGTGCCACTCTCGCCTTGAATCAGTACCCCCACACGACTCGTCGAGATCCTTGCGACCTGCTTGAGGACCTCGATCACAGCCCGATCTCCGCCGACGATCTCCCGAGGTCCCGTGTCGACGGGCTCCAGAGGATGGACCTTGATGCGGTCCTGCTCCATGCGCATCTGGACCTTGTCGATGACTCCCCACACGGCGTCCATGCTCAGCGGCTTGCGGATGTAGTCCAGGGCTCCTTTGCGGATGGCGTTGATGGTCGCCTCCATGTCCTGCCTGCCGGTAATCATGACCACGGCCGGAGGGTCTTCGCGGCGTAGAAGCTGCTCGAGCACTCGGATCCCGGACATGTCTGGAAGCTGAAGATCGAGAAAGATCAGCTCCACGTCCGAGCCCAACTGCTGCGCATCCGCGCCGCAGTTGCCTGTCACGACCTCATGGCCCCGCCCCTGCAGCTGCAGCTGCAAAGAGCGGCAGATGGCCCGGTCGTCGTCGATCACGCAGATCTTCATCACACACAGACCTCAGATCGGGGCAAGCTCACAGTGAAGACCGCGCCCTGCGTCGCGTGGTTGCGCGCCGTGATGTCTCCCCCCTGCAAGCGGATGAGCTTGCGCGCATTGGCCAGCCCCAGGCCCGATCCGTTCGCCTTGGTCGTGAAGAAGGGCTTGAAGAGCCGGTCCATGTTGTCCTCCGACAGACCCCGTCCATAGTCGCGGACCTCGATCTCGACGCACCTTCCCGAAGCTGCAGGCCGCACGGCCAGGTGGATCGGGCAGCCCTCCGGCGAGGCGTGGATGGCGTTCTGAAGCAGGTTGGTGAGCGACTGGCAGAGGCGGTCGGGGTCGAGAAACAGCCTCTCCTCGGCCAGCGCGTTCTCGACCTCCACATCGACGCCGCGGCTCTGGAGGTCTGCCGACACGGCTTGGATCGACGCTTGGATGACTTCGTCAAGATCCGTCTCCAGACTCTGCACAGGGAGAGGCTTGGCGAAATCCATCAGGTCTCCAAGCATGCGGTCGATACGGCAGACCTGCTCGCAGGCGATATCCGCAAGCTCGCGATGCACCGCATCGTCTTCGACCTTTTGCCGCAAAGCCTGGAGGTTCATACGCACACTCGAGAGAGGATTCCGCAGCTCGTGCACCACGCTGGTCGAGAGCTCGCCTGCCGCAGCGAGCGACGCCGATTCGACGAGTTTACGGCCAGACAGCTCGAGTTGGTCGAGCATGCGGTTGAAGGCCTCTCCGACCTCCTGGAACTCGTGGCCGGCGAGCGGCGGGACGCGAGAAGCCAGGCCGCCCGTGCCGCCGATGGCTTGGGAGGCGACCACGAGCTGCTGCAGGGGGCGGGTCAGGGCCCGCGTCAGGTGCCTGGAGACCATCGACACCGCCAGGATGCACAGCAGGGCAACCAGGGAGATCTGCCACGCCAGCGAGGAGAGCCAGGCGAAGGCGACTTTCCGGTCGCGCTCGACGATGAACAGGGCTCCCAGCTCGGGAAAGCGGGCATAACCGGCCAGGACGGGCTCCCCATCGGAGCCTCGGTAGTCGGCGTTGCCGCTGTCACCGGTCAGAAGCTCCAAGACGCTCGCTTCCATATCCAGGCTGTCCGCTGGAGTCGAAGAGGCCAGGAAGTCTCCTGACTCAGTGACGAGCAGGCTGCGGCCCCCCAGCTCGGGCTCGCGGCTCCAGAGGATCTCCCTGAAGGTCTCCGAGAGCTCGGCCGCCGCCAGCAGGTAGCCGATGCGCTTCCCGTCCGCATCGCGCAGCTCTCCGCCGAAGCAGACACACAAGACACCGTCGTGCGTGTCATGCACATGGCTCATCGCCTCGGGCTCTCCCGTTGACAGCTGCGCGCGGATGGGGCTCGTGTCCCAGAATTCCAGCTGCCCCGTGCGGCCCTCCGTCGATTGCTTCAGCTCCCAGCCCAGGTCGAAGAGCTCGATTCGCTCGAACTGCTCGATCGCGTCGAGACCGTTCTCGATGGTAGCGCAAGCGCGGGCGAAGGTGACCTCCTCGCTCTCGAGGCAGCCGCATGGGCAGGGACGCCGCGCCGTCTCGAGGATGAAGTCCAGATCGCTGCGCCTTTCATCGAGCCAGGCGCGTAGCAGATCGACCCGATGTTGGGCGATGCGGCGCAGCTCGGCTTCCGTGGCGGCAGTCTGCGAACCCGAGGCGACGTAGTAGCCGTGGTAGGCGACCAGGCCGATCGGCCCCAGGGACAGGAGGAAGAACCAGAGGAGTAGTCGCTGGTTCAGCTTGAGTCTTGATCTCATGGCTGGTTCCTTGAGGGGTCGACGCTGACTGGAGAGATTCGTTCATCTCGGGCGCACTCACCAGAAGTTGGTTCCCCCACCCACCAGTTTCTGGTGACGGCAAGCAGCGTAGGCATCTGCATCGTGACGCGCATCTACGACTGGCCCGGCATCTGGAGGTAGCCTTTCCTTCGGCTGCTGGGAGGTGCCCGCAAATAGGACACCGTTCAGGTTGCGGGGTTCCGGCTTGAGCTGGACGGCTCAGGTGAGAATCTGCGTTTGTTCAGACTGGCCGTGGCCGCAGAGTCCGTGGAGTTGCACCACGCCGCCCACGCGGTTCACTGTATCGCTTTCGGGGTACGTCAGCGTCGACATCCCATGGCTGGGTTCGTGAAGTTCGGCAGAGTCAGGGTTGGCGGATTGCTGGATAGGTCACGCTTCGTCGGAAAACCAGCGTTCGCGGGGCAGGAATCACTCTCCTTGCAGTCTTGAAAAACACCAGGACGGGGAGATTTCACGCCACCAGAGATCCCATCCAGAGTTTCCCCGCTGTCCGAATGCTAGAGTCGAGACTTCTATTTTCTATTGATGTCTCAGTGGTTAGAATGCGTCGCCCTACGCCTACCACGAGCTGTGAACCGCATTGTCCGAGCTGCTCGACGCCCTGCGACGCGCACAGGCCTGGCTCCCACACCAGGGCCCCCTCAGCAGCTTTGTCCACGCCAACACGCTGGCGGCGCACGAACACTGCGACTTCCATGCCGCGCTGGCGAGAGCCCACGAAGTACTGGGGGCCCAAGTCCGGCTGCAGGAGTCGGAGTTTCGGGACATGCTCGCCGACGGACGCATCGAAGAACGCGACCTGCGCACGGTCTTCGAGGAGCAGTTCGAACCGGCCGGGCTGCAGCCTGTTGGATCTCAGTCTCCGGCGGTACGGGCCTGGGAGCTACTGCGCCGTGGGCTGCTCGAGACTCATTGGCGGATCCGGGCATTTCAGGTCGCAGAAGGCGGTGCGGACCCGGTGGTGGCGGCGCTGAGGCCGCGCACACGAGCACAGCTGGCGCGGGGCGCTCGGAGCTGTTTCAGCCACGATCCCCAACGAGCCGGCGAGCTCATCACGGGCAGCCAGGACAAGGAGGTCCTGCGGCGGCGCATGCGGGAACAATGCGGCGTTCTCGGCTTGCACGGAGCCTTGCGTGCCTGCATGGAAAGCGACCGACGCGCGGCCGAGCTGGGCTTCGCTCTGCTCTCCGGGCTGGCGAGGCGCGAACTTCCCCGTCGTCCACGCACACACTCGCCGGACACGTTGCAGAGAGAGGCACTGCAGCGTGAAGTCGACGAGATCCTGCTGCCGGTGGTTGGGGCTTTCCTGGACACGGGCCAGGCCGCGGAGTGCCCACAATTGGATTCGGGTCTGTTCGCCGTTGGACTGCAGGCTCTTCAGCGGCGTCCCAGGCTCTTCAACACGGTGCGGGGGCTTGTGCGGGAGGACGCGCTCGCCACTGCCGAGGCGACGCTCGCTGTGCTCGCGGATCCAGGGCAGCCCTCACAGGAGGTGATGCTCCGACATGTTCTGCTCGAGCGTCCGGGCTGGGCTGGAGCGGTAGCCTGGTGTGAGCATCACCGTGGGGGTCCCGCGCTGGTCGACTATACAGCGCTGCGGCTGCTGCTGGTCGTGGCCTGCGCTCTGGCCGCTGACTGGAAGCCCGACGAGCTCCTCTACAGGAGAGAGACGGCAGCACAGGGGCACGGAGGTCGTGCAGACCGGGTAGCGCAGTTGCTGGCTCTCTCGGGACTGGGGCCGACGTGGCAAGCCGCCTGCCTGCGCGACCAGACCGTCCCACAGAGCCAGTATCTGAACGCAAGGGACTGGCAGGCGCTGGAAACCCTGCTCGAATGCTGCGACAGCGGCTGGCGTTGCCGCGTGCTCCAGAAAGCCCGCGAGCGCAGCGCCCGGCGGGTCTGGCTGCGCGGACTGCGCTCCCGTGCCGCGCTTGGTCCGCGACAGCCGGAACGACCCCGGGTTCAATTCCTGTGCTGCATAGATGACAGGGAAGAGAGCTTGCGCCGCGCCCTGGAAGAAGTCGGCGGGCAGGAGGTCGAGACTCTAGGATTGGCTGGCCACTTCAATCTGCCCATCCGCTGGCGCGGGGTGGAGGATGTCCACGGCACACCGCGGCACCCGGTAGGCCTGGCATCCACCCATCGCGTCGAGGAGCAAGCCGTGGCCACTCCGAAACGCGCCCGCCGGCTGCTGGGCGCCGCGGCGGTCTGGCTCGATGGGTCGGGCTCATGGCTTTTGAGCGGCGCGATCGGTGCGCTCCTGGCGGGCTGGTGGTTGATGCTGCTGATGGCTTGGCGCGTCATGGCTCCAAGACGCAGCGAGGCGACCCTGCAGCGCTGGCGGACGCGCTGGCTGCCGCGTCCGCCTGTCGATCTTCAGGCTCTGCGAGTTGAGCGGGACGGTGACGATGGATTGCCCATGGGGCTGACAACAGCAGAGGCTGCCCAGCAGGTAGGGGATGCCCTTGAGCTTGTGGGTTTGAGCGGTCGTTACGCCCCACTGATCGTGGTGTTGGGGCACGGCTCCACGAGCCTGAACAATCCCCATGAAGCGGCCCACGACTGCGGGGCCTGTGGGGGATTTCGCGGGGACGGCAACGCCCGGACCTTCGCGGCCCTGGCCAATCACCCTGAGGTTCGGCATGCGCTGACAGCCCGCGGCCTGACCCTACCTGTCGAGACGGTGTTCATCGGTGCCTTCCACGACACTGCCACCGACGCTGTTTTGCTGGAACCGGCAAACCCGCTCCCGGAAGAGGATATGCTCTGGTTGCGCGAGCTGACGCAGGCAGCCAGCGCCAGGGATGCCTTGGAGAGGAGCCGGCGTTTCCTCAGCTTACCCCCAGGGGCCAGCTGTGGGGAGGCATTGGCCCATGTTCAGAGGCGCAGCAGTGACCTGTCTGAGGTCCGACCCGAGTATGGGCACGCCACAAACGCGCTGCTGGTGGTCGGAAGCCGGGGACTGACCCGCGACCTGTTTCTCGACCGGCGGGCCTTCTTGCACTCCTACGAGCCCGAGGCCGATCCCGAGGGTCGCTCCCTGTTGCGGCTTTTGGGCGCCGCCGTGCCGGTCTGTGCCGGGATCAATCTGGAGTACTACTTCAGCCGGGTGGACCCCGAACGATTCGGGGCTGGAACCAAACTTCCCCACAATCTGCTCGGCCGCTTCGGCGTGACGAACGGCTCGATGGGTGACTTGCGCACAGGCCTGCCATGGCAGATGGTCGAGATCCATGAACCGACCAGGCTGCTGGTGGTCGTGCTGGCGCCAAGGGGGCTGATTCAGTCCGCTCTGGAGCGTCTGGACGAGGTCCGGCGGCTGGTCGAGAATCGCTGGATCCAGCTCACTGCAATCGATCAGGACGGTTGCTGGATCTGGTCGCCGGGAGGTTTCGTGCCAGAGGAAGCAGAGGGTGGAGAGCTACCGCGGGTGCCCGACTCGCTGCGGTTGTGCCGCGGACGCCGCGATCCGATCTCACCAGCCTTGCTGGGAGAGGGGGACCGGTGAGCGAAGAGACACTCTGGTGCTTGCTCGTGGGGCTCTTGCCCGTCACTCCTGTCCTGGGACTCGTAGCCCTTGTGCTGCCGATGCTCGTGGGGCGTCCCCTGCCGGAAAGGAGTGTGAACCTCCTGACGCGCCTGTTCGCCGGCTTCCATCTGCTGGTGGCGGCAGCGATCGCCGGGATGGTCGTCTCTAGAGGCGCGGTCTCGGTGGATCTAGGCCAGTGGTACGGTGATGCCGAATATGCCCTGGAGCTCTTCTTCTGGATCGACGGCACTTCTGCCGCCGCGGCATTGACGAGCGCAGCCTTGGGAGTCTTCATCCTGCGTTTTTGCGAGAGTTTTCTGCACCAGGAGAGGGGGCACCTGCGTTTCTTCGCGACCAGCTTGCTGGCGCTGGCCTGCCTCGATGTGGTGGCCCTTGCAGGGACACTTGATGTCCTGTTCGCCGGCTGGGAGTTGCTCGGGTTGTGTTCCTTCTTGCTGATAGCCTTCTTCCACGAGCGGGAGGAGACCGTGCAGCGCGGCCTGCGCGCGGCGTTCAGCTACAGGATTGCCGACCTGGGTCTCCTGTTCGCCCTGATCCTGCTGCACGCGGCAGACATGGACACAGGTCTGGCGGGCATGGCACAGGGAACCGGGCCGCTGGCTGCGACTGTCGGTCCGCTGCTTCTCATCACAGCCGCTGGCAAGGCCGGGTTGGGACCTTTTTCCGGCTGGCTGGGTCGCAGTATGGAAGGCCCCACGCCCTCGACAGCGATGTTCTATGCGGGCCTCTCGGTCTCCGCCGGGCCTTACCTGCTGCTTCGTTCCTGGCCGCTCTACGGTCACTCCCTGCTGGCCCGGATGATCTTGGTGGTCTTCGGTCTCTTGGCAGCTTGGAGCGCGTCGAACCAAGCCCGCACTCGCTCAGACGTGAAAGGCGCGGTGGTGTTGGCTGGTGCTGGCCAATTGGGCCTGATCGTGGCGGAGATCGGACTCGGATTCCACCTCCTTGCCTGCCTGCACCTGCTTTCCAACCTCGGTCTGCGGGTGTGGCAGGTGATGCAAGCTGGAAACGCGCTGCATCTCGCCCACCGGCGGGAAGGTCTTCTGGGAAGGCCGCTTCCGGCGCCGCACCCGATTCCAGTCGGACGCTGGCTGTGGCGCAGCGAGGGCTGGTTCGAGCCGGTGGTCCAGAAGGCGGTACGCGCCGTACTGAGGGTCTCCGGTTGGATCGACAGGCTCTCCCGCATCGCCGAGAAACTCGCCGTCGGCGGCAGGGACGAGGATCCGGAATGAGCTTGATCAGCGTGTTGTTGGCGGCTCTGTGTAGCTTCGTCGTCGGTGAGGCCGTGGCACGGCTGCGCGGGAGTCTGTCCGTGGCCGCTAGCGCGGGCTTGATGCTCGCTGTGGCAGCGGCCTCGGTTGTGGGGGAGATTCGCGGAATCATAGTGCCGTTCATCGGCCTGGCCCCTTCTCTGATGTCGCTGTTGGGCTTGGCGGCGATCTTGGCCCGGCCGCCAAACTGGCGGGCGTCACGTGAGCTGGGCCGGTTGACAGAGACCACCTTGCTGCTGGTCTTGTGCTTTTCCTGCCAGGATCTGCGGGCAGTCGGCGTGCTGTGGTTGCTGTCGCTGATTCCTGGTTTGCGCCATCGCGAACAGGAGGGAGTCTCCCGCCGCCCCTTCGTGCTGGTCGCAATCGCCAGTGTGCTGCTCGTCGGAGGTGCCCTGGTCGGCAATTCCATGGCGGAAGGAAAGCTGAGCACAGGCCTCTACATCGCACTCGTGCTCGGCGGCGCATTGCGCATGGGGGTTCCGCCCTTTTCGCCCCTGGTCATGGCAAGCACCAAGCGGCTGTCCCTCGGCCGCACCGCCCTCGTTGCCGCCTGTCGTCCGTCCGTGGCGCTCCTCTTGGCGGTGCGGCTCAGCTTTCCGGAGCAAGTGGAGCCCTGCGCCGTCTGGTTGCAACCCTGGGCCGCCTGCGCTGCGTTGCTCGCTGGCCTGCAAGGGCTGAGCAGCATCACTCTGCGCCGCAGCCTGGGTGTGATGGCGGCGACCCAGTCCTCGATCATCCTGTATGGTCTGGTTTCCCCTGGAGAGGCCGGCGTGTTCGGAGCCATGGTGCAGTGGGCGGGTCTGGGTCTCTCCCTGTTCGGTCTGGGTCTTTTGGTCGAGGCGGTGGAGAGCCGGGTCGGCCATCGCCGCGCGCCGCGGGTGCGCGGTCTGATTGGACCAGCTCCGGGCATGGCGCTGTTGTTTCTGTTGTTTGCCAGCACGCTGAGCGGTTTCCCCGGCACGACAGGCTTTGTCGGGGAAGACCTGGTGATGCAAGCTCCTGCCCATCCCGCACCGCTGTGGCGGGGGCTATTGCTCGCAGCGACGGCACTGAACGGCATCACCATGCTGCGTCTGTTCGCCCACTCCTTCCTGGGTCCCGTGTTCCCCAAGCAGGCCCGAGGTTTTCCGCCCATGAATGGCAGGGAACGCCTGGTTCTGGGAACGCTGGCGCTCGCGCTCGGCGCTTTGACGGCCTGGCCTGGAGTGCTGGAGGTCGGCTGAACAACCGCCTACGGAGCCGCCGAGCAGTCGTTCAAGAGGCTGGCGGAGTCGGCCAGAAAGCGCGCGCAGGGTGAGGTCGCGGAGCGCCAGACGGGATCCATCGAGCGCGGGCGCGTCCAGAGAGAGAGGCTGCGGGCCTTCGCCGCAGCGATCAAGCCGCGCGAACGACGCAAGACCAGCGGCGCGATCGGCAGCATCACGAAGTGCAGGTCAAGGCGCGCATCGATGCCCAGATCCTGCTCATGCGGCTTCGAGACGGAACCCTCCAGACCGCCGTCATCCTCCAGACCCCGCGCCAGGCCACAGTCCCCCGCGGCACCAAGCTGTGCGTGCCGTTCTACGACAAGGACTCCTCCATCTGGGTCAGCGCCAGCCCTCATGACGGATCCCGCTCGGTAAGCTCCACGGCCAGGACCGCTTGCTAGTGCACCGTTTCATCGCCGCCCAGATGCGTGACCTGTACGCCTGGCTCGCGCGGGTCCAAGCGAAGGAGAACCGTTGGTGTTGGAAGGATTCGTGATGCGTGCCGGGCATGAAGCGCACGCCTCGGGTTTCCGCAGCGAGCGTTCCGGCGTTAAGATAGAAGTCGGAGGCACATCATGATCCGGATCGGCAAAGTAGCGCTTCATCTCTCGGCCAGGTCCGGAGCGCCCGCGAGCAGGGGCCGGCGTCCCGCGCCGCCTCCACAGACTTCCGCCCCGCACGCGCAGAAGTCCGGCGCACAGCCTCTATTCCAGAGCGGATCCCGCGATGTGCCTTCGGGAGTTTCCCTGGAATTGGGCCCTGGGCGCGCTCTGCCCCAAGACATGCAGCAGAAGCTCGAAGCGTTCTTCGACAACAAAGTGAGCTTCGCCCAGGTGCGCCTGCACGACACCGGTCTGGCTCAGCAGGCACTCTCCGGTCGTGGGGCCCGTGGGGTCACGATGGGGGACAGCATAGGCCTCGCCAGCAAGCTCAATCCCCAGCTGGCGTCCGACCTGCAGACCCTGGTGCATGAGGGCCAGCACGTGGTTCAGGGGGCCCAGGGCCGCACCGGCCCTGCGAGCCGCGTGCAGGCACTCGAGCGCGAGGCTGAGCAGGCCGAGCGGGCCTTCGCACAGCAGCAGGCCAGCGAGCCGCGGGTCGAGATCCGTTCGAAGCGGGTCGCGCTCAAGGGTGTTGAGGGTCCCGCACGCGCACGCTTTCAAGGACTCTGGGCGCGCGCGCTGGCGGGCGCCGCCACAATCCTCGAACAGACGCCCTACGCGCGGCTGGGCAGGCACGCCCTGGCCAGGGTCAAGCTGCACCTCGAGGCCCGCGAAAATGAGCAAGATCGCGCCATCATCGAGCGCTGGACCACCTCACTGGTCGAGGCCGTCGCGAAGAAGCTGGTAGCCCCCGCACCGGTCCGCATTCCTCAGGCATCACCGCTATATGGCTGGTCCGGGGTCGCTGACCTGGTGCCTCACAGAGACGAGGCCAAGGCCATAGCCGCGGCGGCCCAAGGGATCGCGTGGAAGAAGGTTGGCGAGATCCTGGCCGGCGTGGGGGACATGAGCGCTGAGGAGACGGCCGCCTTCGAGCAGATCAGGACGGCTGTCGCCGACGGCGATGCACTCTCTGCGGCAGATCTGCAACGGCTGGAGGCGTTGGTCTTTGCCTTCGCGACGGAACCCGCTCGGGTAGTGCCCAGCCTCGATGCGTTTCCCCTACGCAATGAGCTTGAGGCCCTGCCGCTGGATGCCTCATCGGTGATTTTCGATACCCAGATTCTGATCTCCGCCGCCAAGTCCGAGGCCGGCACAGCGAACGTCAACGAGGAGGCGCTGGCCGCAAACCTGCGCGACAGGATGCATGCAGGCTCCATTCCCTGGGTGAGTGAGGTGGTGGCGCACGAGCTCGAATCGGACCCGGCCGCCGGGGTGCCAGACATACTCGATGAGGGGGGCAAGTGGCGCGGGCTCAGCCTGAGCGCCGCGCGCGCCAGTGCGGAGTATCGAGCGATTCTGAGTGTCTTGCAGAGGTATCGGGTCGGCGCCTACAAAGGGGGCCAGGACCGGTCCCTGGTCGCAGACACCTTCTTTGCCGAGGCTGCCGCCGGCACCACGCCAACGCTCGCGACCAACGACCGGAACATCTACCAGAACTTGATGCGGATCGCCGGGCAGAACCTCGACCGAGGTCGGATCCGGACCGACTACGCGGACGGATTCGATGTGACCATCAACGGACGCACGATCCGCGTTCTTCCCCTGTAGTGGAGCACGAGCGCCCGGCTCTGCGAAGATCCGGGGGCAGGAGACCGACATGGGAATGTTCGACTATTTTGTCGCGGCTCTGGAGTGCCCTGGCTGCGGAAAAACCTCCGCGGCAGACGCCTCGACAGACATGCAAACCAAGATCCGTCGCCAACCTTCCTTGGCCAACCTGTCCGTCGGAGACCCCTTGAGCTTCACGCTCGATGAGGCCATCGGCGCGGGTTACCTCAGCCTCAAGCCCTGGCAGCCTGGCGAGCCCATCCACCTGGTGGACAGCTGGAGCTGTCCGCAATGCCACAAGGAGCGCTGGGCGGAGATCGTGATCGAGGGCCTGGTGATCCGCTCGATCGAGAGCGTGACCCTCAACGACACGCTGATCGCTCGCACCCACCTGATCTCTGACCGCTACACCTAGCCCGGATCCGATACCAGGTTCGTAGCGAGGGCCCGGATGGCCGCGAGAATTCGGACTTGAGCAGCGCAGAGGTATCTTCGAGCAGCGAGAGTTCGAATTCGCCGGTCAGGCGGGGCCGCAGCAGAAACTGGTGACGGATTCGGGCTAGCCGCCCGCGCAGGGTCTCCAGCCATGATCGGCCGCTAGCCCAGACGCGGGATTCAGGGCGTCGCCGGCCAGCGGAAGTGAGGGCTGGGCTGGAGCATTTTGGGCGAAACTGCGGGCAAAGCGACCGCTGCTTAGAATTCGCCGGTCTCGTCTTCGTTGCCCTTGTCTTCTTCTTGGGCCGGCTCGAGACCAAACCCGACCAGCGTCTGCACGGTCGAGGCTTCCATGGTCTGCTCGCCCATGTGGATGGTGGTGTCTGCGACGCTCTTGAGAATGCCGGTGACGGGAATGTCGAGGCACAGCCAGGTCGTGTTGTTGATGTCGATCTTCATCCCCATGCCCTCGACAGTGGCTTTCGCAACGATCGTGATCTTCTTGGCCGCGTACGTGACGCCCTCGTGCTCGTACTCGACGTCTTCGACTGAGCTCTCTTCGATGGTGACCTCGGCTCCGCCCCCCATCTGGTTGAACTGTGACAACAGCATGTCGGCGATCGACCCTTCGGCATCGAAAGTCTGGGTGTCTTCCTGCGCCATGCCCATCATTTCCATCTCGGTCTTGACGTCGATGTTCGCGCCTTCGACAGCCATGACGATCATAGCGACGGGAATCTCAACCTTTCCCATCATCTGGTTCTCAGATTGGATGGTGTACTTGGTCCACTCGCCCACGACGCTATCGCCGAGGGGATTCTTGAGATCTTCGAGTCCGTCGGCGAACAAGGGTAGAGCAAGTGACAGGGCGAGCAGTGTAGAGACGAAGCGGGGCATGGCAAACTCCTGAGGGGGTTGGTTGGTACAAGAGCTACGCAGAAAGCTGATCTGTGTTGGAACTTGTGAACTCCTGGCCGCTCGACACGGCGGATCAGCGAAGCTGCGCTTGATTCTCGGCATCGTCGTCTGAGCACAAGCTGGGGGCAGGTGTGCGAGGGACACGGTTCAGCGGCGCTTGGGAATCCAAGCATCAACCCGAATCCCAGGAGGCGCGGGGACCGGCAAGACCGCGCGCTGCAGCGGGTTCTTCGGGGTCTCTCTCAGCGACACATCAGCGGTGGATGTACGTCAGGCGCCAGCGGTCATTGAACTTGTGGCTGACGACCTTGCCCCCACGCCAGGGTGTGTATTGGGAGGCCTCGGTAAAGATCAGCTGTTTGCGGCCTTCGCTGGCGTCGTAGGTCTTGCCGAGGTAGGTTCCCCCCCAGTGCAGGAAGATCACGCTGTGGCTGCCGCCCACAGAGGAGTTGTTGTTGAAGATGTACAGCCAGTCGCCCGGCAGGATCTGGTCGTAGACACTCGGGCCAACGCCCTCCTGGGGATCGGCCAGGAACTTGCCCCGGTAGGCCCGGTAGCGCTTGCGCGCGACGCGGGTGTCGGCTTCCTTTTTGATCAGAAAGCCGTCACGTTTCAAGCCGTGGAACCCCCTGGGGGCGATCTCGCGCCGGCTGCGCGCGGCCCCGAGCTTGCTGCCATACGGGCCCTCCTTGTCGCTCTCGCGGTTCTGGCCCTGGCGGTAGTGCATGTTGGCGTAGCGGTACACCATCCACGCCCAATGCCAGCAGTAACGCCCGGCCCACAAGCTGTCGGCCTTGTTGCGGTGGGCGTATTGTGGCCTGCCAGGCTTCAACTTCAGCCCGGTCATCAGCTTGACGGCCTGCTTGATGCGCAGGATGGACTCCGCAGAGCCCGGTTGGGCCGGCTTCTGTCCTTCCCAGGGGGACGGGGGCAGGTAGCCTGCGAAGGCTGGATCCGACTTCGGCGTAGGTAGATCCTTCAGGGCGGTGGCCGTCTGCGCGCTGCTCGGGCTCGTGCTCCCCGGTGTA
The DNA here is from genome assembly GCA_029260765.1 of Planctomycetota bacterium. Classification (GTDB taxonomy): domain Bacteria; phylum Planctomycetota; class J058; order JAJDCP01; family JAJDCP01; genus JAJDCP01. The sequence continues at coordinate 30,610 of JAJDCP010000068.1, forward strand.
CCTCCGGAGGTGCCCTGGCTCGGGGCCGTGCCTGGTTGGGGCGACGGCGCTCCGATCCGCAGCACGGTCGGCTCCGAGCGCGAGTTGGTCGGAACCGTCGCCAGGTTCCAACTGGCGATCTGGGTCGGGGCTGTGGCTACCATGCTGGGCTCCTTCGGCGTGAGATCCCTGACGGGGACACGCAACCCAGAAGCAGCCCGCGTGCCAAGCCGAGCACGGGCCAGCCAGGCGGACCCGTTCCGCGAGTGCAGGAAGAAACCGTCCGGATTCCGAACACCCGACAGAGACCCGTGCGATGGCGAGACCTGCCCCATGCCCACAATGAGCCTTTGACAAGCTTGGCGGCTCTGTGTGTTCAAGGGCCTCCCCCCGCCGTGGCTTCAGGCTTCCGGCTTCAGCAGACTTGTGGGCTGGGCAGGGCTAGCCCCTTTTCTGGGCGTCGCGACACCGCTACCCTGGGATTGCGTGCACGGAGCGCGAGTTAGACGGTATGTGGCGCCAGAAATCACATGTTTGCCTGTGCGCGTGTCCAAGGCCCAGGTACTATTCCTTGTAGGGGAGGGGTTTATCCCCTCCCGAGCGAACGGGCGGGGGTAAACCCCGCCCCTACTTTT
>JAJDCP010000069.1 GCA_029260765.1 Planctomycetota bacterium
TGGGCCGCTTCGCTGCGCGGCGACGGCGAAACGGCACATGGGCGGGGCAGGCTGCCCAGGCGCATCGGACCGGCCTTCCAGGATCTCGGACGCCCGCGAAGAGTCTGGCCAGCCTCGCTTCAAGCGTTGGAGGTGCGGATACGCGCAAACGCGCGCGCGAACTGTCCGCGGCCGACAACTGAAAATACCGCCTGACCGCCTTCGAAGCGGACTTCCAGAGAGCCCTGCAGGTCGAAGACCGTGGAGAGCACACCGAAGCGGTCGTCGGCCTGCCGGATGCCCTCGATCTCGGCCCACAACCAGCTGCGGTCGTGCGGGGCATCCTGCGGCTTGCTGGCCAGGAAGATCAGCCGCTCGGAGCTAAGCAGCAGCAGTCCGGGCGGCCTGCGCTGGTAGCGGCCGGCCACCTCAAAGTAGGCGGGCGCGACAAACAGCGGCGGCCCCTGCTCGGCGGGCAGGCGGGCCAGAGCCGTGCGGATCTGCTGTGACAGCACGCGCGCCATAGCTGCCGGCATGACGATGGCCATGGCAGCCAGCAGGCCGCCGACCAGCAGCAGGATCTCGGCGAGCCCGGACTGCGTGCCGGTCAGCCATAGCCCGGCAGCGATGCCCAGCGGAAGGCTCGCGATGGCCAGAAACAGACCCCCGTAGGCGACATACCAGCGGAGGCCCAGGGAGGAGGCCCGAGGCATCAGCGAGTCCTTCCGGCGGCCGTCAACAGGGCTTCAGGCCCGTCTGCAACTGCCCACAAGCAGCCTGGATCGAAGCGCCTCGGGTGGTGCGCACGAAAGCGGGCAGTCCGGCATCGATCAAGGCACGATGGAACAACCGCACCGCGTCCGGCGAAGGCGCTCGAAAGGCGGAGCCGGGGGTCGGGTTGACGGGAATCAGATTCAATCGGACCCACAAGCCGGCCAACATCGAGATCAGCCGGTCGGCGTCCTGTTTCAGATTGTTGACGCCGTCGATCAGTATGTACTCGACAAAGATGGGGCGGTCTGCGCTTCCCCACTTCTTGATGAAAGCGACGATGTCCGCAAGCGGCCAGCGCCGATTGAGGGGAATCAGCTGCTGTCGGAGCGCGTCGCTGGTCGCGTTCAGGGAGAGCGCCAGGCTCGCAGGACTCTCGCGCGCGAAACGCTCGAGCTTGGGGAGCACTCCGACGCTCGATACCGTGATGCGCCGCGGCGAGAGGCCGAAGCCGCTGGGCTCGCCGAGAATCTTGACGGCCTGCAACACCGCCTCGAGGTTGTCCATCGGTTCGCCCATGCCCATGAAGACGACATTGCGGACACGGCGCTCGGCCGGTGAAAACGAGGCCGCGAGCACCACCTGGGCGACGATCTCGCCTGCGCTGAGGTTGCGGCCCAGACCCATCTGGGCCGTGGCGCAGAAGCTGCAGCCGCGGGCGCAGCCGCTCTGACTGCTGACGCATACGGTGGTGCGCTGCTTGATGGGAATCATCACCGTCTCGAGAGGCGCGCCTGCGCTCTCTAGCCCGAGCTTGACCGTTCCGTCGGCGGCGTGCTGCTCCCTCTGAACCTGCAGGTCCGGCAGAAGCACCTGATCTCGCACGCGCGCGAGCAACTTGGTGCTCACGCCCGGGATGCGGAGCGGGAGCACTTTGGGCAGCGGACTCGTGCGGTGGTAGAGCCAACGCATCATCGCCTTGGCACGCGTCACCGATGCCACGCCGTCACTGCTGAGCAGTTGCGCGAGCTCGTCCTGGCTGAAGCCTGTCAGGAACCTGGGCACTAGTGCCTTCCCGAGGCCGAGAAAATGCGCTGCGGCGCCGTCTTTAGCCTACTGCCGAAGATAGCCCGATGGGAAGCGACGGTCAAACGCGCGGAAGGACCGGATCGAAATCTTGGCTCCCCGTGCTTGTCGGAATGGAGAATCACTGAGCTTGCGCGTTGCCATCACGACGCATCCTGAGACATCGTCGAGTGGACCCGTGATTCTTCGCGTTCCACACCGGGATATGTTGGGGGGAGCACTCCCACAGCGCATTGGTCGCGACGCTTGACAACTGTTTCCTTGTGATAGCCGGTCTGGTGAGGTAATACGGGAGCGAGGAACTTCCTCGCCGAAACTGAGAGGGACTTCACCGCCGCCCTCCCCAAAAAGGGCAAGAATCCATGGACCCCGAGTCCCCCCCTGCCGCGCAAGATCAGGCTTCTCCCTGCGCGGACTCAGGTAGTTTGGCGGAGCATTCCACGGACTCCGAAGAGGGCATGCGTATCTGGCTCGACCAGATCGCAGCGGAGAGTTTGCCCACGATCAACAACCTGTTGATCCTGATTTTCGGCGCCTTCCTGATCTTCAATCTGGTCGATCTTCCTCCCCAGGCCCGCAGTCTGGTGGTTGCCTACGACGTCGTGTTGCTGCTCGTTTATGGCGGCTTCCGCATAGGTCTCGCCCGGGTGTCTGTCCGGCCGCGCGCCGCCCACGGCATCGTTTTTCTGTTCGGAATGTTGGCCATCTCCAACATCGTGCTCGTGCAAGCGTTGCTGGCGGAACCTTTCTATACGACCTACGTGATGGCCGTCGTGATCGCGATGGGCTACCTCCTCCCGGCCCGCAGGTGGCTGGTTGGGGCGTGCGCGCTGAGTTTTGCTGCTTGGCTCTCCGTTGCCCTGGCTGTCTGCACACAGCGGGAAGTGGTCCACTATGGCGTCAGCCTGGGCGTCGCCATCGCCATCGCCCTGCTGTTCAATCTGGTACGCACGCGCTTCGTTCGCCAGAACTTCGAGCTACGCCGCAAGGACGCTCACAGCCGAGGGCGGCTCGAGAAGCGCACTGCTGAGCTGCACGACCTGGTGAAGCGCTACGAGTGCAAAGTGCGAGAGGCCGAGTCGGCCAATCAGGCCAAGAGCGTGTTTCTCGCCAACATGAGCCATGAGCTCCGCACCCCACTGAACGGAGTGCTGGGCTTTTGCCAGCTCTTGATGCGTACAGAGGTAACCCTGCCGCAACGGCGCTATCTCGACTCGATGCGAGTCTCTGGAGAGAACCTGCTGCACATCATCAATGACATCCTCGACTTCTCGAAGATCGAGGCAGGCAAGATGGACGTCCAGGAGCAGGAGTTCGCGCTCGTCGAAGAGATCGAGGCGGCGGTCGTTCCCCTGGGCTATGTTGCCCAGGCCAAGGGGCTTGACCTCGTGCTCGATCTCGGGCTCGATCTGCCAACGAAGGTGCGTGGGGACCCGCACCGCATCCGCCAGGTGTTGACGAACCTGGTCGGGAACGCCGTCAAGTTCACCGAGAGTGGCTGGGTCCAGATCTGCGTGGTGCGCACCGAGAGCGTCATCGAGTTCCGCGTCCAGGACAGCGGTATCGGCATTGTCCCCGAAGCCCAGAAGCACCTGTTTGAGGCCTTCAGCCAGGCTGACGATGCCCATTCCCGTGACTATGGCGGGACGGGGCTGGGCCTGATGATCTGCAGAAGATTGACCCAGCTGATGGGGGGCAGTGTCGAGCTGGCCAGTTCGTCTGAGCAGGGCTCCACTTTTTGCCTGCGTTTGCCGCTGACCGCGACAGAGTTGGCTCCGCCGCCGGTGCGCATTCTCGAGCAGCGGCGGGTGCTGGTTGCCGTCGAGGCTGACAAGACACGGGCCGCACTGCTACGGCTGCTCGAGGCCTGGGGGGCCGACGTTGTTCCTCTTCCCGCGGCCGTAGCTCTGAAGGGTCTCGCTTCCAGCGGCGCCGCGATCATGATTGCGGATGGGGGGCGCAGAGAGTTGTTCGAGGCCGCAGCGGACGCCGGAATCCCGAGCCTTCCGCTGCTGGGAAGTGCGTCTGGGTCGCTGGAAACTTCAGGTGTGGTGGCCACGCCCATCATCCGCCGCCGGTTGCAGCGGCAGCTGGTGCATTTGCTGGACCAGACCGCTGGAAGCACCCGGGGTAGCGATGTCGGTCTAGCCGAGCTGCCTTCGCTCGACGGCCGGAGGGTGTTGGTGGTGGAGGATCACGCCATCAACCGTGAGGTCGTGCAGCAGATGCTCGAACAGGCCGGGATCCGTTCCAAGGCTGTAGGAAACGGCCAGTTGGCTCTGGATGCGCTGGAGCAGGAATGCTTTGACGCTGTGCTGATGGACTGCCAGATGCCGGTCATGGACGGGTACACCGCGACCCAGAAGATCCGCGAGCGAGAGTCGGGCACCGGTTCCCGGATTCCCATCATCGCCCTCACCGCCCACGCGTTGAGTGGCGAGCGTGAGAAGGTGCAGGCCTGCGGCATGGACGGCATGGTCACCAAGCCCATCCGCCTCTCCAGGCTGTTGGAAGAGATCTCACGCTGGCTGCGGCCCGACAACGAGGCCTCTCGGCTTCCCGAGCCCGACGCCTCGGCGGCGAGCGCAGAGCAGACCCTCGATCCGGGACAGACAGGCCAGCTCTTGACCCTCGCGCGGGCGAAACCCGGCTTCCTGGAGCGGATCGTGGCAGGCTTCCAGAAGGCTTCGGATCGGCTGCTGCGCGGCGCCGTCAGCGCCCAGACCGGCCGGGACCGTGGCGAAGCGTTGCACGCTCTCAAAGGCATCAGCGCGAACGTCGGCGCGGCGCGGGTCGCGCAGCTATGTACAGAGCTCATACTGGTGCAAGAGGGCCAGCCGGATGCGCTCGCTGATAGACTCGCCGAGCTCAAGGCCGAGCTCGAAGTCGCCCGCAGCGCTCTCGACGCATTGGCAGAGCAGGCGCGGGCTGCACGTCTCCATAGCAGCTATGGGGGGTCGTTGCGGGACAACGGAGCCGAGCTCAGGGCGTAGGACCGATGGCCGTGGCATCAGGGGCTGGGTCAGGCAACAGCCCTTCGAGCAGTTCGCGCAGCCGCTCGGGGTGGATCAGGCGGATGCCGAGCTTGTCCGCCCACTTGCGCACGCCGTGGTCGCTCGCCACCAAAGCGGCGTTGAGCTCTTTCGACAGCAGGATCAGGTCGACGTCTTCGCGGGAATCTAGGATGCCGGCGCGCAGGGCCTCCCTGTACTGGTTGCGCAGGCGGTTGATGGTCTTGTCGACATTCTCGCTGTCGACCTGGCGCACAGCCTTCTCGGCGACACGCAGCCCCCGATTGATGCGGTCGCGCACGTCGTCGATCAGCTCATAGAGCAGGAAGCCTGGGACCTTGATCATGAAGCGGTCCGGGCTCTGCAACACGACCAGGAATTCGAACTTCGCCGGAAGCTTCATGTCTCCAAGGAAGTGCTGCAGCTCGTCGAAGACCGAAGGCGGCATCAGGAACCGGACGTGGTCGCGCAGACGTCCGGCCAGCTCGAGGAAGGTCGCAAAGGCCGCAGGCGTGCCCTGGCCCCACTGGCCGGCGGTGTCCGGGTTGGTGAAGACGCTGGTGTCCAACACGATATCGAGGGGCTCGCTCATGGCAGCTCTCCGCGTGGTTTGCCGCTCTCAGTGTCTTGCAGGCTCGCCGCGATTGCAATGGCGAGGGCCTTGCATCGCCGCAACGGGACGCGTACACCGGGGAGAGACGCTGTTCCAAAGGAAGGCGCCTCGGACAAACCCGCAGTCCTGGGCTCCGTCGCGCTGAGACACTCTGCGGGTGCAGGGCCCACGATGGTGCGTCAGACCCCGTCCAAGCTGTCGTTGGAGACCATCGAGGAAGCAGCCGAAGCCCATGCGCTGAGGACTGTCGAGGATGGAGAGCTCCGCTACCTGCGTTTCGCCGACGACTTCCATCGCATCCCGCGCGGAACCATCGTGATCGACGGGCGGACCCTGCCCGTCTACCCCTCCATCGGCCGCATTTTCGCTTTGAGGGCAGGAATCGAGTCCACCTTTGACGGACCCTTCCACGTCGAAGAAAAGCTCGACGGCTACAATGTGCGCGTAGCCCTGCACAAGGACCGCTTGCTCTGCTTCACGCGCGGGGGCTTCCTCTGCCCCTTCACCGAAGAGCGCTTGCCCGACCTGGTAGACCTGCGGCCGTTCTTCGCCGAACACCCGCAGCTGGTCGTCTGCGCGGAGCTCGCGGGTCCCGACAATCCCTACATCGAGACGCACCAGCCAGGGGTTGCCGAAGACCTCGCCTTCTTTGCTTTCGACATCCTCGACCCCGAGACCTGCGGCTTCCTGCCCCTGGCCGAGCGCGACGCGCTGTTTGCAGCCTTCGCCATCAAGCGCGCGCCCCAGCTGGGCGTCTACCGGGCTTCCGATTGGGCCGACATCGCCGAGGCCGTCCGACGCCTCGACGCGCTCGGAGCCGAGGGAATCGTGCTCAAGCCACCCGCTCAGGGGCTGCGGGTCAAGTACGTCACGCCCCGGATCAACATCCTCGATTTCGCCACCGACGCGGCCCTGCTGGCCGAGCTGCCAGGGGAGTTCTTCACCAGCCGCCTGCAGCGGCTCGCGATCGGTATGCTGGAGCTCGGCATGCCCTGCGACGCACGGGTCTACGAGCAGATCGGGCGCGCCTTGTTGCCGGGTTTCCTGCGCAGCGTCGAGTGCGTGCAGCGCCACGGGCAGGTGTACAAAGACTTCCGTGTGCGGCTGCGCCGGGAAGAGACGGTGGACAAGCTGCTCGCCCACCTCAACCGCGCCTCAAGGAGCATCAGGGTCCAGGAGCTGTCGCGTCGTAGGGAGGGCGACTACCTGATCGTGCAGCTGCGCAAGATCTTCAACCAGTCGACATCGCGTCTCAAGACCATGCTGGGCGGGAACCACACGTTCGACTGAAGGCCGCACATGCACGCGCGTCCTCAATACCTGGAGGAATGGAGCCCGAGCGGCTACCCTGACGAGCTGGAGCCCACGGTTGGGGGGAGATGTGATCGCGCTGAGAAACGGTCCAGTACGTGTCGAAGGGCGGGTGGAGGCGGGCTTCGAGCCTCTACGTCAGGTCTTTGAGCAGAGCTTCCAGCGGGAGGAGTGGGGCGCCAGCTTCGCTGTCTTCCATGAAGGCCGGCTGGTCGTCGATCTGTGGGGAGGGTTGGCCGACCAGGGGGCCGCAAAGCCCTGGCAGGCCGACACGATCACCACGGTCTTCTCGGCCACCAAGGGGCTGGTCGCTCTCTGTTTCCTGATGTTGACCGACCGCGGCCGCCTGGATTGCAGCGCTCCGATCGCGGAGTACTGGCCAGCATTCGGGACCCAAGACAAGCGCCGGATCACCGTCGCCATGCTGCTGAACCATCGCTCTGGGCTGCTCGCCCTCGACCGTCCCTTGAGCCTCGAGCTGCTCGAGGCGCCCCCGGAAGAGCTCGCGCGCGTGCTCGAGGCCCAGACTCCGCGCTGGGAGCCGGGCAGCGACCAGGGCTACCACGCCGTGACCTATGGTCTATACGCTCAGGAGGTGTTCCGGCGGGTGGCCGGGGAAACCCTGGGCAGCTTCCTCGCACGTGAGGTCGCGCAGCCGCTGCAGGCCGACGTCCATCTCGGCTTGCCGGCGGAGCTCGAGCCGCGGGTCGCGGTCAATTATCCTGCCACTACCCTGGAGCGCGTTTTCAAGATCCTCCCCAAGCTCTTCTTCCACACAGGTTTGGAGGGCCGTGTCTACCGGCAGGTGGCGCTGGGCCGTGACGCCGCCCGGGCGATCCGGCATCCCCAGGCGCTCGGCATGCGCGGGATCCAGAACTTCAACCTGCGCAGGATCCGGGCCCTCGAGTTGCCCTGGGTCAACGCCGTCGCCAACGCCCGTGGCCTCGCCCGCGTCTACGGCGCACTGGCCAACGGCGGTAGCCTCGACGGCCATCGGCTGGTGCGCCCGCGCGCCGTCGAGGCGGTCATGGACAGGCATTCCTGGTCGCAATGCGACCGGGTGCTGCGCAAGCCGATTGGCTGGAGCCTGGGCTTCCTGAAGGAGGAAGCCCACATGTTCTCTCCCAACACCGAGAGCTTTGGCCACGCAGGCGCTGGCGGGGCGCTCGGTTGGTGCGACCCCAAGCAGGGGCTGGCCATCGGCTACACCACCAACAAGATGGACCACCGGGTACGCTCGAAGCGGGCCTTGACGCTGTGCCGGGCGACCTATGCCTGTTTGGGGCGTTGAGCGCTGTCGCAGACTATTCGAGGCCGAAAGAGTGCGGAGTGCCGAGCATGAGAATAGAGCCTGCCAAGCCCAAGAAGTCCCGCTGGTGGCTGATCCTGGTCATTCTGGGAGCGGGCTGTCTACTGTTTCTGGCCTTCGTGGCGGGCATCTTTGCGTTGGTGTTCGGCATGATGAAGAGCTCTGGCGCCTATCTGGACGCGCTGGCCATGGCACGGGCGGATAGCCGCGTGGTGGCGAGCCTGGGCACGCCGATTGAAGAGGGCTGGTTCGTCACGGGCAACGTCAATGTCAGCAACAACGGTGGCGACGCCAACCTGAGCATCCCGCTCTCCGGGCCGAAGGGCGGAGGACAGCTCGCGGTCGTTGCCCGCAAGAGCGGAGCCGTCTGGAGCTTCCAGAGGCTGGTCTTGTACCCGGAGCGCGGCGGCAGCATCGATCTGCTGGCCCCAGAGCCTCTGCCCTTGGAGTCTCCTTGATCGCGGCGGCTGCCTGAGCAGAGAGCCGCCGCGAGCTACGCCTCTCCCAGCGCCCGGCAGAACAGCCCCCGCACCTTCTCGGCCAGGAGCGGCGCCGGGCCTTCGGGAAAGTCTTCGGGCTTGATCTCGGGCAGCACCTCCACCGAGATCGTGTGCCGCCCCTGCAGGACGAGTCCTGCCTTGGGAAGGGCGCGCCCTGTACCGCGCAGCACGATCGGCAGCACCGACACACCCAGCTCTTTGGCCAGCGTGAAGGCGCCGTGCTTGAAGGGGCGTAGCTTACCGTTCTTGGAGCGGCTGCCTTCGGGGAACATCATGATCGAGCTGCCGCTGGCGAGCGTCTTTCGGCACTTCTCGAGCATCGTCCCGATGCTCGCCGCGTCGCCTCTGCGTAGGGCTATGTAGCGGTTCAGCGACATGTTCCAGCCGACGATCGGTATGCGGAAGACCTCGATCTTGGCCACCCACTTGAAGTGGCGGAACAGCCGGAAGAGCACCAGGATGTCGAGCAGCGACTGATGGTTGGAGGTGATGACGTAGGTCACCCCGCGGCGGAAATGCTGCAGGCCCCGCAGGGTCACCCGCCAGACGGGATTCAACCAGGTATAGAGCGAGGCCCAGAAGCAGGTGAGCTTGTGCAGCACCACACCCTTGCGGTCGAAGGGCAGCGTGAGCAGCCAGACGATCAGACACAGCGGGAACAGGGCGAACGAGGACAACACCAGGAAGGTCCAGAAGGCCACGGACTGCAGCCTCACGCCCAGCGTCGGCCTGGTATCTTGCGGGCTTTCTTGGCGGTCAGGCATGGGCTCCCTCCCGGTTGTGCTGCCTGTCAGGCCAGTCCTTCGGCGCGCAGAGCTTCCAGAGCGGTGGTGAACCTGGCGGACTGCTCGAGCAGGGCTTTGTGGGCGACGATCGAGGGGAACTCTGCCAGCAGGGCGCTGCCAGGGACGTAGTCGAGCACGTCCCGGCCCAACCAATCCCAGATGCTGTACACCTTGAGATCGGCGACGCTCAGGCTGTCACCGACCAGGTAGCCGGAGGTGCTGCGGGCGAGGCGGCTCGCCATGAAACGCAGCCAGCGGGGAAGCTCATTCGCCGCGAAGGACTCGCGCATGCGCTTGCGTTCATCGTCGTCTGTAGCGCGGAACGAGGGCACCACGTAGCCATAGAAGTCTTCGACGACGCCGAGGTATTCGAGGGCGCGGGCCTGCTCGAGAGGCTCTTCGGGCAACAGATTGCCTGCCAGCCGGGCGACGTAGCAGAGGATGGCGTTGCTCTGCAGCAGAGTCTCGGTCTTGCCGTCGCGACTGATCTCGAGGACCGGCACGGTTCCCAGCGGAATGTCCGGCTGTTGGCGGTAGTCGGGGGCGGTGACGAAGACATCCTGGTAGGGGATGTCGTGCATCCGCAGTGCGACGCGGATCGGTGCGGCCCGTCCGCCGCCTTTGAAGTATTTCAGCTTGAGGTTCGGTACGGTCATGCTGGCTTCCTCTTCTGGAGTGCGCTAGCGAGGCTACCACAAACCTGCCTGGACGGCGACCGGGGCTACCTCTTGCGCCCGAAGGAGGACTGCCCGAGCCGCAGCGAGTATCATAGCAGGCGCGCTTCCCCCGTTGGAGGAACTTCGATGCCAGGGTCCTCGTTCCTCGAGCTGTTCGCGCAGCCCAAGCCCATCCTTGCGATGCTCCACCTGGCGGCGTTGCCGGGCACGCCCCGAGCCCGGCTGAAGCCAACGGAGATCCTCGCGCAGGCGCTGGAAGAGGCGCGCATCTGTGCCAGCGCAGGCGTGGATGGGCTGATCCTCGAGAACATGGCCGACCGCCCCTATCTCAACCGGGCCGTCGGTCCAGAAGTCTGCGCGCTGATGGCGGTGGCGGCCGCGGCCGTGCGTCAGCAGTCCGGCCTGCCCTGCGGCGTGCAGGTACTGGCGGGCGCGAACCGTGAGGCGCTGGCCATCGCTCTGGCAGCGGGTCTCGATTTCGTGCGGGTCGAGGGCTTCGTCTTTGCCCATGTGGCCGACGAGGGGTTGATCGATGCGTGTGCCGGGTCCCTGCTGCGCTACCGGCGTGCGATCGGCGCCGAGCATGTGCTGGTGCTGGCGGACATCAAGAAGAAGCACTCGGCGCACGCGCTGACTGCCGATGTCGATCTGGTTGAGACGGCGCGGGCCGCTGCGTTCTTCCTGGCCGATGGGGTCGTGGTGACGGGCACCGCGACCGGCCAGCCCACCGAGGTCGGTGACCTGCGAGCCGTGTCCGAGGCCGTCGAGCTGCCGGTGTTGGCCGGCTCGGGGGTCGGCCTGTCGAACCTGCCGACCAGTCTCTCCGCCGCCGATGCCTTGATCGTAGGGTCGGCGTTCAAGGTCTCGGGGCACTGGTCGCAGCCGGTAGATGCGGCGCGGGTCGAGAGCTTCATGCACGCGGTACGCGCCTGGCGCGCCGGGCACGGCTCCTAGTGCTCGGCCAGCAGTGGCTGGATATGCGCGTGCCATAGTGCGCTGGCTCCCAGCTGTTCCAACTTGGTGGGCGTGAGGCTGCGGGCGTCCTCCAGCGGCAACGGAATCGGGATCAAAGTCTGCGCGTCCTGCACCAGGAACAGGCGTGTCGTGGCAGAGGTCTCGATTCTCTCCCCAGCGACGAACAGACCTTCGGGGAACAGGCAGATCTTGTCCGCCTCGGGCGTTCCGCCCTCGCGGTCGAGCATCATGACGGTCAGCTCCTGCTCAGGGTTGAGCACGATGGCCACGGGTTCTTCCCCAGCGGCATCGACCTTCCAGAGGCCATGGAACACGATCCGTGCATCGGTATCGGCCACCCCGCTGGCGTGGATGTAGCCGGGGGGCGGCGAGCTGGTACAACCGGTGGTGAGCAGGGCTACGCTGAGCAAGGCACACGCCAGGGCTGGGGTCTTCATGCTTCCTCCGTAAGGTCTGTGGGCGATACGGAGGGTCAGTCTCAAACGGCGTGCCGTTCTGGTGCTCGCGGTCCAGGCCCTGGGCGTGCGGATCCCGGAAGGTTTGTGGGCATTTGAAGTGCATGCGCTGTGCGCTGAGTGTACATGTCGGGGGAGTCGAGGGGAGAGAGAAGAGCACCGGTCCTTCAGTCGAGCCGCGCCAGGATGCGCGTCAAGGTGCGGCGCAGACTCTCGGCGGTCGGACAGCGGTTCTTGCGCCGCTTCTGCAGCCGCGAGCCCGATGGCGAGCTGGCAGATCAGGCGCAAGGCGACTCTTGGCGACAGCGGCCCCTGGCGGTCTACCAGCTCTCTGAGCGTGTTGCGCGAGACGAACTCCAGCAGCAGGTAACTCAGGCCACGGTCGCGGCCGGTACCGATCACCCGCTCTGCTTAGAGCCGTCGCGCGTTGTCGAGGCTGGCGAGCCCCTCGAGCTCTCGCGCGCGCCGTTGCTCCAGGCGGCTGGGATCCTGAGCGTGCACGAAGATGGACAAGCCGGACACAACAGGGCCGGGATCACCCAGAGGAGCGTCAACTAGCGGCGCGTCGCGGGCAGCGCGCCCAAGACGTGTGCAACGGCTCCCAACAGGGCGGCGTGGACGATGCCTGCCATCCCCTGGGGCTCGCGGAGGTGGGCGAAAGCGTAGCCCAGACCGGCAAAACCGAGCAGACAGATGAGCACCCGGACAGCGACGCCGGGTCGGGGTCTTGGACGGTCGGGCTGGGGTTGCGAAGGTGTCAGGTCCGGTGGGGCCATGGGGCGTCCCCTCGGGTTTTCGCGCAGCCTCGAGGGTCCATCGGTGAGTCAAGCCGAGAATAAGGCGACTCACTGAAGCTGTGCGTGCTCAACGCGATCCGATTTCGAACGGCACGATCAACCCCGATCTGTCACGGGTCGAAGATCCTTCTGAATCCACGCCTTCTACGCCCGTCCCAGGTCCATCTCCAGACCTGCAGGGCGGCCGCTCCCCATTCTTCCCAATAAAAGTAAATATTTTTTACAAAACAAATTTCATTTACTCCCGGTAGGGTTATCGCAGGTAATCGCACTCCAGGAGAGAAACCTTGAACGTACGCAACCTGTTCTTTGCATTGCTGACCAGCATCTCGATCGCCAGTGCCCAGGTCGGCCCCACCCTGCAGGCCGATGCGGTCGGCACGATCACCGTCCTGGCCGACGGCAGCGTCATCTGCACCCGCCCGACGTCTGGCGAACCTGTCGGTATCTGGGACATCGCCAGCCTGCAGCTGAACGCACAACAGACCCTGCATGTCGAGCAACCCTCCGCCCACCACACCCTGGTGGTGCGCGTCCACGGGGTCTTTGACGTAGACGGTACGGTCTCGAGCAACGGCCGCCTGGTGCTGATCGGCCTGCAGGGGGGCACGCTGAGCGAGTCCTCCACCGTGACGGCCAGCCAGCTCACGGTGACGGCCCTCGACTTCAGCGAAGCCAGCCTGCGGGGCTGGCTGCCGGTCAAGACCGAGCTTCCCCGCCTGCCCCCGACAAGTGCCTTGCGCTTCGACTGCCTCGGCGCCCTCGAGGCAACGGGGGCCGAGGGACGGGCTACGACCCCCGGCAACCTCCGCCTGATGGCGCACCGCCTGGTGTTGCGGGGAAGCAGCAGCGTGCTGCACGACGGCCAGATCGTGGTTCTGGCCGGGCTCCAGGTTCAGACCGATCTGGGGAACTACCCGCTGGACTTCAGCGATGTGGTCGTGCCGATCGACCCCAGCCTGTTCGAAGGCGCGCTGATCGACAGCAAGCAGTCGGGCGGTGGCAACGGGATTCCGATGGACCGGAAGATGATCGCCAAGTTGTGGCTGACCCCGGAGCAGTACGCGACCTGGGTCGACTCCGTCGTGATCCACCTGGGGGACGGCTATATCCCCGCCACGCGCAGTATCGTGATCGACTGCGGCAACTGGGGCGTGACCCTGCTCGATGGCACTACCGTCACAACGACCGGGCCCTACAATCAAGGCTGCCAGCTGGACGTGTTCGGAGGCAAGATCCACCTGAAGGGTGCCACGGTCAGCTCGACCAATGACGGCGTCGTCGATGCGATCCGCGTCGGCGGTGACGAGAACAACCTGGGCGCGACCCGCGCGGACGGGCCGGGCATCGCCTACAGCACCTTCATCGACAAGGACTCGAGCTTCGAGTACGAGCCCAACGAGTTGCACGTCACCGGCTACTCGGTGCTGACCGAGGGCACCCTGCCGATTCTGCTGCTATCGGGCCACGATGGGGACGTCGAAGCAGACTGGCTGCTCGACCGCCGTGGCGTCTACGGCGTTGATGACAATGACGACAGCCAGGGCGCATCCGGCTTCATGAATGAAAGCATCCGCTACAACCACGACACCGACGTCGCCCAGGCGATGGACGGCCTGGTCGCCGCTATGCAGCAGCAGTCTTCGGGCAACCGCCGCCCCTCGACCCTGACCTTTCGGCTTCGGCGGATCTACGTCGATGTCAACCGGCGATCGGGTTCGGCGACCGGCAAGCTGCTGCTACTCCTTGACGATCGCTACGGCTACGGCGACAACCCCGAGAACCAGCTGGCCTACGACCAGTTCCACACGTTGATCGCGCTCGGGGAACAGCTGATCGAGCAACAGTTCGGAAAAGGCATCATGCTCGATCTGCATGGCCACGACGATGGAGAAGACCTGGGGCCGGTCCAGATCGGTCATCGTATCCACCTTGACGCCATGCTCGCAGACGCAACCTTTCCCAACGCCCCCACCGTGGCTGACTTCGGCAGCCCGGTCTTCCGCGATCTGCTCAACAACACGCCCGAAGGAGGTGCCCTGAACAACCCGAAGAGCTCTTCGGTGATCCAGCTGGCACGGGACCTGGCCGAGGACGACAACAGCTCGTTGCGGCACCTCTGGGAAGTGATCTTCGGGGCAAGCTCGCTCTACCAGTTGTTCGGCAACCAGCTCGATGGCAACGACGTCCCCTACCGGACCTATGTCGTCGACGACCTCGACAACGTCGACGGCATCGACTACGACTTCCCCATGCGCGTCGGAGACTACATCCAGCGCCGCCACAGCTCGTCGGTGGGCTCGCCAGACTGCCGCCAGACTCCCGGCAACACGATGACCCCTGTTCACGACGGCTTTGTCGAAGAGGTCGACGGGATCCAGCTGGAGCTGCCCCAAGAGTACCGTTTCGAACAGGACGCGGACTACCTGAACGAGTTTCGGGAGGACATGGCGAGGGCGATCTTGCAGTTCGTCGAGAACAACTACGGGCTCGACGTGCTTCCCTGAGCCGGCGTGTCACCCCTCAATGTCACCAGCTTCGCCAACTTCGCCTCCTGCACCAGCGACTCTGGCCGGGAGGCCGCCAGGCTCCTGACCGTGTCCCCTGAAAGCTCCTGAGCCGACCGACCGCGGCCGCGCGCATGCCGCGGT
The DNA here is from genome assembly GCA_029260765.1 of Planctomycetota bacterium. Taxonomy (GTDB): domain Bacteria; phylum Planctomycetota; class J058; order JAJDCP01; family JAJDCP01; genus JAJDCP01. Next base: position 14,861 of record JAJDCP010000069.1, read on the forward strand.
CGCGGCCGTTTCTACAAGACCCGGCAGCTCTGCCACCGACACCGGCCGCCCCCGCCTGACACCAGCCTTCAGTCGTAGGGCCGGCGTTCGAGCACCAGCCGCAACTCGAGACCCAGGTCGGCGCCCCGCTCGACGTCCAACTCCAGGACGTCCCCCCAGCGCACGCCCGTCCAGCAGCTTGAACAGCGCGGCGACCGACTCCAGCGGCTGCTCATCGACCTGCAGCAACAGGTCGCCTTCCCGCAGGCCCGCTTTTTCGGCGGGGGCCTGCGGGAACTTCGACGGCCACCGGGGTCAGCAGCTCGTCGGCGTCGATGACGAGCTGGTAACTGCTTGGCTGGACTTCGGGGATGTAGAAGGGACCGTCCGACCCGCTCTCGCCGGCCTTGTTCCCGATGTTTGGTTGCCCCCGCGACCGCACCGTCGCTCTTGTGAGCGGCTGGCCGGCCCGGAACAGGCAGTCTTCGATGGCGTTTCTAGGGAAGGCGCTGCAGCATCCCGCCCTCGAGAAGAGCTTGAAAAAGCTCGCTCACCTTCTCCCATGTGTACGGTCGCCCAGTCGGGCCCCAGTCCAGCGCCTCCTTCGCGGTGAAGCCGTTCTGGAAGCTCACCAGCTTGCGGGCGAACTCGAAGAGATGGGGGTCGTCGAAGCAGACCCTGTTCGGGTGACATTGCAGGGTGACCGTCTCCAGTCCTCCCTCGTCCAGCCCCTGAACGAGAGAGACGTTCTGGCCCTGGAACCCGCGGAAGAAGGAGAGTCGATCGTCGGGCTGCACGGGGCCGATGCTCCGGCTCATCGGTGGGATGTCCTTCCCATCGACCGCAATCAGCAGGCCCGCCTCGTAAAGTGCTCTCAAGGTTTCATCGGCGAGAGCCGGCCCGCCGAGCCCACCGATCTCGACCACCACTTCCTGGCGCGGCCTCCCATCGAAGCGATCGAGAGCGGTGCGGAGGTCTGCCTCCATCAGCTGGGGATCGTAGGGGGCTTCGTCACACTGGACGAATAGGGCCCCATCCGGACCAGGCGTGTCACGGATCTGGGCCCGTACCAGCCGCTCGGGAATCGCATTGCTATTGTAGGATGCGTGGGCCTCGATGAGGCGCCGCTCTGCCATGGCCAACTTGGGACCGCCGATGCCCCGCACGTCGCCCCAACTCAGAGAGCCGGTCATGTCCGCGCTGGCCAGGTAGAACTCTTCTTCTTTGCCGTACCAGTTGGCCCACAGGGCTCGGTAGAAATCGCGCTCGATCACGCCGTCCGGCTCCACGCAGCCCCGCAGGTCGCCCGCGCCGAGGTACCGCACCTCGCCATCCGGGCCATAGAGCTCGTCCACCGCCGAACCGGACAGGCCGAGCTTCACGACGCACCAATCTGCCAGCTCCCGCTCGACTGCTGCGAGGAAATCGCGCACGACGTTCCAGAATCGAAAGCCAACGGCACCCCGAATGTGCCTGCAGAACCAGGTCGAGCACACGGAGTTCCGAGCCTGCCAGACGCCGCATCCTCCAGTCATAGGATCGGAATACGGACAGACGAGATCGGCGGACGTGCCGAAGCCTTCAACTCGGGTGACGGCCCGGTAGCCCGAGACTGATCGCCGAGAGGGGCTGATGGCGACAGGCGTGGCGCCGATGCGATCCCGGATTTGCGCTCTCAGCTGTTGTGGGCCGTGACTGGCGCCCGTGCGGTCCGCTCCCAGGGCGTGTCCCACCAAGAAGTTCCATATCTGAGGGACGTACGTACAGCACTTGACGGGCGGCACGAAGCGCTCGAACACAGCTGCATCCGAGGCAACGCTCGATGCGCACATCACGCAGTCGAGGCAGGTGGCACGCGTCTCTGCGGGGACCGAAGTTCCTAGTACCTGCTCCACCCAGCGCGCGTACAGCGGGGGGAGTGGGGTCTCGCTCTTTGGCTCCACACAGATACCTCCTTGTCACTGGTGCTCATTGCCACGTCCCTTGCGGAATCAAGGTCGCCGCGTGGATTTTGGGAGCCCCCGACAGCAGGCGCAATGGCTTGGGTCGCAGGACTGCACGTCGACGACAGTGGATTCTGGGGGCACGCGGAACTTCCAGAGCGCAGGTGCCTCAGGGGGGGCCCCTGGATCTTGGTCGCGCGCTTGCGTTCGCGGCTCAAGCTCCGCTCCGTGGTTCCGCTGTCGCGAAGATCCAATCTACCCTAGCACACCGCCTGCATTTCCTGCCAACTCGGAGCGGCGCATCTTCGTCCAACAGGATCGTGTCGTGCCCTACGGAGGGGCCAGCGCAGCGTAGATATCGACATCGGAGATCCGCACTCCGTCCAATGCCCAGGGCGCCAGTGACGCGATGAGCGGCTGTTCGTGCGGCAGCGGCAGGCAATCGTCAAGGTCCAGGACATCCAGGGGCGGCTCGTTTCGACGATCGCGCCACCCGGCAAACCGATCGATGCAACAAGGGTAGGGTTCGACTCTTGGGACGTTGTGGGCGGGCTGTGCTGCGGAATGGACTAGCGGCGACGCACGCCGTCGCCGCCGACGGAGGGGATCTTGACGAAGATAGAACCGGCTTTCAGTTTGGTCATGGCTCGCATGTCATTCTCCATTTCTCGGAACAAGGGTAGGGTTCGACTCTTGGGACGTTGTGTACGGGCTGTGCTGCGGAATCCGTTAGCGGCGACGCACGCCGTTGCCGCCGACGGAGGGGATCTTGACGAAGATAGAACCGGCTTTCAGTTTGGTCATGGCTCGCATGTCATTCTCCTTAGCTTGGGGCGACGACTCTCGAAGTGAGGTTGTAGGCCCATGCGCTTCTCACTGAGCTCCGCGAATAGCATGCCAAACAGTAAACACCGTTCACTTCTTTAATTCTCTATGGTTTACGTCCACTTTCTTGGCATTTCTGCAGGATTCATGCCCAGAGATTGGTCGGTCCGGCGGCTCTTACAGGGCACTTGGTGCGTGGAGGTGGTTCACTGGAGGCGCGGTCTCACGGGCGTCGGCGTTTCGGTACCGTCACCACCCGATGGTGATAACGGGCCTTCTGGATGGCGCGGAGGACGCTCGACTACTTCTTCCATTTCGACTCTTCCGCATCGCTGATGATGATGCCTTGCCTCATGGCAGTCGTTCCGGAGGGCCAGATAGACCCTACTGGTGACTGGTCGGTTCAGCATGGTACGGCCTCCAGAAGCCCGACCCGCCAGGAAACCTCCGACGGATCAAACCCCGAGGGTTCTTGACCATGCGACCGCTAGGCAATACGACTTCACAGGGCACGGCCGAGCTGTTGGGCACTTACGACCAGGGGTCGCTGCAGGCTCGACGACGTGCACCGGCAGGAACAGTGGCCGCACTTCTGCGGTGGCGGCATGGATTCGATCACGGCGTGCGATCTCGAACTTCCACCAGGTCAGCGTCTCGGGCTGCATTGCGTGAGAGCGCACGAAGTCCCGCCGAGCTTGCTCTTGCCCAGTTTCGCGACAAGTCTTCGGTAACGTTTTTCGGCTTCCGTCTGCTCTGCGTGTCAACGGCGGACGGTAAGCGCTGCGCCGATGATCGACGCAGTGAAGGAGATGGGCTGCTCTGCGGGCCTCAGCGTCCTCTGCGCCTCCGCGGTATCCCGACCATTTCTGAGCTCTCCGGCGGGGACCTCCGGGTCGTTCGGTAAGTGGTTGACGTCGAGGATGTCTTCGATGCGCGCCACAAACTCGCCATCGCACAGGTCCTTCAGTCGAGCCGCGCCAGGATGCGCGTCAAGGTGCGGCGCAGACTCTCGGCGGTCGGATAGCGGTTCTTGCGCCGCTTCTGCAGGCAGCGCAGGACCACCGCTTCGAGGGCCGCGGGAATGGACCGGCGCAGCTTACGCAGAGGTTTGGGGGCCTTGTGCAGGTGCTGCTGCACGACAGCCGCCGGCGTACGGCCCGTGAATGGGGGCTGCCCGGACAGCGCAAAATGCAGCGTGGCTCCTAGCGCGTAGATGTCGCTGCGCGGATCGAGCTCTTCGTCGCGGCAGTGCTCCGGAGACATGTAGCGGACCGAGCCGATCACCACTTTCCCTGTCCTCTCGTCGATCTGCGCGTTGCCAAAGTCTGCGAGCTTGGCGCGGGTCTCGTCGAGCACCAGGATGTTGTTCGGTTTGACATCGCGGTGCAACACACCCCAGTCGTGCGCAGCCGCGAGCCCGATGGCGACCTGGCAGATCAGGCGCAAGGCGACTCTTGGCGACAGCGGCCCCTGGCGGTCTACCAGCTCTCTGAGCGTGTTGCGCGAGACGAACTCCAGCAGCAGGTAACACAGGCCACGGTCGCGGCCGGCACCGATCACCCGCACGATATGGGGGTCGTCGATCATCTTGAGGGCACGTGCCTCGCGGAAGAAGCGACGCACGGTCTTCTTTCCCCGTGCCATCCGCGGGTTCAGGATCTTGACGGCCAGCAGTCCCTGGTCCTTGTCGCGGCCGGCGTAGACCGTGCCCGTGCCCCCGCTGCCGAGGGGGTGCAGCAGGTGGACGCCGGCCAGCTCTTGCCCAGCGAGGCGGTTGATGTCTGGCAGGGGAGCACGCTTGGGCAAGCGATGCACTCTCTGCGTGGCATCAGCCTTGTGGGCCAGGCGGTCGGCGTCGTCGGGATGGAGCGCACCTGCGTGCACGAGCTGCTGGAGAAGTCCCCCTGGGGGTCGGCTTCTCAGGCAGGCATCGACGAGTGAAGGGGAAAAGCGTCGCCGCGCAGCGACGGCGATGCGGCGGGTCGTGTTGCTGAGCGGACGGACGAAGGTCGGTGGCATGACATCCTCTCTGCAGATCACACGTATTCAATCGTAGCAGATTGTTGGATGTGTTGCAAGGAAAGACACGGGCAGAGAATTTTTCAGAAACTCCGCTCTCGGCGTGGCGCGCGGGCACAGACGTGGAGATGAGCAGGAGGACGATCATGGCTTTGCTCGAACCCGTCACACACCGCCGCACTGTCAACCCACACGGCGAGCTCGGTATGTTCCCGCCCGATGTCGCTGGCGGACCCGCCCAGCTGCGTACGGCCCAGCAGGGAGATGCGCGCCGCGGGCAATGCCGCCGCCGCAGCCCACCGGATTCTCAGCGCCCCGCGCAAGGCCATCGACAGGCAGGCTGCGCAGACCCTGACGCGCAGCCTCCAAAGCCTGGAGAAGGCGTTGGGGCGTCTGAAGCAGATACACAAGACGATGTCCGGGAACCAGAACCCTGGCCGCCGCTAGCGGAGACCGAAGACCAGGAAGTACTGGTATTCGAGCTCGTGGCTCTCCAGCTGCTGAAAGCCCGCATCCTCGAGCTCCAACCGCACCTGCTCGGCAGACAGCTTGTGCCCGGGCGGCGGCCCCACCGGTAGCTCGCCGGGCTTGAAATCGACCACGACCAGGCGGCCACCGGCTCGCAGCTTCTCGGTCAGCCGCCCGAAGTACGTCTTGCGCGCGTCGATGTGGTGGTAGGTGTCGCAGATGAAGATCAGGTCGACCGGCTCCGGGATATGCGGATTGTCGGGTTCGCACACCAGCGAGACCAGGTTGCCCAGTCCCTCGCGCTGGGCGCGCAGGTTCAGGTAGTTCACCAGGTTCGGCTCGATGTCGAGGCCGTAGACGATGCCATCGGGGGCTGCCTGCGCGAAGCGCACGGGAAAGTAGCCGGTGGCGGAGCCGATATCGGCGACCCGCGCATCGGCGGCCAGCTGCAACCAGGCGAGCACCTGCTCGGGCTGCTGCCAGCTGTCGCGCTCGGGATCTTCGAAGACCTCGGCCCAATGCTCAGCGTCCTCGAAGCGATGATGCATCGTCGCCCCGTCGCCAGCGTGTTCGGCACCTTCCTGGTCATGGTCTGCGTGTTCGGCCCCGTCGCCAGCGTGCTCGGCACCTTCCCGGTCATGGTCTGCGTGTTCGTGGTCTTCAGGGTGGGAGCTGCCCATGGAGTGTCCTCCGTGATCGGAGAGCTGGCAGCCGCCGAGAAGCCCCGTACAGAGCAGAACCCCGGCGATCTTCCGCAGCAAGACAGGATGAAGCTCAAGCATGGCACTCTCCACAAGTGGTCGAAAACGGCCAGTCTACCTGCTTGCCAACGAAGTTTGGGACTTGTGGGAAAAAACCCTCCCCACTCCGGGCAGGCTCGCCGGAACTCCCGATGACGCTATCGGAGGTGCAGTCTCCCATGAATCCCCTTCCGCAAGAGTTCCCCGGCGAAGTCGAGATCCGCAATCTTCTGCAGAGTGCGATGGCCGAGTGCACTCTTCGCAGGCTGCAGCGCTTTTTCTTCTGCCTGGTGCCCGAACCTGCTCGCGCCTTGCTTTGGTGCGAGCGGCTTCAAGTCGCCTTGCAGCTCTCGTTGGCCCGAGCGCCGTTCGCAGACAGCCGTGCGCTGATTTGTTGGACATTCATGCAGGCACACCAGCTATGGCTGCAGGCATCCCCGCCTTCGCGGACGGCTGCCTGTGCGTTCTGCAGGGCTCTGGGCCAGGAGGGCGGATTGACGGAGGCAGAGCGTGCCCTGGTTCTGAGTTGTCCGCACAGATTTCGCAGCAGGCTCCGGCGCTGCGCCACCCCGGGTCGGTGTGCAACGCAAGCCCTGCCCCTTCGCCAGGTCTCTGGCTGAGCTCAGGGTGCAGGATGAGCCGCTGAGTGGTACGGTACGGGAAACCCTCGGCAGGGACCCGGTATGAGCAAAGAGAGTACGCGCGCACTGGTCTGGAGCATCGTCGCTCTGCTGCTGGTAATCCTGCTGGTCGCACTGTCCGTGTTGGTCTGGTTGGGCGTGGAACGACGCCAACGCGAACGGGCCGAGCTCTGGCAAGAGATGCGGCGGGTGGAGGAGCGACGGCGCAACGTGCGGGATGCCGTCGCTGGCGATCGAAGAGCGTTCGAAAAGCTGTTGGAGCGAGGGGACAACGAAGACCTTCAGCAGGTTCTGCCGAGCGCCATTCTGGCAGGACATCGGTACACCGAGGAAGAGCTGGAGTCTTGGTTGGTAGCGTGCGGCGTCGAAGCGCTGCCTCTGGTCGTGCAACAGCTCCAGGACGCGCGCACGGATGAGATGCTGGGCGGTTTTCCGAGCGCAGCGTTGCGCCTCAGGGAGCAGCTCGATCCGGACTGGAGCTCTACCTTTGAGATGCTGTGTGAGCAAGACATCCCGAGCTACCGGAGCTTGATCCTCCAAGAGGCGGATCAGCTGGCAGTCGCTGGAGGCCGGCTGCAGGTGCTCGCTTGGCTGGCCAGTCTGCTGCGGGATACAGGATCGACGCATACCTCATTCACCAGGTTGCTCGAAGACGGCTCAACCAGTACCTACCAGGAGCGCGTCGCGGACCGTGCCCTCAGCCGCATGGCTGACCTGCTGGCCGGGCAGCAGCCCTGGGAGCTTCCTTCCCAAGAGGAGCTCTATCACGCCGACGCCTGGAACCGGGCGTGTGCCGAGGCCATCGCGTGGTGGGAGGCGGAAGGGGCCACCCTCGACCTGCAGCCGCGGGGTTGGCTCCACCTGCACGTGCGCGGCCTGCCGCGCGATGCCGATGGTGAGGGACAGGTCGCTGTGCTCGTTGAAGGCACGGGGCTTTGGTCTTCGACCAACCAGCCGCCCGAGGCAGAGGAAGCGCGCCTGCTGCTGGGCCCCTACCTGCCGGGCGACTACACGCTGCGCGTCTGCGACGCCCGCCAGGGAACCCACCCCAACATGCCGGGAGTGGAGGCACAGGCCCGCGTGGAGGCTGAGCTCTGCACGGATCTGGACGTCAACTACGAAGCGCCCTGAGAGAGACCGCCATGCCCTGCCAAGGCTCATGCTTGTGTGGACAGGTGCGTTTCGAGCTGCACCAGCCAGGAATCGTGATCAACCACTGCCACTGCTCACGTTGTCGGAAAGCGAGCGGGGCGGCCTGGGGGAGCTTCTTGCACGTTCCCGGCTCGGCATTGGTCTGGTTGGAGGGTGAAGCGCTCGTGCAGGGCTATCAGCCCAAAGAGGGCAGCGCCCGCGCCTTCTGCCGGATCTGCGGCTCTTGTATGCCGCTCCTGGACGAAGACGGCCTCGCGATCGTGCCAGCCGGGAGCCTCGACGACGATCCAGGTCTCCGACCCGCCGTCCACATCTTCTGCGGCTCACGGGCAGCCTGGGCCACGCTGCCCGACGATGGGCTGCCCCGTTTCGAAGCCTCTCCTCCTGACAGCTTCTGGCAGGATCTGGCGAAGGGCTGAGCCCGAAAACGGTCAGCACCTCCAACAAATAGAAACCGGACGGCCAGGCCGTCCGGATCTTCCACAACAAGGGGGGCCGTCGAGCTCAGTCAGACAAGTCGACGTTGTTGTAGCCAGTGCTGACGACTGCCGTCGCGTTGTCGACGGAGCCGGTCGCTTCCTCAACCAGCGAGCCGTCGCCGGTGATGAAGTTCGAGGTGTACAGGAAGTCGCCGGCGTCGGTGACGTCAACGCCGCACACACCGAGGCCGGTGAAGGCGCCCGTGGCCACGTTCGCGATGCCACCGCTCACACCGAGCTGACCGAGAACCAGGTTGATCACGCCTGTCAGGAACCCGGTCAGGCCGCCGTTCGCGCCGCTGGAGAACAGCGAGGACAGGGCACCCGAGATTCCCGTGGTGACAGTGCTGCCACCGGTGATCAGACCGAGGACGGTGTTCAGCAGGCTGCTGCTGCTACCGCCGGTGCTGTTGGCGCCGAGCAGCATGTTGAGGATACCACCGACGGTCGCACCGACACCGCTCGACGGGAAGATGCTGCCCAGGCCACTGTTGCCCAGACCGGTCAGGGTGTTCAGATTGAACGGCGAGCCACCGGTCGAGATGCTGCCGACTTCACCGTTGTAGTCGAACTTCACGACGTTGCCCGAGAACAGGCAGGCCGCATAGGCGAAGTTGCCGCCGTCGGCGGTCATGTTGATCGGCAGGAAGCCTTGGGTGATCGGCAACTGGAAGCCGGCGCTGTAACCAGGGGCCACGGCGTAGGCTGCGTTGTCGGCGATGCTCGAGACGTAGGCTTCGCCCCAGGAGGTGACCGCGACGCCCAAGGGCAGCGGGCCACAGTCGATCGTGTCGACCAGGTCGCCGGTGGCGCTTTCGACCACGGTCACGTTCGAGGTCACCAGGTTGGTCACGTAGGTGTACTGATCACCGCAGGCGACCTTGGCGGCGCCCAGGCCCTGGATCGGGTTGGACAATGCGGTGGTGATGTTCGAGGTGCTGCCGCCCAGACCCAACGCGTTGAGAATGGCGTTCAGTGCCCAGTTGCCGAGGTTCGAGAACAGGGTGGTGAAGGACTGGTCGATGATGTAGTCGACGTTGCCCGTCAGCCCATCGTAGTTGGCCGTGAACAGCAGGCAGGTCACATACACCTTGTCGATACCCGTCGCCGTCGTGTGCACGTCGACGCTGGTGGGCAGCGTGGCGTAGCCGATCACGGTGTCCAGGAAGCTCAAGAAGCTCGCCAGGCTGCCGAAGAAGTTGGGACGCAGGTCAACCGAAGTCGCGGAGCCCGTGGCGGTGTCGATCACCCACAGCGAGTTGTCCCCGATGCAGCTGACATAGGCCTTGGTGCGGTCGTTGTTGTATGCGATGTCCGTGGGATAGGCGCCGACAGGAATGGTGCCGACTGCGATGTTGGTGACCGTGTCCATCTCGACGATCTGGTCGTTGGCGCCATCAGTGACATAAGCAGTGCCTTGGACGGACGGTCCGGTGCCGGTCCCAGTACCCGTTCCGGTGCCGGTTCCAGTCCCCGTTCCGGTGCCTGTGCCTGTGCCTGTGCCTGTGCCAGTACCGGTTCCAGTACCGGTTCCGGTGCCATTGCCCTGGTTGCCGAGGCCGCCCGTGCCGGAGCCGGTCGTGCCGCTGCCGCCAGGAGTGATGCCGCCACCACCGGGATTGATGCTGGTGGACGTGCCGCCCGAGCTACTGCTGCTCTTTTCGCACCCGACCAGGCCCAAAGCCAGGACAAGCGGAATGATAGCGACCGCCTTGGAGAAATTGCTGAACATGGATGCCCCCTCTGAAACGATTCACGCGCTGTGGCTGATTCACCCTGTTAGAGCAATCAACATGCCAGAGCGGAGTTGTGGAGATAAAAAACTATCTCAGCCCTGAAGCGACGACAAGAAAATTCCCTTTTAACCTTGAGATGGAAGCCCGATGGCGGGGATGCAGTCCCGCACCACGATGGGCTTCCCGGGAATTCAGCCAGCCCTCTCCGCTGTCTGCAAGGCCGTCGGACCGCATCTGTGAGACAAACGTGAAACGATTTTCTATTTCCCGATACAGAAGCCAGCGAAGATGCGGTCGAGCAGGTCTTCGGCGAAGTCTTGACCGCTGAGCTCGCCCAGGCTTTGCACGGCTGTGCGCAGATCGAGTGCGAGGCATTCAGTCCCCAGCCCCGCGTCCAACGCTCCCCAGCCCTGCTCGAGTGCCTCGGCTGCTCGAAGCAGTTGTTCTCGGTGCCGTCGCAGCACGCAGCCGACCTCGCTGCCCGCATCCACCCGCGCTTCGATCGCCTGGCGCAGAGCTTCGATCCCGAGGCCGCTGTGGGCGGAAATGCCGAGACTGCCAGGCCGGGCTGTGCTGCCAGGGCAGTCGAGCTTCGAAGTTACGGCCAACCCCTCCAGATAGAAGGGCTCCACGCTCCCTGGCAGCCGCACCGAGATCACAAGCTGCGCGGCCCGCAGGCATTGTTGGGCCTTTGCTTGCGCGGCGATGCTCAGTTCTTCCTGGCAGCTTTGGGAACCCGCCAGGTCTTGCAGGAGTACCTGTGTGCCGGTGAGCTCGAGCTCGGACTCGACGACATCCCGTGTGGTCCCTTGGCGATCACTGGCCAGAGCACGTTCCTCGCCAAGCAGACAGTTGAACAAGGTAGATTTCCCTGCGTTCGGTGGTCCTTCGAGGCAGACACGGGCCAGGACGGACACAGAACGTTCCCTGCGGAGGAACTCCGCTACGCTCTCGCGCGCCTGGCGTAGCACGCGGCGTGCGGCCTCCTCGTCGAGCAGATCGATCTCGTGTTGAGAGAAGTCCAGCTCCGCCTCGATATGGCTGAGCAGGTTGAGCAAGGGGGCGCGCACGCTCTCGATCTCGCCAGCCAGCCCGCTGTGCGCCAGGTCCCAAGCTTGTCGGTGCTCCCCTTCTGCGCGCGCGGCGATCAGCGCTCCGACGGCTTCAGCTTGCAGGAGGTTGAGCTTGCCGTGAAGAAAGGCGCGTCGGGTGAACTCCCCAGGACCAGGGAGGACCGCCCCGGCGGCCAGCAGGCACTCCAGGGCGCGCTGGATCAGCGCGGGGCCTCCAGGGAGGTGCAACTCGACCAGGTCTTCGCCGGTATACGAACGGGGCGCCAGAAACACCAAGCCCCACGCGGGCAGCGCAGGGGTGTCTGCAAACAGGCGGAAGCGCAAGGACTGCGCGCCCCGACGACGCTGCAGCGGGGTTTCGAGGCGGGTCGCCACGATTTCCAGACTGTTGGGGCCACTGAGGCGCAGAACTCCGCGCAGGGCAGGAAGCAGCGCTGTGCCCGGCGCGACGATGGTCTCGTTCACCGCACTGCTACCGCTTCTTCTTGCCCTTCTTCTTGCCCTTGCGGCTCTTGCTCGAAGGGGTTTGCTCGGGGGCCACTTTCGCCTTGCTCTCGCTGACGACCGGAGCCGAGCTGGTTGTGCCGCCAAGGTTCGCTGCGGCCAGGCTCTTCTTGACGAAGACCGACTCGGCCAGACCGATCGCCGAGCTCGTGCCCCAGTACAGCAGCAGGCCGCTGGGCAGGTTGTAGAAGAAGACTGCGATGAAGACCATGAAGAACTTCATCATCTTCTGGGTGGCCTGTTGCTGCGGATCCTTGGCCTTGGGGGTGATGCTCTGCTGCACGAACATCACGACCATCACGACCAGCGGAAGCAGGTTCAAGCTCGAGGTCTCTAGCGGCCAGGGCAACGTGAACGGCAAGGTGAACAGCTGGTCGGGTAGCGAGAGGTCTACCGGCCAGACCCAGTCACCGATGGTCAGAAACGCCTGTTGGCGCAGCTTCAGCGAGCTCAGGATAGCCTGGTAGAGGCCGATGAAGATCGGAATCTGCAGGAACATCGGCAGGCAGCCCAACATCGGATTCGCGCCATGGCTCTGGTACAGAGCCATCACCTCTTGGTTCATCGCGCCTTTGGCTTCTTTGGATGTCTTGCCCTCGTATTTCTTCTTGATCTCTTCGACCTTGGGCGCCAGCAGCTGCATCTTCTGCATGTTCTTCTGCGAGAAGCGTGAGAGCGGGTGCAGCAGCAGCCGGATCATCACGGTCAGCAGGATGATGGCCCAACCGTAGTTGCCGGTCAGGCCATAGAGCACGTCGAGGATGCTGAGGAATACGTCGCCGATGCTGGCGAACCAGCCGAGGTCGCGGAGCTGATCGAGGCCGATGTCCTTGTACTTCTCGAGGATCTCAGGGTCCTTGGGAATCCCGAGCAACTCGAAGTTGTGCTTGGTGACCTCTCCCCCGGGAAGGTCGACGTTGCGGTACTCCAGGCCGGTGTGCAGCCGGGCCTTGAAGACGCCATGCGGCGGAGGCACGGCATCATCGTCCTCTTCGGGCCCGGCCCAGAAACGCACACCGAAGGGCCGCTCGCCACGGGGGATCAGAGCCGTCGCGAAGTGGGCGTTGGCGAGACCGACGAAGGAGGCCATGTCCGGGTGGGCCAACGTACGGCCTTCGGCCTTCTGTACGTCGCTGCGCGTGATCAGCTCGACGTCGGCGCCGCCCTCGTAGGTCTTTCCATAGGTCGCCCCCACGCCCGCGCCGCGCGCAGCGGTCTCTTCGACCATCGCACAGGGACCATAGATGGTGTAGTCGATGTTGAGGGGCGTCGCGGTCAGGTTCTCGAAAGCCAGCTGCACGTCGGCTGCATAGGCCTCGGCTGAGATATGCACTTGTTTGGTGATGTGCAGCTGCTCTCCAACTCTCGTCTCCATCACCAGGGTGGAGTCGTTGGGAGCCGTGATCTTCCAGGCCTGCGTCTGCAGGTCGATGGTTCGGCCATCAAGGACCAGGGTCAAACCCAAGGCGCTCCGCGCCCGTTCTATGGACGGGATCAGGTCGAGATCATGGTCACGGTTCAGGTCGAGGTACTTGAGCAGGTCGAGCTGCTTGAGGACACCGCCGGGATTGTGGAAGCGCATGCGGCTGCGGGTGCTGCTCAGCACGAATTCGCTGGTGTCCCCGGGCGCCGGCGCCCCATCCCAGTTGGAGATCACCATCCGGGTCGTGTCTTCTGCAGGCAACTCGGGAACTGGCTGCGGCTCCACAGGCAGCTGCGGCGGGACGACGGCCAGGCTGTCACCACCCGGCTGTTGGGGCGGCGGCTGCCGGTTCATGAACAACAGGAAATAGGCCGCGAAGATGATGACAAAGGCAATCGCGGTTTTGCGTTCCATGGGACTACTCTATTTTTTTGGGTGTGGCTCGCGCGCTCAGCGCCCTTCCAGCAACCTGGAGGCGAGGTAACGCGGCAGATCCTTGATGGCTCGGATCTTGTCGTGGGTCGTCTGGACCGGATAGGGCACACGGCGGAAGACGACGGACTCTTCGTCGTAGAGGATGTAGCTCGAGCGCGGGTCGCCGTCCCGAGGCTGTCCTACCGATCCGACGTTGATCAGGGCCTTGCCCTTGGTTACCTCGTAGCGATGGTCGATTTCTTGAGGGAAGATGAATGTTCCGTCTTCGGTCAGCACACCCGGTGTGTGGGTGTGTCCGTTGAAGCACAGGTGGGGGATGTTGGCGAGGATGTTCTCGACCTTGTAGCGGTCGAGCACGTCGGTCGGGAACACATACTCGCGGATCGGGTCGCCCCAGGGCGAAGCGTGGACGAACTGCACCTTGTCGTTTTCGTGCCCCAGGCTGAGGTTGCCCAGGAATTCCCAACGCTTCTGAGTGGCTTCTTCTTCGGGGTCGCGCCCGAGCTCTTCCCGCGTCCAGTTGATCGCCTTGACAGCCTTGGGATTGAAGCCGATCGCCCCGTAGAGCACCGCGTGCTCGTGGTTGCCCATCAGGCTCATTTTCCAGTGGAACGCCAGGTCGAGACATTCGCGGGGATTCGGGCCGTAGCCGATGATGTCGCCGAGACAATAGACGTCGTCGGCGCCCTGCTCTTCGATGTCGTGCAGGACGGCCGTCAAGGCTTCGATATTGCTGTGTAGGTCTGAGATTACAGCTATCACCGAAGTCCGCCGTGATGCCGAGGGTCTGGATCGGTCCTTCGGGAGACCGCGAAGGAGATGCCTGAGTGGCTTGCCCTCCTAGGCTACCAACACCCCCGGAGAGTGTCAATAACAGCCCGCGAGCCGGCTCGGACGCTGAAGATCGGCCTGTCAATGGGATGGAAGGCCGGAACGCTGAGCGTTTCTCTACGGAAACGTGCAGTCCGATGGAGTGATGTCCTGCCAATGCCAAGGTTTTGTTATAGTGCAAGGGGCTCGTCTTGTAGGAGTATTCGTGGACAGCAAGCGCAAACCTCCGCAGGGCTGGAGCTCGCTGGCTGACTGGCTCAAGACGTTGGTGCTGGTCGCGGTACTGGTCTTTACCTTCCGGACCTTCGTCGCCGAGGCGTACGTCATCAAAGGCCAATCGATGCAGCCCACCTTTCAGGAGGCAGACCGCCTGCTGATCTCGAAGGTCTCTTCGCTCGACACCGTTGAGGCTGGAGACATCGTGGTCTTCGAGCGCGACCGCAAGCGTCTGATCAAGCGGGTGATCGCGGTGGGGGGCGACTGGGTCGAGATCAAAGAAGGCCGGGTCTACGTCAATGACGAACCACGCCTCGAGCCCTATGCCCTGCGCGACACCTATACCGCGCGCCGCATGCGGGTTCCGTCCGGGCATCTGTTCGTGCTGGGAGACCACCGCAAGTCCTCGAGCGATTCGCGAAGCTGGGGGTTCGTGCGAGAAGACGCTCTGCTCGGCAAGGCGATGTTCCGCTTCTATCCGATCTCCGACTGGACTCTGTACTGATCCAGGAGCCTGTCGGAACGCGGCTCAGACCTGCTCGACCCAGGTGTCGCAGATATGGTCGTGCAAAGCACGCTTGTCGCGCCCACCCGCAATCAATAGACCGAGCAGCGTCGCCAGAGACAGACAGAAAGCCACGGCCCGCCCGAAGCCAAGCAGCAGGCCGGGTCGCTCGCTGCTGCTGTGTCTGCGCACCCGCAAGCCCAGAGCCAGCTGCCCGGGCGTGGCACTGAGGAGACCCTGGAAAAGAGTTCGGTACATCACCAGCAACCCGAAGCAGCTCTCCTGCCCCCAATGCGTCCATGCGTGGATCCACATCGGTGGAGCCAGATTTGGCAGCATGCCCAGGAAGAGGAAGGCAAAGGACAGCAGCATGGTATCGAGAAACAAGGCCAGGCCGCGTACCCAGAAACCCGCGGCATGTCTGCGCCGAGCGACAACCGGCGGCCCGTGGCGATACCCTGCGAGGCGTTCGCGCACTTGCCGTGCTCCGGCTGCCGAAGCCGGCTCTACGGCAGGATAGGGATGGCTCGATGGCGGTTGCAAGCGTCTCGGGGCAGACGGCGCAACAGCAGCCTCCAAAGCGGCATGCATCTCCCGCGCCGAAGGGTAACGACGCTCCTTGTGGGCAAACGCCTTCCGAAAGACCGCTTCGACGGCGGGCGGCACCTCGGGCACCAGCTCGCGCAGCCGGTCGGCGCCCAGGGGCGGCTCGCCGACGAGCATCTCGAACATCATCGCACCCAGGGCAAACAGGTCTGTGCTTTCGCCGGTCGCCTCGCCGCGCCGCTGCTCCGGAGCCATATACGCCAGCGTCCCTGCGACCTGTGTCCCGCTCTCCGTCGACATCTGCAGCGAGGTCTCGAGATCGTTGACAGCTTTGCTCAGTCCGAAGTCGGTCAACTTGGGCAGGCCTTCGGGATTGATGATGATGTTCTCAGGTTTGAGGTCGAGGTGGACCACCCCCGCCTCATGGGCCGCGATCAGCACCCGCAAGATGTCGAGGCTGAGCCCCACGACCCGTGTCCACGGCAACCTGCCGCGTTGCAATACAGTCCGGAGGGTCTCGCCTTCAACGAACTCCATCACCACATAGGGCGGCTGCGCCTCGAGGTCCATGCCCAGGCAGCGCACTACGCCAGGGTGGGCGATGCGATGTTGCAGCTCGCCCTCCCGCCGCAGTGCCTCGATGTCGCCTGCTTCTTTGGGAATCTTGATCGCGACGGTCTGCTCCGAAAACGCCCGGTGGTGGGCCTTCCAGATCTCGCCGAAGCCGCCAGACCCGAGAAGACTCTCGAGCTGGTACTCGCCTACGTGGACACCCGAAGCCACGGCGGTCATCCCGCTTTGCCTCCTTGAGCAGACGTCTTGAGGCTGGGCGTGTCTTCAGCCTTGTCGGGCTTCCGGCGGAACTCGGCCAGAATGATCCCGATGGCCCCGAGCACGATCAGCATGTCGGCCACGTTGAAGAACGGGTAATGCCAGTCCTGGTACCAAACGTGGATGAAGTCACGGACCACGCCGTACAGGTACCGGTCATAGAGATTGCCGACGGCGCCCGCAGCGATGCCTCCAAGTGCCAGGCTGCGACCCCAGGCCCCTGCGGGCAGCTTGAGCTGGATGACGAGTACCACTCCCATCGCAACCAGAGAGAACACCATGATCAACCAACGCTTGCCGCGCAGCGCGCTGAAAGCCACCCCTGTGTTGATGGCGCAGCTGATGTCAAAGCAGCCGTCGATCAGCACCAGCGTCTCGCCGGGATGAAAGGTCTCGGGCTCATGCGGCTCGAATTCCGCGCCCAGACTCTCGAAGGCCCAGTACTTGGTCGTCAGATCGGCAACCGTTCCGACAACAGCGGTGACCAGAAACAGCATCAAGAGGTTCTTGCGGCTCACAATTTCATCCTGTCGTGGGGAGAATCAACCAGAGGCTCGTGCCCGCGAATGTGGCGAAAAGCACCAACCGGAATAGCAGGTTGTGGACACTTCGGTCAGGCGGAAGGCCGCACAAGCGCTCCCCCAGGGTGCGTTGCACAGCAAACCGAGTGCCAGTATCGTACACAAGCCAGACGAGCAACGCTATCACCGGGCTGCGCCAGAAAACGGCTGCAATGGCCAGGGCGTCGAGCCCGAAGGCTGCGAGCCAACGTGTGACAGTCAGCTTTGCGAAAGCCCGCCTCTCGACGTAGCGCTCGAGCTGCCGCAACACCTGCCGCATCGAGCGGAAGCGTCCGCCAGCGCAGGCCTGGGCCAGCCGCCGGAGAGGGGCGTGCTCGTCTTCTCCGGCCGGGACCGCAGGATTGCCGAGCAGCGCGGCGAACAGAGACCCGAAAGCCGCGATGTCTGAGGCCTGTAGCGTGCCACTCCAGGACGGCGGCTGAGCGGGGTAGGTCAGTTTGGCGCGGAACTTCTCGGCTTCACAGCAGTGCCGCTCGAGCCTTTCCAGCACGATCGAGTCTGCGCGCAGCCCTCCGTGGCCGACGCCCTTGCCATGAGCCTCCAGCAGGGAAGAGGCCACATGCAAGGCGTAGCGTAGGGCTTCGAGCTCTGGAAGACTCTCGCAGGCGGCCATGCGCGCGCTCAGCAGCGGGCCGTCGACGCTCTCGAGGCCCTCAGGCAGGCGCCGCAACGTGTAGGGACTCTCGAGGGGTCCGGCGTGAGCCGCCGTCCTCATCGGCTCTTCTCATACACATGGGTGCAGGCCCACAGGCTGTAAAGTCCGCCGAGCATCAGTCCCCCAAACACCATCATCCCGCTGACGACGCCGTGGATGTAGAAACCCACCAGGAACCAGGCGAACAGCCCCGCAAAGGCCGTAAAGCCCAACACCAGGTAGGCGTTGTCGCGGTTCTTCTCGCGTTTCGTGATCGCCTTGACCAGGGATGCGAGCGCGAAGGGGGCGCATCCAACCAGCGCCGCCCAGATGAACATCCGCCAGCCGATGGCCGTCTCGTTCATCGTTCCGACGAACCAGGCCCAGTTCCATTTGCCTTCGATCGTGGCGCTGTGCGATTGCGGCATGCCTTCGGCGATCACGGGCAGACCGTTCTTGATGTTGATCAGCTGGGCCTCGACGAAGACCTCCGCGTCGTCGCCGACCCGTCCCTCGACCGTGGCCTGTGTCAGCAGCACGGCGTCGACCACCGACTTGCCGTCTTTGTCGACCAACAACTCGCGCGCCAGCGTCACCGCTTGCTCGGGCGTCGTCAGATCCGCACCGTCGGGCAGCAACTTGGCCAGGGCTGCCTCGACCGCATCTTTCGAGACGCTCTGGTAGCGCCCGTTCTCCCTGAGCGCCTGGTGGAAGGCGTCCACCGCCAGCGCGCTCTTGCTCTGCTCGTCGCGCAAGGGCACGAACGCGACGCTTTGCAGTCCAGCGATGGCCGGCATCTTGTCGGCGAGCGCGAAGGTGGCCTCTTTGACCAGGTACTCTTCGTAGAAATTCAGCTCCGCCGTGGGACGTTCGGGAGTCGTGTCCCGGCCTACGGTGAGCCAGACCACCAACCCTACCAGCCCGAGCACGCCGAGCACGACGCCCGCGAAGGACACATTCCACTGCACGACAGACTTGGATTCGCTCATGCTGCCGGCTCCTTGATTACGTACAGGTCCTGGATCGCATCGGCCACGCGGATGCTGGCAGCAGGCCCGCCGGGTTTCTGCCCGGCCCAACAAATCACGCGGTAGCCCGTGCGGTCGACGCCGTAGATCATATCAGAGGCGCCGCCGACCCAGCGGATCGGTTCCTGACAGCGGAATTCGATGTCGCGGTCGCCGTCAAGCACCGCGGCCGTCACACCGTAGTCTTTGGCCCCGAT
The DNA here is from genome assembly GCA_029260765.1 of Planctomycetota bacterium. GTDB lineage: Bacteria > Planctomycetota > J058 > JAJDCP01 > JAJDCP01 > JAJDCP01. The sequence continues at coordinate 33,647 of JAJDCP010000069.1, forward strand.
CAGTAGATGGGGCAACCCTCGCAGCATGGCGGACTTCAACATATAGATCGGGTTCGGCTTCAGCACCCGGAACTGCCGTGGGCTGTTGGGATCGGACAGCTTCCAGATCATGATGCGGCCGGACTTATCGCCGGCGACCAGGCTCTGGTCGACAACCAGGAAGGCTGTGATGGCCTGACGCGCGCCGTTGAAGGTGGTCAGGTCATCATCTTTGACCAGATTCGAACGGAAGATCTGATTGCCCGCTGAGAAGTACAGGTTTCCCATCCCATCGACGAACGCGCCCCGCACCGAGTCACGGCCACGCGTCAGGTCCTGCCAGACCGTTCGCGGCGGCGTGAGCCCGCGCGTGTCCCAGACGCACAAGCCGACCTCGCTGTGGGTGGCATAGAGCTGATCGCCGAAGACCGCCACCGAGTTGGTGCCGCCCTTGCCTTGGGGCAGGCGCGGGAAGGGGAACTCGGTGACCTGCTCGCCGATCACGCGGTAGATGCCTCGTTGCGCGCCGGCGTACAACTCGTCGTTGCCCTCGCGCCGGTAGGCACGGATCGACCGCAGGTAGCCGAGCGAGTGGTTGCGGAAGTCGTAGCGCTCTTTGGGCACGTCCGGGTCGAGGTTGGTGGTGGGGTCGAACGCCAGAATCTGCTTGCCCAGCACCACCAGGACCCGCCGCGTCAGCATGCGCTGCGAGCAGACCAGCGCGTCGGTATCGACAGCCCCGCGGCTGGCGACCGCTTTCAGCAGAGCCTGGTATTGCTTCTGGAAGCGTGCTTCGATCTCTTCGACCTTGCGGGCGCGGATCTGTTCGGGGGTCATCTCGCGCTCGACCAGCCGCTCGATCAGCTCGCGTTTGGCCTGATCGTCCTCGAGCAGGGCGATCATCGCGCGGTTTTCGTCGCCGCCGAGCTTCTCACGCAGGTTCTCGAACTGCGCCACCTTCTTGCTGAGGACCTGATCGTCGACCTCGCGCTCGTACTGCAGCGCCTTGAGGATGTTGTCTTTCTTCAGGCGGTTGGCCTCATCGCGGGCCGATTCCTCCCTACGGGCGTCCTCGACCTGGGCCAGGGCTTCCGCTTCTTTGACACGGATGCGCTCGAAGGTCTCGCAGCTGTACTTCCACGCCACCACGTCCTGCAGCAGCATGCCGGCTTCGAACAGCTGCTGTTTCAGGGCGTCGGCCAGGACTTCCAGCAGGCCTGCCGGCCCATCCCGGTAGACGTCCGCGGCTTTGCGCGTTGCCAACCAGCGCCGCAGGGCGCGCTCGCTCTGCTCGGCGAAGTGGACTTCGAGCAGCTTGTTCTCGATCTCGGGAGTGCGAGCCAACAGGTGGCTTCGCAACGCTTCGAAGTCGAGCTGTTGGTCGCCAAAGCACAGCTCGAGGCTGCAGGAGACCGCGCCCTCGTATCCCTCCTGGCTCAGCACATTGTGGAACATGAACGGCAGCTCAAAGGGCAGCGCGCGCGTCAGAATGGCTTGGAACTCACCGCTCGCCAGCTCGCCCGCTCGCAAGATCTTGGAGGAGCCGTCATCCCAGACCACGTAGGCCCGCGTGCTCTCGGGCACCTTCAGCTCTTTGCTGAAGATCCCTCGCAGCTCAGAGGAGCGTAGCAGGTAGGCTTTGGCGCGTTCCTGTAGTCCCATGTCTCCTCCACGTCCGTCCTGCGAGGGCTTCCCGCAGAACAAGACTCTCTAGCAAATCCAGTTCCAACGGCAGCTCATGACCAGCTCTGTGCCCGGTAGGCCTCGAATCTCTCGAGGTCGTTGGGGCTGACCGAGGGACGTCCACGCGCCGCCTCGAGTGCATCGCGATCGATCGGCACGGTGGCTCCGGTGTTCAACGCCTCCAAGAAGGCTTTCTGCGCCGCCGTCTGACAGATGTTGCGGATGTCGGCCCCCGAGAACCCGTCGAGCTTGAGCGCGAAGTCTTCCAGGTCGAGCTCGGGCGCCAAAGGCCGCTTGTCGAGGTTCAGCTGCAAGATCTTCAAGCGCGCGGGTTGGTCGGGCAGCCCGACGTAGACTTTGACGTCGAAGCGGCCGGGTCGGGTCACTGCCGGATCGAGCGACCAGGGCTCGTTGGTCGCCCCGATAAACATCAGCGGGTTCTTGCCGGCGCTGTCGACGCCCTCGAGCTCGGCGAGGATCTGCGGGACCACTCGGGTCATCACGTTCGATTGGGTCTCGGCTCTGCGCGGCACAAGCGCTTCAACCTCATCGATGAAGATCACAGACAGGGGCTGCTGCCGCGCGGTTTCAAACAGCTTTTGCACGTTCTTCTCGGCCTCACCGACGAACTTGCTCATGATCTCGGACGGTTTGACCGAGAAAAAGGGCACCTTGATCTCTCCCGCGACAGCTCGCGCCAGCAGGGTCTTGCCCGTACCTGGTGGACCCCAGAGCAGCATGCCGCCGCCACGCTGGATGCCATACAGGTTGGCGAGGTCGTTGTTCTGGAACGGATAGATCATGCGCAGCCGGATCTGCTCTTTGGCCTCGTCGAGGCCAGCGATCAACGAGAAGTCGACGTCGGGTTTCTCCATGGCGACAAAGCCGGCCTCTTCGCCTCCCTCGGCATCGGCAGCCAGGGCTGGGTCGGGCCTCTCCAGCTGTGCTCGCAGGGTTCTGGCCTTGTCGAGCAGCTTCTGGGCGTTGGCTTTGCGCTGGCTGCGGAGCTTAGCGTCCTCTTCGGGCGTTGCGGCTGCCGCTTGGAACAGGAACTGCGCAGCTTGCAGGAAGCCTCGCCGCGCTTCCTGCAGCTCCTTGCGCTTTTCCGCCTCGCGCGCGTCGCCATAGGCGCGCTCGAAGTTCTCGATCAGGAACCGCAGTTGGCTCATGGTTCCCTCGGCGAGCTGTAGGCTTCGATCGGTTGTCCCGGAAAGCTGCGGTAGGCGGGCAGCTGCGTCCGCAGGGGAATCGCCCGCAGCCGCCCACCGGGCGTCAGAAGCAGGCTGTACTCACCGTGGCTGCCGCGCTCGAGGTCTTCGCGGCCGAGTGCACGTAACTGGGGGACCAGCTGTTCATAGCTCTCCGGGTAGCTAGCGTGTTGCGTCTTGTACGCCTCCAGCCCTTCACGGATGGCTTTGAGCGCGGCGACGATGTCCGGCGCGTCGCTCTGGCCCACACCGGCTGCCCGCCAGAGCGGCTTGGAGAAGTGGAAGGCTCCCAAGCCCACGGACACGAACAAAAACAGGCAGCCCAGGCTGAGCAACAGACTGGTCCGGGGCGGAGGGGCAGCCTCTTCGGCCGCGCGAGGGCTGGCTCCCGGGTGCGCTTCCAACGGACTGCCCGCCGGCAGCTTGCGCAGCTCGCCAGCCCCTTCCAGCGCGGCCAGCAGCGCATCGACCTCGGGCTCCGGGCGCGCCAGCAACACCGGCTGGGGCAGGGCTGCGAACAAGTGCTCCAGCTGCGGCCGCGCCAGCTTGGGGATCGCGCTCGCCACGGTGGCGGCATCGGAGATCCTGAGCAGGTGGGCGTCGAACAGGGGGCCGGGGTCTTCGCATTGGCTGCGGGCATCCTGGGCCTCAAGAGCGATGCGGACGGGCAGCAGCTCTTCGCAGAACGCCCCCGCGTCGGCCAGGCGGCGTTCGGCACGCACGAAGCAGGCTCGGAAGATCTCGTCTCCGCCATCGGGCAGGTCTTTGCGCAGCTCGCTGGGGACTTCCAGTCCCTTGGGCCGCTCGCCGGTCAACAGCACGAACAGCAGCACGCCCAGCGCGTACACATCGGCGCGCGCGTCGGCAGCTCCATCGTGCGCAAGCTCGGGCGCCGCATAGACTTCATCTTCAAAGCCCGCGCCGGGTTCAGCGCTCTGCAGTTGGACCTCGTCGCCGGCAACCATGATCATGCACGGCTCGATGCGTCCGTGTACGCTTCCGGCGCTGTGGAGATCACGCACGCGCTCAGCGACAGCCCAGAGCAGACTGGCGGCGCGCGCCAACGAAAGGTCACCCTCCGCCAGCTCGGCGCTCAACGGATGGCGTGTGGCTTCCAACTCGGGCTTCACAGGCTACCCAGCTCCCTTTCGATCTCGCTGAGCCCGGTGTCGATGTCTTTGTCGACAGCCCGGCTCTCTTTGGCGACGGCACCCGTCTCGAGCATGCGGTCGATCGCGTCGTCGGAGACGATGTCGTCGAGCGTCGTGCTGGTCTCGTTACCCATGCTCTCATTGGCCATGTCGAGGAAGATGTCCATGCGCTGCTCCATGTTCTCTGCCTGATGCATGGCGCGCTCGAACGACTTCTGGGTTTCGGTGAAATCGGTCTCGCCAAACACCTCTGAGATCGAGGTGCTGACCGCGTTCATCGACTTGGCGAATTGCCCATAGGCTTCGGCTTGGTTCTTGATCTGGTTCGCGGTTTCGATCGACAGGAGCTGACGCTCCATCATCACCCGCTGGCCGATGGTCCGCTTGATGGTCTGCTTGAGGAAGCCGAGTTGTCCTTTGTCGCCGAGGGTCCGTGCGCGGATGGCTTTCTTCAGGTAGTCCTTTTCGTGCTTCATCAGCTGTTTGATCTGGCGCTTGATGCCGTTGATGCCGCGTCGTACTTCCATCTGGCGCTCCATGCGCCGCTCTTCCTTGGATTTGAACAGCCCCATTTCAGGCCTCCTGTCGCTCCTGCCAGTCACGGTACCGCTGCATGTCCTGCTCGGACGTCTGGGGAGCGATGCTGCGGCGCGATTGCTCGAAGTCGGCCAGGCTCAATGCCCTGACCTGTATCTGGTGGCGGCGTACCTCGGCATAGCCGGCGTCCACCAGCCCGGGAATGCCCGCATTGGCCTCGGCGATCATGCGGATGGTGGTCTGCTTCGCAAAACGCTCGAGCTCGCGGCCACTGTAACCTTCGGTCATGCCGACCAGGTCGTCGAGGCCACAGCTCAACTGGAAGCCCTTCTTGAGCAGATGGATCTCGAGAATCGCCCGCCGGCTGAAGGCGTCGGGCAAGGGGATCAGGATACGCTTCTCGAAACGCGAAAGCACAGCCGCATCGAGATCCCAGGGACGATTGGTGGCAGCGATGGTCAACACGTATATGTCGCGGCGGCCTTTCTCGGACAGGCCGTCCAGCTCGGCGAGGATCGTCGACAAAATGCGGCGCTCAGGGCCGCTGTTCTCTTCGTCGCGGCTCATGCCCAGCGATTCGAACTCGTCGAGGAAGACCACCGAAGGGCTCTCGTCACGGGCTGTGCCGTAGATCTCCGAGACGATCTTCGACGATTCGCCAAAGTACTTCGAGAGTACCGAGCTGACCTTGACGTTGAAAAACAGCGCCGTGCGACCACTGTCCATCTTCAACGCATTCGATGTCGCCGCGGCCAGCAGGGTCTTGCCGGTGCCAGGGGGGCCATAGAAGAGGATGTTGCGCCAGGCAGCGACTTCGACCCCCGGCGGGGGCTGGGCGACGCTCAGCCCCAGCGCGAACTTGATCTCCCGCTTCGTGTCCTCGAGACCGCCAATCTGCTCCCAACTGATTTTCGAACGATGCACCAGCTGCTTGACCACGTGGGAGAAGTCGCCCCCCTCGCCGCCGGCCTTCTCGACCTGGCCAGCAGGGCCGGCATCTTTGCCCGGGCCGCTGCGCGAGGCGGGAATCGAGCCGCTACGCAAGCGCTTCGAGAACTCGCGGTACTTGAAGGCCTTCTTCTTCTTCTCGATCTCGAGATCTCGGGTCGGCTGATTCTCGGCCAGCTGCAGCAGGATCTCTGAGGCGCGGTCGAAGGCGGCCGCGGCGGTCTCGTCCTGCTTGCCTTCATAGGCCTTCTTCGCCTTCTGCAGTGTCGCCTGCAGGGCTTGATCGAGCTTGCTGTTGATGTTGTAGAAACTCATGCTCTGTCCTGGGTTGGCAGCCGCCTACATCGCGTCGTCAGCCAGCTCGACGTCGTCGTTGAGCTGTTCTTGAAGCTTGTCTTCCTGGGCCTTGGCCGTTTCGAAGTCCCCCTTCTCTTCAGCGGCGTTGATCAAGTCGATCTGCGCGAGCAGCTTGGCCTTCTCGGGGTCGCTCTCCAGCTCATGATCGAGGGTCTCGAGCTCGAGGTCGATCTCATCGAGGGATTCTTTGAGCGAGTCGAGGTATGCGGCCTCGTCGACCTCAGCACCACGCAGCTTTTCGTCCAGACCCAAGCGCCGCACCTTCTCGATCAGACTCTGTACGCGCGCGGACTGGCCGGTCTTTTCCAGCCGGGCCATACCACGGATATAGCGCTGCAGGCCGATGCTCTCGAGGTTGAGGATGCGGGCCTCCTTCATCAGGTAGGCAGCCTCGATCTTGAGATGCTTCAGCTCTTCCCAGAGGAAGTCGACCTCCATCGTGTTGTTGTTCTTGCGCGACTTCTTGATCGACTCGAGCGTCTGGCTGCGTTTGACGGCCAGCTTTCGCATTTCCAGTTGCTTGCGCTTGCGCTCGCGTTGCACGCCCATCTGGGCGACCCTGAGGTCGCGCGTGGTGGGAGGTTTTTCCTGCTGACCGAAAAGGCGCGAGAAGATCCCCAGCATGACGTGCTCCTGACTTTCGTGGGTTCGACGGACTCAGTTCAACTCGACTTGACGTTCAGGGGCCTCGGGCAACGGAGGCGGATTGTTGCTGTCGAGCAGCTCTTCGAGCGACGGTCGCTCGCTCGCGCTGGGTTCGGCAGCCGGGGCTTCGGGCTCGGGGGCTTCGCGCTCGACAGGCTTGTGGCGCGCCGTCTCTGGAATGGGCTCTTCGATCTGCACTGGAGCTGCCGCCAGGATCTCAGCTTCCAGCTCGGCCAGCTCGCGCTCTTCGGCCACGCTGACCCGCCCACGCATCTCGTCGAGCACCTTGCCCGCGGTCGTCAGGCGCTCGTACTGCTCGGTCCGTTCTTCGGCCTTGAGAAGGATCTCGTCGATCTTGGACTCTTCGAGCCCCGCCATCTCCATCGCTTCCATTTCCTGGATCTTGCCGATCAAGTTCATCTGCATGTTGATGTTCTTGTGGTAGATCTTCAACCGGAAGTGGTAGTTCTCTTTCTGTTTACGGATGCGCTGAATGCGGTGCAGCGCCGTCGACTTGTTCAGGCCGGCAAGAGTTCCGGCGCGGACCTTGTCGGCGATGTCCTTCTCGATCAGCTCGAGCTTCTCGATCTCGGTGGTCAGCTCGGCACACTTCATCTCGTTGCGGGTCACGAGTGTGTCGAGCTCCCCGAGCAGCTCGTCGGTCGACGCTGCTTTGTCCAGAGCGTTCCGGGTCTCTTCGGTGACTCCGGTGCCGCCAAAAAGTGCGCGGATCTTGTCGAGCAGGGCCATACCTACCTCACAGTCGGGCTCGTTTGACAATCTTGATGCCGTCGATCTCGGTCAGCGACAGCTCCGCGTCGAGCGCGGTGCAGCCCTGCAGTGCCTTGTCGAGCAGCGCGCCATCGACACCCGAGCTCGACGCGATCTCGTTGACCCGCAAATGGCCGCCTCTTAGAGACAGCGTCGGGTGCTCGCAGATCATGCGTCGCACACGCGCGACTTTCTCTTCGTCGCTCTCAGGGTCGAACAGCGGTGCCAGGTCGTTCCAGCGAGGGTCGTTCTGGGGCTTTAGCCTCCAAGCTGTGGAGTGCGTGCTCTCCAGCAGGCAGACGACCGCGTTGTCCAGCAGGGGTAGACGGTCGAAGGCCGCTTCGTTCCAGCTGGTGGTCGCACAGATCCCCACGTAGTAGAAGAGCTTGGGGTCTTTGACCAGAGCGCCGACCACCTCGTCGACATCGAGCGGACCCAGAGGCGCTGGTTCGTCGTGGAGCAGAGCTGCCAACGGGCTGCGCACCGCGCCGATCACCATCACGCGCGGGGAGCGGCGGCCAAAGAAACTGCGCGACGACACCGCACAATGCAGGGCTTCATCGAGAGGGACCGTCTTGAGCAACTCGCGCTCAAAGCGCTGCGCGCGCTTCAATGTCTCGACCACGTGGGCGTTGCGGTTGCGTCGGAACAGCCGGCGGTTGGCGGAGGTCGCGTCGTAGCGCTTGCCGTCGAGCGGGTTGAAAACGCTGGCCAGCAGCCCCAACCGGGCCTCAAACCTCTGGATGAACGTCTCTTCGATGGTCTTGGCCTGAGGAACGATGCGCGTCATGGGTCGCCTGTTGCAGTCACCGGTTCGGATTGCGCCGCGCGTCCATTATAGCTGCCACGCGGCAAACGTGGCAAACCCGGCTCGGGCCACCGCAGCCTCGCGGGACCTCCTGCAATTCGTGCGCCGAATCCGCGCGGACCAGTCCTGGGGGAGAGGCCGTGCGTGGAGTTGGTGGGCTTCGCCGCGGAGCAGGCGCGAGACACCGAGCACTTGGCAGGCGGTAGGCCTGGGCTGCCGGCGAGGGAATGGTGGGCTTCAGATCCAGATTTCGCGCCGGATGAAGCGCTCGAAGTCATACTGACTGTCTGCATCGAGGCCCATGTCCTCTTTGACGCGCCAGATGATCTGCCACTTTTCAGAATTGTTGAGGACCATGTCTTCGGGGTAGTCGCTCAGAGCGTTGACAGCAGTCTGGTCCCAGTCCTTCTCTTCGATGCGATGCAAGACTGAGCAGATGACGCGCTTCATTTCCCGGGCAATCATATTCTGGTTTCCTCCATGCGAACCCGACACGGTAGTGGTTGCCCGGGTGTGTGTCAATAGTGACCGTAGATGAGGTTCGGGAGAGAGATCAGGTATGTCCTGCTTGGCCCGTTGCGGTTACCATTCCGCCACACAATTGGAGGAACCCTGCAATGGCGCAGTTTGATGGCAAGGTCGTCTGGATCACTGGTGGCGGCAGCGGAATTGGCAAGGCTCTTGCCTTGGAGTTTGCTTCGCGAGGCGCTCGCGTCGCCGTTTCCGGCAGGCGTGCGGCCAAGCTGAAGACTGTCATGGAGCAGATAGAGGTGTCCGGGGGCAAGGGGTTGGCGCTGGTCTGCGATGTCACCGACGACACGGCAGTGCGCGCCAGCGTGGCGCGCGTGGTCGAGACGTGGGGGCGCCTCGATGTCGTCGTGGCGAACGCGGGATTTGGTGTCTCAGGGCTGGTCGAGAAGCTGACTGCTGATGATTGGAGACGGCAGATGGAGGTCAATGTGGTCGGAGCCGCCAGCACCGTCTTCCACAGCCTGCCCGAGCTCCGCAAGACCGGTGGCCGTCTGGCGCTGGTGGCCAGCGTGGCCAGCTTCGCCGCCATGCCGACCATGGGGGCCTACGCCGCCTCGAAAGCGGCCGTACGGGTCATGGGGCTGACCCTCTCCCAAGAGCTGTTCGGCAGTGGTGTCAGCTGTACGACGATCCATCCGGGCTTCGTTGCGAGTGAGATTGCCCAGGTCGACAACCGCGGGCGTCACGACGCTTCGCGCAAGGATCCCCGGCCGGCGAACCTGATGTGGCCTGCCGACAAGGCCGCGAGGGTGATGGTGCGGGCGATCCAGCGCCGCAAACGCGAATTCGTCTTCACGGCGCACGGCCGGCTCGGAGCCTTCGTGGGACAACACATGCCCGGGTTCGTGCATTTTGTGATGACCCGCATGGGCCTGGGCAAGAAGGCTCAGAAATCCGCCAAAAACCCGACGCTGTCCTGAGGTCTCGACATCAGAAGTCGTCGCATCCACCCCTGAAGCCCAGGTGGGGGCCACGGGACAAGGGGTCGCACCAGTTCCGGAACGCTCCCCGGCAGCTGTCTTCGGGGCTGCTCCAGCTCCCGCCACGGATCAGCTTGTGCTCACCGGTTTCGGGACCGCGTGGGCATTCCCGGGGCTCTTTGGCTTTGCGGTAGGGACCCATCCAGTCGTAGACCCATTCCCAGACATTGCCGGCCATATCCATCGCACCGCAGGCAGCGCTCCCTTTGGGCAGGCTGCCGACGGGGCTTGTGTGGCCCACCTCTCGTGCGTAGTTCGCGCGCTTGGAGCTGGGGGACGTGTTGCCCCAGGGGAACTGGAAGCGCCGGCGGCCGCGGGCAGCATACTCCCACTCCGCCTCGGTCGGCAGGCGCCTTCCCACCCACGCCAGATAGGCATAGGCGTCGAACCAGTCTACGAACACGACCGGGCAGTGGGGCTCTGCGCTGACGCGGGTGTACTCGGCGCTGCCCCAGTGTCCGGGAACGTGGCTCTTGCCCGGTGGCTCGGCGGGATGGCAGAACTCATGACTCTCGGCCACTTTCAAGAAGCGTGCGTAGGCTTCATTGCTGACCGGGCATTTGTCGAGGAAGTAGGGCCGCAGGTACACCGCGTGCGTCGGTTTTTCCGACTCCATCGCGTGGCTGCTCTCGTCACCCAGCACCGTGGTTCCCCCGGGAATCCAGATGCAGAGCGCGCGGTCGACTGCCGAGCGGAATTCTTTGAAGCCCTGGCGGTTGATGCGCACCAGCTCGAGCTGACAGCGTTCTTGGGTCGACACCTGCAGCGACCACTGGCCATCGGGCTCCAGGTGTGGCTCGACACCGTCGCAACCTGGACCTCTGCCAGAGCTCGAGCTATTGCCTGAGCCCGGCTCAGGCACCGGCTCGACGCGCTCCATCGTGTTGGGCTCGGCGGGTACGTATGCGGCAGGTATCTCGTTGTTTTCAAGTTGGGCTTTGGAATTCGATGGTTGGGCGGGCGGCACGGGTCTTGCGCTCGACGGCTGTCTTGGGCTCTGCGGTTGTTTTGCGCTCTGCGGCTGCTCGCGCTTGGGCGCGGCGGGCAGCTCGGGCGTGGCAGGGGCGCGTCTGCGCTCTTGCGCTGTGCGCAGGCTGGCGATTTCGGCGTCGGACTTGACGAGCCGAATGCGCAACCTCAACACCTCGGCCTCGAGTTTCTGTGACCGGGCGCGCAGCACATCGAGCTCGTCCCGCTGTGACTCCGAGAGCGTCCATTCCTCCTGCAGCTGCGAAAACAGCAGGCGAAGCAGCTCGCGGCTACGTCTGGGCTCTGACGACAAGCCTTCTCCTCCGAACAACGGCGGCCGGTATGCCGTCGCTGCCCCTTAAAGGTTACTCATCCTACCGTGGCCGGGCAAGCAGGGCTTTTGCCGATGGTTGCCGAGCCATTGCGGTCGGCATGCGAGTGTCTATACTGGACGATGCACTCCTGCACCACGACCGGTTCTTCCGGGCTCGGAAAGGTTGGTCCTTGGCTGGCGCACCGGCTCCGACATCAGGTCAACAACTCGGCGCCTTTCTGCTTGAGACGCCCGTTGGAAAAGGTCCGCTCGGTCAGGTGTACCGAGCGCGTCATACAGACAGCGGGCAGCACGTTGCCGTGCGTGTTTTGCGTGAAGATCTCGGCCAGAACCATTTTTTTCTTGAGCAGATCCACAATCAAGCGGTGCGCGTCCGGGAACTGAATCATCCGCATATCGCCCGCCTGCTCGATGGCGGTTTTCGGGATACCCCCTACCTGGTCTACGAATGGGTCGAAGGCATGGGGCTCGGTGCGCGCCTGCTCTCAGCCCCCGCGTTGACGCCGGTGCAGGTCGTAGAGATCATCATCATGGCGGCCAAGGGTCTGGCCTACGCCCATCGCCGCAAGATCTTCCACAGTCACCTCAAACCGGGCAACATCATGCTGATGCGCTCGGGCATGGCCAAGGTCCTGGATTTCGCCTACCCCTCCGATCCGCGCGCGATGGTGCTGGTGGGGCCCAGCTCCTATTCGGCTCCCGAGATCGCCGAGGGGCGCAACGATGCCCGCAGCGACATCTACTCGCTCGGGGTGGTGCTCTATGAGTTGTTGTGCGGTCATGCCCCGTTCGAAGCCGAGACGCCGGCCGAGTTGACGGCGATGCACCGCAGCCAGCCCGTCCCGTCGTTGCCGGGCTGTGAGCCGAACCTGGCGGCGATCTGCCTCAAGTTGTTGGCCAAAGAGGCCGAGCAGCGTTTCCAGAGCGTCGAGAGTCTCGGCCGGGCACTGGAAGACTGGCTCAAGAGTTTCGGCAAAACTGCCGCAGCGGCGCAGGCCGTTCCGCGCCGGGCTACCGGACGCACGCCCGTGGCGGGCAACCTTCCGCAGGTTCCGCGCGCACTGACGGCACGCTCCCCGACCCCGAGTGCCCAGAACCCCAAGGCAACTCCGCGCGCTGTGACGCAACGCCAGCCAGGCGCGGGGCGCGGTCCTCGTGTGCCCAGCCCCTTCGTCGGGCCGGTCAGCGTCCGGTCGCGCACTCCAAAACCGACTGTTCCCGAAGCGCGGTCCGCCGGAATCCCTGGCAACCTGCCAGAGCCAGTGCCCGTCCGGGGCCCGATGCCGGAGAGGCTGCCGTCAGGCTATCCGGAGATACCTCCCGAGCCTCCCCCCAGCGGACGTGTGCCGCGCCCCCCTCGGCCCAAATACGAGCCCGAGCCCGAGCCCGAACCCGAACCCGAACCCCAGGGGTACGGTGGGGCGCGGCGTGTGGTTCCCGAGCCGCAGCCCGTGCGTGGGCGCCGTCCGGTGACCAGTCCAGAGCTCGAACAAGAGCTCTCCGAGCTCTCGATCTTCAATCTTCAAGCCGACGAGATCGCGCCCGAAGATCAGGCGCAGCGCAATGAAGAAACCCAGAAAGCCACGCCCGGTACCGACCTGACCCCACTGAGGGCGGCGGGCTCGGGGTCTACCATTGAGACGCGGGCTTCGATTGTCGCCTCAGCCAAGTCTACGCATCGGGCGCGAGCGAGAATCTCGCCGTACGTCCTGATCCTGGTGGGAGCGGCTGCCGTGTTTGCGGTGACACTCGTGATGGCGGTGCTGAAGCGTGGCCCCGGTGACATCGAATTGATTACGCTCAGCTTCACCGGAGTGCAGGCCGGGATGCCCCGCGGCGCAACGGCGACCTTTGGTCCTCCTGGAGACGCTGAGCCGGTCACATTCTCGCAGAAAGCCTACCCTCCCGGGAGTTATCGGCTGGAGGTGCAACGCCAGGGCTTTGTCCCCATCGCGCGGCACGTTGAGATCGTGGCTGGAAAGCCGGCACCCTCATTGACTGCGTTGAAGATTCCCAGCGTGCTCTCGCCTCTGCCCGAAGTCCTCGATGTCGAGGAGCAAGTCCGAGAGATGCTGGCGGCGAGTGATTTCGATGGCTGCCGGCGGATGCTCGAGAAGTTGGAGTTCATTGCGCCAGGCTACGCCGACGAGCAGGGTTTGCTCTCGCAGTTGGCAACTGAAGAGCGTCATCAATCACGCGAGCTGCAGGAGCAGAAAGACCGCGAGCGCAGGCGGCTGATCAAGACCGCTGAGAGTCTGTTGTCGCAACGTAACTATCAGGGGGCGCAGGACCTGCTGCGACAGATCGAAGAGGACACGCCTGAGACTCTGCGCATGCGCGAGGAGGTGTCGACGGCGTTGCACGAGGCCACCGATTTCGAGCTGCAAGCGGAGGCGGCGCTCGAGAAGGGGGAGCTTCGTGCCGCGCTCGAGGCCCTCCGGCAAGCGCAGCACCGGCGTCCGTTTCACGAGTACCTCAACGACCTGGATGTCAAGATCGAGCGAGCGCGCCAGCTCGACAACGATACCCAAAGACAACAGACTCTGGCCCGCAACAGCCAGGCGCAGTTGTGGCCGCAGGTACTCGAGCTGCTCGAAGAGCTCGAGCTCAGTTGCCCGCGGATGGACCTCGCCGCGCGCATCGACGAGGCCCGGGCCGGGCGCGACAACTTCGACAAGTTGGTCGGTGCGTTCGACATCGCCCGTGCGCAGGAGCGCTGGACGGATGCGGCGGCTCTTGCGGACCAGATCCTTGCCTGCTCTGAGCATCCCGCAGCTCTGCAATACCACGAGGACTACGGGCTGCGCGAGCGTGAAGAGCGTTTCGAAGTGCTCGCATGGATACGTAATCTCTTGCTCCTGCTACCCTCGCGGCAGGACCAGGAACTACAGGCTTTGCTCGATTCCGAGGCGGATCCTGCTGTGTTCGGCGCATTCATGCAGCAGGTGATGGCCAAGTATCCTGCGGGGCGGGTGGTGACCGAACGCTTCGAGCAGCCCGAGAGCTTCCAGCCCTCGCTGGTGGCGGACACGCTGGCGTGGACCAGCCGATGGACGATCACGGTGACTCTCGATGTGGGCGAGCCGGTCGAGATCGTCGTGCCTGTGCGGATTCAGGTACGTAAGCGAGGAGCGCGTTGGATGCTGCTGGACCTCGAACTTGAAAACTGAGCAGCGTAGCACGCACGGGGGGCGTCCCCTTGCCTGGCTGTCCACAGCGGGCATGCAGGCGGCAGTGGAAAACCCCGCTGCAGCCAGCACCCACGGGCAACCCTTGGAGGAAATATGACCGACGAGCGTCCATCGCAGGCCCGCCAGTACGGTGTCTTTGTCATCTTCATGCTGGTGGCGGCGGGAATCGGATTGCTGGCCTTGTCGCTGCTCAACGAGGTCGGTCGGGGGCGTCCGACCACCTGGCTTGTCGATTATGAGGTCAGGGTGCGCCCGAACCCGACCGCAGACCCAACCAACCTCAGCGTGCGGGCGTGGCCGCACGCGACCAAGCGTGGGATGGATCAAAGCGTGCGCACGATTCCCCGTGGCACGGATCTCACGGTGCAGCGAGAGGCGCTGGGCCCGGCAGCGGACACTGTGGCGATGGTGGCATACAAAGGCAGCATGCTGTGGTTGCCGAAGAGCGAGCTGTTGCACCGTTGATGCCTGCACGGCTGCGGCTCGCCCAGGTGCCCACGCCGGTCGAGCAGGTCGGAGGCGCGCGGCCGTTTTGGGTCAAGCGCGAGGACCGTAGCTCAGCACTCTACGGCGGCAACAAGGTCCGCAAGCTCGAGTTCCTGCTGGCAGACGCGCGTCGGCGTCGCCTCCGCACGCTGGTGACCGCGGGTGCCTGGGGTTCCCATCACGCATTAGCCACCAGCCTGTTCGGGGTCCAGGCAGGGTTTCGGGTGGTTCCCATCCTCGTGCCCCAGCCACCCGATGCCCATGTGCTCGCCAACCGCCAACGCACCCATGCGGCAGCCAGCGAGATTGTCGATCTGCCGCACGCTGCGCTGCTTCCCTGCGTGCTGCCCTGGGTTTTCGCCCGCGCTCGGAGGTTTGGAACGGTGGGCTGGATTCCTGTCGGAGGCTCCAGCCCGATCGGGGCACTGGGATACGTCCTGGCGGCCCATGAGCTGCGCGCGCAGGTCGATGCCGGACTCTGCCCCCGACCCGCCGCGCTGGTTGTGCCGCTGGGCTCCGGCGGAACCGTGCTCGGGCTCTGGGTTGGGTTGGCGGAGGCCTTTGCGCAGCCCCCTGCACTCTTCGCCGTACGTGTCGTCGGGCGCCTGCTCGCGACCCGGCCCTTGCTTGCCTGGCGGGCCCGCAAGCTGCGCGCACAGCTCGCACGCTGGCGGGGAAGGCCGATCCCACGGCTGGGGCCCATGCATGTGGTGCACGATCAGAGCGGCACCGGGTATGGACACCCCACCGAAGCAGCACGCAGGGCGCAGAAGCAGTACGGATCGCTGGGGCTGGAGCTGACCTACGGCGCCAAGGCGCTGGCCGCTCTGCTCGAATTGGCCGCGGGCCCGTTTCGCGGACGGCCGGTCTTGTTCATTCACACCGGGCCCGGCACGGCATGAGCGTCAGCTGCCGAGATCGTCGATCAGCTCGTCGATCAACTGCCGCTGCTGCTCGGCGACCGGGGTGGCCGCGGGGGTGGGGGCGCCTTGCCCCGGCTGGAGGCTCTGTTCGAGCTCTGCGTAGCGCGCATCACTCTCTTCCAGCTCCGCCTCGAGTGTGTCGATCTCATCGTTGAGAATCTCGATCTCGGCTTCGAGCGCCGCGATCGCGTAAGTGTGCGAGACCAGATCGCCGTCGAGCTGGTCGATTTGCGACAGCAGGTCTTCACTGTTGATGGCAGGAGATTCCGCTGATGCCTTCTCAACGGTCACCTGGGACCAGAATCCCTTGAGATCGTCGGGCTTTGCGTCGTCATGGACAGGCCCCAGAGGATCCCCGAACGGCGAGGCAGGAGGCACGAAAGCAGCGGCCGGTGGTGGAGGTTGGTTGCGGGCCTGTTGCTCAAGGGTTGCGATTTTCTCACGCAGCTTGAGGTTCTCGTTCTGCAACTGCTCCGCCAGGCGCTTCTGCGAGCGCAACTCAGACTCAAGGTCAAGAGGAGCGGGCGGGGGCGCGGCACTTCCAGCTGGCACCGGTTCGGGGGGCGGCGGCAGATGAGGCTCATCGTCAAGCCGAGGAACCTCGCGGTACTCCGACCGGCGGCTGCGACGACGTCGTCCACTCTCCTGGCGGCGCTCCGCGGCGTCGGGAGCGGCCTGAAACTGTCGGTTGTCGAGCACTTGCGTGCGATCATTCGGATCGCCAGCGAGCGCGATCCCATCGGCGCTGCTCTCTTCGCTCTGGATGCGGCGCTCACGGTAGGACAGACGCCGGCCCTGGCGCTCCTGGCGTGCCACCGGGGCCTGTCCTTCGGCCTGGCGCAGACAGAAACTGGCAGCGCCGACGGCGACCTCGCAGCCGACGGGCAGGTCGATGCGGATCGCCTGGACCCGATGTCCGTTGACATAGGTGCCGTTGAGACTCTTGGCGTCTTCGATCTCTGCGGCGTCAGCTTCGTTGACGTAGATGCGGCAATGGAACATAGACAAGGAACGATCGCGCAGCGTGATGTCTGCCCTTCGGCTGCGGCCGACGACATTCTCCCCGATCTGCAATCCGATCGTCTCGCCCCTGTCTGGCCCACTGAGCCACATGATCTCTAGCACGCCCCTGGCCTCCGATTGGTACGGACTTTTCCCGCTGCGACTCCGTGTTGCGGACGCGTGTCCTACGGACCACGATCCCAAGTCTGTGCGTTAATAGTGGCTTAAGAACGGCCCCAACTCAACCGGCTGTGCGGATTCTTTGGACGCGTCCCTCCGTCGCGAACCGCGTCGGGGCCCGCCGTTCCTCGTGCCGGCGAAGGTCCTACGCTACGACACGAACCTGTGCACAATTCTGAGATGCGCCGGAGTCAGGCCTCCAAGGCGGAAGATGATCGCGTGCTGCAGACCTCGAGCCTGAAGGGCGTTGAGGTCACGCTCGAGCTCAGCCGGGCTGAGCGTCGGTTCCCTCCCGTCGACACCGAGGGCCAGAGTCCCGACTCCCACGGCCACGGGCGAAGGCTCTTCCCGAGCTACGCGGGAAAGATCGTCCAGTATCCGTCGTCGCACCGCACTCCAGCGGATGATGCTGCCATAGCACATCGTCACCCGGGTGTGCGGTTGGGCGTCGCTGTCCCAGGCGAGGCCCGACCATTGCAGCAGGCGGCGCTGCCAAGCAGCAACGACCGGGTACTCGGCGCAGTACACCTTCCGCCCGTATTGGTCTGCCGTGTCGAAGAGCTCGGCGATCTGCGCCTTGCGCTGCAGCCAGAGATGTCTGCGAAACAGAGCCCGTGGACGCAAGTAGGGCAGCTCCAGGTCGAACAGCCAACGCTCCGGGGCTGCCTGGTGCCCCAGCTCTGCTGTGAGCCGACGCAGCTCACGCGGGCTGCTGCACGGAGAGAGCCAATAGCTGCGTCGCAACAGCGGCCAGTAGGCAGTGGCCAGCCCGTCGTGGACGCGCGCCAGTCGTTCCTGCACGTGCAGGAAACCCGAGAGGCTCCAAGCGGCCAGGAAGATCGTGCTGGGAAAATCGATCTGCCTTGCTGGTTGCAGCTGGGAGCTTTGGGGAAACTCTTCGAAGAAGTCGATCCTCATGCAGATTGAGCCGAGGAAGCCGCTGGCAACTCGAGCACGAAGCAGGCCCCCTCGGCGACCTGTGTGTCCGCTCGCAGCTCGCCGCCCATCGCTCGGGCCAGGCGGCGGCTGAGCGCCAGGCCGAGTCCCACCCCGGGAGCCGAGTGGGCTGCGTCCCGGGCCGACTTGCGGAAGGGCTGGAAGAGCCGTCGGGCCTCCTTGGCGGCCACACCCGGGCCGTGGTCGCAGAGCCGGAAGACCAGCTTCGAGCCGGCCACGGCGACCTGCAGGTGGATGCGCTTGTCCTGAGCCTCGGCGGCATACTTGCAAGCGTTGTCGACCAGATTGAAGAGGATCTGCTCGACAGCTGTGGCGTCTGCCCGCAGCGTCGCGTCCTCAGGGAGCTCGGCGATCTGCAGCTGCATGTCTGCCCGCTCTGCACGTTCGATGAGCCGGCGTTGGATGCCCGCGAGCAAGCCCGCGAGTCGATGGTCGGCGACCGCCGCCTTGGTGCCGCTGCGTTCCAGACGCGCGTACGACAGCACGTTCTCGACAAGATGTCCGAGCCTGTCGGCCTCGCGCCGCAAGGTCTCGAGGTAGCGCTGACGCTTCTCCGGCTTGCGGACCATGCCTTCTGCGAGCATGTCGGTGTACATCCGGAAAGTCGTCAGCGGCGTTCGCAGTTCGTGGGTGACCGCCGAGACGAAGGCACCTCGCCGTTCGCTCAGCGAGATCGCCCCGGCCAGCAGGGCGGCCACGGCTCCGCTGGCCAGCGCGAAGCACATCCAGGCCACCAGCAGCGCAAACCGCAGGTGCGACATCGGGGCAGGAGCCTGCTCTGCGGACGCTTCTCCAGGCTCGAGCCGGACCGGAAGGGTCGCCAGC
The DNA here is from genome assembly GCA_029260765.1 of Planctomycetota bacterium. Classification (GTDB taxonomy): domain Bacteria; phylum Planctomycetota; class J058; order JAJDCP01; family JAJDCP01; genus JAJDCP01. The sequence goes on from JAJDCP010000069.1 coordinate 52,112, forward strand.
CTGCGTTCCTGGTCACCTGGGTCCGCGCAAGGGGTCAGACGCGCGCCAGGCATCAGGTCGCCGATACTCTCGAGCAACCAGGCTTGGAGACGTGGCCAATCGAGCCAACACCCCTGCAGGTAGTCGAGATCTCCGACCGCGATGTGCCGCACCAACAGCAGCTGGCCTCCTTTCCAGACCGGCTGGAAAGAGCCCTCGTCGACCACGGCTTCCAGAGGAGCGCCGCCGTACCAATCGGCCGTTTGTTGCGCCGGGTTGCCCGCCACCACCCAGTTACGGGCCACGTACTCGTTGGTATTCATCATCAGCTGGGATTGTTGGTTGCCCGAGCGGTTACGCGGGCCGGCCACGTTCGCCAGTTTGAGCTCATCGTTGGCGCCGAGGTTGTTGTCCAGGCTGACCACGGGCGAGCGTGGGCGTAGCACCTGCACGCGCAGCTGGCCGAGGTCGACGCCGGCCTCCAAAGCTGCGAGCCGTCCGCGGGCGGCCTCGATGTCTTCGAAGCTGATGAAGCCGGTCTCGGCCAGATCGCGCATGTTGCCCAGGGGGACCTGCGGCGAGCTCAGGCCATCGGGGCCCTGCTGGAAGTTGAGGCTGACAAAGGGCGAGGCGACGTCCAACAGAGGAGAGGGCACCAGCACCTCCCCCCGCTCGATCTGCGCGAACATGCGGGTGTAGGCCCGCTCTGTGGGGTAGAAAGCGCTGTAGGCAAAATAGGGAAAGCTGTTCTCGCGGGCAACGATCGGCGCCACGGCTGAGTCGAGCCGCCACAGCGACAGGCGCAGGTTCTCTTCGGTCACAGCGCGCAGCTGGGCCTCGGCCTCGGTACGGTCGAGCTCGAGCGCGGCCAGGCTGATCCATGCCAGCGCCGTCAGCACAACTGCGAGGCTTGCGACAAAGCCAAGCCAGACTTTCCAGGGGCGCATCAACTACTCCGATCGGGCCAGGTTCAACCTGAGAACATGTAGCCCTTGCCGCGTACGGTCACCAGCACCTGCGGATGGCTGCGGTCATCGCGCAGCTTCTCCCTGAGGCGGACGACATGCATGTCGATGGTACGGGTCGAGACGCCCGCGGGATCTATGCGCCAGACCTTAGCAAGCAGCTCCTGGCGCGAGACCGCCCGGCCCGGGTTGCGGGCGAGGTAGCGCAGCAGCTCCATCTCCTTTTCGGACAGGGGGCAGCTTTTCCCGTCCGCAAAGCGCAGCTCGCAGCGGGAAAAATCGGCCACACCCGTCGGCAGCTCGACGCTGTCCACGTCCAGAGGCCGTTCTGCAGACCGTCGCAGCACGGCCTCGACGCGGGCGAGAAGCTCGCGCACACTGAAAGGTTTGACGATATAATCGTCGGCGCCGAGGCGCAGGCCGGCCACCCGGTCGTCCTCGCCGCCGCGTGCGGTCAGGATGATGACGGGCAGTCGGGGACGAGTGCGGCGCACCTCTTGCAGGATCTCGAGGCCGTCCTTGCCGGGCAGCTGCAGGTCGAGCAGCAACAGGTCGCACTGGACCTGCACGGCCATGTCCATGCCACGGGTGCCGTCGCCGCTCTCGAAGGTGTCATAACCGTCGAACTCCAGGGCGTCGACGATCCCGTCGCGGATGGCAGTGTCGTCTTCGATGACGAGTACGCGGCGTCGTGGCATGTTGGGCTCCAGAACCGCGATGGGCGCGGTTATGCCATCATTGTGACGGGCCGGGGACAGGCTGTCTACGAGGGGCGCGGGCCCGGCCGCTTGCTTCTGCGCCAAGATGCGCCTGTTCTGCGGCTCTGGGGACGGATGGGGGACAAGTAACATGGTTGTAACAGGAGCCTGGCTATGCTCGATTCGGTGAGAGATCTTCCGAAGCACTTCTCGACCGGCGCAGCGCTGGTAGGCCAGGTCGGAAGCACCTTGCGCGGACCCTCGCCAGGCCGCATCAGCATCCTGGGGATGGGCGGCAGCGCGTTCCCGGGCAACTTCCTGAAAGCCTGGTTGCAAGAGCGTGGCATCGAGGTGCGCATCTCCAGAGACTATGCCGTTCCATGGCAGTTGGACCCTGATGAGCTGGTGTTCGTCTGCAGCTTCAGCGGCAACACCGAAGAGACGCTGGCGGCCTTCGACGACGCCTGTGGGCGTACGGACCGCATCGTCGCGTTCACTGCGGGGGGCCTGCTTCTCGAGCGCGCCCGGGCGCGCGGCGTGGCGCATGTCGAGCTGCTGAAGCCTCAACCTGATTTCCAGCCGCGTGCCGGGGCCGGTCTCTTCTTCGGCGCCTTCCTGGCTGTGCTCGAGAACGTGGGCTGCCTGACCGATACCGCCACGACCCTCTCTTCCCTTCGTGCTTGGCTCGAGAGCCGTGGGAGCATCGAGGAGCGGGGCCGAGCGCTTGCGGCTCGGATCGTGGATCATATTCCGCTGATCTATGCGAACGAGCCGTTGGCGTCCTCCGCAGGGCGGGCGGTCAAGATCAAGTTCAATGAGAACGCCAAGATCCCGGCCTTCTTCTATCCACTGCCCGAGCTCAACCATAATGAGATGGAAGGGTTTACGCGTCCTTTGGCTCGTTTCGTCGTGGTGATCCTGCGTGATCCAGATCTCTCCTCCGCGATGGCTCGCCGAGTGCGGACGACCGTCGCTTTCCTGCGTTCGCGTGAGTTGCGGGTGGAGGTTGTCGATGTCGAGGGCAGCAACCTGCTCGAGAAGATGTTCGGCACGATGTGGCTGTTCGACTTTGTCAGCTGTGCTCTGGCCGAGCAGGCGGGCTTGGATCCGCTGAAGATCCCGATGATCGAGGGGTTCAAGCGCATGTTGGCTGAAGACCCATAGCGGGGATGGTGCCTGGGCCCAGGCAGCCCCATTGCCCACAAGTAGCCTTGGACAAGCTCGGCGGCTCTGTGGGTTCAGGGGCGTCCCCCCGCCGTGGCTTCAGGCCTCCGGCTTCAGACTTCAGCCTGCCTGCTGGAATTCCCGGAGTTTCCGGTGGTCTCTACTCATGACGAGTCCCTTGGCAGAAACCTGGAGCCCGGAGTCCGCAGCCAGAAGCCCGTAGCCCGGGCAAGCCCAACGCCGGGCTCGCGCCCACCTGTCCGGGTAGGCTTGTGGGCTGGCCAAGGCCTAGCCCTTGGCCGCGGCGATTCTGGCTCGGCGCCGATTGCGGCTGTTGAAGTAGTCAGCGCCGCGCCGTCCTCCACTACCACCCTCCGTCCTGGGTCGCGTGCGGAAGCGCTTGTGGAACCAGAACCACTGCTCGGGCCAGGTCCGGACAGCGCGCTCGAGGGCCCGCGTGAAGCGCGCCGTGTTGTGCAACAGCTCCTCTTTGCGCGAGGCACAGCGTTCGAACTCCATCGCGGGCCAGACGTGGCAGCTCAGGCGTCCATCACGTCCGCGCACCACAAAAATCGGCACCACGGGCGCGCGGCTGATGCGGGACAGGACCGCGGGCGCCGCTGTCGTCGCAGCGGGCTTGCCGAAGAAATGCGGAAAGACCGCGCCATAGCGCTGATTCTGGTCGATGGCGAAGCCGATCCCCTCGCCAGCCCGCAGGCGACGGACAATCTTCCGGGCAGACTCGAAAGGGTGGATGGTCTTGACACCCGTGGAGGCACGCACGGCCACCAGCAGTTTGTTGGCCGCGGGATTCCGTAGCTTCCTTCCCACCAACTGCGGGGTGACATAGCCCCGGGCCAGGAACAGGGGCGCGAGCAGTTCGAAAGAGCCGAGGTGCCCGGTGATGACGAGCACTCCTCGACCCTTGGCCGCCGCCGCTTGGAAGTGTTCGAGGCCATGCACGCGGATCTTGCGCAGCATGCGCCGCTGCAAGACCGGCAGGCGTAGAAGCTCGGCGCTGGTCAACGCCAAGTTGAGCAGAGATCTGCGCGTCAGCCAGCGCACCCTGCGCTCGGAGGGCGTGTGGCCCAATGCCAGCGCGAGGTTGTCACGAACCACGGCTCTCCTGCGACCCAGAAACGGCATGCTGAGGTGGACCAGGCAGTCGAAGAAGCTCCGCAGGAAGGGCATCGGCATCAGCCAGAAGAACACGATGGCAAGCCGAAGCAGCACGACCGTGACGTTATCCAGCGGATGCGGTGCGCGCCGCCGCGAAGTTTCGGGAGGGGTATTCTTCAAAGGATGAGCCGCTCCAGGCACGCAGGCTTGTTGTTCGCGGCCTTGTTGACAAGAGTGCTGACCGGCCAGGCTTCCATCAGCTCGGCCGGAAACGGCTGCAGCAAGGGTATCAGAGCTTCGAGCTCGTCCAGCTCGGGATCGAGCCAGAGCTCGTAATTCTCGGGGGACAGAATCACGGGCATGCGATTGTGGATGGTGGCGCAGAGCGGATTGGGTTGGGTTGTGATGATCGTAAAGCTCTCGATCAGCTCGTCCTCCCCACGCCAGGTTTCCCAGAGGCCTGCGAAGACGAAGGGCACATCGCCCCGCACCCTGATCAGATAGGGTTGCTTGGGACCCTTATCGGCAGGCTTCTTCCACTCGTAGAACCCGTCTGCGGGAATCAGGCAGCGGCGGCGCCGGAAGGCGGCCTTGAAGGAGGGTTTGCTGGCCAGAGTCTCGGCTCGGGCGTTGATCATGCGCGCACCGATCTTCTTGTCTTTGGCCCAACGCGGGATCAAACCCCAACGCAGAGGCTCGAGCTTGCGCGTGTCTTCGCCCTTGCGCAAGCGCAGCACCGAGGCCGTCTGGGTGGGGCAGAGGTTGTAGCGCGGAGCAGCCTGCGGCGTTTCTTGCAGCTTGAGTGCCTTGTACAGGCTCTCCGGCGCAGCTGTCAGTTGCACGAAACGTCCGCACATCTGTGTCTCCTCAAGGGGGCGGGGGCAGGGTGCCCTGCCTAAGCTGCAGTGCGCGCCAGCTGCAGTTGCCCACCTCTTCGGCAACTACGCTCAGGCTGAACTGCTGGGCATTCTCCGGCAGGGTCTTGCTAGCTACGAGCACCCCTGCCACCTCGAATGCTGCATAGTCTTTCACGACTGAGACGGAGATATCCAGTCCCTCTGCAGGATAGACGACCGCCTGCAGGTCGAGGGCGGCCATTGTCTCGCCGTCCGCGTCCTGATGCAATATTTCGAATGCGCGCACAACTGTTGCGCCCAGACGGAAGAAGCGCAAGCCGACGTAGGGACGCCCTCCGACTTCAACATGAATCGCCCAGGAGCGCGCGCCACGCTCCAGGAGCAACCCCTCGACCCGCCAAATGTCGTTGCCAGTGCTGCGGAGCAGCCTTCCATCTCCCGACAGGCTGACCTGCTCAGGACGGGTAGGGTCTGGACCGCGCTGCCACTGCACGCCCCCGACGCTACTCCAGATTCCGTCATCGCCCGTCCAGGCCGCCACCGGCATGCCCCACGCGACGCTCTCCGCGCGGCGCGCCCGATTGACCGGCGCCTGTTGGCTCCAGGCAGTCAGGCCAGCTGTGCCCAGGCCGACCAGGAGCAGCAACACGACAAAGCTCGCCAACAATCGGTTGCGCGCCGGCAGGCTCTTGCGCCGGGCGCCGCGCGCCGGCTGGCTGCTGCGCACATCGATGATGTCATCGTCGTCGAAGTTGCCCGCTTCATGCGGCCGTACCGGCTCCAGAGGATTGCCCCCCGGGCGGCCGTCGATCTCCCCGCTCTCTTCGAGCTCGGTGCGTAGCTTGCGCAGGTCTTTGTACAGTTGGCGTGAGGTCTCGTAACGCTTTTCACGGTTCTTGGCCAGCAACCTGCCCAGGATCGGCTCGAACCCGGCCGGTACGTTGCGGCGCAGCTTGCAGACGTTGCGAGGGAAGGCGTACTTGTGCAGGTGCATGAGGTCTGCGACGGAGTCCCCAGCGAAGGGCTTGCCGCCCGCCAGCATCTCGTAGAGCACCACTCCGAGCGAATAGAGATCTGCTCGGTGGTCGACATCGCTCGTCTCGAATTGCTCCGGAGCCATGTAATCGGGCGAGCCCATCACCATCCCTGAGCGTGTGATGTCTTTGCCGCCACTGAATTTGGCCAGTCCGAAGTCGAGGATCAACACCCGCTTCTTCGAGCCGAGCATGATGTTCTTGGGCTTGATGTCCCGGTGCAGCAGCTTCTTCTGGCGCGCATGCTCCAGCGCGTTGGCCACCGACATCGCGACGCGCAAAATGTTCGAAAACGTCAGCTTGCCGCGCTCGATGAAGCGGTCGAGGTCGCGGCCCTCGACGTACTCCATCGACATGAACAGGCGACCGGTCTCGCGGTCTTTGCCGACCCGGTACAGACGCACGATGTTCGGGTGGTCGAGCGCTGCGGCAGCTCGTGCCTCGACCAGAAAGCGCTTGCAGAACTCTTCGTCGCGGTTCAGGGACGACTTGAGGACCTTGAGGGCGACCTTGCGGTTGAGGGTCTTCTCATGCGCCTGAAAGACCAGGCCCATCGCGCCGACACCGAGGGTCTTTTCGATCAGGTAGTCCCCGAGTCGGGTCAAGCCGGTGATGCCCGTCTCGAGCGCAGACTTCGGCTCTTCCGCATCGATATCGATGTCGAGGTTGACCGTCTCGAGCCCCTGCAACAGCCGGGGTTGCGCCTCGGAGCCGACGCGTCCCGTGGATCGCCGCGCGGGACGAGGCGTGTGAGGATTGGGAGTGTTGTCTGAGGCTCTCGGCATCGACTCCACCGTTGACACGACGCTGGCACATTATACACGATGGGCGTTCCATGCATTTGTGCAGCCGGTTGTGAAGCCGCTTCCCGACGTCAATATGCAGTACTGCTTGATTTACGAAACCGTGCACGGCAGCCAGGCGTACGGCTTGGCACGACAGGGCAGCGATGTGGACCTGAAAGGGGTCTGCGTGGGGCCTCGTGATTGGTACTTTGGATTTCGGGGGGGGCCTGAGCAGGTTGAGCTCAGTCCCGACCACGTCATCTATGAGTTGCGCAAGTTCATGAGGTTGGCAGCGGCCAGCAATCCAAGCTTGCTCGAGACACTGTTTACCCGCCCCGAGCACCATCGACATGTCAGCCCCGCAGGCGAACGCCTGTTGGCGGCCCGGCAGCAGTTCCTCTCCCAACGCGCGGGCGCCAGCTTCACGGGCTATGCGCTGTCGCAGCTCAAGCGCATCCGTAGCCATCGGCGTTGGCTGCTCGAGCCTCCGAAGGGAGCGCCCGAGCGGGAAGCGTTCGGGTTGCCAGAGAAGAGGCTGCTGCCCCGCGACCAGCTTCAGGCAGCCCAGGCCCTTGAGGAACGGGGCCAGCTGTCTTCGGCCACGCCCAGCGCGGACTTCCTCGAGGCGATCCGGCGCGAGCGCAGCTACGGCGCAGCCTTGCGCAACTGGCAGCAGTACCGCGCCTGGAAGCGCAACCGCAACCCTGCGCGAGCGGCGCTGGAAGCGCAATTCGGCTACGATACCAAGCATGCGCAGCATCTGGTGCGTCTCCTGCGGATGGGGCTCGAGATCCTGCGCAGCGGCACTGTGCATGTGCATCGTCACGACCGCGAGGAGCTGCTGGCCATCCGTGCGGGTAGCTGGTCCTACGACGCGTTGCTGGCGCACGCAGAGGCACTGCAAGCTGAAGTGCCCGCGGCCGTCGCGAGCTCGCCCCTGCCAGAGAGTCCGGACGTGGAGGCTCTCGACCGCTTGTGCGTGCAGATCGTCGAGGAGGTGTTGCGTGCTGGATGAATCCCTGCTGCGCTTGGCGAAGTCCTTCCTGCGGCAGCACCCGCCACCTGGGGAGACGTTGCTCTGCGGCTTGACAGGTAGCCACATCTACGGCTTTCCTTCAGGGGACAGTGATCTCGACCTCAAAGCGATCCACCTTGCCCCGACGCGGGCATTTCTGGGCCTCGACAAGGTGCCTCGCGGTGTTGAGCGTCTCGAGGTCTTCGAAGGGGTCGAGTGCGACTACACGAGCAATGAGGCCGGTCCTGCGCTTGCGCTGATGCTGCGCGGGAACGGGAACATGCTCGAGCGCATCTTCAGTCCCTGCCAGCTGCAGCCGAGCCCTTGGCTCGCCGAGTTGCAAGAGCTGGCGCGCGACTCTCTGTCGCGGCGTTGTTATGACCACTACTCCGGCTTCTTCCGTGGCATCTGCCGGGACCATGCGCGCGCCCCGGTTCCCCGCGTCAAACGATTGCTCTACGCGTACCGTGTCGCGTTGACCGGGTTGCATCTGCTCAAGACCCGGGAGCTCCAGACGCGGCTCGATCTGCTCGCGCCGGAGTACGGCTTCGACGAGGCGGTGGAGCTGATTGAGGCGAAGCGGGCGGGAGATGAGATGCTGGCCATCGCTCCGAGCGACGACGTCCGCCACCGGGCCAACTGGCAGCGCTTGGAGGAGCTGTTGGCAGAGGCCCGCGAACAGAGCCCCTTGCCGGATGTGCCGGCCAACACGGCCGCCTGTTCGTCCTGGCTGGTGCGGCAGCGGCTGCGGATTCTGGCGGACTGATGCCGCGCAACCTCGAGATCAAGGCCCCGCTGGCCGATGTTGCTGGAGCGCGGCGGGTGGCTTTGCGGCTGGCGACGGCGCATCCCGGGCTGGAGGTTCAGGTGGACAAGTACTACCGGCTGGATGCGCGCGGCGAGGAACGGCTAAAGCACCGCCGCTCGAGCCTCCACGGCGCGATGTTGATCCACTACCGACGCCCCGAAGCGGCGGGCGTCCGTCCCAGCGACTATCAACTGCTCGACCCCGAAGGCGCGCAGGCCCGTGCCTTGCTGGCTGATTGTGGCGAGCCCCTGTTGACGGTGCGCAAGCGGCGCGAGGTGTTCCTGGTCGACAATGTGCGTGTCCACCTGGACGAGGTCGAGGGGCTGGGAAATTTCCTGGAGCTGGAGGCGATGCTCGACGCAACGCATGACCTCGAGGCCTGCCGGGAGCAGGTCGGGCGTTTGATGCGGGAATTTGGCATTGAGGAAAGCGCGCTGCTGGCGGCTTCTTATTCGGACCTGCTCAGGGCTGCCCAGCAGGAGGAGCCAGCGCCACATCGAGGGCTCCGATCGTCTGCGGTCCCACCACACCATCGACCGTGATGCCCGCGCTCTGCTGAAAGCTCCGCACGCCTGCCTCGGTCAGAGGACCGAAGATGCCGTCGTCGCCCAGGCTGATCCCGACTGCGGTCAGCGCCTGTTGCAGGGCGCGCACTTCCTCACCCCGTGAACCGCGGCGTAGCAGCAGGTTGCCGTTGCGCACCGGATCGAGGGCGTCGCTGGCCGGCGCGACACCGGGAGTTGTCGATACCACCAGAAAGACCGAGACGCCCGGGTGGTAGCCCCAGGGCGTCGCCGCGCCGCCAGGCGTGTGGTAGTGCTGCTCGATACGGCCCACGTAGTCTTTGCCGTCGGCCGAGAAGGGGATGTCGGTGCCGTAGGGGTCGTGGCGGTGGTCGCGCAGGATCTGGACAGCGTTCGCTGTGATCGCGGGCGTGACCTCGCTGTTCTGCAGGCGGCGGATCTCCCAGCCCTGCTGGCTGGTCTCCGCGAGCAGCAGTGAGGACACACACAAGATTGCCAGGATGGGGCGCATGGCTGGTTTCTCCAGACTTGTAGTGCGAGATATAGCAGGCAGCGGCGTAAATCGTGAAGCCAGGTGCCGCGCCGGTGGTTCGCTGGCGAGGCGGACGACGCAGTCGGCCCGGATGGCCGGCGAGGAGGACAACGAAGCCAGCGGGCCGCCGCCGTGGTGGCTGGCGAAGCGATTTGCGCCGCAGTCTGCATAGCCAGTTACGCCGGCGTTTCGTGCAGCTTCGCCTTGCGCACCTCTGCGATCACCCGCGCCACGGCCTCGGCCACGGGCAGCTTCGATGTCTCGAGGCTGCTGCGCTCGGTCAGCTCGACTTGACCGGAGGCGTAGTCGCGGCCGATGGTCAGCCGCCACGGGAAGCCGATGATCTCGGCTTCCTTGAACTTGCCGCCGGGCCGACCTTTGCGGTCGTCGAGCAAGACGTCGATGCCCGCGTCTTGGAGCTGCTTGTAGGCCTGCTCACCGCCCTCGAGCAGGTCGGCCTTCTTGGGGTTGGTGACCACGACCACACACTCGAACGGCGCGATGGCCATCGGCCAGCGGATGCCCTTTTCGTCGGCCGTCTGCTCCACGCAGGCGGCGATCACGCGGCTGGATCCGATGCCATAGCAGCCCATGAAGATCGGCTTGAGCTTCTGGTCCTTGTCCTGGAAAAGCAGCTGCATCGCCTCGGAGTACTTGGTGCCGAGCTTGAAGATGTGCCCGACCTCGATCCCGCGCACCGACGTCAGGGTCGCTTCGCAACGCGGGCAGCCGTCGCCGACCTGCACCTTGCGGAAGTCGGCGAACACCGGCTTGCGGAAATCGCGCCCGAAGTTCGCGCCGACCACGTGCTCGTCGGCCTGGTTGTGGCCGACCTCGATGTTGCGCATCTTCTGCAACGTGCTGTCGGCGAGCAGCAGGAAGCTCTCCGGCAGGCCGACCGGTCCGGCGTAGCCGACGATCGAGCCGGTCTGAGCTTTCACCTGCTCTTCGCTGGCCAGCTGCAACCCGATGGCGCCCAGGTGGTTGGAGACCTTGATCTCATTGATCGCCTGGTCCCCGCGCATCATCACGGCCACCAGCTGGGTGCGCGTGCCCTCTTCGCCGGGCAGCACCGCCTCGTAGAGGATGGTCTTCACCAGCCGCGGCACGGGAATGCCCAGGGCCTGCGACAAGAGCTCGACGTTGACCGCGCCGGGGGTCGACTTGACCTCCAGCGGCTGTTCCTCGACCGCGCTGTCGTCGAAGACTTCGATGCGCCCGACCGCCTTCTCGACGTTGGCGCCGTAGTTGCACGCCGCGCAGAAGATCAGCTCATCTTCGCCCGTCTCGGCGGTGACCATGAATTCCTGCGACGCCGAGCCGCCGATCGCACCGGTATCGGCGTCGACGACCACGTAGCCGAGGCCCAGGCGGTCGAAGATGCGCCGGTAGGCGCGGTCCATCGCCTGATAGGACAGGTCGAGGCCCGCAGCGTCGGCGTCGAAAGAATACGCGTCCATCATCATGAACTCGCGGCAGCGGATCAGCCCGAAGCGCGGGCGGAACTCGTCGCGGAACTTCTGCTGCTGCTGATAGAGAATGAACGGCAGGTCCTTGTAGCTCGACACGCCAGCGTGTCCCATCAAGCCCACCATCTCCTCGGCGGTCGGCGCCAGGATGAACTCGCCGCCGCGCCGGTCGGTGCAGAAGAACGAGTTCCCGCCGGCCTGATAGGCCTGCCAACGCTTCGAGCTCTCCCAGGCTTCACGTGGCTGGATGATCGGACAGATGACCTCCTGGCCGCCCTCGCGTTGGATCTCTTCGTGGACGATGGCCATCACCTTGCGCAGCGTGCGGGTCATGATCGGGGTGAAGCTGTAGACTCCCGCCGCGCGCTTGTCGAGAAAACCCGCCCGGTCGAGCCACTTATGGGAGACCACTTCGGCGTCCGCGGAAAAGTCGTACTTGACGCGGTTGAAGAGACGGGAGAAACGCATTTCAGGCTCCTTCGCTGGCCGCAGCCAGTTCTTCCCATGTGGCGTAGAGCGCGTCGAGTTGCGACTGGCTCTGCGCGAGCTGTTTCTGGAGGGCGTCCGCTTCAGCGGTCCCCTCCGGTTGGCTGTAGAGGTCGGGGTCTTCGAGGCGGCTCTTGACAGCGGCCATCGACTGCTCGAGCGTGGCGATCTTCTTTTCGGCGCTCGTCAGTGCCTTGGCCAGCCGGCGTGCCTCGGACTTGTCTTCTTTGGCGGGGGCGACCTTCTTGCGCGTGCGTGTCTTGGGCTTCTTGGCCTTCTTGGCCTCGCGCCGTTTGCGTCGCCAGTCAGCATAGACCTCATAGTCGCCGTCGAACTGATGCACCTCGCCGTCGCCCTCAAAGGCCAGCACCGAGGTGGCGACACGGTTGAGGAAGAAGCGGTCGTGGCTGACGATCAACACGCAGCCCGGGAAATGCAACAGCGCATCTTCAAGGGCGCGCAGAGAGGGCAGATCGAGGTCGTTGGTCGGCTCATCGAGCAGCAGCACATTCCCACCATCCCGCAGCAACTTGGCGAGCAGCACGCGGTTGCGCTCTCCGCCGGAGAGCTTGGCGATGCGGGTCTGGATGCGGTCCTCGGCGAACAAGAAGCTCTTGAGGTAGCTGATGACGTGCAGCTCGCGGTTCCCCAGCGAGATCATCTGGCTGTGGCCCGCGACCTCTTCCTGGATCGTCTTCTCGGGATCGAGACGCGCCCGGTCTTGCTCGATGTATGCCAGCACGGTGTTCTGGCCGAGCACCACTTCGCCACTGTCCGGTTCCAGCTCGCCGAGCAGGATCTTCAAGAAGCTGGTCTTGCCGGTCCCGTTGCCTCCCAGGATTCCGATGCGCTCGCCTTTCTCGAGGCGGAAGTCCAGCCCAGAGAAGAGGTGTTGGTTGCCAAAGCTCTTGGACAGGTTGTGTGCATCGAGCACCCGGTTGCCGAGTCGGGGTCCGCTGGGAATGATCAGCCGCAGGTCCGCCGTGCTGGTCTGGTCGTCGATGGTCGAAGAGAGCTGCTCGAAGCGCTCGACCCGGGCCTTCTGGCGTGTGCGCCGCGCTTTGATGCCCGAGCGCATCCAGGCGAGCTCTTGACGCATCAGATTGCTGCGGTTGTCCGAGGCCCGCTGCTCAAAGGCTTCGCGCTCGGCGCGCGCCTCGAGAAAAGAGCTGTAGTTGCCTTCGTGGATGTACAGCTGGCCCGCGCCGCTGCGGCTGCGGCCGGGATCGAGCTCGATCAGCCGGTTGGCCACGCGGTCGAGGAAGTAGCGGTCGTGGGTGACGAACAGCAGGCTTCCGGGGTAGGCGGCGAGATGTTCCTCGAGCCGCTCGACCGTCTCGGGGTCGAGATGGTTGGTGGGCTCGTCGAGGATCAGCAGCTCCGGAGCTTCGAGGAACAGCCGCGCCAGCCCCAAGCGCCGTGACTCGCCCCCAGACAGCTGGTTGCAGAGGCGGTCGAGAGGCGGCAGCTCGAAGTCGCTGTGGACGCGCTCCAGCGCGCGGTCGGGCTCCCAGCCGTGCAGTTTGTCCAGGCGTGCGTGCAGCGTCTCTTGTTCGGCCAGGAGCTGGTGCAGCAGTTCGTCGTCGGCGGTCTCCAGCTCGATGCCGATGGCTTCGAGGCGCCGGTGGATGCTCCGCACGTCTTCCTGACCCGTACGGAGAACATCCTCAACGCGCGCGTCCTGACCGTAGCTCGGTTCCTGCGAAAGGTAACCCCGAGTGAGCCCACGGCGGCAGACCACTTCGCCCTCGTCGGGGTCCTGCGCGCCTGTCAAGATCGACAGCAGCGTCGATTTCCCGGAGCCATTCGGGCCGATCAGGGCGACGTGCTCGCCGGCGTGCAGCGTGAAGCTGAGTCCGGAGAACAGATGGTTGTCCCCGAAAGATTTTGCCAACTCGCGTGCGGCGATCAGAGGTTCTGGTCGGTTCATGATCCTGCCCTGAACGAAAACTGAGCCCACCGAGGGGCTCAGGAGCGCGCACTCTACCAGCCCTGGGGGGACGCGGCAAGAGTGGCATTGCAGGACACCGGTCAGGGAGGTGCCGGCGTGCTGCACGGCCTGTTAGCGAGTGAAGGAAGCGGTCGACGACATCTGGCCGGTCGCCGTCAGAGTCCCGGTGATCGGGGTCATCATGGTCCCGTCTACGATCACGGTGAGCGTGTAGGAAGCGCTCCCCGAGCCGCCAAAATACTCGACATAGTACGAGTAGGTTCCGGTCGGCGCGGCGCCGAATCCCCAGAAGGTGTTCTCCACTGAGCCCGGTCCACCGTTGACGTCGTCCACGTCGAGCTCGCCCACAAATCCCTGGCAGGTCGCCGTCTTATTCGTGTAGTCGATCATGTTGCCGCAGGGGTCGATCACGTGCAGGTCGAGGTCGACCGCCGCGTCCCACTCCAAGGTGATCTTGACGTCGCCGGTGCCGCCGGTTCCTCCGGTCGCGGTGCAGAAGTCCAGCGTCGTGACGGTGCTTGCCTGCAGGGTCCCTGTGTTCTGGGCCGGCTGGCCATCGGGGGCGACGTCGAAGCTGCGTCCGGATGGCAAGAAGAGCGTGTAGGAGCCGTCGAATCCCGTGAAAGTGATGTATTGGTCGGTGCGCACGGCGACGAACGGCAGCGGAAGTCCCGTGGCCGGGTCGCAGACGGTGCCTTCGACGAACGCGCGCCTGCCGAAGATGTCGCAGTTGATGCTGCCCAGACCGCTGGTCTCGAACTCGTAGAAGCTTCCCACCCGTGTCGCCATAGTGAACGGCTCCCAGACCGAGTTGACCAGCCTCCACATGTCGATGGTCGCCGGCGCCGAAGCGAGCAGAGAGCCCGGGATGCGCACGGAGACCGTGGCGGGGGCGTTGCTGCAGTTGACCGGGTCGCCGTTGGCATCCTCGGCCTCGGCCACAACCACGCCATACGAGCGCAAGACCCCATCTTCGCCGGCCGCGTTGAGGGCGTAGAAATCCCCGCCAGGCATCGAGATGCCGAAGTTTGGATCCGTAGGGTCGATGTAGGTCGCGTAGAAGTCGACCGTGCCTGTGACTGCGTTTCCGCTCGCATCGACCATCGAGTTGGGCTGGAAATCGAACATGACGTTGTTGCTGGCGTCTGAGACGCCCGTAGCTCCGGTGGAGTTGTCAAAGCAACTCGCTGCGGAGTGTCCCGAGTCCCTGCGACAGGGAATAGTCCCCGTTGGATCCTCCCCAGACCTCGTCGGTATGCGGGTCAACCTGGCCATCGTCTAGCAAGTTACAGAGGAAGCAGATCGGGTCGCCTGAGCGTCGGGTAGAGACAGCAGGGGCAGACGCCAGAAACCCGCGGCTCGACAAGTCGCCCCCGGCAGGTCTCGTATCGTGCACAATGCATGTCGAACCAGGAGCTGTTGCAGTCGCGAGGCTCATTGTCGAATCTTGGCGTCGATGGCGCCCCCCATCAATACACCCGGATCACCTGCCCGGTGATCTTCCCCAGAATCGACTTCACGTACGCCTGCACGACCCTGTCCATCGATACGGGACTGTGTCCGGGGAAGTACGCCTCGTATTTCTCGCGCGCGTCTTCGACCAGCCCCGCGGAGACCGCGTTGATGCGCGCGCCGTTGCCCAGCTCGAGGGCCGCAGCCCGGACAAAGCTGTGGATGGCCCCGTTGACCATCGCGGCGCTGGTCGTCATGTCCACCGGGTCGTCGGCCAGGATCCCAGTAGTCAGCGTGAACGAGCCGTTCTCCTGCAGGAGCTCCAGACCCAGGCGCACCAGGTTCACCTGGCCCATCAGCTTGCTGCGGATCCCGATGTAGAAGTCGTCTTCACTCAAGTTGGTGAGCCGGTCCCACTTCGCATCACCTGCGATGCAGACGACGGCGTCGACGCGGCCCGTTGCACCAAACATCTTCGAGATGGTCGCGCTGTCCGCGATGTCGACGCGCACATCGCCTGAGGCCCTGCCCGCGACAATCACCTCATGGTTGGCCTGCAGGTGGTCGCGGACCCGCCTGCCAATGGTCCCATTTCCACCGACGATGATGACTTT
Organism: Planctomycetota bacterium; assembly: GCA_029260765.1. Classification (GTDB taxonomy): domain Bacteria; phylum Planctomycetota; class J058; order JAJDCP01; family JAJDCP01; genus JAJDCP01. Next base: position 67,564 of record JAJDCP010000069.1, read on the forward strand.
CATAGCAGGGCTGGCCTCCCGATGTGTGGAGCACGATGGGCTTGATCATACCGCAGTGGCCGTGACACGGCAGCTGCGATTGAATTCCCCTGGCATTCCCGCTATCCTCCGGCTCTCACCGCTTCGCTTCCCAGGAAAGGCCCCCGGCATGGCTGAAGAAGCCCCGACCGGCAACAAGTTCGGCACCTTCGGAGGCGTCTTCACGCCTTCGATCCTGACCATTCTGGGCGTGATCATGTTCATGCGGGCCGGCTTCGTGACCGGTCAGGCCGGCATTCTGGCCACCATTTTGATCCTGATCATCGCCAAGTCGATCACCTTCTTCACGGGCCTGTCCATCGCGGCGATCTCGACCAACGTCCCCGTCAAGGGCGGCGGCGCCTACTTCATGATCTCGCGCTCGCTGGGGCAGGAATCGGGCGGCGCTATCGGCCTGACGCTGTTCCTGGCGCAGGCCTTCTCGGTGCCGTTCTACATCCTCGGCTTCGTCGAAGCCCTGGTCGCGACGTTCCCGCAGCTGCAGCCGTGGTTCATGATCCTGACCTTTGGGACGGCTTGTGCGCTGTTTGTGGTCAACCTGTTCGGCGCAGGCTGGGCCATCAAGGTGCAGTATTTCATCCTCGCGGTGCTTGTGCTGGCGATCATCGCCTTCATGGGGGGGGCGATAGCGAGCTTCGACAGCGCGACCTTCAAGGCCAACCTCGGCACGGGCTACACAACCGGCAACAACTTCTGGGTGGTCTTCGCGATCTACTTCCCGGCGGTGACCGGCATCATGGCCGGGGTGAATATGTCGGGAGATCTGAAGGAGCCTTCGCGCTCGATCCCCCGAGGAACGCTGGCCGCGATCGGTGTGGGGTTTGTGATCTACCTGCTCGAAGCGGTTCTCTGCGGCGGGGCGCTGAGCCGCGAGACCATGATCGAGCGCCCCTACGGCAGTCTCTTGGATCTGGCACTGTTCAACGCCGGCTATCTGGTTGTCGCCGGTGTTTTCGCCGCCACCCTCTCGAGCGCGATGGGCTCGTTCATGGGTGCGCCGCGCATTCTGCAGGCGCTCTCGCGCGATGACATCTTCCGCAAGCTGCGCCCCTTCGCAGTCGGCTCAGGCGCCGACGACGAGCCGCGGCGCGGGTTGATGTTGACGTTCGTGATCACTTTGCTGGTGCTGGGATTCGCGGGAAACGCCGCTGGTGGCGGTGCCCTGAACATCGTCGCCTCGATCTTGACGATGTTCTTCCTGTACGCCTATGGAATCACGAATGTGGCGGCGTTTGTTGAGACGGTCGCGCGCAACCCTTCGTTTCGGCCCCGGTTCCGCTATTTCCATTGGAGCACGGCGTTGCTCGGGGCGATCGGCTGCCTGGCCGCGGCGTTCTTGATCGACTGGATCTCGGCCCTGGTCGCCCTGGCCGTGATCGCCGGTCTGTTCTACTACGTCAGCCGTAGTGTACTGTCGACGGCCTTCGGTGACGCCCGGCGCGGCTTCTACTTTTCGCGGGTCCGCGAGAACCTGCTGAAGTTGTCGTCAGAGCCAGCCCACGCGAAAAACTGGCGGCCGACCACGCTGGTGCTGACAGGCAACCCCCACACGCGGCTGACCTTGACGCAGTACGCCATTTGGCTGGAGAGTGGGCGCGGGGTGGTGACCCTGGCAGAGATCGTGATCGGCAGCTCGGGCGAGCTGCAGACGGTGAGGGAGCAGCATCTGGGCCGCCTCGAGCGCTTCATCGAAGAGAACGGCCTGGCCGCTTTTCCCGAGGTCTTGCTGGCCAATGATTTCGATCTCGGTCTCTCCAGCTTGCTGCAGTGCCATTCGATCGGACCGCTCAAGCCGAACCTGGTGATGTTGGGCTGGTCTCGTGACCTCGAGCGGGCGCGCTCTTTCGTCGACCACCTGCAGGTCGCGCAAACTGTGGGCATGAGCCTGGTCCTGGCCGTAGACGGCGGTCTGCCGACGGTCGAAGAGCCCAAGCGCATCGATATCTGGTGGCGCGGGCAGGCCAATGGCTCGCTGATGGTCATCTTGTCCTACCTGCTGATCCAGAACTGGGGCTGGAAACAAGCCTCATTGCGCATTCTGCGTATGGTGCGTGCTGAGAAAGAGGCGGGACCTGCGGAGGCGGAGCTGCACGAATTGGTTGCGGCAGCCCGGATTCCTGCGAAGGTCGAGATCGCGGTCTCGAGCGCAGCGTTTGCCGATACGCTGCACGAGCATTCCCGCGATGCGACGGTAGTTTTTCTGGGCTTCCAGCTTCCCGAAGATCCGGCCACGGGAGCGGAAGACTTCCTCAGCAACTACAACAACCTGCTCGATGGCATGCCCACCACCCTGCTGATCAGCTCGACGGGGGGGGCGGACGTGCTGGCCTGAAGGAGTGCCGATGCGTGTCCTGACCCTGCTGTTGGTCTGCCTTTGCAGTGGACTCGTGGCGCAGATCGAGCTCGAGAGCGCGCTGGTCATGCCGGGCATGGCCCGCCGTGGCCGCATGCCGGTCCACATAGACCTCGTCGAGGCCTCCTCAGTCCGCTCCCTCGTTCCTCGGTCACGGTCTTCGGCCGCTTCGCTGACGACGCAGGTGGCCCGGATGGCCGGCGTGGAGCACGCCTGGCGGCAACTGAGTTGCGATGCCGAGGGCTGGTTGCAGGGCCAGGTTGGTTCCGGTTTTTGCTCAGCTCTGCGTAGAGGGGCTGACACACGTGCTTGGGAGAAGACACCATGGCGATCACTTGTCCTCGCTGCCTCAAACATCCCCTCAAGGTCGAGCAGAAGTCCGGGGTCTATGCCGGCGGCGGCGCGGTCGGTTTCATGCTGATGCGGGCATTCTCGGGCAAGCACGCCTGTCCCGACTGCGGAACCATTCCGCTGTCGGACTTCAGCCCTGAGACTCGTCAGGGCATCATCCTGCGCAAGGCCGGCTTGGTGTTTGGTTCCCTGGTGTTGCTTGTCGCCTTGGTGGCTTTCCTGATCTGGATGGCAAACTGACCCGGCCGTCTCGGCAGCCGCTCTGGTTTCGGGCAGCCCTTGTCGGGCTCGTCGTGGTGGGGGCGTGCCTGCGAGTCCTGGCTGCCCAAGGAGACCTGTGGCTCGATGAGGTCTGGTCTTTCGAGATGGTGCATCGGCTTCCTCGGCCCTGGCAGGTGTTCAGCGCGCTGCACCACGACAACAACCATCACCTGAACAGCCTCTGGCTGTGGTTCTGCTCTGGAGAGACCGCGAGCTGGTTGCTGCGCCTGCCGTCGTTGCTGGCCGGCAGCGCCACTCCCCTGTTGGGAGCGTGCCTGCTGCGCCGCCACGGACGGCTGGAGGCCCTGCTGGGAGCGGGCTTGCTGGCGGGGAACGCCCTCCTGGTGTTGATGGGATCCGAGGCGCGCGGGTACGCGCTGGCGGTGTTTTTCTGCCTGCTGGCTCTGCTGGCGCTCGAGCGCCAGCTGCGCCAGCCCTGTTGGTGGGCTGCAATGGGCTGCGGGCTGGCGTTGCTGCTCGGCCTGCTGGCGCAGTTGACCTTTCTGTATGTCTGGGCGGGCATCGGGGTCTGGTCGCTGTGGCGTTTGGGGCGGAGACACGGCCTGGGGGGGGCGCTGGCGTGGCAGCTTGCCTGCTTGTACACGCTCCCGCTGCTCGGTTTCGGCCTGTTGTACTGGTTGGATCTACGCCATCTCCAGATCGGCGGAGCCGAGCCGGGGGACCTGCCCGGCGTCCTTCTGGCAGCAGCCAGCCAGTTGCTCGGCGGCCCGCAAACGGGGCTGTCGGCGTGGATGTTCGCGGCTTTCAGCAGCTGCTTGCTGCTGGCCGGGATGCTGTGGTTGATGGTGCGCAGGCAATCGGATTGGTTGCTGCCGCTGGTCGGTATGGTGCTGGCCCCAGCGTGCGTTCTACTGGTCTGGCAGCCCCCCTTCATGTTTGTGCGCTACTGGACCCTTCCCATCGTGCTTGGCCTGCTCTTGCTCGCTCGGGTTCTGGCGGCGCTCTGGCGGCAGGGATGGAGCGGACGGGTGGGGGTGTTGGCGGTGCTGCTGTTGGTCCTGGCCGGAAACGCCCGCCAGCTTGTGCGGCTTCATGCCTATGGCCGGGGATCCTACGCGGCCGCGCTGCAGGCCATCGTTGAGGCCAGCGATGAGGAGAAGATCGTATTGGCCAGCGACTACGACTTCCGCAACCAAAAGCTGATCAAATTCCACCAGGCGCGCATCGACATGCGGGGCAAAGAGCTACGCTACCTTCGGGAGAGCGCGCCACAGCGGCCGGATTGGTTCATCCGGCATTCGCACGAAGCCGATGCCCGGCCCGACAAGACGGCGTGGCGGCAGGGAAGGCGCTTTGGGTTGTATGCGAGCTTCCCCTTCGCATGGGAGTCGGGCTGCCACTGGTGGGTGTACCGACGCCTCGAGCGGGAGTAGCGGGCGGACGCGCCGGCGGAGAACCCTTCAGGAGCGCCGGCCCAGGCGGAGGTTCCGCGCGCGGACCTCCGGACCTGCTGCCAACATCACCGTCCGCTCCATGGTGTTCCGCAGCTCGCGTACATTGCCCGGCCAGGAGTGCCGCCGTAGCAGAGGCCAGACGTCGTCTGCCAGCTGCAGCTTGCGGCCGGTTTGAAGGCAGAACTGCTCGAAGAATCGGGCCGCCAACAATCCGATGTCGCTGCCTCGCTCGCGCAGCGGGGGAATCTGCAGCTCGACCACACTCAGTCGGTAGAGCAGATCGGCGCGGAAGCTGCCCTGACGGGCGCGCATTTCGAGGTCGTTCTGGGTAGCGGCGATGATGCGGGCCTTGATCGGGACGTCTGCTGTTCCGCCGAGGCGTCGCAACGCGCCGGTCTCGAGCACCTGTAGCAGTTTCGCCTGCACAGGGGCAGACAGGGCGGCGACTTCGTCGAAGAACAGGCTGCCATCGCAGGCGCATTCGAACAGACCTTGCCTGCGCGCGCTGCCAGGCCCCTGGCCGCCACGTTCGCGAAGCTCCTGCTCGTGGCCGCAGAGCTCTCCATCCTGTTCAGGTCCTGTCAGGGTCGCACAACGGAAGCACTGAAACGGCGCGTGTCGGCGCGGAGACAGCGCATGCAACGCGCTTGCGGCCAACTCCTTGCCGCTGCCCGGCTCTCCCCTGATCAGCACGGGGCGCGCTGCCCGCGCGGCCTGCTCCAAACTCTCGAACAGCCGACGCATGGCCGGGCTCTCCCCCCAAAGCTGAAACTGGAGGGGCGGGGGCCAGGCTGCGTGCCCGCGCGGCCCGCCAGGCGGGAGCTGACTGTCTTCGGTCCCTGGCGCGCCGTCGAGTCGCGAGGAGGCGCGCACGAGCAGCAGCTCGAGCTCGCCGATGCCCACCCGATCTCCGGGAGACAACTCCGCGCGTGGACAGGGAATCCCGTTGACGCGGCAGCCGTTGGCGCTGTCGAGGTCGACCAGTTGGATGCCGTTCACGGTGACGTCGATGCGGGCGTGATGGCGCGACACGCTCTCGTGTAGAAGCCGGACCGACATGCCCTCGGCCCGGCCGATCAATGCACAGCCCTGCGCCAGGCTGAATCGCTCGCCGCGGTTGTAGCCGCGGATGACTTGCAGAATGAGCTCCACGCGCACGCCCCCCGCTGCATCTTTCCTCAACTGGCCGGTAGCGTCAAGTAGCACGGAACGTGCAGCGCGGGTTCCGCGGCTTGGCAGGCAAGGGAAAAGTCCCCTGCTGAGCTGGTGTCGAGCTTATCTATACAAAATCTAGACAAATGCTTGACGTTGCGCAGGCCCTGGCGTACTCTCTGGTCATTGGTCCGCGAAACTCTGGAGGTTCTACAATGTTCCGTTCGACTCTTGGCCTGACCTGCGCAGCCGTGTTCGCATTCTTCAACCCACTCCACGCCGAAGGCGGCCGTTACGTGGTGACTGATTTCCAACAGACCCAGCTCGAGTGGCAGACCGTCAACGACAATGTCATGGGTGGTGTCTCCGAGGGTGGGTTCGCCCTGCAAGACGGGACGCTGTTGTTCTCCGGCGCAACCTCGCTGGCCAACAATGGCGGCTTCTCAAGCATCCGCAGCAAGAAAAGCAACCTGGGACTCGAAGGCTACGACGGGCTCAAGGTTCGGGTGAAGGGCGACGGCCGCAGCTACAAAGTCGCGCTCCGTGCCTCTAATACCGGCCGCTGGATCGCCTACTGGGCAGACTTCGACACCGTCCAGGACGAATGGCTCGACATCGTTGTGCCGTTCGAAGACTTCGTCCCCACGACCTTCGGACGCAAGCTGCCCGGCCCGAAGCTGAACACCGCACTCGTCAACTCTGTTGGTTTCATGATGTACGATAAAGCCGCCGGTCCGTTCTCTCTGGAAGTCGCGTCGATCGTGGCCTACAGCGGAGACCCCAGCGACGCACCCCAGGCCACTGCCAACGACATCGTCTCGGTGGCGATCAACGCAGACGACTTCAACACGCTGGTCGCTGCCGTGCAGGCTGCAGGGCTGGTCGAAGCACTGCAGGGCGAAGGGCCGTTCACTGTGCTCGCACCGACCGACAACGCCTTCACAAAGGTTCCTGTCGAGGATCTGTTGAAGCCCGAGAACGCAGAACGTCTGCAACAGATCTTGACCTACCACGTGATCGCTGGCAGCTACGACCTCAAGACCATGCTCGCTGAAGGCACCTTCACGACGTTGGCTGGCCAGCAGGTGCGTGTCGATCTCGAGGGTGGCCGTGTACGGATTGGTGAAGCAGGTGTCGTCGCCTCGGACATCGAGTGCTCCAATGGGATCATTCACGTGCTTGACGCGGTCCTGATTCCCGCCGCGCCCGAGCAAGAAGAAGCCACCGTCGAAGCCCCCAGTGCAGAGAAACGGGCTCGTGACCTGATCGCGTTCGCTATCGAGCGTGGCGTGCCGCTGTACAACGACGGCTCCCCTGCAGCCTGCCGGGCCGTCTATGAAGTTGCCGCCCTGGCCCTGCTCAGCCTTGACGGTCTGGCCCTGGGTGAAGAAGTGCGCAGCGAGCTGCTGACTTCCCTGAAGCTCGACGGCAGCGACCAGGACCGCGCCTGGGCCCTGCGTCGCGCTCTCGACAGCAGCCTGGCCGCCTTGGGTGCGAAATAACTTCCTTCCGCTTCGCAACAAACTGGCGGGATCGCGCACCCTGAGGCTCGATCCCGCTCCTGCCATCGGAGAGACCCGCCGTGCGCTGCCAGCTCTTGATCCTGCTCTTTCTGGCCCCCCTGCTCGCGCAGGACGCCGAAGAAACCCAAGCAGAACCGAACCAGGCGGCAAGCGACCCGCCGCCGCAGTTTCTGACGTTCCGCTTCACGCCTCGCGCTCTGTACCGGTTGGGCACACCTCTGGAAAGCGGGGGCCGCGTCGCTGTGACCAGTCTCAACTACGCCTTGGGACTCGACCTGGCTTTCGACCGGGCCACCAACCTCGGCTTCAGCTTCGACTACGGTTCTCATACCTACCAATTCGAGGGGCGTCGCGGTTTCGCCGGGCTCGATCCCTGGGAGCGCATCCAGACCCTGCGTCTGGGGGCGAGTTTTCGGACCCGTTTCGGGCGCAGCTTCGGCGTGTTTGTCTCGCCGTCGCTGCGCTACGCGGGCGAGAACCGGGCGCACTTCGGTGATTCCCTGAGTTGGGGTGCGATTGTGGGAGCCTCGTTCGGCTTCGGACCCAACCTCCAGCTCGGCTTGGGGGTCTCGCTGGGGCAGCGCCTCGATGGCGACTTCCGGGCATTTCCTCTGCCTTACGTATGGTGGCGCTTCGCAGAACGTTTCACTCTGTCCACACGCCTGAGGACTTTGAGCGGCGGAGGTTTGGAGCTGGCCTATGCAGCGTTGGAAGAGCTCGAGGTCGCGGTCGGTTTCGGTTTCACCTCGCTGGAGTTTCGGAACAACGATGAGACCATCGGCCGCGACAGCCATTGGCCCCTGATTGCCCGCGTCAGTTGGGAGCCAAGCAGCAACTTCCGTCTCGACTTCTTTGGCGGGGCCTCGTTCTTTGGCAAATTGGAGCTCGATGACCAGCGAGGGAGAGGCATCGAGAACGAGGACTACGACACGGCTGGTTTCGTCGGTCTGCAGCTGAACATCAGCTTCTAGCAGACCGCGCCAGAGACACCCGAATTCGCTCCACGCCCCACATGACACCAGCGGACATGTCTACTCCTCCATGGAACATGTCTACTCCTCCATGGATTCAGCCAACCTGGTCAGGTCTGCTCGGGGAGCCACTCGAACGGGCATGTTTCCGCTCTGGGAGCAAGTGGAGGCACAGGAGAGTGCGGTAGTGGCGTTTGCAGTATGCGCCCATCCGAAGGACACTGGCGGAAATCGTTCGTGCCTTGGAGGGAGTCTGATGAGGCGTCGCACTGTGGTCTGTTTGGGGTGTTTGAGTTTGTTTCTCGCGGGCTGCCCGCCCACCACGCCGGATGAACCGCCTCAGCGGCAGCCGGAGCAGGTGGACCCTGCCGAAGCGCAGCATCCGCGGGTGGCGGAGATCGAAGCGTGCGATGACCCGGAGCGGCTCGTCGCGCTGCTAGACGGACTGGACCAGGACCGAGAAGAGCTGGGACGGGCGGTGGCCGATGAAGGCTGTCTGGCTGCGGCCCGCAAACTGCTCGCAGCCAGCGACGCCGAGGGCGATCCGCGTGGAGCGCTGCTGCTTTCGGCTGGGGATTGCCTGCCCGGCGTGTATCCCGAGTACCAGTCCTCGCAGTTGCGCGAGGCCATCACGGGGGTCTCGCAGCAGCTGCTGGCCGCGCTGTTGGAGAGTAGCGTTGCGCTCCTGGGGGATGCGCCCTCGCGTGAAGACCTGGAGCAGGCCGACGCGCTTCTCGTGACTGCCGACAACCTGTCCGAGCTCTTCACCGAGACGATGCGTCGAGCCGCGTCGGCGGCTTGGGAAGACCTGGGGCTGCATGCCGCAGAGGCGGCGGGCCAGGCTCTGGATGCAGAGAACCCCGATCTGGCTGAGGTCGCTGCGCTGTTGCGCATCGCCGACAGCGCCGCTTGGAGTATCGAGGACGCCCTGGGCAGCCCGGCCAGCTTTGAGAGCACGCGCAAGCAGGTCGAGGGACGCTGGCTGGTCGCCCGTTGCCACCAGGTGCGCCAGCTGATCGCCGACGCGATGCCCCAGGAGGCGGACGCGCTGCTAGCGCGCGTGATAGAAGGGAGCCCGGATCTGGTGCGCGGCAAGGACCTCTTGCAGGAGGTCTGGGAGTGGTGCGAGGAGTCCCAGCTGTCCGAGGTCCGCGAGGCCTTCCTTGGCACGCGCCGGCTGCTAGCCAACGCTGCGCTGGCGCGGGGCCAGATTCTCGTCAACGGTGATGTCTACCCGGGGGCGGCCGCTGAGCTCTTCGCTCTGGGTCTCGAGGTGGTTCCGCCTGAAGAGGCCTGGAACCTGCACTTCAACCGCGGCCTGCTCAGGACCCAGACGCAGCCCGCGGCCGCCGTTGAGGACCTGCAGGCCGCGCTCAGCGGCTGGCAGGCCGAGAACCCCGAAGCCGTGAACACGGACGGCATGATGTTGGCGCAGATGCTTTTCAACGCCTACTTCTGGCTGGCGCTCAGCTATGAGGACGAGTACGGCTATGCCCGCGACGCAGACGCCCATGCTGCCGCCCAGAAGAACATGCTGGCCAGCCTGGACCACGCGCTCCAGCTTGGAGCGCGGGCGCTCGCCCGCGTGTCCCCGGACGACGCTAAGCTGCGAAGCGCCATCGAAGACAAGACCACAGAGATCGAGCTGCAGCGTCTGGACCGCCTGCGCTGGCTGCCCGGTCAGGAGCAGGCTGCGCTGGCAGCCTGCGAAGCCCTGTTGGAAAAACTCCCCGAGCATGCCCCTCTGCACCTAGTGCTGGCTGAGCTGGTCGGCGACTCCGGGCGTGCGCGCGTAGCGCTGGACGCGGCCCTGGCCCTGGAGCCCGACAACCATCAGGCGCTGTTCAACCGCGGGGCGCTCGTCATCAACGAGGCTGTCGCTGTGCAACGGCAGTCGTACGAGACCGAAGACTTCGACGAAGCCGATGCGCTGACGCAGCAGGTCGGCGAGCTGTACCAAGAAGCGCGCCCTTTTCTCGAGCGCGCCCTGGCCATCCAACCGGCCAGCGAGATCCTGCAGGCATTGATCCAGATCGCCTTGTTCGAGGAAGACGGCGAAGGCTTTGCCCGCTACAAGGCCCAGCTGGAGGAATTGCAGGGGCAGTAGCGGGCGCCTGTAGCGGCGCTCTTTGTGCGCCGGGAAGCCGCCTGGGCAGCGGTTGCTGCGGAGATCTGGGGTGATGGCATGCTGGGGGGTGCTCTCGTCGGTCATAGACCGACGCTACAGGGTTTGTTTCCGTTCGGCGG
>JAJDCP010000070.1 GCA_029260765.1 Planctomycetota bacterium
ACGCGGCTTGCAGCCGCTGTAGCGTCGGTCTATGACCGACGGCAACACCGACCTGCATAGATTCACCCCAGATCTTCGGCGCACCCGCTGCGCACGCGGCTTCCGGCGCTCACAGAGCGCCGCTACAGGGGGAGGAACCGCTGCGCACGCGGCTTCCGGCGCTCACAGAGCGCCGCTACAGGGGCGAGGAACCGCTGCGGACGCGGCTTGCAGCCGCTGTAGCGTCGGTCTAGAGCAGGGCCCTGGCAGGGGTCTCTCAGGGAAACTTGGCTCATCCGCGGAGATCGGTCTCGCCGGCAGGGTCGAGTAGGCCGGGACGTTCCCGCATGACCGGATCTCGCTTCTTCGCTTCTCCACTTTCACCGCACCCGTCGCCGAGAGGCATTCCTCAAAAGTGTTGGGCGTCGAGCTCCCACACCGGTTGTTGCCCGCCGGATAGCCAGCCGGCCGCACCCCGGAGACCGCCAAACTCCAGGCTAGGGTGGGCCGCGTGCGGGCCGGGCGGAGTCTCTCGCCCCAAGTACGACCTCGCCTGGAGAGCTCTAGCCGGCCGAGCTCCAACGACGCCTGCCAAAACTCACGCGCAAAGCGTAGCGCACGGCCGCTTGACGGAGTATTCTTTCGAATTCAAGTGCGCTTCTGACGTCACAGATGCAGCAACGATTGCCTCGGGCGTCGCGCGAACCCCAACCTGCCACGCGCTGAGCGAGCCCGCTTCCAAGGAGTTTCTGATGCTGAAGAACAGTCTCGTCCTGCTGGCGCTTGCTGCCTCGCTGGCGCTCGCCCAGGATGCTGAGCGGGTCGCTGGAGCCAGCCTGATCACCGAAGAGGGAGACCTGCAGCTCCTGTACATCGATCTTCTAGGCCTTCCGTGCGACCAGGAAGATGTCGACTTGTTTCTCGCCTGCATGGACCCCATGGACACGTGGGCGAGCGCCAACAGCGAAGCCTGGGCCGAGGTGGACGCCTCAGGAGCCGACCTCGGAACGATCTTTGGCCTCGGCGTCTGGGCCGAGGTTGAGGTCACGGCTGCCGAGTTCGTCGCCCTGTTGGTCAAGATCACCGGTGCCAAGGAAGTGGCCAACGGCGCTATGAACGTCGAGGAATTCAAGCAGATGGCTGCCTACTTCGAAGGGATGGCCAAGGACCCAGCGATGGGAGAAGAAGACCGGGAAGAAGCCAAGCAGGGATTGGAAGCCGCCAACAAGATGATCGCCACCCTGCAGAGCTACCCCGAAGGCAACATCGAGCTGTACCGCAGCAACAAGGAAAAGATCGATACCGCAGTCGAGCGCTTTCAGAACATGGGCGAGACCAGCTCTGACGGGCCCAAGGACGACGCTGGCGAGTAGCCTGTTCTTGAACGCTTCGCACGCGAGCCGAGCCCTGCTCAGCTCGCGTTGTCCATTTTGAACGTCGCGCTGTGGCGCTACGGCTGGTCCAGAAAGCTGCGGGTCTCGTCCAGCTTGAATGCAAGACCCGCCTCTACGATGCTGACCACGCGACTCCGGATCAGCGCACCCAGCACCTGCTTGCGGGCCGCGACTTGCGCCGAGTACTCCCCACTCTCGGCTTGCTGCAAGCTCTCGAGGGCCTCGCTGAGCTCTTGGGCAGCCCTCTGTTCGCGCACCCGAAGTTCCTCGTGCTGCTCGGCCAGCCGTGCTTGTGCGTGGGCCTCGATCTGCGGCAGCCGCTGGCGCAGAACGGCGCGCCAGTCTGCCTCTTTGCGGTAGCTCCAGCCCTGATAGTAGCTGCTCCAATACACAGGTAGATAGACGTCGAGAAATACGGGCTCGCTATAGACCATGCCGTCCTTTTCCCGGTCCTGCCCGCGCTTCCAGACCTGCTCCAGATTCTCGCCAGGCCCAGGCCCCTGCTCGCCATAGCGCCAGGTTTCCTCTCCGCGCATCCGCCAACGGTACGCATGCCCGCGGGCCAACTCGTCGGCGTCCAGCGCTTGCTTCTCTGCTTCGGGAAACAGACCGATGCGTACGTCCTGCTCCTGATGGACCCACCCGTGGCTACGTTGGAACGCGTGGCGCAGCGTGTCGAACAGATACTGGTCGGTCTGCGCGTCCAGCTGCACCCCGTGTTTCTGGGCTTCGGCCTCGATGGCCTGTCGCTGGGTCGCGATCCGCTCGAGCCCAGGAAACTGGTGCGCCTCGAGATTGCGGCTGCTATCTCCGCAGCCCAGGACCACCCCGAGTACAAGGAGTAGCGTGTTTCGGCCCACCCCTGACATGGAAACCTCCCCTCTCGCATGGCGAGCGTGCACAAGGCCCGGCCCAACAGCTGCTCCAGTGTAGCGCGGGAGGCCCATCGCTGCCTGGCCGCCCCCACGCCGTCAACCAGCGCGGGCGGGCAGTGCGTGGCAGCCCTAGACAAGATAAAGCGGAGGGAGTCGGGATCAGCACCGACGGGGCAGGAGACCCGACGACCGAGGACTCTTGGTGGATCACCAAGACCCAGGCCTGCTCCCAGAGCCCCGTCCCGCGTTGCGTGGCAAGGTTGATCCCCTCGCGGAGCGGAAGAACACCGTCCAGCGAGCCATGGCGCTTGAGCTTCGAAACCCGCCCGGGTACCGTACATCCACGACCGCTCCCTCAACCCGGAGCCTGCAACAAACAGGTCTCAGCATGTTTTTGGGTCCTCTGGAAGTCATCGTCCTCGCGCTGCTCTTTCTGGCCGTGATCGTGGGTATCGCCGTGACTCTGCGGGGAAGCACGGGCCCGAACCGGCGCCGTCGCGTCGTGGTCCTGATGGTCGCGGCGGCCCTGCTGATCGTGCTGCTCGGCCTGGGAGTTATGGCCGGCCTGGCCTGGACGGCCCGGACGAACAGCCTGGGAGCCGTCGAAGTCAGCGTGCACAACCTCCCCGTCAGCCCGGTCTGGACGGAGGTGGCAGACCTGCCCAGCACGCTGACCGGGGTTCTTGAGCACGGGCAATGGGATCCGAATCTGGAAAAGCTGGACGCCGGACGCGGCCCCGAGATCTCCCTCAAACTCAGCGATGGACGCGACCGCATCGTGCTGGAAGCGGACTTTGATCTGCGCGTGCAACTGCAACTGCTCGACGAGGGGGATTTCGCCTACGTCGAGGTCCGCCACAGCACGAGCCACGGCGGCAAGCTCGACTGGCGTGCGGCCATCGATCTGCGCTGGCAGGCCGACAGCAACCAACTGGCCGTCGACGTCTACGTCGGGCCGCCCGACGGTGCCCTCCAGACCACCACCCTGCGCTTCCACGTCTCCCCCGCGGGACTCGAGCTCGTGCAACCCTGAGAGGATGGCCCTCGCGATGGCCTGGGCAGTGCCACCGCACGGGCAGCCGGCAGGCTGCCCGGCCGGGACTGCAACGACATGTTCGCGGCGCACCTTCCCGTGCGGCGGCGGGACTAGCCGGCGCTAGTCGTCGAAGGCACTGTCCCGCTCATGAACAGAGCCCCTTCGGCATTGCGGCGGCGCACCAGGCCAGGAAGCGTCTTGCCTTTCGACTTGACCCACTTGCGCAGCTCTTTCGGCACGGCAGCGTAGTCGCCCTTGTTCAGCTTGCGACGCAGCGTGGAACGCGCGAGGTTGCCCGACCCGAGGTTGAAGGTGAAGCTGACCAGCGCATCGAACTGGGGCTGGCTCAGCCTTGCGCGGATCAACCTGCCGACGGCCCGTTCAGCCGTAGCCACGTCTTTGCGCAACAAAGCTTCGGCCTGCGCCTTCGTAAGCGGCTTGTCGAAGCGCTCTCCACGCTGCAGCTTATGTCCGTAGCCGATGGTCTTGTGCCCGCCGCTGTCCTTGTAGACAACGGGGCTGTAGCCCTCGAAGTGCTTGATCAAGTCGAGGCCGGTCTGGCTGATGCGTGCCACGTCGACTCCTATTCAGGCTGATGCGCCCTTGATTGTACCCGCAGCCACCGCAGCAGAGCTACCGCCCACACGCCCCTGCCAGCGCGAAGCCAACCACACGCACAGACACGCATGGCCGACGCCAGCCACCATATCGCATACCCAGTGGAAGCCCAGATACAAGGTCGAAGCCATCACCAGCGCGGCACTCACGCCCGCCACCGCACCCGCTCGTGGACCCACCCGCCGCAACAGCAGCCAGGCCGTCACGGCGATGGCAGTATGCAGGCTGGGGAAGTTGTTCTCGATGCCCCGCATATCCCGGAACAAGGGCTCGATCGCCGGATCGAGCTCGACCGTCAGCAGGCGGGCCTTGACGGCCATGGGCCCCAGCTCGGCGTACCAGGTTTCGCGCACCGAAAAGAACATGAAGAACGGCAGCGCCACGAGCTGGTTCAGCAGCAGTGCACGCACCGCCACGCCCACCAGAGCTCTCCGCTCGAGGTTGTGCAGAACCAACAACGCACAGCCATAAAGCGCGGGAAACAGACTGACATACACGTACAGGAAGAAGCCGATCAGCCAGGCTGGAGCATAGCTCTGCAAGCTCGCGGTCAGCCCCCCCTCGAGCGCGTAGATCGCGGGGCTGAAGTCCTCGACGCCGTGCAGATCTCGGGCGAGCTGGGTGAACCATGGATCGACCAGGTTCTGTAGATAACCGAGCAGCAGGAACAAGCCCACCCCGAGGCACGCGTAATGGCCGGGCCGCGTGCCCCAGGCATCGCCAAGCAACCGGCGCAGCGCGGGAAGAAACGCCTGGCGTGGGCGCATCAGCCGGAACAGCCCCACCAGGCTGGCGACCATCAGTCCACACTGCAACAGGGCGTAGCCCAGGGCCGACACAGCTTCCCTCCAACAGGCACTGCTATGAGCGCGAGGCTCAGCCTGCCCGCGAGTCGGGTACATCGACCTCGGTTTCCCGCTTTTGACGAAGCTCTTCGATCAGATCGTAGAGCTCAGCAAAGTCTGACCAGCGGTCGCTGGGGTCTTTCTCCATCATCTTTTTGATCAGCGCAACGAAGGAATCGGACAGGCCCAACTCTGGAAATCGCTCGCGCGGGTCGGGAAACGCGTCGCTGCAGTGCATGAACATGATCGTGACGGCCGCATCCCCATCGAAAGGCACGTAACCCGTCGCCAGCCGGTACAGGCTGGCCCCCAGGCTGTAGATGTCGCTGCGGGCATCGACATTCGAGCCGTTGGCGCATTGCTCCGGAGACATGTAGTGCGGCGTGCCCATCGTGGTGCCCGTGGAGGTCAGGCGCACCTCTTCGACGCTGCGTTTGGCCAGTCCGAAATCGCAGATCTTGAGCTGACCCTTGCGCGTCAGCATCAGGTTGGCCGGCTTGATGTCCCGGTGGATGATGCCCTGCGCACGGGCATGGTCGAGCGCCGAGACCGCCTGCGCAGCGATATCCAGACACAAGACTTCCGGCAACGGCCCCTCGCTGTCGACGATTCTGTTGAGGCTGCTCCCGTCGACCAACTCCATGATGATGTAGGGGACGTCTTCGGCAGAACCGACGTCATAGGCCTGGACGATGTTCGGGTGGTTCAGAGCAGCCGCCAGCTGCGCTTCCCGCTTGAAGCGCATGAACATCGCCTGATCGATGTCTCCATCGAGGGTCAGGAACTTGATCGCCACATAGCGCTGCAGGCTGAGCTGCAGATACTTGTAGACATTTCCCATCGCGCCTTCGCCGAGGAAGGCGAGGCGCTGGTAGCCGGGAATTTCCAAAGTCTCTTCGCGACTTCGAGCGCCTATCAGATCGCGCGTGGGGCGCCGGAACCTGTGGCTCTCTTCGCGACGCCGGCGGGCCTCCATGAAGCCTTCCAACTCGGCTTTCCCAAAGCTCTCGAGCCAGGCACGGAACGGAGAGAGCAGGCGTTCGAGCAAGCGCTGGCGCACGCCCTGGTGCACGCGGGGGCGCTCGAGCAGGTCCGCTGCTTTGCGCTCGATCACCTTGTCTTCGCGGGCCAACTTGCTGCGTTGTGCAGAGCAGACCCGGGGATCCTGATCTTTCCCCAGGTATCCCAACTCGAGCAGGATCTGGCCGATGCGGGAGGTGAAGTGCAGGGACTGCTGGATCTCGAGGGCCTCATTGATCTGGCCCGGACTGGCGAGCTTGTTCCGCAGCACCGCGCGCACGTAGATGCTGTCTTCACGCCTCTGCTTCACCAGCTGCACCAAGCTCTGGATGCGCTGCCAGGTGTTTTCGTCGATGTCACCGGTGCGGAACATCAGGCGTGCCAGGGAAGGCGCATCGTCTTCGCGCTGCCGTTCATCGAGGCGTGCGAGGACCTGCTTGCTCGTAAGCTCACCCGCCCACAGAGCGCACGCCGCAAACGCCAGGTCTTCGCAGTACCCCATCGGTGTCCCCCAGAGTCTAGCATCATACCCTGATGCCCTTCCGATTGCAGCGTCACGCATGAGCAGAGGCCTCTCAAACGCTGCAGGCAGCGGAGTACACAGCAGCGGCTGGACGCCGGCTGGCGCTTGGTTCATGATAGACCAGAAGTTTGTCGGTATCTGGAGTCAACGCTGGTGGAAAACCCGAAACAAGCCCAAGACGGCGGAGGCACCTACCGCAGCGCCACCACTGATGCGCTGTTTCTCGGCTTCGGCCAGGAGCCCGACCCCAATTTTGTGCATTGGCGTGACGCGGCAGTCAACGAAGAGGAAATGGAGACACGCCCGGTCCCGAGCTTCGATCCCCAGACGCAGCTCAGCGGCATGAGCCTGGTGATCGTGCGCGGAGAGAAGCTGGGAAAAAAGCTACCTTTGCCTCTGGCAGGGCTGACCGTCGGCCGCTCACCGCATTGCGAGATCGTGGTCGGGAAATCTGGGGACGGAACCAGCCGCCGCCACGCCCGGCTCTTTTTCGAGGCGGGCGCCTTGACTGTCGAAGACCTGGGCAGCACCAACGGCTTGCTGGTCAACCGACGCCGTTGCAGCCGAAGCGTGCTCCATTCCGGAGATCTGCTACAGATTGGGGCGACCGTCTTCCAGGTCCAGAGCAAAGGCGCCGATACGCACCGGCATGCGATGGTCCCTGCCACCGCGCTGGAAGATCCGCTGACGGGCGGATTCAGCTGGCAGCGCTGCGAGGCAGAGTTGCTGAAGACAGTCCCCGACCTCAAGACCCGCACCGATCCCTGCTGCGCCCTGTTGGTCCACATCGACTACTTCCGCGCTTTCCACCAGACCCACGGGGACGCTGCCACCAATCAGGTACACGGCCAGGTCGCCCGCTTGATCGCGGCGACGCTGCGTGCGGCCGACTTCTCCTGTGTGTTCAGCCGCGACCGCTTCATCGCCGTGATCCCTGATGTCGACACCCGTGGGGTCGAGGAGGTTGCGCGCAGCCTCTGCCGCCTGGTGGCAGACTTCCGCTTCGTGATCAACGGCGCCCCCCGGCCGCAGACCGTCAGCGTCGCCTATGTCGCGCTCGACTTGAAACTGCTTTCGCTGCAGGACACCATCGACGGCATCCGTCGCTGGATTCCGCAGGCCCTGTCACGAGGCGGCAATCAGGCCCTGGAAGCCGACCTCAGCCAGGCGCAGAAGCAGACGCCGGCTCACGAAAAGACCGTCGTCATCGAGGCCCCGCCCTCCGACAGCGCCCTCGACAGGCTTCTGAAGGCCAGTGAAGACGCGGGAGTGCTGTTCGCCTCCGATCATGATGCCGATGTCTTCGAGCTTCCCCAGCCCTCCACGGAGAAACCTTCAGAGACGTCCAGCAACCGACCCCCGACGCTATTCTGAAGCGTCTTCCCAGGCCGCCAGCGAGCGCGCCAATGCGGCCGCGGTCTGGAAGCGCTCGTCCGGGTCCTTGCGCAGTAGACGCTCGACGATGGCACGCATCGCTGGCGAGGCCTCGAAGTCCGGCAGCGGATTACACAGGTGCTGCTCCATGAACTCCGCCGCTCCGGGTCCGTTGAAGGGCAGCCTGCCGGTCAACAGCTCGAACAGGGCGCAACCCAGACTGTACAGATCCGAGCGGGGGTCGACACTGCGGCAGTCGTTCCATTGTTCGGGGGAAATGTACCCCGGCGAGCCCATCGCGTCGCCGGCCCCCGTCAAGTCGGTGCCGCTCTCAGCTTGCCACGCCTTGGCCACGCCGAAGTCCGTGATCTTCAACCTGCCCTTGAGGTCGAGCAGCAGATTTCCTGGCTTGATGTCCCGATGGACAATCCCGGCCTCCGCCGCCGCAGACAGTCCCTCGGCCAACTGCCGCATCAGTGACGCGGCATGTACCTCGCTCAGCTTGCCGCAGCGGCGCAGCGTGTCGTGCAAAGACCCCCCAGGCAGGTACTCCATCGCGATGCAGAACACACCCTCTGCCTCGAACAGCTCGTGGATGCGGACGATCTGCGGATGTTCGAGGCGCATCAGCGCGCGCGCCTCGCGTTGGAACCTGCGGATCAGGTCGGATCGGATCGCCAGCTCGGGATACAAGATCTTGACCGCCAGCTGTGCTCCGTCGGCGATGCGCCGCGCACGATGGACGGCCCCCATGGTGCCGCGGCCGAGCAAGGCGCCTATCTCGTACCCGTGCAAGGTCGTACCGATCAGGGCATCGGTGGCCTGCTTGCCACTTGCGATCTGAGGGAGCAGTGCCTGCGGACGGGCGAGATGCGTCGTGTCGGCTTCCTCTGGGGCCCGCGAAGCACCGCACCTCTTACAGAAGCCCGCGCCCTCGGGATTGACCTGGGAACACTTCCAACACCGCACGTCAGCTCCTCGAGATCGATGCACCACGGCTTGAACCGCAAAGTCCTGCGTTGCAGTCGCCTGCACTCATTCAATCCGGAATTCTAACGATTGCGGTGAGCCGATCCGCAGTTCGACGTCCTGGCTGGGGCGTGGGCTCAAACCGGGACCTTGCACGCTGACGCGGTAGATGCCAGCAGGTATCCACCAGTGCGAGCCCGAGCAGGATGCCGCTCCGTGTGTCGCGATGCATGTGGGCGTCTCGTCAACGGACCTGTTTGAGAGTAGAGGCGCAGCGCGGGCTTTGCAAAGGGGTCCCTGCCAGCGGGGAGATCATGGGAGGCCACGGGGAGGACTCAAACACAGAGGATCTCTTGGGGAATCTCGAAACTGCCAAGCTTGGCGGGATCACACGCGAGCAAGCGCTCGAGCAGGTAGCGACCGCGCAAGAACATCGACCCGGCCAGCTGCTCGTCGAGTACGAAACGCGTCGAAGTGACCAAAGAGCGCACAAGCCCGAAGGCCAGGCGCCCGTCGAACTGCGTGTCGCCGGCCTCTTGAGCAAACTCTCTGGCGAGCTTGTGGAATTGCTGCACGGTCCAGTGTACGCGCCGTTTGACCCGTGCATCAAAGACCTGCAAGCGCAGGTTCGAGACCAGGAAAACGGAGACATCCTGGGCAAAGTCGGTCAGCCGCGCGCGATGCAGGTCGATGAAGCGCACGCCCCCATCCCGGTCGAGGATGACGTTGTCTATATTGAAGTCGCCATGGCCGAGCACAGAGAACGGAGCCTGCAGGCGCTCCTCGAGGACTTGCCCCTGCTCGACAAGCTCGGCGAAAGCGGGCACCGCCAGGCCGCACAGGGCCGTCGCCGGTGCTGCGTACTCGCTGTGCACTGCGTAGACATCCGGCAACCGCCGGGCGAGTTGCTCGAGAAAACCACTCTGTTGGGGAGCATCGACGCGGGTCTTGCGCCAGATCTGGTTCAGCGTCTCGACGATAGAGGTCAGCGCCACCTCCAGCTCCTGCTGTCGGGCGCTGAGCAGGATCGCTTCAAAGGTACGGCCGGGCAGATACTCATAGAGGATGGCGCCACTGTCACCGTCGGAGCGGAACGAGAAGACCCGCGGCGCCAAACCCGGGACCAGGCGGTTCCAGCGCTCGATGCCCTCTTTCTCTTCGAGCAGCTTCTCGCTGCGGCCTTCTTTGAACACCGCCGGAGCCCGGTCATCCGCTGCCCGGGCTGGACTGCTCACCCGCGCGATCAAACATCCTGAGCGGGTCTCACCGAAACCCTTGAGCGTTACGTCTTTGAGCGGCTCGCTCGGATCGACGTCGGCCAGCGCTTGGAGCTGCTCGATCTTGACGGCTTTGCCGAGGCATGCGCTGGCGATGGCCTCTCCGATGTTCAACAGCGAGTCGCCCATGCGCTCAAAGTAGTGCGAGATGAACAACAGCGTGACGAGACTCTGCGACTGGTCAGTGTTCTCCAGGTCTTCGAGAATCCTGCGGAAAACCTGACTGTAGAGCCGATCGAGTTTCGATTCGGTGCGGCAGATTTTCAGCGCCGTCTTCACATCCCGGGCGAACAGCGCCTGCTCGATCAGGGCCATGCCCTCGACGACCAACTCGAGGAAAGCCTGCAAATCCAGCTCCCTCAGAGCCTCGGGCTCTTCGAGATAGCCAACCTGGGCGATGATGCTCTCGCAGAAGTCGGCGATGCGCTCGAGATTGACCGCCACGACCTCGGCGGTCTTCAGAAAGTCGATGGTCCAGCTCTCGTCCGGGGAAAGCGCAAAACAGCGCTTCTGGATGAACGACTTGAGGTTGTCTATGTAGTCGTCCCGTGCCAGCACGCTCTGCAGCAGGCGCTCGGACGGATCACGCAGGTAGACGCCGGTGCGGTCCAGCTGTTTCCGGACCTCGACAATCAAGAAACGCAGGTTGGCTTCGATGCTGTGATGGCCGGGCATGCTCTTCTCGGTACTACTCACGCCTTGCTCAGGGCGCCGCCGAGGCGTGCGGGGTCAAAGACCTTGATGTAGGGATGATCGGTGCTGACCCCCAGAACCCGGCCGTCGGGCTCGAAGATGGTGACCGCCCCTCCGGGACCAGACAGCCCCTCGCGACGCCGGGTATTGCGGTCGACCGAAGCGTCGCATTCAAAGTTGAGGATGCCTCGGCGCATCACCAGGCGCTGGCCGGCGAGGATATTCTTGTGCCCATGGACGATCGCGAAGATGCCGGCCCGATGCAGATCAGCGACCCCTTTGCCGGTCAAGGGAAGATCGAAGCTGCGGTACTTGGTGCGGAAGGTGTTGCCGACCGGGCCATGGTACAGCGCAAACAAGTCGTTCTGGAGCAGATGGCGGAACCAGCTGTTGAGACCCGCAGACCCTTCGGTGGCCAGGACTGCGGCCGTGGTGTCGTCGACCCCGCCATGGATGAATAGATACGAGCCACAGCGGTAGGCCAGCTGCATGCGCTCGAAGAACCAGGCAAACTCGCCGTCTGGTTCGAGAAAGAGCTTCTGACACTGGACGGCGGCCGCATGCAACATCCCCAGGCTGATCCCCATGCGGGCGCAGCGCTCATCGATCTCGCGCACCTTCTCGCGGATCCGGACCAGCTCTTTCTGCAGCTTGTCGGGATGGATCAGGTCTCCGGCGACGTTGGGAAAATGGGCGTACCAGGCTGGGTCGGGAAAGACCCGCCTGTGCACTTCTTCGTCGCTGAGATACTCGCAAGAACGACCACGCAGATACTCGTCATAGACTTCGCGGAACAAGGTCGCCGATTTTCCGCCCAGCCGCACGAACAGGTGGGCCAGCCGTGTCTCTTTGTTGCCGAGCCGAGCCAGACCCAGGTAGGTACGAAGATCGTGGTTGCCTGCCAGAATGACCACCTCAGCGCCACGGTCGATCAGAGACTTCAACGCTCGAAGCATGCGCAGATTGCTCGGCCCCTTGTCAAAGCAGTCGCCACCGATCACGAAACGCGCCGTGCGGCCCGCCGCCGTCAGCTCGAAGTCATGGTCTTCCGGTCCGGTTCTGTGGACCCCTCCCGAAGCGTGCAAAGAGAGCAGAAAGGCATCAGCGTCCGCGTGTAGATCGCAGAAGAAGTACAACAAACCTCCGCGCCAAACCCAGGGCTTGCCGACCAGATAGTCGACACCCTGCTCGCGGGTCAGCGCATCCTCGACGTCGGCCTGGAGCGCGTCGGCGGGCGGCCAGGCTTGCTCGAGACGGGGAAGCGCGTTGTGCGGACTTTTCGAGTCGGCACTGCGCGAGTCCGCACTGCTCGGCACCAAAGACACCTCCCTCGATAGCCTCATGGCCACCTCAATCCATGGTCTGCGAGCGTTCGCGCATCTTCCAGTCTCCAGCCACGTGCCGCCAGGGGCCGTCGGCCTGCCACGCCCAGATGATCGGAACACAATGGAACATGGAACGCGCCTGGATGTCGTCCAGTCCAAGCAAGCCGAGATGGTAGGCCGCGTGCCGCAAAGCTGCGCCGTGCCCGACCACGATCCTCAAAGTCGGCTCGCTGCACTGCGAAGCCAGCGCCGCCAAAGAGCTCTGTAGATGCTCAGCAACCCGTGCGCCCGCCTCAAGCAACGATTCCGCACCCGGCAGGGGCAACTTGAACTCGCTGCGGGCTTTCCAGCCCTCCGTAAGATCGGGGAAACGTGGATCGCGGGCGATCACGCGGGCGATCTCGTCAAGGCTGAGGTTGGCCGCGCTGCCAAGCCCCCGCTCGCAGAGCGCATCGAACTCCTGGACCTCGAACGCCCGCCCGGAGATCTCTGCGAGCTGCGCCGCGATCACCTGAGCGGTCTCCCAAGCTCGGAGCAGGGTGGAGGTATGGATCGCGGCATCGACGCGCCACCCCTCGGCCTCGGCCCGGGCCAGCAACTCTCCGGCCACGCGGCGCGAGCCCGCGCAGCCCAACTCGGTCAAGGGATGCGGCAAATGTGCGCTGGGAACTCCGGCCGGCTGGTGGTACTGCCCATGGCGGAGGATCGCTACCAAGACCTCTGCCACGTCCGTTCCTTTCCCGAGCATGCGCAATACACTGTCGCCATTCTGTGTCCCCCAGCCCGAGGCATCAAGGCATTTGCACCAGGTGGTAGACGCGCTTGCCCGGGACAGGCGAGGATGGGTATGCTGGCGGAATTCCCTGCCCGCCTTTGGAGGACCGCACGTGCGCGCAGCAACACTGTTCAAGGGCCTCGGGCTAGCCGCTCTGCTCTGCCTGGCTTCCTGTGATTCCTCCAGCTCTTCTTCGGGCGGAAGCCAGCCTGAGCTGGGCCAACCCGCCTCCTACGCGACCCCGTCAGAGCTGGCGGCCTTCGAGCGGGGGCAGCAGATCGCGCTGCGCCAGTTCCGCGCAGAGGATGGTCTCGGACCCGAATTCAACGTGTCATCCTGCGCCGCGTGCCACGAGAAGCCCGTGACGGGCGGCTCCGCAGGGCTGTACCGCAATTTCCTGCTGGTCGGAGATACCAGCCCTGGCGTGTTCAAAGCCACCGGCACTGGCGGCGTGCAACCGCAATTCAGCCTGCACAGCAGCACACGGGTGGCGAGCGATTCGCTGACCAACCTGCACGCCACCCGCAATCCGATTGCCTTCTTCGGAGCGGGGTTGCTGGCCGAGATCGAGGACCTCGAGATCTTGAGCAGGGTCGACGAGAGCGATGCCGATGGAGACGGCATCAGCGGGCGCGTCAACTATGAGGATGGCGTACTGGCGCGCTTCGGCCGCAAGGCCCAGGCGGCCACGATTGAAGGCTTCGTGCGCGGCCCCCTCTTCAACCACCTCGGCATCACCAGCGCGCCGCTCTCCGCCGCCCGCAGGATGCAGCTGCCACTGATGGCAGAGGCGGACACGCGGCCTCTGCTCGACCGCTTGCTCTTCGAGGTAGCCTACGCACAGTCTTCTTCCCCAGCCAACGCTTCGACTGTCGACAACGATGGCGTGCCCGATCCCGAGCTGAGCGAGCAGGAGCTGTTTGACCTGGTCTCGTTCGTCCTTCTGCTCGCAGCCCCCGAGCCCGACGCCTTGAGCGCCGACGCGGAGCACGGCGAGCAGCTTTTCAGCCAGATCGGCTGCGCTGCCTGCCATGTGCCGGAGCTCGACGGCCCGCGCGGCCCCGTCGGCGCATACACAGACCTGCTGCTACACGACATGGGAAGCGGCCTGGCGGACGGCGTGGAGATGGGCGACGCCCTGGGCTCGGAGTTCCGCACCCAGCCGTTGTGGGGAGTCGTGGCCGTCGGGCCTTGGCTGCATGACGGGCGAGCTGCCAGCCTCGATGAGGCCATCCGGCTGCACGCTGGCGAAGCGCAAGCTGCCCGCGACGCCTTCGTGGCCCTGAACGCGAGTGAGCAGGGCCAGCTTATCAGCTTTCTCGAGGCGCTCGGAGGCAAGAGCCAACGCAGCGCCGGGCTGGTACCTCCCGGCGCGCCAGTGCTTGCGGCGGACAGCTATGGTGGTCCTGCGGGCAGCCTGGATGCAGCCGAGAGCGCGCGTTTTGAGCGCGGGCGAGCCGCTTTCGACCGCGATTTTCCAGCCGCTGAGGGGCTGGGCGAAGTCTTCAATGGGGACAGCTGCCGTGCGTGCCACTTCCTGCCCGAGATCGGTGGAGCGGGCCCGATCGATGTCAACGTGATGCGGCACGGCAGCGTCAACGCGATGACCTTCATCGAGCCGGCCATCGGCACGATCATCCACCGACACGCGGTGGCGCCCGACGAGCGGGCCGAAGACTTCAGCGCGACATCCGACACTTTCTACGAGATGCGGCAGACCCCCTCGGTGTTCGGGTTGGGGCTGGTCGAGCAGATCCCGGCCGCCAGCATCGTGGCAGGCGAAGACCCGGCAGATACGGATGGGGACGGCGTCTCAGGCCGCGCCCATATGCTCGCCGACGGCAGGCTCGGGCGGTTCGGCTGGAAGGCGCAAGTCCCCAGCCTGCAAGAGTTCGCACGCGACGCCTTCGGCGCCGAGCTCGGCATCAGCGTGCCCGCAGAAGCGGGGCAGACCTTTGGCTTCGGCAGCGACGGCGATGGTCGGGCCGACCCCGAGATCGGTCTTACAGAGCTGCAGGATCTGGTGTTTTTCATGCAGCAGCTGGCGCGTCCTCCGCGCAGCAGCTCTGACCAGGGCGCCGAGCTTGCCGGCGAGGCGATGTTCGGGACGGTGGGTTGCGCGGACTGCCACACCCCTTCACTGGCTCTGGCCGATGGCACTCCTGTGCCCCTGTTCAGCGACCTGCTATTGCACGATGTCGCCGTCCCGGGCAGCCTGGGTATCGTCGACGGCGACGCGAGCATGACCGAGTTCCGCACTCCTCCGCTCTGGGGCCTGGCCACCAGCGCTCCGTACTTTCATGACGGCCGCTCCGACAGCATCGAGGACGCCGTGTTGCGGCACGACGGCGAGGCGCTCGCAGCACGCACCGCCTACCAGGCTTTGAGTGCCGGCGAGCGGTCACAGCTGCTGGCCTTCTTGCGCTCGCTGTGAACGCCGGCACGAAACGGGAGGCTATGCCTGGCCCCCCGAGAGCGAAGGGATTAGACTAGGCCAAAGTCGTGTCCGCCAGGAGAGCCCCATGATCGCCAAGCTGAAGACCATCTTCCGCGAGATCGCGCCCGACAGTGGCTTCTGTAGCCTGCGCGTGGTGCGTGAACAATCCGAGCTGCTCTGCGTACGCAGAAAGGTGGCCGAGCCGCTCAAGACGGGCGACGATTGCGGTGCGATGTTCACCGTGATCAGCGAGGGCGGGTACGGCTATGCCGCGACCAGCGACCTGAGCCGCGCCGGACTCGAGCGCGCCCTGGCCCAAGCGCAGCATTGGGCTGAGGTCTCCCGCGGGCGGCTGGTTTTCGAACCGCTGGGCTTCGAGCACCCCTCGGGCAGCTATGCCAGCCGGGTTGAAATTCCCTGGGTCGAGCTGTCGCTGAAGGAGAAATACGCACGGCTCCACGAGCAGGTGGCGCGGCTGAAGACCGACGACCGCATCGTCCACTGGGAAGGTCGCCTGTGGTACACCGACGTGTCGAGCTGGTACCTGACCAATCAGGGGGGCGAGGTTGAGCAGCGCCAGTTCTGTCTGGCTCCAGACCTCAAAGTGGTCGCCTATGCTGACGGCGAAACCCAACGGCGCAGCCTGGGCGCTCCCGTCCGTCAGGGTGGCCTCGAGATCCTGGCCGAGGTCGGATTCGACTCCGATGCGCCGCGCTTGGCCGAGCAAGCCCTCGAGCTGCTCTGCGCGCCGAATTGTCCGACGGGATCCACTGACCTGGTGCTCGACGGAAACCAGATGGTGCTGCAGATCCACGAGTCGATCGGGCACCCACTCGAGGTCGATCGGATTCTCGGCGACGAGCGCAACTACGCCGGCACCAGCTTCGTCACGCCGGAGATGTTCGGCAGCTACCAATACGGCAGCGAGTTGCTGAACATCAGCTTCGATCCCCAGCGTCCGGGTGAGCTGGCCAGCTACAGTTTCGACGACGACGGCAGCCCCGCAAGCAAGCAGTTCATCATCGAGAAGGGCACACTGGTGCGCGGCCTGGGCGGCCACATCTCGCAGAGGCGCTCCGGACTGCCGGGAGTCGCGAACTCGCGGGCATGCTCATGGAACCGGCCACCGATCGACCGCATGGCCAATCTGAACCTCGAGCTCGGGGACAGCAGCTTCGACGCGCTGATCGCCGACGTCGAATCAGGCGTATATATGGAGACCAACTGCTCCTGGTCGATCGACGACTCGCGCAACAAGTTCCAGTTTGGCTGTGAGTACGGAAGGCTGATCGAGAACGGCAAGCTCGCTGGGGTCGTAAAGAATAGCAACTACCGGGGTATCTCGGCATCGTTCTGGCGCAACCTCAAGCGTGTCGGCGATGCGAGCACGCAGATCGTTGCGGGTACTCCCTTCTGTGGCAAGGGTGAGCCGAATCAATGCGTACGCGTCGGGCACGCGACGCCGGCTTGTTTGTTCACAGGCGTCGAAGTCTTTGGAGGAGAGTGAGATGCGCGCGGCCTTCGAGTCTGTTGCAGAGACCCTGAGCCAGCTGACGAAGGGGCGTGAGACCTTTACCGCCTTCTTTCAGGGCGAGACGTCTGACTTTGTGCGTTTCAACAAGAGCGCCATCCGCCAGCCTGGTCATGTCGAGCAGAGCAGCCTGCAGCTGTCGCTGATCGAGGGTGCGTGCCAGGTACAGGAACAGCTGTGTCTGAGCGGCCATCCCGAGCTCGACACGCAGCGGCTGCAGACATCCGTCGAGCGCCTGCGCGGCATGCTGGGCGACGTCCCAGCTGACCCCTTCTTGAACATCGCCCGCGAGCCGCGCAACAGCGAACGCGTGGGCGAGAACCGCTTGCCGGCCCGCGACGACGCGGTCAGCGCCATCCTCGATGCGGGCAAAGGGCGTGACCTGGTTGGGATCTTCGCGCAGGGAGGCATCTTTTGCGGTTTTGCCAACTCGTTCGGCCAGCGCAACTGGTTCGCCAACTACAACTTCAACCTCGACGCCTCCTTCTTCGCGCACGGTGACAAGGCGGTCAAGTGGTGTTACGCCGGGGTCGAGTGGGATCCTGCAGCCCTCGCTGCACGGGTAGAAGACTGCCTGCCCAAGCTCGAGGCCCTGTCGCAGCCGGCCTGCAGCCTCGAACCGGGGGCCTACCGCGCCTACCTGGCCCCTGCAGCCGTCGGCGAGCTGATCGGTTTCATGAATTGGGACGGCTTCGGGCTACGTGCGCACAAGACCAAACAGACTCCCTGCTTGAAACTGATCGAGGAGAAGGCGCAGGTGTCGCCGAAGGTGCGGCTACTCAACAACACGGCTGAGGGGGTCGCCCCCAACTTCAACGCCGAGGGCTTTGCGGTGCCGGACAGCCAGGTGCTGTTGGCTGACGGCAGGTTCGGCGACTGCC
Organism: Planctomycetota bacterium; assembly: GCA_029260765.1. Classification (GTDB taxonomy): domain Bacteria; phylum Planctomycetota; class J058; order JAJDCP01; family JAJDCP01; genus JAJDCP01. The sequence goes on from JAJDCP010000070.1 coordinate 17,553, forward strand.
TGGTCTCGTCGCGTTCGGCCCGCGAGTATGCGCAGCCCACCAGCGGAGCAGGAGAAGACGAGTCTGCCGCCTCGCTCGATCTCGCGGCAGGTGATCTGGCACAAGCAGACGTTCTGGCAACGCTCGATGACGGGGTGTACCTCAGCAACCTGTGGTACCTCAACCACTCTGACCGGGCCTCATTCCGCGTCACAGGCATGACCCGCTACGCCTGCTTTCGGGTGCAAGGCGGCAAGCTGACCGCACCTCTGAACGTGATGCGTTTCGACGACAGTATGTACCGAATCTTCGGCAGCCAGCTCGCCCAATTGACACGTGAACGTGAGCTCATGCTGTCTGCCGCAACCTATTCGCAGCGCTCCACCGATAGTGTGCGAGCCCCCGGCGCGCTGCTCGACGCTTTTCGTTTGACGCTCTAGCAGGCAAAGTACAACTGCCGCAGGCGCGGCGTCAAACAACCCCAGCAGACCGGAAGACCGATGGACCCATTGCTCCAGCCCAACAACATCGAACCAGGCGATGGCGAGGTTCCACTCGAGCTGATCCCGGCTGCTTCGAATTTCCTGCACGAGGCTCTCAAGGTCGGAGCTGCCGCTCTGCCGGGTGCCATGCCGCGCGTCGCCACCCGCCGCAATCCGAGCCTGGACAACTATCTCGCCGACCTGTTGCTGCGTACCAGCTATGGGCCCTCCAACGCCATCCCCGCGTACTCCGAAGAGGTGGTGCACTACGAGCAGGGTGAGTTGTGCAGTACCAAAAACCCGTGGCTCGAAGGCGCCGTGCTGATCGGCATCGGGAGCCGAAGCAAGAACCCGGGAATCCTGCGCAGCTATGACGAACACATGGAAGGCGGAAAGCGCAGCCAGGCCTCGGCGTCGCAGATCGTGTTCGACGAGCACCTTGCCCAGCTGGCCGAAACGGAAACGCTTGCCTCGCTGAAGACGGTGCTGGCGGAGATCAGCGCCATCGATTCCGGTGGCGGCGCCGGCTACGACCATCTGTTCTCGATCACCAAGAGCCTGCATCTCTCACGCCATGGCGAGCGCCGGCTCGAGGCTCAAGAGAAACGCGCGATCGTCGATGCGTTCCTGGCCGCCGCCTGTTGCCACGCAAACCTGCTCGCCTGCCAGAGTCCCCAGGCGGGCCGGGACGAGCTCAAACGGGTCTGGGGCACGTTCCTGCGGCGGCGTAAGAACGTGCCGCGACTCGAATCCGGTGTCGCACGTTGGGTCGAGCGCAAGATCCTCAACCCGCGCGGGCATGGCAGCCCATTCGCGCTGCGCAAGCTGTACCTGGCCGCCCTGCGCATGTGGCGGCCCGACGTCGTCGACCAGCTGACCGGGCACCTCTTCGAAGCTCTGGTACAGGCCCAGCAGTCCTTCGTCGAGGTCTCTCGACGCCAGTTGCGCATCCAACGTCTGGGCAGACGCTACGACTTCCTCTACTACACCAAACGTGCCGACGACAAGCTGCCCCACCGCGCTCTGCTGGCGCGCATGAACAAGGAAAAGCGGCGAGCCCTGGTGGTGGTCAAAGACCCCGAGTTCCGAACCGTCAGCGTGCTGTCGAACAACTACGTCTCCTATGAGGTGTGGCAGCAAGTCGTCGAGGCTCTGATCGGAGCCGAAGGCCCCGAGGTGTGGTACTCGCCGGTGCACTTCGAGAAGGTCGCCCGCTTTGTGCTCAACCGCACCGAATCGTACGTGGGTGCTCCAGAGACTGCGCTGCAAGAGCGTGACTTCCTCGGCATCTTCCGGCGCGTGGTCGAACGGGAGAACTAGTGGGTTTTCTCAGACGTTCGCGGCACAAGTAGGGGCGGGGTCTACGTCCGCCCGCGGATCGGATCGTCACAAAGCAATTCCCTCGCGTGGCTTGTGGCGACGAATTCTGCCTTTGGCGCTGTCACCATTGGCATGATCTTGCTTTCGACGCAGTCGACCCTTGGTTCTTGCCCAGCGGTTGGCTCGAAACCCGCGCAGAAAGCCATATAGACGTCACGGATGGCAACCACGGTCACGGTCGCGGTCACGCAGAGACGGACCACGAACCACGGGACACGGACATGCAAACCTTTGTGAGCTAAGAGGATACACTCGCTGGCCGTTGGCCGTGTGCCGTGACCGTGACGGTGACCGTGACCGTCGGAACCGTAGTGGAAATCGCCCACGGATGCAGATCCGGGCCGAAAAATCAACCGAGACTCAGACCACCTTCAACCTGAAACGAAGGCCCGACCCAAGACTCTCAGTCCACTCGCCTCCGCAAGTCTCGAGCCTCAGTCCTGTCTAACGCGGCCACAACGTTGGGCAAGACAATTGCTTGTGACGATGTGACGGATGCTGAGGGGCTAGACCCCTCCCCGACTTCCGGCGCGTGGTCGAACGGGAGAACTAGCCCTATTGCCGCAACGGCAAGGGCGCGGGGATGGCCGCGGGGATGCTGATCCCCTGGTCGACATAGACAGTCAGCCCCGATTGATTCTGTTTGGTGTCGCTCCAACTCAGAGTCGAGACGTTGCCGCTGGCCCATGCACCGTAGCTGTTCATCTGTTTCGCTCCCGAAGGCGAAGACGCGATGCCGATGCTTGTGAACAGCAGGTTGATGCTGACATCGTCGGACCCCCAATCACCCTCATACTCCGTCCAGTCGCTCAGTTGCTGGATGCTGCTCGAGCCACTGCGGGCGATGATCGCCAGGAAATCCGGCGAGGCAAACTCGCTGGCTGCGGACACGGGATCTTCGAGGTCGAACAGCTCGCCGTTCCAACAATCGACCACGACCCCGTTGCCGCGGAAAAAGTCCGTGTGCGAGGCCAACCAGCTGGGAAAGTCCCCGCGATCCTTGTACTCGCCGGCCTGCGGATAGGCTGCGTGCTTCCCCTGAGAGATGTAGACCACCGGATGGGTCCCCGAGGGATCGGGCTGGCCCGCGTCATTGACCGTCTCAATCTCGGCGGGATCGACGTCATAGACGTGTGAGTGGGCGGAGTAGAAACCCTGCTCGATGATCCCTCCCTGCAGGCTCATGCCCGGATCGAGCTGCGCGCGCAGCCGGTAGACAGTGTGTTCCCAGTCGCCGCGATGGCCGGTGAAGTCCACCACTCCGATGGTCGGAATGAAAGTGAAGATCTGCGCCTCCGAGCGATCCTGCGGGTAGAAGACGTAGTACTCAGCGTACACCACCAGCTCGCCGGAGCCATCCGGCTGCAGGGCGGGGCTGGCGGGATCGAGGTAGAGGTTGGTGTACAGCGGCGCGCTGCCCGGCGCATCCCCAGCCATGAACCTGGGCTGGTGCTTGATCTGATCGTCGGTCATCTCCGGAAGCGCGCTGACAGCGGTCAGCATGTTGGTGCTGACCGTCTGATGGACCGAGCCGGGCGGCAGCATCACGCGCGCCATTCCGGATTCGAGCTCGCGGAAGTAGCTGGCCACGCCCATGGGAAAGAAATCCTCATGGCGGTTCTGGGGTGAGGGATTGCCGTCATTGTGGAAAGCATTGAAACGTTGCTGAGGCGCGAACATTCGGGCGATCTCAGCCTTGAGCGCAGGCGTCAGCGGGCTTCCGGTCGGGAGCGTGAAGACCGGTGCGGGGACTGGGACCGGAGTTGGCGCCGGAAGGGGTGCGGGAGCTGGGGCCGGCGTGGGAGCCGGGACCGGCGGCGCAGTGGGGCTCGCTGACGGAGCCGTGCTCCCAGTCGCGGGGGGCTGGGCTGCGCTGCCAGGTGTGGTGGATGCCCCTCCGCTCGAGCCGCCCGAGGAACAAGCGCTGAGCAGGAAACACAAGAGAAGTCCGGAGTACAGGGCCTTGGGCGTGAACAACCCCAGCGACAGATCGGATCGCAGCAGCATCGGCTCTCCCTTCTCGTGCGAGCACGCAGGGCGTGCGCGGGTTCGATGGTTCCACCGCAACTATCGGACGCGATCTCTGACCTGTCAAGAAACATACCATTGTGTTTGGTATTTTTACTTCAAAACCACAACAACGGCCACGACGGCCCATGGAGAGCCGTCGTCAGGGCGCAAGATGGGCAGGCCCGATCAATTACGCAAGAAGATCATCCAGATCAGCAGAGCTGCCGATGCCAGGCCCATCAGCGCCAGCACCACCAGCCACATCTTGACCGAGGAAGCCTTGGGAGGCTCTTTCTTGGGTGTTGGCGGCTCCTCTTCGTCAAGCTTGAAGGCGGGAATCAGCCGGGAGATCGCCTGGCGCGCCTTCTTCGCTCGCTCAGCCGTACCCTCCTGGGGCTCTTCGGTGGGCTTGCCCGAGCCGCTCGGAGGCTCGGGCGCGAGATCCAGCGACTGCAAGGGCTTGGGCTCGGTATGGGCGCGCGGGGTCTCTCCCTTGAGGAAACGGAGGATGTCGTCGCCCATATCGCGCGCTTTCTGGTAGCGCTGCTCGGGCAACTTGGCCATCGCCTTGAACAGGATCGACGAGGCCTCTTCGGTCAACTCGGGCCGGAGCTTGTCGGCCGGCACAAGGGCCTCTTTGAGCACCTTTCTCCGCGTGATGGCAGGCGAGGGAGAATCAAAGGGCCGCGTGCTGGTCAGAATGTAGTAGAGCAGCGCCCCGACGCTGTACACATCCGACTGCACACTCAACACCGAAGGATCGGTGCGTGCCATCACCTGCTCGGGGGGAATGAAGTTGATGCCCCGAAGACTTCCGCCGGTGATCAGCTTGTCGGCGTTGGCTAGCGCAGGCAGCACAGGCGGCCGTAACACCAACCTGCCGTCGCCTGCGTCGATGGCCGCGGTCGGCCGGATACCTCCGTGCACCATCCCAGCCTCGTGCAGGGCACACAAGCCATCGATCAGTCCCAACCCCAGCTCAAAACACTCTTTGACTGGGAGCGCACCTTCCTCGCGAACCCGCTCTTGGAGGGTCTTGCCTGGAACATTCTCGGAGACCACGTAGGGCTGTGTCTTTTTGTACTCTCCGGAGTTCAAGAAGCGTGGCAGGTTCTTGTGGCTCAAGGCCACAAGCGCCGTGCACTTCTTCCTGAAACGCTGCACCAGCTCGTCGTCGGAGTGGCGCAACATCGTGACCAGAACCGGAGCGTCAGTCTTGCCCTTGGGCTGCGCCAGATAGGCGATTTCAGCGCCATCACGGTAGAGCTCTTCCTGCAGACGTAAACCGCCGACGGTCTTTCCCAGCAGCTTGGGCTCGGTGCGTGGAAAGGACATCAGTCCCCCAATATCCGTAAAATGAGAACGAGCACGATACAGGCAAACAAGATACCCGATAGTATCCACACGAATGCAATCACGGAACTGCTTTTCATCAAGCCCTTCGCTTGCGCCTCTTCAGCCCGCGCCGCTTCTTGCTGTTCGAGCAAACGACGCCGCGCACGCCTGGCCTCAGACGAACGCGTCTTCTCGCTTTCGCTGCTGCGCTTGGCTCCCGAACGGCTGCGTCGAGCCTTGCTGCCCTTGCCCGACTCGCCACTCGCGCTCTTGCGCCCTTCGCCGCTCTTTCTGCTGCGGCTTCCGCTCCCGCTCTGACTTCGCGACGTGGACCGCGCATCGCTACGCTTACGCCGCGGAGCCTTCGTGGTGGCCAGGGGCGGCCCCTCTTCGCTGACCGCGCGCACGACCGGCTTGGGCTTGGGAGGCCGTATCTTGTAAGCGCCTCGGGTAAAAGCAACCAGCGCCTCCAGCAACCTCTCAGCGTTGTCGATGCGCTCATCCTGCGCCTTCTCCATGCACCACAGGCAGATGTCCTCGATCTCTGCGGAGATGTCGGGCTTGACCTCCCGGGGCGGTCGAAGAGGCTGCTTGAGCAACAGCATGATCGTCTCGATCGGGTTCTTGGCCGCGTAGGGAGGGACCCCGGTGATCAACCGATAGAACGTGGCTCCCAGCGAATAGAGGTCACTCTTCGGGTTGATCGGACCGAACTTGCCCCGCGGATTGGCCTGTTCGGGAGGCATGTAGTTGGCCGTCCCCATGATCGTGCCCACGGCGGTCAACTTCGAGCCCTGCTTGGGGCGTACCAGCCCGAAATCCATCAGCACGGCGCTCGAATCCTTCTTGCGGATCATCACGTTGCTAGGCTTGATGTCGCGGTGGATCAGGCCTTTGGCGTGGATGTACTTAAGCGCCTGGCCGAGGTCCCACAAGACCTTCAACGCCTGCGTGGGCGGCAGGGCTTTATCGCGGATGACCTCGCGCAGGTTGACGCCCTCGACAAACTCCTGCACCAGATAGTAGCAGCCGCTGTCGTTGCCGATGGCGTGCACACGGCAGATGTTGGGATGGTCCAACTGCGCCTGCAACTGGCCTTCGCGCAGAAAACGCTCGCGCGCCTTCTCGTCAGAGCTGAATTCAACATTGAGCATCTTGAGAGCGACGGGGATGCCCAGGTCCATATGGTGGCCGAGGAAGACACTTCCCATGCTACCTTGCCCGATGCGCCGCTTGACCTCGGTCTTGCCAACCAAATCACCGGGCTGAACACTCGCCAGCATCGTTTTTACCCGCCGCTAGCCCCCACGGGCAAGCCTCTTCGCTGTAACAAGTGCGTGGCAGAGCCGCGCACTGCACCATCGCCGCATTCCCTGATCAACCTTCGCCCGCGGGGCCGACACAGCCGGATGCCGGCCGCGCCAGGCCCTCCGCAAACACCACCCGGTCCTTGCCCTGACCCTTCGCAGAGTACAGGGCCTTGTCCGCGCGTGCCAACAGGCTCGACGCAGACTCATCAGGTTGCAGCACGCAAACCCCGACGCTCAGTGTGATCTTCAGCTCGCCGACCCGAGTTTCGATCGCCGTCTTCGACACCGCCAGGCGGATGCGCTCGGCCACACGTTGCGCGACCTTGCGTCCCGCACCCGGCATCAAGATGGCGAACTCCTCTCCGCCGTAGCGCGCCGTCATGTCCCGCGGACGCACGGCACGTCTGAGTCGAACACCGAATACGCGCAGCACGTCATCGCCGACCTGGTGCCCCCAGGTATCGTTGACCGCCTTGAAGTCATCGAGGTCGAGCAGTGCAATGGCGAGCGGTTCCCTGACCGTCTTGGCGAGCCGGTCCTCGAGAGACAGGTCGAAGTGATGCCGCACATGCAATCCGGTCAGCGGATCTGTGATGGCCCGCTCGTACAAACGCGCGTTGTCCAGCGCGGTGCCCATCTGATTGGCGAATACACTCAGGAGCTCGACATCGACTCCCTGGAAGGGCGTACCATTGAGCTTGTCCGTCATGCACAGAGCGGCAAAAGGCTCGTGGCTGGCGTCACAGACGGGCACGATCACGAAAGACCCGGTCACGTAGCGCAGGTTGTGCTCGTCTGATGACAGCTCGCGTTTGCGGTTGACCACATGCAGCGGCTCATTGGTCCGCAACACCTCGCGCACCCGCCGTCCTTCCAACTCTGTCCCCTTAAGCTCATCGATCAGCCCGCGCTGCATCCCAACGGCAAACGCCAACTGCAGGCGCCCGGCTACCTCGACGATCAGGGAGCCTTTGGTGCATGCCATGATGCTGCAAGCCCGGCGAACGCCTTCGCGGATGATATTCTCGCGGCTGAGAATCGACGAGAGCGCCTTCGATGCTCGGCTGAGAAAGAAGAGGTTGCGGGTCTGTTCACTCAGCTTCTGCCGCGTCAGACCGTTCTCGACGGCGATCGAGGCGGTACATGCAATGGCTGTCAAGAGCTCAAGATCATCGGTACTGAAGCCCGCGTCCGTGTCGCTGGTCGTCAGCTGCAGCAGGCCCAACAGCTTGCGATCCCGCAAGAGAGGAGCGCAGAGGATCGACGAGATGCCGAGCTCAAACACGCTGTCCCCGGGCTCGAAGCGTTGGTCGCTGCGAGGGTCGCTGCTCAGTAGAGATTCCTGCCGGCGCACCGTCTCGCGGGCCACACTCCGGCAGAAGTGACCGCGGCCCACGCGCTCATCGGGATCGCTTCCGCAAGCCGCAACCAGACGCATCTGCCGCATGCCGTCAGGAGTGGTCACGAGCAGGAAAGCACGCTCAGCGGGAAAGAACTCGAGCGCGAATGAGAGCACCTTGCGTGCGATCACGTCGAGATCCTGCAGCCGAGACAGCTCGAGGCAGACCTTGTAGAGATTGAAGAGCCGCTGGTCGCTGCCCGGTGCGCGCGGAAGACTATCCAGCAGCTGCCGGGTGTCCGCAAACGGCGGACGGCTCGAACGGATCTCAAAGCTATCGTCTACCCCTGCCCAGAGATCGATGGCCTCGGCACCTGCGCGGGACTCGACCGCATAGACCAGCGTGGACCCACCCAACGCGAGCCAGTCACCGTAATGCAGGGTGCCCTCCTCGACGACCTGTCCATTGACGATCAGACGCCGCGGAGGATCGAGGTTGCGGAAACGGGTCAAGCCCGCTTCGCGCCGAATCTCGACCGCCCAGCGCGCGGCACGCCGATCGCTCAGGCGGATCGAAGCCTCGCCATCCGTGCCGACGATGTTCTCTGCCCCCAACGGGAAACACGCGCCGCAGTCGGGGCCCTCGATCGCGATCAAATAGGCGTCGTGCAGGGTCATGCCCGTCCTCTGCTCGCGCTTTCAGGCCGCGCGTTTGTCACGACCAGAACTTCCGGATCAACTTCTTGAAGGTGCCTGTGCGGCGGGCCGAAATCGGCTCGCCGTGGAGCCAGTGGCGAAGATCCTCTGCCAGAGCGCCTGCCGTCTGGTACCGCTCGGAGCGACTCTTCGCCATCGCTTTGAGGCAAACCAGCTCGAGGTCTTCGGGCACTTCTGGATTCAGCTCCGACGGCCGGGCTGCCGTATGCTCGAGCAGCTTGTGGTAGACCTCCAGTGGAGTCTTGCCTTTGTAGGGAAGGCGCCCCGTCAGCAGCTGATAGAGAATCACCCCGATGGCATAGACGTCGACCCGGCCGTCAAGAGTCTCGCCCCGCGCCTGCTCGGGCGGCATGTAGAAGGGGGTTCCCGCCGCGCCGCTGCCCGATGCATCGCCGCTGCTGATGCCCATGTCACGCGCCAGTCCGAAATCGGTGACACGCGGCCGCTTGTCCGATCCGATCAGGATGTTCCCCGGCTTCAGGTCGCGATGGATGATCCCCTCGGTGTGGCCGTACTCGACGGCGTCGGCAACTGCCGCGACCAGGGCAACGCGGCGTTGGATCTGGCCGCTGTTCGGGTTGCGCTTGATATAGGACGCGAGCGACTTGCCCACGGCATATTCCATCGTGAAATACGGTGTGTCCTGGATGGTGCCGACTTCGTACACCTTGATTATGTTGGGATGTTTCAGCTTTGCCGCGGCCATGGCTTCTTTGCGGAAGTTCTCCGCCTCTTCGGCAGTCGCGTCGTCGCCCGATCGCAAAACCTTGAGGGCCACGTAGCGCTGTTTTTTCTCCTGGTAGGCCTTGTAGACGACTCCTTTGCCACCGCGCGCCAACTCTTCGATCACCGTGAACTTGCCGAACTCCTTGGGAATCGAGACCCCTTTTCCATGCAGGGCCTCTTCGATGCTCAAACGGCTGGCCGAAGAGGTGCTGGGGGGCGCATCGCTGACCGGTACAGCCTCGGTGCTGCTCGAGAGGGTCTTCTTCCTCCGCCCCACCACCCCCGCGCCCCGCTCGCTGCGCTGCTGTTGCTGCCCGGCGATCTCGGCCGCCCGCCGTTTGGCGCTGGCAATATGCGGAGGATCCTCGCTCCGCACCTCGGGGCTGGGCATGCGCAGGGTCAGCTTGCGGCGCGACCTGCCCGCATCGCGCTTGTCGAAGAGCTGGACCGTTTCTGAGCGCGGGCTGCGAGGAACCGGGGCCGGCTCGGGACTCGTATCGAACAGGGGCGTGGACGCCGGAGCCGCGGGTTGTACCGCCGCATCCGAAGACGAGGCCCCCAACGGCCGGCGGAGTTTCTCACCCGGGGCGGGAACCCGCCCCGAGCGCAGGTCCTCGACGAAGCGCATCCAGGTTTCGGCTCCGATCGCTCCCTCACGCACCAGAACCTGCCCCAGGGGCTGCCGCAGCACCGCGGCCTGCCGCCGCAAGCGTTGCAATTCCCCGCCCGGCACCAGACCCAACGACCGGATCGCATCGACCACCAGCTCGTCCGGAGGCGGCTGGAAACTCAGCGGAGCCTCGCTGGGATCAGCGATCGGGCTGACCTCGGCCCGGCTCTCGTAGCGGGCCCTCTCTACCAGGCTGCTGAGCTGAGCGCGATCGAGAAAGCCCTTCTTGACGAGCAGATGCCCCAGGTGGATGGGTTTGGGAAGCCGGCTCTGGACCTGCTCGCAGGCAGTCGCCTGCTGTCGGGAAATCCAACCAGCTTCGATGGCCATCCGTGCGATGGCTTCGTCAGACCGGAACTGCATCCTGCGCCCCGGTTGTGCATGTGCGTTGCAAGTGTCTGGCCATCCTCGGTCCTCTGACGCCAGCCGGCACGACTGCCTGCCTGGCGGAGCTCTGCTAGACACTCCTGCGCCTACCGGTATGTTAAGATTGATGTGCGGAACAAGTCAAGCCGCTCCCGGCTGGGGGCCTGAGAGCAACCCATTCAGGACCCGCACGGGGTGACTTTCCGATGACATCCAGTTGGCTGGATGGTGGTGGATTTCTCTGCCAACGCCTGGAGACCATCTATGCGTCCCTCCCTATTCCGCATCACTCTGTTGACTCTGGCGGTCGTGGCCCTCGGCTGCGACACCCGCAGCAGCAGCACCTCGTCGACGCCAGCCGCAGGTGCCGGCTCGACGCAGACCACTGTGCTCAACCTGATCGAAGCGCGCACCAGCCATGAGGCTGTGTTGCTCAACGGTGGCGAGGTCGTGCTCCTGGGTGGCCAGGCTGCCAATGGGGCCGCGCTGTCGTCGGTCGAGTTCTTCGACGGTGTCCAGCAGTCCGGCCCGAGTTTCTTTTTCCTTGGCAGCCTCCTGCAAGCCCGCTTCGACTTCGGCGCGGTGCCGTTGAGCAACGGCCTGATCTTCTGCGTCGGCGGCAACGATGGCAACGGCAACTCGCTGTTCACGACCGAGCTCTTCAACCCCGCGACGGGCGTCTCGACTTTCGGGCCCAACCTCACCACAGGCCGGACGGCGGCAGCCGTCTTCCCCTATCAGGACGGAGCCGGCGCCGAGAAGGTCGCGATCGCAGGGGGGCTGAACTTCGGCGCCAGCACGACCGCCCTGCTCGACTGGGAAGCCTACGAAGTCGCGGGCAATACGCTGACGGTCGGCGGCAACATGGCGGACAACGTCTTCTTCGGTACGGGCTTCTTCGGCACCACCAGTGGCGTCGCCAGCGGCTTCAGCGTCGACAGTGTCGGCAACATCCTCACGCATGGCATGCAGCTGTTCAACACCGCAACGGGTGGCTGGTCGATCCCGGCCTACAATCCTTCGACGGCGGTGCGCTTCGCCAGCGCGGCGGTTTTCGCCGACGTGGCCGGCAACGTGCTGATCGCCGGCGGCACAGACGCCGCACAGTCTCAGCAGACCGATACAGCCCAGCTGTTCGACCCGACCACCGGTCAGGTCGAGGTGGTCGCCAATGTGATGCGGGCCGAGCGCTCACTGGGCGTCGCAACGATCCTGTCCAATGGTGACCTCGCCGTGATCGGAGGCTTCGGCAACGGCAAAGCGCGCAACGACTTCGAGGTCTTCGACGGCAGCGACTTCCAGACCAACACCAACCTGACCCACGCCCGCTTCAACCACACGGTCACCCCTCTGCTGACCGGGGACCTGCTGGTCTGCGGCGGCAGCAACGGCAGCGCCGTGCATCGCACCGCCGAGCTGGTCACTCCCTGACAGGCTCAAGGAGCCTGCCCGAGCAGGCGCCGTAAGCGATCCGGCTCAAAGCGCAGCCGCATGGTCGTCTCACGCTGCACGGTCACCTTGCCAGGCACGCCTTTGACCTTCCGCAGATCCTTCACGTAGGCCAGGCGCACGTCGACCTGCGGGTGTCCGCGCGCCTTGCTGAAGTGCGCGGCGAGTGTGGCGGCGTCGAGCAGCGCTTCCTGGGATGCATCCCCGCGCGTGCGCCGCACGATCACATGGCTCCCCCCGAGACCCCGTACGTGTAGCCACTGGTCGTTGCCTCGCGCCTGGCGCAACATCGCGTCGTTGGCGCGGGCGTTGCGCCCGACCCAGAGCTTACGCCCATCACGGGCGGTATAGACGCCATAGGGTTGCCGGGCAGCGTCTTTGCGGGCGGAGGCCGGGGATGCTTGAGGAACCGGCACTGCGTCGGGGAGACCGCCCGATGCGAGCGCCGCTTGCCGCTCTTCGACCTTGCGCCGGGCCTCCTCGAGTCTGGGCCGCAGGTGCTCCAAACCACGGCGCCCTTTTTTGGCCTTGCGGAAGAGCTTCTGCAGGTTCGCGCTAGCACTCAGGGCCGGGTCGAGCGGGAGCCTGCGCGCAGGGGCTTCGGGTTGGACCGGGTCACGCAACCAGATCTCGGAAGCCCCCCGCGGCACGCGCTGCAGCTCGGCCTTCAACAACTCGGCGTCCGCGGCACGGTCGAGGGACTCTCGGCAGCGCGCGGCGTCCCGCTCGAGATTCGCCAGCAGCCTCTGCGCCTTCTTCAACACCTTGCGCCCCTGCTTCTGGGCCGCAGCCTGCCGTAACCGCGCTCCGTGTTCGGCGTAGCGCGCGGCGACCCGCCGATGGGTCGCAAACGCCTCGGGTCCCGCCTCAACCTGCCGCGCATGGCAGGCGTCCTCGGGGAGCGGCCAGGCCTTGCCCCGCTCGCCGCGCCGGGGTCTTTGCGCGGCCAACGGCCGGTGCTCGGGACCGAGCAACCACATCCGCGCCGTGGGCGCCTCGAAGCGCTGCAGCAGGCACCTTGGCTGGCCTGCGCGTTCGAATTCCAGCCAGACGGCATCGCCCGCCAGGCTGCAGCACGCCCCCAGCAGCCGCGCCCCCTTCAGCTCTTGCCGCAGACGGCGCACAAAGCCATCCGCGGGCAGGCCTGCCGCCCCCTCCGGACGGGCACACAGGTGCAAACGCGCCACGCCTGGCTCCCAACTGAGCAGCAGGAAGTGGGTCGCACCGGGCAACCGCAGCTGCAGCACCAGCTCTTGAGGGCCTGAGCGGCGGAGCTTCTGCAGCTGCGCGCCGAGCAGAGGCCCCAGCTCGCTGATCAGAGTGGGCAGTTGCTTCATCGGCTCTCCAGGGAACGGTGGAGACAAGGTGTCTCACGATCCGTTAGCATGTCCACAGACATCTTCCGGAGACACTGGCTATGCGCAAGTTCCTGCTCTCACTCCTGCTTCTCGCCACCAGCCTCTGCGCACAGAACGGTGCGCGGATGCTCGAAGACCTCGCTGGCAAACGGCACCGCGTCGACTACCTGGTGGTGGGCCCCGCGGCCTGGTACGCCAGCGTCGAGCCGCTGATGCTGCTCCGCGAAGAGCGCGGCATGCGTACCCGTTTCGCGTCGATCGAGAGCATCGAGGCGGCCTTCGACAAGGGCGGCCGCGCGGAGCGCATCCAGGCCTTCCTGCAACACGCCTTTGATACCTGGAAAGAGTCACCGCGCTGGGTGCTGCTCGCCGCCGACGCCGCGTCCTCCGACCCCGAAGTTCCGGTGATCCCGGGGTTCGAGGTCGCCGCCCCCAGCATCGGCAGCTGCACCAGCGACAATCCCTATGCCGACTACAACGAAGACGGACTGCCCGACCTGGCCCTGGGGCGCTTTCCTGCCCAGACCCAGGCGGAGCTTGAGGGTATGGTCGCCCGCACCATCGCCTACGAACGCGAACGCGCCGCCGGTCTATGGCAGCGGCGCTTCAGCTTCGTGGCCGGTGAAGGAGGTTTTGGCCCTGCCCTCGACATGGTGCTCGAGAACGTGTTCAGCCAGGTCGTCTCACAGATCCCCAGCGCCTACGACGTGGTCCTGACCTACCGCAATCCGAGCTCTCCCTATTGCTATCCCCTCGCTGCATTCAGCGAGAGGGTGCTCGAGCAACTGAATCAGGGTGCGCTGTTTCTGACCTATGTCGGCCACGGCGCGGCCCGCTCCTTCGACAAGCGCATCTTGCATGTGGACGACGTGCCGCAGGTGCGCTGCAGCGCCTCTCCGATCGTGGTGGTGATCGCCTGCTCGACAGGCCACTACGACGATCCGCGGCGCGATTGCATCGGAGAGGCCCTGCTGAAGAAAGACGAGGGACCGGTGGCGTTTATCGGCTCCTCTCGGGTGTCGCAACCGTACCCCAACGGTCTGCTCGGCCTGGGAATGGTGCGCCAGATGTTCTCGAGCCAGGGCACGGTCGGCGAGCTGCTGCAGGAGGCCAAACGCCGCGTGCTGGCCGATCCCGAGGACACGCTGCGCGGACAGATCGACATGATGGCGGGTATGTTCCTCGACCCCAAGACCCAGGCCGAGCAACAACGGGAGCAGCTGGCGCTCTACAACCTGCTCGGCGATCCCGCCTTGATGCCCGCCTACCCCGACCAGGAGTGCGCCCTCGAAGCCGCCGCACGCGCCGACGCGGGCACGACCATCAGCGTCGAGGGGAGCGTCGAAGGCCTCGAGAAGGGCCACGTGCTGCTCAGCCTCGAGGTCGAGCGCACGGCCTTTGTCGGGGAATTCGAGCCGGTTCCGGCGGGCGCAGGCGCGGCAGAGGTGCGGTTACGCAACTATCAGCGGGCCAATGACAAGACCCTGCTGCAGGTTGAGGGCGAGCTGGTAGATGGCAGGTTCGTGCTCGAGTTTCAGCTGCCCGAAGATCTGCCTTCGGGAACAGCCGTGCTCAAAGCCTTCGTCACAAGCAGCTCTCTGACCGCGGTTGGGGCGCGCGCGATCGAGCTGGGCAAAGAATAGTGCCTCTGCATCGCGAACATCCATGGGAAGACTCCGGCCGCGGACGCCTGGGCCGTTGACCCCGAACCGCGCCACACCTATACTTTCCGGGCGATCCCAACCCAACAGGGGACATCATGACGCGCGGAAGTCAGCTGTTTGACAGCATCTCCAAACAAGTCGACGTCAAGAACTACCAGCAGCTCACCTGGACAGGCAACTTCCAGGAGTACCTCGACTTGATTGCCGACAACCCGTACGCAGTGCGCAACGCTTTCCAGCGCATGTACGACATGGTCATGTCCTACGGGACCGAAGAGGTCACCGTCCACAAAGAGCGCTACACCCGCTACAAGTTCTTCCAAGATGCCGACGGCGGGGGCAAGGACGCCATCTTCGGCCTGGTGCGACCGCTGATGAAGCTGGTCGGTTTCCTCAAGAGCGCCGCACACCACTACGGAACCGAGCGGCGGGTGATCCTGCTGCACGGCCCGGTGGGAAGCGCCAAGTCGACGGTTGTGCGGCTACTCAAGCGGGGAGTCGAGCGCTACACGCGCACCGAAGAGGGGGCGCTCTACACGTTTGCCTGGCGGGATGAGAACGGCGAATGGGTTGACAGCCCGATGCACGAAGAGCCGATGCTGCTGGTCCCCAGCCACCTGCGCCGTCAGGTTCTGTCCGACCTGTTCGGCGACAAGAAGCTGCGCTACCCGATCAAGGTCGCCGGCGAGCTGTGCCCGTTCTCTCGCTACTACTACAACCTCTATATGCAGAAATACAACGGCGACTGGTCGCGGGTGATGGAGCATATCCAGGTCAAGCGGCTGTTGCTCTCTGAGCAGGATCGGGTCGGCATCGGCACCTTCCAGCCGAAGGACGAGAAGAACCAGGATTCGACCGAGCTCACCGGCGATATCAACTACCGAAAGATCGCCGAGTACGGCTCTGATTCCGACCCTCGAGCCTTCAATTTCGATGGTGAGTTCAACATCGCCAACCGCGGCGTGATCGAGTTCATCGAGGTGCTGAAGCTCGACGTCGCGTTCCTGTATGACCTGCTGGGGGCTACCCAGGAGCACAGCATCAAGCCGAAGAAGTTTGCCCAGACTGATATCGATGAGGTGATCATCGGGCACACCAACGAGCCTGAGTTCCGCAAGCTGCAGAGCAATGAGCTGATGGAGGCCTTCCGCGACCGCACGGTCAAGATCGATATCCCGTACAGCACCACGCTGGACAATGAGATCGCCATCTACACCCGCGACTTCAATGCTGAGAAGATCCGTGGGAAGCATATCGCGCCGCACACCATCGAGATCTGCGCGTTGTGGGCCGTGCTGACGCGGCTCGAAGAGCCCAAGAACCAGCAGCTCACGATGTTGCAGAAGCTCAAGCTCTACAACGGCAAGACCCTGGCAGGCTTTACCGAAGACAACGTCAAAGAGCTGCGCACCGAGGCGCCTCGGGAAGGGATGGACGGCATCAGCCCGCGTTACATCCAGGACAAGATCTCGAACGCGCTGGTGCTCTACGACGAGGCCAAGTCGATCAATCCCTTCATGGTGATGAACGAGCTCGAGGAAGGCCTCGACCACCACAGCCTGATCACCAGCGAGGACCAACGCAAACGCTTCAAAGACCTGCTCGCGATCGTACGTGAAGAGTACGAGGACATCGTCAAGAACGAAGTGCAGCGGGCGATCTCGGCCGATGAAGAGGCGATCTCACGCCTGTGCGGCAACTACATCGACAACGTCAAAGCGTACACCCAGAAAGAGAAGGTCAAGAACCCCTACACAGGTCAGGACGAAGAGCCCGACGAGCGTTTGATGCGCTCGATCGAAGAGAAGATCGACATCCCCGAGGGCCGCAAAGACGACTTCCGCCGTGAGATCATGAATTACATCGGTGCCCTGGCCATCGAAGGCAAGCAGTTCAATTTCCGCACCAACGAGCGGCTGCAGAAAGCGTTGGAGCTGAAACTATTCGAAGACCAGAAGGACAGCATCAAACTGACCAGTCTGGTCTCGAACGTGATCGACCGCGAAACACAAGAGAAGATCGACGTGGTCAAGACCCGGCTGATCCGCAACTACGGCTACGACGAAGAGAGCGCCAACGAGGTGCTCTATTTCGTCGCCTCGATCTTCGCCCGCGGTGACGTCCGCCAGCGCTGAGGGAGATTCATCAGCTCTGGCCCCTTCGGAGCGACCGTTCCCGGCGCTAAAATAGGATGGAATCCGTGTGTCGGTGCAGTGAATGCCATCCAAAGACGTCAAAGCCGTTGTCCAGCCCGAGTTGCTTGCCCGATTGAGCAAGACCGGCTCGAGAGCTCGCAGCATCCAGAAGCGCAGGCTGTCGATGTCGCGCGCCGGGAAGTTCGACGGCTTTGGCAAGAAGCAGTTGACGACGCCCTGGAGTGACCAGACTCCGAAACCGCACGGCCGTGTGCGGCCGCTCGAGCCGAAGCTGCCCGCCGACAAGCCCCACCCGCGCCTGGTGATTCCGGGAGCCGACAAGCGTCGCCCTCCGCCGGCACCCAGCCCAGAGCCCAGCAAGACTGCGCCCGCACAGGCCGCTCCCTCTCAAGCCGCGCCCAAGACGGTGCTGCCGAGGGTCAAGCCCAGCCCCCAGGGGCCCGATGGGATCGACCAGCTCGAGCGCGAGGCGGACAACGAGTTCAAGCAGATCGAATCGCTTGAGCGCCAAAAGACAGCCGCCGCGCAGACCAAAGCACCGCCGCCCGCGGCGCGCAGGGTGGTCAAGCCCCCGCGGGCGAAGACAGCCGCGCCGGCTGCGGCCGCCGCCAAGGCAGCGCTCGGGGCCAAGGCTACGGCGCAGCCCGCTGCCGTGGCGCGGCTCGCTGCTGTCGCAGCACCGAAACCCAAGCCTAGAGTCCAGCTTCCCCAGCCCAAACCCGAGCCGGCTGACGACATCGACGCGCTGATCCGCGAGGTCGAGCAAGAATTCAAGAGCATCGAGAAGGAGCTGCCGGCTCTCGAGGCTGCGCCCGCACCGGCACCGGTGGATGGTGGGAAAGCCGCGACCGGGCCAGCTGGCGCAGCTGAACCTGCCCCCAGGGCCGCTGCTGTGGCGCCTGCTAGCGCTGCGCCTGCCCAACCTGCGAACGGTGCGGCTGCCGCGCCGGGCAAACCGCCGGCCGGAGCTGAGCTGCTCGAGTTGGTCAAGATCCCGAAGAAGCCGCCCATCCCTGCGCTGGTTCGGCCTGCTTTGGGTGCGCCCGCCGCAGCCGCGGCTGGCGCCGTCGCGAGCGCGAAACCTGCGCCCAGGGCGGGTGCACCGGTGCCTGCGGCGCCTCCGCCGGCGGCACCGGCTCGCTCAGCTGCCGCCGCGTCGCCGAAGCCCGCGGCACCGGCGCTGGGGAGCACCGCCGCCTCCGGCAGCGATCCGATCGAGGCGCTGGAGAAGCAGATCGAGAAGGATCTGGCCGAGCTCGGGCTGCCGCCGGAGAACGAGAAGATCCCGGCAGAGGCTCCACAGCTGCCGACGCCTCAACCCGCTGCCGGCCTCAAGGCCCCGGCAGCTGGCGGCCAGGCCCCGGCAGCCGGTGTAGCTGCGGCTCCCAGAGCTCCGGGCTCCGCGCCCGCCGCGCCTCCAGCCCGCAAGCCTGCGGCCCCGGTGGCGCAGCGGCCCGTCGCCCCGAAGGTGGCCGCCACGGCGGCCGACACGCGCGACGAGATCGACAAGCTCGAGCGCGACGTCGAACGGGAGATCGCCGAGCTGTTCAAAGACGTGGCGGGCCCTCCAGCGGCGGCGGCGGCGGCTCCGGCTCCAGCCGCAGGCGTGGCCAAAGCTGCGGGCGCCAAGCCTGAGCCTACTGCCCGGCTGAAAAAGGACCAGGAAGCCCAGACCAAAGAAGATGGCAAGAAGGCCGCGAGCGCACCTGCCAAGCAAAAGCCCGCGCCTGCAGCCAAGACGGCGGCGGTCGCCGAACCCCAGCCGACCACAACCCCCCCGACCGCCCCCAAACAACCGGCACGGCCGGCTGCGCCCGTCGTGGCTGCCAGCAAGGGTGACAAAGAGCTGCAAGAGCTCGAGAAGCTCGAGCGCGAGATCGACGGCCTGTTCCAGGAGATCAACCAGCTGGAGGGGCAGACCGCACCCGGCGAGCAGTCTCCGGGGGCCACGCGTGCGCTCGCCGACCCCAGCGTGCAACCGAGTCCTGCACAGAAGTCGGCCGAGCAGAAAGCGGCGGCCCAGAAAGCTCTGCAGGCGGTCGGTGCCGACAAGCCGGGGGTGGCTCGCGACGTCGCGAAGGCCGCGGCCCAACAACAGAACCCGGCCGGAGCTGCCAGCCAAGCAAGCCAGGCTGTCAAGAAGGCCGCTACGCGCCAACCCGACGCCCAGGCCGGCGTGATCGCGGGGACAGTGCAGGCCGCCGCCGCCGGCAACACCGGCGCGGCCAAGTTGGTGCAGAGGGGCGCCGACAAAGCCCAGCAGCAAGCAGCTGCCCAAAAGCAGCCAGCCCCCACAGCCTCCGACACGGCAGCCAAAGTCGCGGAGAAAGTCGCCAAGGCGGCGGGCAAGGACCCCAAAGCTGCCGCGGCTGCCGCGGCGGGCGTCCGGGCTGCCCGCGATGCGACCCGCAAAGAGCCGGGCGCGGCCGACGCGATCGAGAAACTCGAGCAACTCGCAGACCAGGAGATGCAAGCACTCGAGGCGGTTACAGGTAAGGTCCCGCCGGCCCAACCGGTCGCCAAGCCTGCGAAGATCGTCGCCACCCAGCCCGTAGTGGCTCCGGCTCCGAAAGCGGCTCCCAAGCCCACGCCGCCTGCTGCCCACGCACAGGTCAAGGCACCGCAACCGAAGCCGGCCCCGGTCCCGGCTCCCGCGCCCGCGGCGGCTGCGCCTCAGGGCACGGCTGATCCGGTCCTGGCCCTGGAGAAATCGGCGGACGCCGAGTTCCAGGACGTCATGCGGGCGGAACCCGCTGCCAGCAAGCCGCAGCCTTCGGCAACCGGCGCGGTCGCCCCCGTGGGGCCCCAGGCACCCGCTCCCGTGGCCCAGGTGGCTGCTCCGGCCGCCAAGAAACCCGCTCCGGCGGCCAAGCCGGCGCCGGCGGCCGCAGCAGATCCCGTCGAGCGCCTCGAAGCCGAAGCTGACCGTGAGTTCAAGGCGCTGAGCACGCAGGAGAAGCAGTTCGACAAGGCGCCGGCCAGCCCGATCCAGAACACGGGAGTCGTGGCCCCCAAGCCGTCGGCCCCAGCGCCCAAGCCTGTAGTGGCCAAGCCCACGGTGGTGCAGGCGGCTCCCGCTCCAGCCGCCAAACAAGACGATGTCGAGCGGCTCGAGCGTCTGGCAGACAAAGAGCTGAGCGAGATCGAGCAGCTCGAAAAGCAGAAAGCAGCCCCCGCCCCCGCCTCGGTTGGCGTGGTGGCGCCCACGAAGGTGCGGCCCCCGGCGGCAGCCAAACCTGCCAAGCCCATCGCTGCGGCCAAGCCTGCGCCAGGCGACGCCATCGAGCGCCTCGAGAAGCAAGCCGATCAGGAGATGCAGCAGCTCGACGTGGGTAGCGCCGCAGTGCCGAGTCCGGTGCGGGCCGTCAAGGTCAAGCCAGGCAACCTCGGCATCGCCGCGCCGGCTCCCAAGCCTGCGGCTCCCTTGGCTCCCGCGAAGAAGCCCGCCGCGGCCAAACCCGCGGGCCAGGATCCGATCGAGAAGCTCGAAAAGCTGGCAGACACCGAATTCCAACAGCTGGACAAACCTGCCGCGGCCGCGGCTGCGATCGCGGCTGCCAAGCCCGTGGCGGCGCCTGTTCGCCCTGTGGTGCCCAAGCCGAAACCAGGGCCCGCGCTGGTGGCTACGGCAGTCGCCGGGAAACCGGCCTCCCGGGCCGCCGACCCCATCGAACGCCTCGAGAAGCTCGCCGACAAAGAGATCCAGACTCTGGACACGGTAGCACCGGGCGCACGGGTCGCGCCGATCCGCATACGCGCGAAGGCCGTGACCCGGGCACCCCGCAAGCGCATCGCACGACTGCGTCCGAAGCGGCGGCCCGGGCGGGACCCGATCGAGCTCCTCGAGCAGAAAGCCGACAAAGAGCTGCAAGAGCTCAACAAGCCGTCCGCGAGTCTCAACCTGCGCATCACGCCGCGGCGTATCAAGCTGCGCCGCAGGATCAGACCTCTGCGGATCCGAAAGCTCGCCCCGAAGCGGCGACCGCGGACCCGTGGCGCCGATCCAGTGGAGCGCTTGGAGAAACGGGCCGACAAAGAGTTCGCGGAGATCGCAGGCCCTGTCCCCCGTGGGGGTGGCGGAGCCGCCTTGCGTGTGCGCGCGGCGCGACCGCTGCGTCGCCTCATCCGGCGCCGGCCCCTGCGGATCCGGCCCGCGGCGCCACGTCCAGCCCGCGGCGCCGATGCCGTCGAACGGCTCGAGAAGCTGGCCGACCGCGCAATGCAGGCGATCACCAAGGCCGGGGTTCCCGCCGTACCTGCGGGCTTTGCGGCACACAGCTTGCCGCGCATCCGTCTGCCCCGGCGACGTGCCGGGCGCAGGCCGATCCGGCTTCCCAAACCTCCACGTCCGCGCCGCCGCGACCCCATCGAGATGCTCGAGGCCCGCGCCGACAAAGAGCTGGCTGAGATCACGGGGATCCGTTCGGCAGTGGGTCCCCGCTTGAAGCTGAAGCTGCGGCCCCGCCGACGGCGCCGCATACGCTTCCCCAGGGCCCGCCGGATTCGACCGATCCGTCAGCGCCGCGGACAAGATCCTGTCGAGCGGCTGGAGAAGCTCGCCGACCGCGAGATGCGCGCCATCAACGGTCCGACGGCAACGCGCCGGCTGGGCCGGGCCCGCTTCGCCATCCGCCTGCCCCGCATCCGCATCCGGCGCCGCAGGCCGATCCGACCGCACAAGCCCGCACGGCCCCGGCGTGGGGTCGATCCCGTCGAGCGGCTCGAGAAGCTCGCTGACCGCGAGATGCAGGCAGTGCAGGCGCTCGGCGGCCGCAAGCCCAGCGTTCGCCTGGCGCTGCGTGGCGTCAGAATTCCTCGCCGCCGCGGACGTCGGCGGGTGCGCTTGTTCCGCAGGCTGCGTATGCCTCGGATCCGTCGCCGTCGTGATGCCGTCGAACGCCTCGAACAACTCGCCGACCGCGAGATGGCACAGCTCAACAAGGCCGGTGGCCCGCAGCTACGCCTGCAGATCGCCATCCGCAGGCCCGTCCGTCGTCCCCGTGCCCGCCCACGCCTCCGGATCCGGCCCCGCCGGGCGGGCCGGCGGGTCGATCCCGTCGAACGCCTCGAGAAACTCGCCGATCGAGAGATGGCACAGCTCACACGCAGGGGCGCACCACGCCGGGGAGGCTTCCGGTTCCGCATCAGGCTGCCGCGCCGTCGCCGCCACCTGCGCCTGTTCCGGAAACCACGCCGCGCCCCGCGCAGGGCCGACCCCATCGAGCGCCTTGAGAAACTCGCGGACCGCGAGATGCAGCAGCTGACACGCAAGGGCGCGCCGCGCGGCGGACACCACTTCCGGATCCGGTTGCCCCGCCGCCGTCGCCGGCTGCGCATGCTCCGCAGGCCGCGCCGCGCAGGCCGCAGGGCTGACCCCGTCGAGCGCCTCGAGAAGCTCGCCGACCGCGAGATGGCACAGCTGACGCGTAAGGTCATGCCCCGCCGCGGAGGCAGACTCCGCATCAAGTTCCCGCGCCGTCGCCGTCGCCTGCGCCTGTTCCGCGGGCCTCGCCGTGCGCAGCGCAGGTCCGACCCCATCGAGCGTCTCGAAAAGCTCGCTGACCGCGAGATGCAACAACTGCTACGCCGCGGCGCTCCGCGCGGAGGCAGACTCCGCATCAGGCTGCCTCGCCGCCGTCGTCGCTTGCGTCTGATCGCACGGCCCCGGCCAGCGGCACGCAGAGCTGACCCGGTCGAGCGCCTCGAGAAGCTCGCCGACCGCGCGATGGCACAGCTGACACGCAAGGTCATGCCCCGCCGCGGCGGCCGACTCCGCATCAGGTTCCCGCGCCGCCGCCGTCGCCTGCGCCTGTTCCGCAGACCACGCCGCGCCGGCCGCAGGGCCGACCCCATCGAGCGCCTCGAGAAGCTCGCTGACCGCGAAATGCAGCAGCTGCAACGCCGCGGCGCCCCGCGCGCTGGCGGCCTCCGCATCCGCTTGCCCCGCCGCCGCCGCCGCCTTCGCCTGACCGCGCGCCCCCGGCCGGCAGCACGCAGAGCCGACCCGGTCGAGCGCCTCGAGAAGCTCGCCGACCGCGCGATGGCGCAGCTGACACGCAAGGTCATGCCCCGCCGCGGTGGCCGACTCCGGATCAAATTCCCGCGCCGCCGCCGTCGCCTGCGTCTGTTCCGCAGACCACGCCGCGCCGGCCGCAGGGCCGACCCCATCGAGCGCCTCGAGAAGCTCGCTGACCGCGAAATGCAGCAGCTGCAACGCCGAGGCGCCCCGCGCGCTGGCGGCCTGCGCATCCGTTTGCCTCGCCGTCGCCGTCGGCTGCGCCTGACCGCGCGCCCCAGGCCGGCAGCACGCAAAGCAGATCCCGTCGAGCGCCTCGAGAAGCTCGCCGACCGCGCGATGGCGCAGCTGACACGCAAGGTCATGCCCCGCCGCGGTGGCCGGCTCCGGATCAAGTTCCCGCGCCGCCGCCGTCGCCTGCGCCTGTTCCGCAGACCGCGCCGCGCCGGCCGCCGGGCTGATCCCATCGAACGCCTCGAGCAGCTCGCCGACCGCGAGATGCAACAACTCGACCGCAAGGACCTGCCCCGGATCGGGCTCCGCATCGCCAAGCCTCGGCGCCGGCGCCGTCCTCG
This sequence comes from Planctomycetota bacterium, assembly GCA_029260765.1. Taxonomy (GTDB): domain Bacteria; phylum Planctomycetota; class J058; order JAJDCP01; family JAJDCP01; genus JAJDCP01. The sequence goes on from JAJDCP010000070.1 coordinate 41,085, forward strand.
CCTGATCGCGCGTCCCAGGCCGGCGAGCCGCAAAACCGACCCTGTCGAGCGCCTCGAGAAACTCGCTGACCGCGCGATGCAGCAGCTGACCCGCAAGGTCATGCCCCGCGGTGGCGGGCCGATCCGCATACGGCTGCCGCGCCGGCGTCGTCGCTTGCGGCTGTTCCGCAAGCCTCGCCGCGCCGGACGCAGGGCCGATCCCATCGAACGCTTGGAGAAGCAGGCCGACCGCGAGATGCGGGAAATTGCCGGTCTGGGGGGCGCAAACCAGCAGCGGAGGCCACGCCTGAAGGCGATCTTCAAGCGCCGTAGGCCGGCACCGCCTCCGGCACCGGCGCGCAAAGACAAACGCCAGGACATCGTCGACCTGTTGGAAAGACGCGCCGACCGCGAAATGAAGGCACTCGGCAAGCCGCCGTCGCCGGCGCGCGAGCAGCTGCTGCTGCGGATCCTGCGCAACCTGCGGCGTAAGCTCGCCAAGAAGAAGCTGAACATCGCCGACTCGGCCTTCAATCCCCAAGACTGGCAGAGCAATGTCAAGGGTAGTGGAAGGAGCTCGAGCCGCACGGAAGGGGGCTACCGTCGCCTGAGCTTGACGGTGGGACCTTACCAGAACATCGCCAACACGCACATCTTCAGGAAGGTCAGCTACAACCCGAAGACCCATGGTCCGATCACCGGCGCTCGCGTGAGCTATCGGATCCGCCGGGTCTTCACCAGCAACGCCGGTGCGACCCAGGTCTGCAAAGGCGTGGCCGTTGAACAGGATGGTAAGGTCCACACCGCCTACCTCGGCGTGTGCAGCACCACCAACTGGCAGCTGGTGTCCGGCGACCTGCTGAAGCTCTTCCCGAGAGTCAACTGGAAGAACGGCGGCCCGATCCGCTTCGGCTTCTACAACTCCTGCGCGACGACCTTCACGCCCTTCACCATCGACGGCGGCTACGACGACTTCAAGGTGGCGCTGCAGCGTACGCCTCTGGCTCTTCCCAACCCGCGGGCCCTGCTGCAACTGCTCAAGGCCGCCGGGGGCAAGCAAGCCGGCAAGCCCAAGGCCGGCCTGGGAATCGCTGCGGGCAAGGGTGGCAAGCAGGCCAAAAAGATCCGGAAGCTGGAGAAACGTGCCGACAAACTGCTCAAGAAGTTGTTCGGCAAGAAGTTCGGATTGGGTAAACCTGCCGGCAAACCCCGCCCTGCGGGCAAAGACCCGATCGAGGCTCTCGAGCAGAAGGCCGACCGCGCAATGCAGGCGCTCGGCAAAGAAGCCAGGGCACCTCGTCTGCAGGCGCTTCGCATCCGGCCGCGCCGGCGCCGTCGGCCGCGCCCGATCAAGCTCATCCGCCCCAGGCTCGACGCCATCGAGCGGCTCGAGAAACGGGCCGACCGCGAAATGCAAGCGCTGCAGGCCATCGGCGGCCCCCGTGCCGGTGTCATTGCGCGGCCACTTCCACGTCCCCGCCCCCGCCCGAAGCCGGTGGCTGTGGCGGCCCCTGCGAGCGGCAAAGCCGACCCCATCGAGAAGCTCGAGAAACGGGCCGACCGCGAGATGCGCGATCTCGACAAGGGACCCCGCATCGCGGGCATCTCGATCCGACCCGTACGCCGTCCTCGTCGCCGCCCGCGCATCCCGCGGATTCGCGTGCGCAAGCTCGATCCGATCCTGCGGCTCGAGAAGCTCGCGGACCGCGAATTGCGCGCGATCGAAGCCCTCGACAGGCCCAGACCGCGGCTCGCGCTGATCATCAAGGCGCTGACTCCGCGCCGCCGACGCCGGGTTCCGGCACCGCGTCGGGCAGACCGGCGGCAAGACTTCGTCGACATACTCGAACGGCGCGCCGACCGCGAGATGCAGTCACTGGGCAAGCCTGAGCCCATCGACGCGCAGCTGCGTGTGCTGCGTGTGCTGCGCAACCTGCGCCGCAAGCTCGCGGTGCCCAAGCTGGCTTTCGGTGACTCTGCCTTCAAGCCCAAGAACTGGAAGAGCAAGGTCCAGGGCACGGGCAAGAGCTGGAGTGGCACACAGGGGGGCTTCCGTCGTCTGAGTTTGACCGTCGGCCGCTTCCAGTCGATCGCCAACTTCCACATCTTCAAGAAGGTCAGCTACAACCCGCGCGTTCATGGGCCGGTCACCAAGGCCCGCATGAGCTACAAGATCCGTCGGGTGTTCACCAACAACCTGGGCGCCACGCAAGTCGCCAAGGGCCTGGTCGCCGAGCAGGATGGCAAGATCCACTCCCATCTGGTCGGAGTCTCGGTCAGCCCGAACTGGGAGAATGTCTCCGCAGACCTGTTGAAGGCCTTCCCCAGAATCAACTGGAAGAACGGCGGGCCCATCCGGTTCGGCTTCTACAACTCCTGCTCGGCCTCGACGACTCCGTTCACGATCGACGGCGGCTACGACGACTTCAAAGTCGAGATCGCCCGCACGCCCCCTGTACTCCCCGATCCGCGCGCGTTGTTGATGCTGCTCAAGCTCGGCAAGAAACGTGGCAAAGGCGGGCAGAAGAAGCTGGGCTTCCGACCGCCAAAAAGGCATCCCCGGGAAGTGCGCGCTGACCGTCTGCTGCGCAAGCTCATGCGCAAGCTGCGCGCCGCGTTGCGCATTCCACGCAAGCTTCGCATCCGTGCACGAGCGCGCGCGGCGGCTCCCGATCCGATCGAACGGCTCGAGAGGCTGGCCGACCATGAGCTGCGCGAGACCTTCAAGGTGGGCGTGCCCACCCGCCTGCAGATCGCGCACATCCGACGGCCACGTCCACGAACACCACAGATCAAGCCGGCGCCGGCACGGCGCTTCGATGCCGTTGAGCGGCTGGAGAAGCTCGCCGACAAGGAGTTCCGCGACGTCCAGAAACCTCTGCCACGCACAGGTTTGCGTCTGCGCTTCGGCAAGCGCAAACGGCGGCGGCGCCGCCTGCTGGGCGGAATCCGCCGGCTCGCGGCCGATGGTGTCGAGCGCTTGGAGGCACAGGCCGAGAAAGACCTGCAGGATGCCTTCGGGGGCAGCAACGAGCTCGGTGTGTTCCGGGCCTTCTCTCCCCGTTCGATCCGTCGCACCGTCAGCCTTTTCAACTTCCCGCTGGCGCAGATGGGCCTGCGTAGCCTGCGCCCCACCGCGCGGCGGCTCGGCATCCTCACCCTGACGCGCGCCCTGCGGCGCGATCGTGGACTCGAGCTGGTCGATCGCCTCGAGCGTCTGGCCGAAGCCGAGTTGCAGAGTCTCGATCTGCAGCAGCCGCTACGCTCGTGGATCCCGCGCTTCATCCCCCGTCGCCGCCAAGCAGGAATCGCGATTGGGGCCGTCGAAGCTGCGATCTCGTACTCGAACGGGCGCGGCACGCCCAACGAAGAGATGTGGGGACGGCGCGTGGTGCTGGCCGCCGTGCGTCTCGCCTGCCTGCGCCAGGCGCGCAAAGACGGCGACGTCCAAGTGGCCAACCTGGCTGTCGACGCCGAAGTCCGCTTTGCGCCGGGCCTGCGGGGCTACCGTGAAGCCGTGCGCAGGACCGCGCAGAAGATCGAGAGAGCCCTGGAAGAGTACCGCCGATAGTCGTCCCAGCAAGCGGCCTCAGCCCGCCTGGTATCAGGCCTGAGGCCGCTTCTCTTTGCGCCGGGACGCGCGCGGACGTAGACTCAAAGAATACCTCCGGAGGCTGGCGATGCAAAAGAAGCGGCGCATCTACGATGGGCGAACCCGCAAGAAGGCGGTCTCTGTGGCTGTCACCCTCAAGTCGGTCAGCGACGCCGCACGCAAACTGAAGATCCCCCGTTCGACCCTGCGAACCTGGGTCTCACGCGCTGATTTGCAGGGCAGCGCCGCGGACATGCGCCGCAGCGCCCTGTTCGACCAGAGCCAGGCCCCCGATGAAGATAGCCTGCGCAAACTCGGCTACTGTGCTGCCATCGCGCTGGCTCACCGCGTCGCGCACCGGTTTCTCAACGCCCGTGGACAGCTCGACGGGGAGGCCGTGCAATCCGCGGTCATGGTCGCTTTGCAGCTCACCAAACACGTCGCCAGCAAGGGACTTCCACAAACCGCAGGGGCCGTGAAGAGAGCTCAGAAGATCTGCTATGCGGTCAGCAAAGCCGGCCAGAATGACTGCCAAGAAGAGGACTTCAAGGCCATCCAAGCCGCCATCTATGCGTCCGGAGCCGTCGGAGCCTCGGGCAGCCGTACCCCCAAGAAGGTGCACAGCATGGCAGCCCAGGTGGTGGCACTGGTTGAGGGCGACGGGCTGAAGCCGTTGTGGGACGATTTCTTCTGGCTGTTGGAAAAAAAGACGGACTACGCCGCCCCGGTGCCGGTGGAGTTCTTCAAGCTGCCGTTGTTGGCCCGCTCCTAGAGCATCCCCAGCTCAAGCCGGGCGACGTCGCTCATGCGGTCGCGGCTCCAGGGCGGATCGAAAACCAACTCGACCTGCACGTCCTCGACACCCGGCAGCGCGCGCAGCTTGTTTTCCACATCACGCTTGATTACATCACTCATAGCGCAGCCGGGCGCGGTCAGAGTCATGCGCAGGTGCACACGGCTGCCGCCTGAGGGCAGGGCCTCAAGCTCGCTGCCATACACCAACCCCAACTCGACGATGCTGACCGGGATCTCCGGGTCATAGACGGTCTGCAATTGCTGCAGAATATCCTTCTCGCTGACGCTTTCAGCCTGGAAGGTCGCGGCCAGTTGATTGCTTGCGACCTCTTCCCCCAGGGCATCGGCGTCGGCCCCCACGATCCTGGCCATCTGGCCGGCCTCGGTCAAGACGGTGAAGTTTCCGCCGCGCTTCTGCATGATGCGCAGCTGCCCGCCCGCCAACAGGCGTGTGTGCTCGGCGCTCGGAATCAAGATCGCATCGCAGTCGCGGGTCAACTTGCGGGTCTCGGCAGCCATGGCTCACTCCGTACTGATGGGGTCTTCCTGGGCATCCATCGCCGCGATCACCGTGTGCCAGGCGAGGCTGGCGCACTTGACCCGGGCGGGGAACTCAGCCACGCCCTGGAAGACCGCCAACTTGCCATCGATCACATGGCCCGGCCCGCCCATGCCTGTCAGCATCGAATGGAACTTCCCGAACAGCTGGCGGGCCTCTTCGAGGCGCTTGCCCTTCAGCGTACCCGTCATGATGGAAGCTGAAGCCTTCGAGATCGCACAACCGGACCCCTGGAAGCCGATGTCGAGGATCGTGTCGTCGTCGTCGACCTTCAGATAGACCGTCAGCTGATCGCCACACAGAGGGTTGTGTCCGACCGCCGAATGCGTGGCGTCTTCGATCTTGTGGAAGTTCTTGGGGCGGCGGTTGTGGTCGAGGATGACTTCCTGATAGAGGTCTCGCAGCTCATCCATTTCAGGCAAAAACCTCCAGGATCTTCCGGATGCCCGCAACCAGGGCGTCCACATCCTCCAACGTATTGTAGAGGGCAAACGACGCCCGCGCCGTCGCGGGAACCCCAAACTGCCGCATGATCGGCTGGGTGCAATGGTGCCCCGCGCGTACAGCGACCCCCTGGCGGTCCAGGATCGTGCCTATGTCGTGCGGGTGGACTCCGTCGAGCACGAAGCTGAGCACGCCGGCCTTTTCCGGCGCCGTGCCGATGATGCGTAGGCCGGGAATGTCGCTGACACCCGCGGTGGCGTAGGCCAGCAGTTGTGCTTCGTGCGCCGCGATCGCGTCCAGACCGATGCTCTGCACATAGTCGATCGCCGCACCCAGGCCGATGCCTCCCGCGATGTTGGGAGTTCCCGCCTCGAACTTACTCGGCACTTTGTTGTAGGTCGTCTTCTCGAAGCTGACCGTCAGGATCATCTCACCGCCCCCTTGATAGGGCGGCATGGCCTCGAGCAGCGGCAGCTTTCCGTACAGGGCTCCCACGCCGGTCGGGCCATAGACCTTGTGGCCGGAGAAGACGTAGAAGTCGCAGTCGAGAGCTTGTACGTCGACGGGCATGTGGGGCACAGCCTGCGCGCCGTCGAGCAGCACGGGAATGCCACGCGCATGCGCCAGCTCAACCACCTGCTCGACCGGGTTGACGGTTCCCAGCGAATTCGAGACGTGCACCACACTGACGATCCGGGTTTTCTCGTTCAGCAGACTGCGGTAATGCTCGAGGTCGAGCTCACCATTGTCTTTGACCTCGATCACCCGCAGCTTCGCGCCCTTCTCTTCGCACAGGAGCTGCCACGGGACGATGTTGGAGTGATGCTCCATGGCAGAGATCACAACCTCATCGCCAGGCCCCACATTCTTGCGACCATAAGTCGCGGCCACCAGGTTGATGCCCTCGGTCGCCCCCCGCACAAAGACGATCTCGCGCGCGTCCGCGGCGTTGAGGAAGCCCTGCACCTTCTTGCGGGCCGCTTCATACTCGCGCGTCGCCTTCTGCGAGAGGTAGTGTACGCCACGATGGATGTTGGCGTTGTCTTTCTCGTAGTAGTTCGACACACTGTCGATGACGGCCTGAGGCTTCTGGGAGGAGGCGGCGTTGTCGAGATACACCAACGGGCGGCCATAGACCTGCCGTGCCAGGATGGGGAAGTCCTTGCGGATGGTCTCGGTGTCCAGCGCAGAGCCGAGGTGCGTCGACGGAGGGTTCATGAGCTCTCCTCTATGTCCTGGTTGCGCAAGCGCTCAAACACTTGCGCCTCGAGCCGCTCGCGCAGGGCGGGCAGTGTGGTCTTGCTGACGATGTCACTGGCAAACGCATAGGTCAACAGTCTGCGTGCCTCGACTCGGGGAATTCCACGTGCACGCAGATAGAACAGAGCGTCAGGGTCCAATTGCCCCACCGTAGCGCCGTGGTGACACTTGACGTCGTCGGCCAGAATCTGCAGCTCAGGCTTGGTGTGCACCAATGCCTGCTGCGAGAGCAACAGGTTCTTGTTCGACTGCTCGGCAAAGGTCTTCTGCGCGTCCTTGCGCACAAAGACCTTGCCGTCAAAGACCGCCACACCCTGATCGTCGAGGATGCCCTTATAGTTCTGGCTACTCGTGCAGTGAGGCTTGCGGTGGTCGATCGCGGTGTAATTATCGATGTGCTGCTTGCCACGCACAAGGTACAAGCCATGGAGACCGCAGTGGGAGCCCGTGTCGTTGAGACGGGCCAACACAGAGTTCCGCACCAGACCACCGCCCAGGGCGAAAGAGTGTGCCTCCAAGCGGCAATCCCGGCCCAGCTCGAACTGCTGCTCAGCGAGATGCACAGAAGCGGTACCTTCTTCCTGTAGCTTGACGTGCTCCAGACTCGCGTTGGCAGCGAGGACCACCTCGCTGACGACGTTGCTGAAGCTGAGCTGGGGACCGCCCAGGTAGCATTCCAGCACCTGCGCCTGGGCCCCCTCCTCGACAACGATCAGGTTGCGTGGCTGACTCAGCAGAGGCTGGGCACCCGAAGCGGCGATGAAGACCAGCCCGAGGGGCTCGGACAGCTGTGTGCCAGGCGCGATCCGCAAGACGGCGCCATCCGCCAGGAAGGCGCTGTTCAAGGCCACAAAGGGACGGCCCTCAAAGCTGGCCACGCGTCCCAGGTAGCGGCGCACATGCTCGCTGGGAGCCTGCAGCTCGGCGGCCAGGCTGCTCAACTGCACGCCCGCCGGCAATCCCTCGAGACGCGACAACTCGGCCGAGAAGCAGCCGTTGACGAAGACGATGCGATGCGTGCACAGCTCCGCGATCTCGTCGAAGCGACTGAGGTCCTGCTCGCGCACCTGGGGTCCTTCTGCCAAGCTGAATGGAGTCTCGGCCAGGCGCGCGACTGAGGTGTATTTCCAGCTCTCCCAACGCCGGGTGGGCAGGCCCTGCTTACAAAAGCTCTCGAGCCCCGCCTCACGCTGGGCAGAGAAACTGTCGGGACCGAGCCGGCTGAGCAGGCTGGCCTGCAACTCGGTGAACGGTTCGGCGACTTGCAGCATCGGCTCAGCCCTTCTTTTCAGCGGCCACGGGCTCGGCGTAGCCCACGTAGCCATCGGCTTCCAGCTCGTGCGCCAGCTCGCTTCCGCCCGACTTGACGATGCGGCCGTCGACCATCACATGCACGAAGTCGGGGTGGATGTAGTTGAGCAGCCGCTGATAGTGGGTGACGATCAGGACGGCTCGGTCCGCATCGCGCAGCGCATTGATGCTGTCGGCGACGATCTTGACCGCGTCGATGTCCAGGCCTGAATCCGGCTCATCGAGAATCGCCAGACGTGGGTCGAGCACCGCCATCTGCAGGATCTCGTTGCGCTTCTTCTCGCCGCCGGAGAAACCTTCGTTCAGCGGACGGCTGATCAGGCTCTTGTCCATCTTCAGCATCGCGACCTTCTCGCGGATCAGCGCCAGAAAGTCCATCGCGTCGAGCTCGTCCTCGCCCCGCTTCTTGCGCTGCGCGTTGACGGCGGCTTTCAGGAAGTGCACATTGCTGATACCAGGGATCTCGACCGGGTACTGGAAGGCGAGGAACAGGCCCGCGCTGGCGCGGTCTTCCGGCTCCATGTCCAACAGATCCTCACCGAAGAAGTCGGCGCCCCCTTCGGTCACCTGATAGCCGCTGCGCCCCGCTAAGACGTGGGAGAGCGTGCTCTTGCCCGACCCGTTGGGCCCCATGATCACGTGGCACTCGCCGGCGTTGATCTCGAGGTCGATGCCCCGCAGGATCTCGTTTCCTTCAACGGAGGCGTGAAGATTGTTGATCTTCAGCATGGTTGGTGTCTCCTGATGCGCCGGCTCGCCGGCCTGTGTATGTGTCTTCTAGCCCACGCTGCCTTCGAGACTGATCCCGAGGAGTTTCTGCGCCTCGACGGCAAACTCCATTGGCAGCTCACGGAACACTTCCTTGCAGAATCCGTTCACGATCAGCGAGACCGCATCCTCTGGCGAGATGCCGCGTTGTTGGCAATAGAAGAGCTGATCTTCGCCGATCTTCGAGGTCGATGCTTCGTGCTCGACATGGGCGGTCGGATTCTGGATATCCAGGTAGGGGAAGGTGTGGGCGCCGCACCGGTCGCCGAGCAACAGCGAGTCGCACTGCGAGTAGTTGCGCGCTCCGTCGGCACGCTTGGAGATCTTGACCTGGCCACGGTAGACGTTCTGGCCCTGGCCGGCCGAGATGCCCTTGGAGATGATCGTGCTGCGGGTGTTCTTGCCCAGGTGGATCATCTTGGTGCCGGTGTCGGCCTGCTGATGGTTGTTGGTCAGCGCGACGCTGTAGAACTCGCCGATCGAGTTGTCACCCTGCAGGATGCAGCTCGGGTACTTCCAGGTGATCGCCGAACCTGTCTCGACTTGCGTCCTGGAGATCTTGGCGTTGGTCTTGCACTTGCCCCGCTTGGTGACGAAGTTGTAGATCCCGCCCTTGCCGTTCTTGTCGCCGGGGTACCAGTTCTGGACGGTCGAGTACTTGATCTCGGCGTTGTCTAGCGCCACCAGCTCGACCACCGCAGCGTGCAGCTGGTTCTCGTCGCGCATCGGGGCCGTGCAACCTTCGAGATAGCTGACGTGGCTGCCTTCGTCGGCAACGATCAGCGTGCGCTCGAACTGGCCGGTCTGCGACGCGTTGATGCGGAAGTAGGTCGACAGCTCCATCGGGCAACGTACGCCCTTGGGGATGTAGCAGAACGAGCCGTCGGTGAAGACCGCTGAGTTCAGCGTCGCGTAGAAGTTGTCCGTGTACGGGACCACCGAGCCCAGGTACTTGCGGACCAGCTCAGGATGCTCCTGCACCGCCTCGGAGAAGCTGCCGAAGATCACGCCCACCTCGGCCAGCTTGTCCTTGAAGGTGGTCGCCACCGAGACGCTGTCGAAGACCGCATCGACAGCCACATTGGACAGACGCTTCTGCTCGTCGATGGGAATGCCGAGCTTTGCGAAGGTCGCCAACAGCTCGGGATCGACTTCGTCGAGACTCCCCAGCTGCGGCTTCTTCTTCGGTGCAGAGTAGTAGTAGCTCTCCTGGTAGTCGATCGGAGGGAATTTCAGGAAGGCCCACTGCGGCTCTGTCATCTTCAGCCAGGCACGGTAGGCTTTCAACCGCCATTCCAGCAGCCACTCCGGCTCGTTCTTTTTACTCGAAATCAACCGAACGATGTCTTCGTTCAGGCCCTTGGGGACCGTGTCGGTCTCGATGTCGGTCACGAAGCCGTATTTGTATTCTTGATCGACCAGCTTCTGGATCTGTTCGCTTGCCATGGATGAGGTCCTCTACTGTTGCCCGGCCTGGGCGCGCCAGGCATGGTAGCCGCCGCTCAGGCTCTTGACCGTCTTGAAGCCGTGACCCGCGAACCAGGCTGCCTTGTCGAGGCTGCGGACGCCGCGGGCGCAGTACAGCACCAGGGGTTTGTCTTTGGGCCAGTTGGCCTTGATTTCGTCTTGCAGGGAAACGTCGAGCAAGCGGGCGCCAGCCAGGCTGCCCGCGGAGTATTCGTGCGGCTCGCGGACATCGAGCAGGGCAAAGTCACGTCCTTCAGCCTGCCATGTAGTCAGCTCCTCGACGCTGAGCTGCATGCGCGCATCAAAGCTGCCCGCTGCGTAGATCAACTGGATGACCTGTTCCACGTCGGGCACATTCCGTTTGCGGCAGACCTCGGCGAGGCTGTCGTGCGGTTCGAAACCACAGCTCTGACAGCCGCCGATGTGGAAGCGCTGAAAGAGCGCGCGCTGGGCAGCCGGATACAGCTCGAGGATGCTCTCCATGCTGGTCTCGGGAGTGACCCGGCGGGCCTCAGGCACCTCCGCAGCCGGAGCAGCGGCTTCAGGGCTTTCGAGTAGCGACGGGTCGGACTGCAGGCGGCCGCCGCAGTTCTCGGACAGAAAACGGAACGGGTAGATTCCCGAGGTGTGGCCATCGCTCCAGGAGATCTGCAGGGCATAACGCCCGACTGGAGCCATACCTACTGCCATCACGCCATCAGAGACCTCGGGTGAAGGTCCATCACCGCGCTTGTCATGGCAAGTGGCGCAGGGGCAGGCCCTACGCAAGTCTGCCGCACGGTAGACACTCTGCTCGCCGCTGCGCCAGCGGATGCGGACGATGCGCCGGTTCAAACCCTCGATCTCGACCGCCTGGGGATCGGCCAATGTTCTGTCAGCCATGGGATTCTCCGCTCGCAAGGGCCTTCTCGGAAACGGGTGCGACGTCTATGTTCGCCGCCACCCAGTCGCTCATCGCGTGCTGGTCGCCGACCAGATCCGCAAGCATGCAGCGGGTCAGCACCCGACCGACCAGCCTGTCGATGCCCGCCCATAGCGAACGGATGCTGCAGCCCTGCGAATGCACGCAGTCGAGCCCCTTGCCGCTGTGGCGCTGGCAGAAATCCTCCGAATAGAGGCGGCCTCCGAGCGCGGTCAGGATGTCGTAGACACTGAGCTCTTCGGGCACACGGGCGAGCTGGTAGCCACCATTCTGGCCACGGGTGCTGCGCACGAGACCCGCTTTGCGCAAGATCCTCAGCAGTTTGGCGACGTGGGCCGAAGAGAGCTGTTCAGCCTCGGCCAGCTCGTGAATGGTCAGCGAGCCACCGACGCGCGCCATATGCAGCATGCAACGCAGGCCGTACTCTTCTTGCGCGGAAAACTTCAATGGCCAACCTCCCTAGCTGGCCGCAGCTTAGCAAACAGTACAAAAACGTCAACATTCATTGAGGACTTTTTTGTCCACTTTCAGAGGAGGCCTGTGGAGGAGTTCGGAGCGCGGCTGTTGCCCGGGCCGCCGCACTTGCTACAATCCCGGAAACGGGAGACACACATCATGGCGGACAAAATCGTGCTGGCCTACAGCGGCGGCCTCGACACCTCGTGCATCCTCAAGATCTTGCAGCAGCAGGGCTACGACGTCGTGGCCTTCGTGGCCGACGTCGGGCAGGAAGAAGACTACGACCTGGTCCGAGAGCGTGCGGTGCAGACCGGCGCCAGCGAAGTCATCGTCGAGAACCTGCAAGAAGAGCTGGTGCGCGACTTCATTTTCCCGGCCGTGGCCGGCAACGCCGTCTACGAGAACCGCTATCTGCTCGGCACAGCCCTGGCACGCCCGCTGATCGCACGCCGCCAGGTCGAGGTGGCCCTCGATGTCGGTGCCACGCACCTGTCCCACGGCTCGACGGGCAAGGGCAATGACCAGGTGCGCTTCGAGCTGGCCTACGCCGCGCTCGCGCCGCAGCTGAAAATCATCGCGCCCTGGAAGGATCCGGAGTTCCTCGAGCGCTTCAAGGGGCGACAGGATCTGATCCGCTTCGCGAAAGAGAACGAGATCCCCATCGAGGCCACAGCCGAGAAGCCCTACAGCATCGACGCCAACCTGATGCACACGAGCTTTGAGTCAGGGATTCTCGAAGATCCTCTGGTAGCCCCGCATGCAGATATGTTCCGCCGGACCCGCTCGCCCAAAGATGCACCGGAGACCCCGACCCGGCTCGAGATCCACTTCAAGGATGCGACCCCCGTCAAGGTGAAGAACCTCGATGATGGCAGTGAGCATAGCGAGCCGCTCGCGCTGTTCCGTTACCTGAACAAGGTGGGCGGCGAGAACGGCATCGGCCGCATCGACATCGTCGAGAACCGCTTCGTCGGGATCAAATCGCGCGGAGTCTACGAGACGCCCGGCGGGACCATTCTGCATATGGCGCTGCGCGATCTCGAGGGCATCGCCATGGACCGTGAGGTGCTGCGGCTGCGGGATAGCCTCGCTCCGAAGTTCGCCCAGCTGATCTACAACGGCTATTGGTACTCGCCGGAGATGGACTTCTTGCGGGCAGCCTTTGCACAGTCGGAGAAGATCATCGACGGCTGTGTCTCCATCGAGCTGTACAAAGGCAACACGACCATCATGGGCCGGCACTCGCCCAGCTCTCTGTACAACCAGGAGCTCTCGTCGATGGACGTCGAGGGTGGGTACAACCAGGCGGACGCGGCCGGCTTCATCAAGATCAATAGCATGCGCCTGGCCGCTCACAAGCGTATCTTGCGCGTGACGGGGGAGACATGAGCCGGCTTTGGGACCGCGGAACTCCGCTGAACCGCCGTGTAGAGAGCTTCACGGTCGGACGCGATCCCCAGCTCGATCGGCAGTTGGTCGCCTGCGACGCGCTGGCAAGCGCGGCGCATGCCACGATGTTGCGGGCGATCGGCATTCTCGACGCCGAAGAGCTGCCGGGCGTGTTGCGTGAGCTCGCTGCTATCGCTTCTGAAGGGCGGCTGATGCTCTTCAATATCGAGTTGTCGGAAGAAGACTGCCACACTGCGATCGAGAACCGCCTGACAGAGCGCCTGGGAGATATCGGACGCCGCATCCACACGGGGCGCAGCCGCAATGATCAAGTGATCGCCGCGTTGCGCCTGTACGGGCGTGAGGCGCTGCTCGAGCTGTCTCGCCAGCTGCTCGACGTGGTGGGAGTGCTGCTGCAGCTGGCTGAGTTGCATCGTGAGGTCTCGGTGGCGGGCTACACGCACACGCGCCAGGCGATGCCATCGACCCTGGGCTTCTTGTTCGCCGCGCATGCAGAGAACCTGCTCGACGACCTGCCGTGGTTGCAGACGGCCTACCGGCACACCAACCGCAGCCCGCTCGGCAGCGCCTCGGGCTATGGTGTCAGCCTGCCTCTCGACCGGGCGCTGGTCGCGCAGCTGCTGGGATTCGACAGCGTGCAGAACAACACCCTGGCCGTGCAGAATGATCGGGGCAAGACCGAGTTCCTGACGCTCGGGGCTTGTGCGGCGGTGGGGAACGACCTCAGCCGGTTGGCCAACGACCTGATCTGGTTCAGCAGCGCAGAGCTCGGCTACATCAAGTTGGCGACCGAGGTCACGACCGGCTCGAGCATCATGCCGCAGAAGCGGAATCCCGATGTACTGGAGCTGATCCGCGCGCACGCGGCACGGTTGCGGAGCCTGCAGAGCGAGGTCGGGGCCGTGTATGGAGGCCTGAGCTCGGGCTACCATCGGGATCTGCAACTCTGCAAGGGGCCCTACATCGACGGTCTGCGCGCCAGCATCGAGTCATTGTTGGCGATCGAACCCGTGCTGGGTGGACTCGAAGTCGATGCCGATCGCTGCGCTCTCGCGATGCAGCGGTCGATCGGCGCAACGGACGAGGTCTTTCGGCGTGTCGCCGGTGGGGAACCATTCCGCACGGCCTACAAGGCGGTGGCAGCCGATCCAACCGGCGCCGTATCTGGCGACCCCTGCTCGGCTTGGCGCTTGCGGAAACATCAGGGCGCACCTGGCGCGCTCGACCTGGCCGAGAGCCAACGACGCCAGACGAAAGCGGCCGCCTGGATCGAAGAGCAGCTGCAGCAGGTCGAGCAGGTCTGGCAGCTTCTCGATCTGGAGTCGCAGGGCGGCGGAGAGTGAGGCACCGCGACGCGCACCGCGCCGTCTGACAAGGAACGACTCGAAAGCGGGCCGCGCATGGCGTACGATGGATCGAAAGCGCCATCGAGGGGGACGGCATGGCTCGGGCCATCTTGCGCGTATGCTTCAAAGGACTCGAACAGAAACGCCACACGTTGGAGGGCAAGAAGATCCTGGTCGGGCGGGACCGCAAGTGCGGGATCGTAGTCGACAATCAGTCCATCTCTGCGCAGCATTTCGAGCTGATCAACCACGGCCCCAACCACTGGGTCAAAGATCTCGGCTCGGCGAACGGCACCTACGTCAACGGCAGCCGCGTCGACACGGTTTGCCTGCGCAACCTCGATGAGATCGTGGTGGGCAAGTACACGCTGGTCTATGAGAACGCCCAGGCCTCCTCGAAAGACCTCGCCTCCAAGCCTCTCCCCAAGGAGGCGTCTCTGGAGGACGTGACGGACGAACCCAAGGCATCTCGGAGCACCTACGTGATGGACCAGGCCGCGGTCCAGGCGTACGTGGAGCAGATGGCAGGGACGGGCCGCAACGCCTTGGCTAGCGGAGGAAGGGGGGACGCGAAGCCACCCAAGGCCCCTGACAGTGGCACCGTCCTGAAAGCGCGCCAGGAAGTCTCTAGCCTGCGCAAGGTGATGTACTTGCTGGCAGGGCTGGTCACGGTGCTGATTCTCGCGGTTGCCTACCTGGTGTACCTGCAGCTGAAGTGAGGCTGCTATCCCAACTTCCCCGTCAGATCAGCCCGCACCGCTTTGGCTGCAACGCGCACGGCGTTGGCCACGGCACGGGGGGTGGAGCGGCCGTGGGCTTTGATGCACAGCTGGTTGAAGCCCAAAATAGGCGCGCCGCCGTACTGTTTCCAATCGGTCATGTTCTTGAGCTTGCGGATGCCCCCGCTGAGTAGCAGGAAGGCCAGTTTCCAGGTCCAGCCGCCGGCGTAGGCCATCTTCGCCAGGTTCTTCAGCGTCTCCCCGACCCCTTCGAGCATCTTGAGCACCACGTTGCCAACGAAACCGTCGCATACGATGACGTCCGCGGTTCCGCGTGGAATATCGACCCCTTCTATGTTGCCGATGAACTCGAGGCCCTCGATTTCCTGGAGGCGCTGATAGGCCTCGACGTATTCAGCCGGGCCCTTGTTGGCTTCCGTTCCATTGTTCAGCAGGGCCACTTTGGGACGAGGGTTTTCACTGATCGCGGCCGCGTAGGCGGCGCCCATGCGAGCAAAAGCGACCAGGTCTTCGGCGGCCACCCGTACGTTGGCGCCGACGTCGAGCATCAGGGAGAACGGATCGCCCTTCGGACCGTGACGCCTGGCGGTCGGAAAGACCGCAGCCAGGGCGGTTCGGCGCACCCCGGGAAGACGCTCGAAAGTCCGCGCGCAGGTCAGAACCACCGCCCCGGTATTGCCCGCCGAGACCAGGGCGTCAGCTCTGCCCTCGGCCACGAGTTGTGCTGCCAGGGGCAAAGAGGCGCGGGGCATGGCTTCGAGAGCTGCACGCGGCTTGGCGTCCATCGGGATGGCGCCCTCGGCGGGGATGATCTGCAGGCGCTTGGGATCATGGGGAAGCCGCTCGAGGGCTTCCTTCAGGCGTCTTTCATCGCCTGTGACCAGCAGCTCAGCATCGAATTTCAAGGAGAGCTTTGCCAAGCCTTCGATGATGCTCTGGGGTGCGTGGTCTCCACCCATACCGTCGACGGCGATGCGGACCATAGATGTGCGCCTCGCGGCATAAGTAGAGGCGGAGACTATCCCCGCCCGGAAGCTGACAGAGCGGAGCGTCCGAGTCTGCGAGGTGGGACAAACCCCTCCCTTACAAGAATCTGCCAGCCGCCTGGCTTCCGTCCTGCTGGACGCGTAGCGATCGCGGCGACCTTTAGAAGTCGTCGTCGGCGGTGCGCAGGCTGACGGTCAGCTCGAGCACACCCCCGCCGTCGCCTTCAAGCCTCAAAAGGCCCGCAGAGTAGGGAATGCTTACGGTCGTGTCGACGGCTTCGGCGCTGAAACTGACCAGCTCGTGGCTGATCGGCGCTGCCCCGTTGTCGATCACGATTCTCAGGCTGCCCGCGCTGCTGGGTGCCAGTTTGATATGTACGTCGTACGCGTCGCCCGTACTGAGCTGGCCCAGATCCTGCACGGCGCCTTGCCAACCGCCACGCCAGGCCAGCACTGGGGTGTCTTGCGGCAGCGCGGTCAGCTGTTGCTCCATCGCGTCGAGGCGTGCCAACAGGGACGCCAGCTGCTGGGCGGAGGCAGCCTGCGCCGTCTCGGCCTGTGCCAGGCGGGCTTTGGTGGCGGTGAGCTCGTCAGCGGTCTGTTGCTGCCCGGCTTGTACGCTTGTCAGCGCATCCTTGTGCTGAAGCTGCTCTGCGGCCAGCTGCGCAAGCTTCTCTGTGCTGCTGTCGCGGTGTTTCTGCAGGGCACCGCTGACGAGGTTGAAACTGTCCTGGGAAGCCTGCACATGGGCGTCGTGGGCGGCCTGCATGGCGCCAGCCGCCACGGCGGCCTGCGTCAGCTGCGTTTCGGTCGCTTCCAGCCGGTCGGACAAGCCCGAAATCCGATTACCGATGGCCCGGGTCGCCTCGTTCTGGGCAGTTCCCAGGTTGGTGAGGTCGCTTTCCAAGCCAGCGACGTCTGTCTGCAAGCCGATCATCGCCTCGGCCTGGGTATTGATCGTAGCGGCGATGTCGGCCGCGCTCTGGTCCTGCGCGTCGGCCCGGGCGATCAGCGCCTGGTTCGCAGCGGCGGCGTCGGTCAGGCCGGCGACCAGCGCCGCGCGCTCGGCATCCACGTTGTCGAGGGCAACCTCGACACCGAGCAGCCGCTCGTTGGTGATTTCCTGGCTGCCGGTCAGGTTGGCGAGCTGCTCGCGGGTCTCTTTGCTCAGGGCGTCCAGGGCCTCTCCGCTGGCGACATCGGCGCTCGCGGGCAGCTGCCCGATCGAGATCAGCGGCTGCGAGAGCTGCCCCTCTGCCTTGTTGTACAACCTGTTGCGCTCGAGGCCGTCGATCAGCGCCTCGGCCGAGCCGCGTTCGAGGTCACCAGCGATGGTCTTGAGCTCAGAACGTACGCCGAACCCGAGAATCGCGAGCAGAA
The DNA here is from genome assembly GCA_029260765.1 of Planctomycetota bacterium. Lineage (GTDB taxonomy): Bacteria > Planctomycetota > J058 > JAJDCP01 > JAJDCP01 > JAJDCP01. The sequence continues at coordinate 58,503 of JAJDCP010000070.1, forward strand.
GAGCCAGAACCACAGCGATGGTCCAGCCGGAGAACCAACCTTCGGAAGAGTTTCCTGACATCACAACACCTGTCTGTTTCTAAATGGCAAAAGACGGTGAGACCGCCTTTTGTAGCGATCTATGGACCGCATCGGACTGCGTGGAATACATCCGCCAGGGCTCGAACCTGGGACCCGCTGATTAAGAGTCAGCTGCTCTACCAACTGAGCTACGGATGCAGGACGGGGGCCGATGTTAACAGGCTTTCCGCCAGGCTCAAGGAAAAAATGCACCCAGAAGGGCAGCCTGCGCACTGGAGCACAAAGGTCGACGGCGCCTGTCGATGCAAAGACGGCGCAGCCTGCGGGCCGCGCCGTTAGATGATGTCGCAGACAGATCAGGGACGCCAGATGCAGCGAAACCCGACACCTTCGTGGCCCGAACCAGGATCCGCCGTGCCGTTGTAGCCCAGAGTCACCTTGCCCAGACTGATTGGCGTCTGGAAGGAGCCGCCCTTGACGATGTGGACACCGTCCTGCTTGCTACTGGTCCACTCGTAGACATTCCCGAACATGTCCCGGGCGTTGTTCCAGGTGTTGCCGCCACGGTCCGCGAAGTGTCCCACCGGTGCCGTCGGTTCATCGTCGTAGTAGCCGCCAATCTGCGCCTTCTCATTGGCCTTCTTGGGATCGTCGCCCCAAGGGAACCACGAGCCCTTCGGTCCCCGAGCCGCGGCCTCCCACTCCTGAACCGTGGGGAGACTCTTCTTGTGGTGCGTTGCGAATTTCATCGCATCTGCGTAGGGGACGTTTCGGACAGGTCGGTTGGCGATGGCTGCCGGCGGGGTATTCCCCCCCCAGTGCGACGGCGCCGCCAGGCCGCGTCCACTCTCGGTCGCCAAGAACGCCGCGTACTCCTGGTTCGTCACTTCGTTCCTGTCGATCCAGAAGTCCGACGAGAGCGTGTAGTCACTGTTCTCTGTCCCGACTTTGTATTTCCCCGCCGCGACCTTCAGCACGTTGGCGGGCGGATTGACCTCCGGCGCGGGCCCGTTGGTGGTTGAGGTGCAGCCGACGGCGAACACGACGACGGCAGGCACGAGCAACAGCTTCAGCTGCATTCCGTTCTCCCTGTGATTGGCTGGAAATCCGGTTCGTTCAAGGTTCTACGTGGGTCGCCGAGATGCCCATCAGCTGGCGCGCGTCATCCTGACGGACGATCAGCCCTACAACATCTCCTGCGTCATTGAAGACCGGTGCGCCGATGAAAGTCTGCTTGAAGCTCTCGTCGAGCGAGAAAGGATCGCCGTCCTGAATCCTCTCATCAAAAGGCACCGCTTTGTCGCCTTCGATTCCGATCACTGTCACCGGGTCGTAGTCACGGGGCCCCTGCTGTGCCAAGCGCTGATAAGCAATCGTCGGCCCACCGTGGATCTCTTTCATCTTGGCGCGCCCTTCTGCATTTTCGGGGAAGGCGCGTTTCATGTTCACTTCGAACAGGGCCCAGTTGTTCTCATTGTCTTTGAGGATCTTGACACCCTCCTGACGGCGCGCGGTCTGGTCGATCGTGATCTGCACTTCGACACCTTCAGTGAACTCCGCGGGATCTTCGTGGCCGACAGGTCCGAGCCCAAGTGAGCTGTTGGACCTCTCGAACAAGACCCTCCATTCGCTGCTCAGGCCATCATCAGAGGCCAGGGGCACGTACACTTCGGCCTTGGTGTCGACGTACTGGGAGTAGTTGCCGCCCAGGCCATTGTAATAGTCCACAACACCCTTGGATTCGAGGTCGTAGAGGTGAGGCTTGGCAACCGACTTGGCCGTGAGGATGTACTCTTTGCCACCAGCAGTGATGAACACGCCCGAGCCCACCACCTTCTGACCTAGTGCGATGACTTTGGTCTGTTCACGCATGATCCATGCCTGGCTCGTCACGCGGCAGACGATCCAATAGCGGTTCTGCACGATCGTCTGGCCGATCTCCTTCTGAACCACCGCCGCCCGCTCGTTGAACTCTTCCTCTTTGACTTCGTTGTCGCGCTCCATCGCAGCCCGCATCTCTTCCATGGCCGCGATCTCGTTCTCATCCCTGCCTTCGTCCCGGGCCGCCGTAATCTCGGCCATCAGGTCTTGATGCGACTCACGGAAGCGGGCCTCGGACTCTTCTTTCTCGCGAGCGATGGCCGCCAGCGCCTGACGATTCTGCTCATTCTGCAGCGCCAGCAGGTGCTGCGTCTTGGCTTCAGTATCCGCTTGAGTGTAGAGCTTCTCGGCTTTGGCCCACTCCTCTTCGGCCGCGTCATACTCCCAATTCTCGTAGAGCTCGTCACCTTCTTCGAAGTGGGAATCCGCCTTGTCGTAGATCGCCTTCGACTCCGGGTACTCGGCGTAGCGACCCGCATCTGCCAGGTCCTTGCTGTTTTCGGCATTGTCTTTCGCGTGCCAGGCGCGCGTGGCTGCCTCTTCGTTCTGCACGTACAAGAAGATGCCCACGCCGAGCAGTCCGAGGAAGACAAAGCCGATCACCGAGCAGCAAAGCATGCGCTTGGTGGACTTTGCGTCCTTCTTCGACTTGTCGATGGCCGCCTCGAACATCTTGGTGCGGGCGCCCTTCTGCGGGGGCCCCATCTGCTGCGGCGGCGGGCCACCTGCCATCATGCCTGCGTGCTGCATACCGGGCTGCATACCCATGCCGGGTGGCATGCCCATGCCGGGCATCTGGCCCATCGCTTCCTGGAAGCGGAACTGGACCTTGACGCCATTCTTGCCAAACTCGACCAATGAACCGTTCTGCAACGGGATCGCACCGTTGACCTTCTGCCCGTTGACGTAGGTTCCATTGGTGCTGCCGAGGTCGACGAGCTGGAAGCCCTGCCCGGGGATCACATTGACCTGCGCGTGCCGGCTCGAGACGTCGAGATCCACCGACGGGTCGAAGCTGAGGTCATTGGTCGGGTCGCGGCCGATGGACAGGGACTGCGTGTTGAAGTTCTCCGTCATTCCCTGTTTGCTGCCGGTAATGTGCTGGACGACAATTTGCATGGCTGAGGGCTCCGTTAGCTCTGCTTGACCAATTCTTCGTTCTTGATTTCGAGATCCCGCCGGAGCATGTCGAGCTTCTGGACCTCGGCGCGCAGGTCTTCGATCTCTTTGCCCTGCTCTTCGGATTCACGCCGCAAATCGGCGATCTGCTTCTTGAGGGTCTTCGACATACTCTGGTCTTCGCCGGCCGACTTCTTGAGCTCAGCCTCTTTCTCTGCGAGCAAGGCTTCGATGTCCTCGTTCTCGGCCTCGAGCTCTTCGATGCGCTCGTCCATTTCGTCGATCTTTTCTTCGTAGGCCTCGACCAGACTCTGCAGCTCGCTCGTCTGGTCTTTCAGTTCTTCGTTCTCGACTTGAATGTCGGAGATCTTCTCCCGCACGATTTCGGCGCGCTTCGCGTCCGACTCTTCGAGCTGGAACTGCAAGATCTCCAGCTTCTCTTTGATCTCTTCGTTTTTCAAGACCACCGTGTTGTACTGGTCTTCGTTGTACTCTGCATCGCTCTTGAACTTCTCGATATCGCGGCGCACCTGGACCAACGATTCTTCATAATCGTGGATGCGTTCTTTGAGCCGCGCGATGTCTTTGTCCTTCTGCACGCGGATGCGTTCGACCTGAGCGTCTTTCTCTTGGATCAGCGACTCCATGCCTTCCTGCTTGGAAGACATGGACGACTCGTAGTTGCTGACACGCTCACGCAACTCGAGCCGCTCGGCCTCGATCTCGTCGAGAATCTCACCCTTCTCACGCAGCTTGGCGCTCAGGGTCTCAACCTGGTCTTGCAGGCCGTCGACCTTCTTGGCTTGACGCTCAGCCTTCTTGAGCTGCAGGCGCTCACGCCGCATATCTTCGAGCTCACCATCTTTCTGAGCGAGCTCTTTTTGAAGTTGTTGGATGCGGTCTTCGAGCAGCTTGGTCTCGGCTCCGGCACCGGCACCACCACCACCAGCGTCTTCATCTCCGCCGCGTCGCCGGCGCCTGGACCTGCGCCCTGAGTCTGCCGGTTCTTCGGCAGCAGGTTCCGCGGCAGGTTCCTCTTCGTCGCCACCTCGTCGGCGTCGACGACGGGGGCGGGCTTCTTCGGCAGCAGGCTCGGGTGCAGCCGCAGCTTCTTCCTCATCGCCGCCGCCGCGTCGCCGCCGCCGACGCCGCGGAGAAGCAGCCTCTTCTGCAGCAGGAGCTGCTGCTGCCGCTGCCGCTCCTCCACCGCCTCCCCCCTGGAAGACCAGCTGGACGGCGCCGATGCTGATCTCGGCCCCATCCTCGAGCTTGGTCTTGCCCGAGATCGCCGCCCCACCAACCGACGTGCCATCACCTCGGTCTTCGATGAAATAGGAGCCGCCTTCGAAGGAGATATCGGCATGGTTGCGAGCAACGCCATCGTCCGTCAGGCGAACTTTGGCCCTGACAGACCGTCCGATCAGTGCGGTGTCTTCTTCGAGCTCGACCGATTCTCCGGCACGAGAACCACTTTTGATTTCAAGCTTGGCCATCTCTGCCTCATTGGAAGCTCAGATACGGGATCCAACCACTCAAGAACGCTCGTGGACTTCTTCGAATTCTGGGAAGCTCACGTTGAAGCTTCCTGGAGACTGGTCAGGCAGTGTAGCCTTGCCAGTCTCGTCCAGCCGCCCTCGAACCGTCGAACCATCCGGCAACTCGGCGACAAACAGTGCGCCCGCCAGCGGGATGTCCGTATTCGAGAGAGAAAAGTCCAGTCGTGTCTTGTTCCGCACTCTAAGAAAATTCGAATTGGCTTCCAAGCTGCCAATGGCCACTTTGAAGAAAAAATCGGCCGGTTGCAGCTCGATACCCTGTTGATAGATGTAGGAAAACTGCTGGCTCGCGGCGTTGTTGGCCACCCTTGCGGTTTTTTCGACCATGAAGCGGGTTTTGCCCCCGCGCCCACGATGATAGACCTTGAATGTGGCCATTTCGCCTTCGTCGAATCCGTAGGCCTCGACGAACATCTTCGCGACTTCCTTTTCGCGCGCTTTGTCGGTCGACCAACGCGCGTTGGTCAGGATCTTCTCAGGCTTCTCATCCTTCTGCAGGAGCGCGCTGATCTGCGCACGCCGACGCCCAGGCGCCGCCGGTGGTCGTGCGGGCTTGACCTCTTGCCCGAAAGCCGTGCGGCGCACGGTGAATGCCGACGAATAACCAAAGCGCGTCGAGACATGCTGAACACTCGTCAAGAGATACAGGCCAGAGAAGATCTTCCCACACCCTTCAAGCTCGACGATCTCGCCAGGCCGCAGGGCAGTGTCGCCCGCACACATGCCCGTTCCGCACACAAATTGACGTGCGCTGGCATTCAGCCTGCCCCGGGCGATGGATTCTGCCTCAGCTTGCGAGGCAACCGGGATGTTGACGACGACTTCCTGACTCGCCTTACCGAGTGCTTTTTGGATGAACTGCGGGCCTGTGACCTGCCCACCCATCACCGACTGCAGGTCGTTGCTGCGCGCGTTCGCGACAATTTCGCGCTTTTCCCGCGCATCCCATGCGCGCACCTGGACATCGGTGAACTGGTTGGCGAGGGAAATCGCTGGACGAAACTGTTTGAGGTTGAGGCCCCACTTGAGCGACACCACACGATCCTTGCTGAGCGTCGGCTTCTGATAGATCAGCGTATTGTCGCGAATCTGCACGAGGTAATCTGTCTGCGCAGCGCGTTCGAGCAGGAAATCGAGGTCTGCCTGATTGTTTTGAAACAAGTAGGGGTGGACGACACCCGTGTCCTCAACCTGCGCGGACAGCCCGTACTCGCCCGCAATCTGGCGTGCGACATCGCTGTCTTTGACATTGAGGAAAGAGCGGCTCTTGCGGCCACGCCGGAGCCGGTGGTACTTGTCCAGCCCGGTCACCGTCAACGTCGATGTGCCACGGCGTGGAAAGGAGCACTGCAACGCCGTGACTTCGCCCTCGATCGCCGGGTGAAGTTCGCCCTGGTACCCCAGCTCGATCTTCACTTTGACCCCGTCAGCAAACAGATCGGAGTCGCTCCAGATGAACTCTTCGTTCTGAAGCTTGATGTGGAACATGTCGGCCATGTCCAGGGACTGGTCGATCGTGATCGAAATGACCGAATGTTGGGCGTTCCCGGGGATCTTCTTGCCGTCGCAGGTGATCTGAAAATCGGGAACGATTCGCTGCACGCTGGACAAGGCGCCTCCAAAGAGTCTCTGCACAAAGAGCCTCTGTTATCTTAAGTTGATATGCCAGCCGCAGAAATGTCAAATACTTGACTATCCGCACCAACCCTTGTGCGGTAGCCAGTTTGCAGATCATTGCTGGGTATGGGTTTGTGGAGACCTCCCTCGCGGCCAAGACCCGGCGCCGACCAGGAAGCTCGGGACATCCCTTCTTGCGTCGATCAGGGTGGCCTCGCACTGCGCCACCCGGAGGCTCAGGAAGGAATGGCATCCAGCTCGGACTGATCGTCGTCGAAATCGAAATCATCGTCGCCGTCATCCTGTCCTGCCAGGTCCGGCTCACCCTCATCGCCTGCCAGGCCAGAGTCCTCATCCGTCTCGTCATCGGCCCGGTCGAGGCTGCCGTCTTCGTTCGGAGCCGTGTTGCGCTTGGTGATCAGCCGCTTGCGTTTCCGCTTCCGGCCGCCGATACCGAGGAGTCTGGCGACCTTGCTGAGGAACTTCCTCCAAAGGCTCGGGTTCTGCTTCACATTCTTGATGTCCTCGTCGGACATGCCAGCCTCTCTCAGCTTGGACGCCGGAATGGCACCTAGCAGGGCGAGAGTCTTGGCTTGCTCGGCTTCGCTCTTGCCAAAGACCTCTTCTTCGCTGGGGGGCTCGTCTCCCTTGCCTCCTCCGCCGTCCTCTTCTTCTGCGGCCGCTTTGCCGGCGTCATCCGACCCCTTGCCTGAGTTACCGTCGCCCTTGGTCTTGGCTCCGGCCTCAGCGCCCGCTGCATCCGCGTCGGCGTCTGAGCTACCTGTTCCCTTGCCTCCACCTCCACCAGAGGGCACTCCAGCATCAGCTGCAGACGCGGCCTCTGCTGCGGCTTCCGCCGCAGCGGGTGCGGCCGCTGCCTGGGCCGCGGCTGCCGCGGCGCCACCACCGCCACCACCGCCACCACCGAACAGCGCGCCCAGAGCTCCACCCAGGGCTGCCGCTCCGCCTGCGGCGGCTCCGACGATCGCAGCGGTCTCACCCCCACTGCTGCCATCCGATCCATCCTGACCGTCTTCGCCGTCTTCGCCGTCCTTGCTTGCCTCGTCCTCGTCCTCGTCTTCGTCCTCGTCTTCGTCCTCGTCTTCGTCCTCGTCTTCGTCCTCGTCTTCGTCTTCGTCCTCGTCTTCGTCTTCGTCCTCGTCTTCGTCCTCGTCTTCGCCTTCGTCTTCGTCTTCCGCCTTATCACCGTCTTCGTCTTCGTCGTCCTCGTCTTCTGCATCTTCGCCAGTCTTGGCATCTCCCGAGGCCCCGCCTGCAGCGTCAGCAGCCGCCTTGTCAGCTGCGGCCTGGGCGTCATCCTGCGCTTTCTTCGCGTCGGCCTCGGCCTTGTCGGCTGCGGCCTTGGCGTCATCCTGCGCCTTCTTCGCGTCTGCCGTGGCCTTGTCCGATTGCTCCTTGGCTGCCTTTGCCGCGTCGTCCTGGGCCTTCTTCGCGTCCGCTGTGGCCTTGTCACTTGCAGCCTTGGCGTCGTCCTGAGCTTTCTTGGCGTCCGCTGCGGCCTTGTCCGATTGCTCTTTGGCTGCCTTCGCCGCGTCGTCGGTCGCTGCGCCCCCGGCGCCACCGTCTGCGGCTCCTGCACCGCCACCAGCAACCGCACCTGCTCCTGCACCCGCGGCGCCGCCGGCACCACCTGCAGCTGCCGCTGCAGCAGCATCAGCCGCGGCCTTGTCGGCTGCATCCTTGGCGGCTTTCTCCGCGTCGGCTGAGGCATTTTTGGCATCTTCGGTTGCTTTGTCGGCCTGCGCTTTCGCGTCCTTCTGGGCGTCGTCCGCAGCCTTCTTTGCATCGGCCGAGGCCTTGTCGGCCTGCGCTTTTGCGTCCTTCTGGGCGTCGTCCGCGGCCTTCTTCGCATCTGCCGAGGCCTTGTCGGCTTGGGCTTTGGCCTCGTCTTCGGCCTTCTTCGCCTCGTCCTTGGCGGCCTTCTCTGGATCGGCTACCAGCTTGTCGCCAGCAGGTTCCCCATCTCCAGCCGCTCCGCCGCCCCCACCCGCCGCGATGCCGGTGCCTGCGCCGGCTGCTCCAGCGCCGGCCGCTCCCGCGGAGGCTGCGTCGGCTGCTGCCTTGGCATCCGCAGTGGCTTTGTCGGCCTGCTCCTGGGCCGCCTTCTGCGCATCATCCGCAGCCTTCTTGGCATCCGCAGTGGCTTTGTCGGCCTGCTCTTTCGCGGCCTTCTGCGCATCGTCTGCAGCCTTCTTGGCATCCGCACCGGCCTTGTCAGCCTGCTCTTTGGCCGCCTTGCCTGCGTCGTCCTGGGCCTTCTTGGCGTCCTCCGCCGCCTTCGCGGCAGGATCCTTGGCCTCGTCGGTGGCCTTCGCGTCTTCCTTGCTCTTCTCTTCAGCGGCTTTTTCCGGATCGGTGACCAGCTTGTCGCCGGCAGGTTCACCCGCACCGGCCTTGCCGCCGCCCGCCTCAGTCTTGGCTTCATCAGTCGCTGCGCCGGCAGCGATGCCAGCCCCGGCTCCAGCGGCACCGCCAGCTGCGCCCGCACCTGCCGCAACGGCACCCGCGACGGCCGCTGCTGCTGCTGCCGCACCACCACCGCCCGCTGCTGCTTTCGCATCGGCGGCTGCTTTGTCGGCCTGCTCTTGGGCGGCCTTGCCCGCGTCGTCTGCAGCCTTCTTCGCATCTGCAGTGGCCTTGTCGGCCTGCTCCTTGCCGGCCTTCTGGGCGTCGTCCGCTGCCTTCTTCGCATCTGCAGTGGCTTTGTCTGCCTGTTCCTTGGCCGACTTCTGGGCGTCGTCAGCAGCCTTCTTTGCATCCGCGGCAGACTTGTCGGCCTGCTCTTTGGCTACATCTTCGGCTGACTTGCCAGCGTCGCCCTTGGTACCCGTGTCGCCACCCTTGGCGGCATCGTCGCCGGGCTTGGCATCGGTGGTCGGCTTGTCTTCAGCCTTGGCATCCTTGCCGTCAGCCTTACCACCCTTGCCGTCTGCCTTGCCATCCTTGGGCTTGGGCTTGTCCTTGCCTTCGGCCTTCGTCTCGCCACCGCCGGCTCCCCCAGCCACGAGACCGGTGGAAAGAGTTGTGTGTTTCGCTGCTCGGCCCAGCCCCAGTGCGGTCTTCACTACGCGGCCGATCTTGTCGAGGATGCCCTCGCCACCTGCCGCACTCGACCCCTTGAGGGCCTTGGCCCCAAGCACACCCAAGCCCGCACCTGCTGCGGCGCCGGCCAGAGCCGCGGCAGCGGTCTTGCCTGCACCACCCTTCTTCTTGCCAGATGTGTCTTCGTCCTTGGCCTTGTCGCTCGCTTCGCCGCCTTCGCCGCCCTTGGCCGCGTCGCCGTCCTTGGCCGCGTCGCCGTCTTTGGTCTCGTCCTTGCTTTCGGCCTTGGAGTCGGCGCCTTCGGCCGCATCTCCGCCACCTTTGCCGTCCGAAGAGGATCCACCTCCGCCTTTCGAGGCGTCTCCGGCAGCCTTGGCCGCATCGGCGGCACCGTCAGTAGCCTTGGCGGCGGCGCCTGCGGCCCCCGCCGCGTCGGTGGCAGCCGTGGCTGCACCCGCTGCGGCACCCGCGGCCGAGCCCCCTCCACCGGAAAGGGCTCCGCCGAGAGCACCCGCAAGTGCACCCGCAGCAGCAACTCCTGCGGTCGCGATCTTGGCGCCCTTCGAGCTGCCAGAGCCGGAGCCGGAACCGGAATCGGACGAAGAACCCTTGTCCTTGTCCTTGTCCTTGTCCTTGTCCTCGTCCTCGTCCTCGTCCTCGTCCTCGTCCTCGTCCTTGTCCTTGTCCTTGTCCTTGTCGCTGTCTTTGGTCTCGTCCTTGTCCTTGTCCTTGTCCTTGTCCTTGTCCTTGTCCCCGTCTTTGGTCTCGTCCTTGTCCTTGTCCCCGTCCTTGCCTTCAGCGGCCGCGGCGGCATCTGCTGCTGCACCGTCGGTCTGCGGGCTTGCTCCCGTTGCCGCTCCGGCTGCTGCTCCGGCGGCTGCCCCGGCACCACCCGCAGCTGCACCTGCAACTGCACCGGCGGCCGCTCCGGCTGCTGCGGCTGCTGCGGCTGCGCCAGCTCCGCCCTTGCTGTCACTCCCGCCGCCCTTACCGTCCCCGCCCTTGGAGTCGGCACCGGCAGCCTTGGCCGCGTCAGCCGCCGCGCCGTCAGTCTGCGCGCTCGCGCCTGCCGCGCCTGCGGCAGCACCCGCCGCAGCACCCGCACCTGCACCTGCACCTGCAGAACCCGCCGCCGCGGCTGCATCCTGCGCCTTCTTCGCCTCATCGGCAGCCGAGCCGGCCGCTTTCTCCGCGTCCTGAGCCTTGGCTTCCGCTTTCTCGGCGGCGGCTTCGGCAGCCGTGGCAGCCTTGTCGGCCTCTTCGGCCTTGGCTTCCGCCTCCTGGGCGGCCTTTTCGAGCTCGGCGTGCTCGGCCTTCTTCTGCTCGAGGTCCTTCTTGGCCTCGGCGATCTTCTTGTCGATCTCTTCGGTGCTCTTGCCTTCCTCTTCCAGGCGTGCCTTCTCGAGCTCGAGATCTTTCAGCTTGGCCTCGGCGTCGGCGACTTCCTTGCCCTTGGCATCGGCCTTCTCACGAGCCTCTGTCGCGGCAGCCTTGAGCTCGTCTGCTTTCTCGCGCGCAGCCTCGGCTTCAGCCTTCTTGGCGTCCGCCTCGGCGCGGGCTTCATCCGCGACCTTCTTCGTTTCGTCGGCTTTCTCCTGGGCAGCATCGGCCTTGGCCTGAGCTTCGGCTGCGGCCTTGTCATCGGCCTTGGTCTCAGCGCCCTTGCCGCCGCCCGCTTCAGCGCCCTTGCCACCTCCGGCTGCCGCGGCGCCACCAGCGCCCGCGACCAGCCCGGCTCCTGCACCCGCGCCACCGCCACCACCGAGCATCCCGGCCATCGCCGCAGCCACCGCTGCACCGACCGCTGCACCGACCGCCGCAGCTCCGACAGCCTTGCCTGCGGCTGCCGCGGCGCTGCCCGCAGCTTTCTGCTTGTCGTCGACAGCGTTCTTCTTCTCGTCGGCTTCCTTTTCCTTAGCGGCTGCGTCCGCTTTTTCCTTGTCGGCCTTGCCTCCGGCCTCTTCGACCTTGGCAGCACCCGCCTTGGCTTCCTTGGCGGCAGCCTGGGCTTCTTTGAGCTCTGCCTGCGCCTTCTCGACCTCGGCCTCGGCCCGCAGCAGCTTGGCGTCGGCCTCGGCCTGCTTGGCCTTGGCTTCGAGCACACCGAGCTCTTTCTTCTTGGTCTCGATGTCGCCCTTGAGTGCCGCGATCTTCTTATCGATCTCGTCGGTCGTCATGCCGTCTTCGATCAGACGCGCACGCTCGAGCTCGAGCTCTTTGAGCTTGGCCTCGGCGTCAGAGATCTCCGCCTTCTTCGCTTCGACCTGATCACGCAGATCCTTGGCTTCGGCTTCTTTCTTCTCTGCAGCCTTCTCGAGCTCTTCGGCCTTCTTGCGATGGCCTGCAGCCTCTTTGCGCAACTGCGCTGCCTCAGCCTTGAGCTTCTCGGACTCGGCGTCCTTGTTCTTCTCGGCGATCTTGGCCGTGGCCGCGGCTGCTGCTGCGGCCGCGGCGGCGGCTGCGGCTGCTTTCTTCTTGGCCTCAGCGTCCGCCTTCTCTTTGCTGGCGTCCTCGCCCTTTTCTTCTTTGGCCTTGGCATCCGCCTCGGCTTTCTTGGCATCAGCCGCCAAGGCCAGCGCCTCAGCCTTCTTTTTGTCTGCGTCGGCTTGTGCTTGCGCTGCTTCGGCAGCCGCCTTGGCCGCTTTCGCCTCTTCTTGGGCTTTCTTCAGTGCAGCCTGCTTCTCCGCCAGTTTCTTCTCAGCATCCGCGACGTTCTTGTCGAGGGCCGTCGTATCCAGGCCCGCCTCTTTCAGCTGATCGCGCGAGTTCTTCAGGGCATCCCGCTGCTCTTCGGCGGCCTTGACCTCTGCCTCCGCCAGGTCGACTTTGCGCTCAGCATCTTCAGCTTTCTTCTTGAGCTCGTCGGCCTTGAGCTGCGACTCGGCGGCCTTCTGGATCGCCGCGTCTTTGGCCGCGGCAAGCCGCTCGGCCTCTTTCTTGGTGGCTGCTGCGCTCTTCTGGAACAGGCCGCCCACGATCGCAACACCCGCGGCTCCCGCGCCCACGGCCGCAAGAGCGGTCGCGATGCCAGCGAGCTTCTCCTTCAGCTTGGCCGTCGCGCCGCCAGCCTTCTCGAGGTCCTTGACCGCCTTCTTGGCTTCTTCGAGGGCCTTCTGGGCAGCCGCAGCCTTGTTCTGTGCGTTCTGTTGTGCGCGGTGTGCCGCAGCCTGCGCATCAGCAGCAGCTTTCTGCAGAGCCTTGTTCTCCGGAGCCTTGGCGGCTGCCGCTTGCAGCGCCGCCGCATGGGTCGCTGCCTGCTGAGCCTCTTTGGCGGCCTTGGCCGCTTCTTGTGCAGCCCGCTCGGCCTGGTCGACCTTGTTCTGGGCATCGGTCCCTTTGGCCGCGGTCTGGTCACGCTCGGTCTTGGCCTGCTGCTGGGCGGCCTTGGCCTTCTGCGCCGCGGCGGCTTGCGCTGCAGCCTGGGCCGCGGGGCCCGAAGGCGTTCCTGATGCGGGACGGCTGACATCGAACAGGATCGAGTAACCAGTGCCCGGCAAGACTGTGTGGGTTGAGGACTCGACGTAGTACAAACCAGAGAAACGCTTGCCGAGAGACTTCAGCTCGAGAACGTTGCCAGCTTTGATTTTGGGATCGCCGACAGCGGCGCCCTTACCACTGATGTAGTTCATCGAGTGGGAGATGATCTCGGCACGGGCGAGCGAGTCCGCTTCTTCTTGCGAAAAGACGGGCCGGTCGGTGATCGTGGTCACGCAGTCGCCGAAAACTTTCTTCGTCACATCGAGGCCGAGGTCGCTTCCGCCCATCTTTTCAGTGACGTCGGAGGTCTTGGCCTTGCCGATGATCTCTTTCTTGGTCTTCGGATTCCAACCGCGGACCACAACCTCGGAGATCTGGCCGCTGGTATTGATGCGCGGATAGAAAGAGACCAGGTTCTTTCCCCACTCGAGCGTGGTGATCTTCGCCGAGCCGAAGCGCGGCTTGCGGAACTCGAGGTTCTTGTCGTCGACATAGACCTCGTAACCGATACGCCGGGCCCGCTCGCGGATGAAGTCGATATTGGACTGGTTGTTCTGGAAGACGTAGTCGTGCTTGATCTTGGTCGCTTCGACCTTGGGCGCCAGACCCATCTCGGAGGCGATCTGGGAGACGATGTCGCTATCTTTCATCTTCAGGAAAGAGCGGCTCTTCTTACCGCGCCGCAGTCGGTGCATGCGGTCGTAACCGCGCACGATGATCTGCGTTGGCCCCCGGGTCGGATACACAGGCTCGATCGAGGTGATCTCGCCGACCATGACGGTCTCGAGCTTCCCCATATAGCCCGCGTCGATCTTGACTTCCTTGCCCTCACGGAACAAGGGATCGTCACTCCAACGCGAGTCTGGATTCGCCAATCGAAGCGCAAACATGTCACAGGAGGTGAGCGAATGGTCGACTTGAATCGAGATCACATCTTGTCGGGCCTGTTTGGAGATCTCAGACCCGCTGACGTAGATTTTGAAATCTGGGACCAGTTTCTCTTCGCTCATATGTCGGCACCTGGAGAGGGAACGGTGTGCGGATAACACACTCATTGTACCCGGAGACAGGTTGCGACCAAAGCAGTACGGACGCCAGAAAACACGCGCCGTGGAAGGGCTCTCCAGCAACCCGAGCGGGGGGCTGCTGCGCATGTCAAAAAGAAGGAAAACTCGATTCAATCAGGGATGGTGATATCGAACTTGCCCGGCGAGAAGGGAGGCAGGGTGTAATTGCCGTTCGCATCCAACTTGCCACGGAAAGTAGTTCCGTCGGGCAGCTTGGCCTCGAAAACGGCCCCGCTGAGCGGGATGTCGGTGTCACCGACGCAGGCATCGACCTTGGCTTGTGTGCGCACCTTGAGCAAGCCCGAGTTCGCCTCTTTGCCTTTCGCGGAGGCCTTGAAGAAAAAGTCTGCGGGTTGCAGCTCGCGGCCGTCCTGATAGGTGTAGACCCAGCCCGTTTTGGCCTCGTTGCCAGCCACTTCGCCTTGCTTCTCTTCGACGAACTTGGTCTTTCCTTGCGCATCGCGATGGAAAATCTTGAAGGCGACCGGGTCCCCGGGCTCGTAGTCGTAGGCCTCGACGTGCATCAGCACCGCCTGATTCTCTTTGGCAAAGTCCTTCGACCAGGTCGCGCTGGACAAGACCGGCTCGGGCTTCTTGTCTTCTGCCTTCTCAGGCTTGACCTCCAGAGCTTCCTTCGAGCTTTGGCTGTCCTGTACCGGCGGAGGGGCGCCATCAGAGACCGCATTCCTCTCGACCGTAAAGAAGGACATGAACCCTTTTTTGTCGAAAATGTGCTGCACAGACTGCAGGAAATACTTCCCCTCAAAACGCTTGCCAACCCCTTCGATGGCGACCACCGTGCCGGCGCGCAGTTTGGAGTTCCCTCGACAAGACCCCTCGCCGTGCACAAAGTCGAGCGAGTTCTCAGCCATGCAGGACTTCGCGTACTTCTCGCACTCTGTAGCGCTGCGCATCGCCTTGTCCGAAATGGTTCGGGTAGCTTTGCCGAACGCCTTGGTCGCCAACTCGACACCGACGGCGCTGCCGAGCTTGGGACCGACATCGGAGCTCGATGCCTTGCCGACGACTTCCGTCTTGGTTTCGGGGTCCCAGCCGCGCACCTGGATCTCGGACACCAGACCATAGGTGCTGAGGCGAGGACGGAAGCTGCTCAGCGTCTCGCCCCACTTGAGCGTGTCGACTTCGGCGCCTCCGCTCTTCTTTTTTCGGAACAGCAGCTTCTTCCCCTGAACCTTGACCTCATAGTTGTAGGGGCGTGCCCGCTCGCGCAGAAAATCGATGTTGGTCTGGTTGGATTGATAGACCCACTCGAATTTGGGCTGGGTCGCCTCAGCCTCGGCCGAAAGACCAGCGTCGCCGGCGACTTTGTCGCAGATCTCTGCATCGGTCATCTTGTTGAAGCTGCGATGGTAGAACGTGCGGCGCAGTCGATGCGAGCAGTCGAGCCCTGAAAACCACAGGGTGCTCTGGCCACGCACAGGAAATTCAACCTCACGCTTGAGGATCTCGCCTTCAAAGACGACCTTGGGCTCGTCACCGAGGTAGCCCATCTTGATGGTCACCTCCTTGCCCTCGACAAACTTGTCGCTATCCGACCAGAAGGCGTCGTTGTTCATCTCCACGCAGAAACTGTCGGCGTCTACACGGTCCTGCCAGACCGTTACGACGCGGACATCCTGCTTGGCCTGCGGAGGAAGCTCGGCGCCTCCAACGAGAATGGTGCAAATAGGGACGATCAGGTCGGCCACGTTGTATCTACCCGCCTCTTTGTTTCTTGAGCATGTCCAACATCGCCTTGGACGAACGGCCCTTCCACTCGCCCTCGGGCTTGTAGAGCAGGGCTGGAACCAGGCTGATCAGCATCAGCTTGCCGTTAAAGAACGCTGAGACCTCCGAAAAGCGCGCTCCCAAGGGCGCACCACGCGAGCGATAGACTGCAGCGATGTCGGGTGCAAAACGCGTGAACTTCTCGACCGTGGCCGGTGGCAGGTCGTTGCCGTCGACGTCTTCGAACTTGAAAAGCAACAACTTGCCCAGCTCTTCATGCAACTGCCCGAGCTTGGCCTCGGCCACCTCCCTCTTCTTGCGGAAGTGGATCGCGACATCCCAGCGGCGCGCGTGGACCTTGAAGTCCTTGGCCGACCAACGCAACTCCTGGTCGCCGTTGTCATTGGCGTAGATCCAGTCGGAAGGGCTCTCAGGGAGATAGTCCCAACTGATCAACTTCTGCATGTCTTCGATGAAAGCAGCCTGATCGGCGCGCAGCGGCTCGGATTCGGCTGCGGTCAGCTTACTGAAGATGATCTTCGAATTCTGCAGCCCTGGAGTCCACTCTTTGCGAGCGCACAGCTGTAAGCGGCGAGGAATCTTCTCGAGCACCTCGTCATCGAGGTGCGAAGCCTTGGTTTCGGTCGCTGGCACGTTGCGTCTCCAGGTGATGCGCCTGCACCCTCATCATACTTTCCGCCCCTCGGTTTTCCAACACAGCCGGGACAGGCGCGCTCATGGTTCAGATGGCCAATCCCGCGCGACCACCGCACGGGATTCCAGCACTGACAGATCAAGGGGCTTCGATCAGCTCTTCTTCTTGCCGCCACCGAACAGGCCCTTGAGCCACGCCCAGAAGCCGCCCTTGGCCTTGCCCTTGCTCTCGATCGCGGGAATCACATTCTGCTGCAGATCATCGAGGATCTCTCGGGCGGACTGGTAGCGGTCTTCTTTCTGCTTTTCGAGCTGCTTCATCACGACCCGCTCGATCTCCGGATGGATCTCCAGCTTGTCGTTCAGCTCTTTGAAGGGAGGGGGCGGCTGCAAGATCTGCAGCCCGATGTACCCCATCGCGTTGGAGGCCTTGAAAGGCAGCTCACCCATCAGCAGCTCGTAGAAAATGATCCCCAGAGAATACAAGTCGGAGCGCTCGTCGGTCTCATCGCCTGAACATTGCTCGGGAGACATGTATTGAGGCGTCCCGGAGATACGCCCAGCCATGGTCTGGTAGACCTCGTCCTTGTTCTCCATCAGGCGCGCGATGCCGAAGTCCATGATCTTGACAAGCTCTTTGCCCGAGCTGTCCTTGGTGATCATGATGTTCTCGGTCTTCAGATCGCGATGGATGATCTTGTTGTTGTGCGCAGCCTCCAGCGCCTCGAGGATCTGGCGCATGATCGAGATCACACGCCTCGCCGGAATCGCACCCTCTTTCTCAAGAATGTCGGAGAGCTCGACGCCCTCGACACACTCCATCGCCATATAGAAGAATTCTTTGTCGTTCCCTGCATCGTAGATCTGCACGACGTTGGGATGCTGAAACCGGCTCTGCAGCATGATCTCGCGCTTGAAGCGCTCGAGATTCTCTTCGGACCCGATCAGGTGGGGCTGGATCAATTTGACCGCGCGGATGCGACGCAACATGGTGTGCTCGGTCTTGTAGACCTTGCCCATGCCGCCTTCGCCCAACATCTTGAGAAACTTGTAGCGCTTGAACATCACCGTGCCGACGAGTGGATCGTTGGGATCGGTCCCACCACCGTTGTCGGGAGCGGCGATCTCTGCCCGACTGGTGACCATCGGTGTCGGAACTTCCGGGCGGCTCATCGGCGCTGGTGGGCGCTGCATCTGCGAGCCGATCGGAGCCGGCCGCTGGTGCTGCGTACCCTGAGGTTGGATCGTCGGCACCTCTGGTCGCGACGGCTGGACCGGCGGCACCTGCATATGCGGGGCAGTGCCCCTGGGCGCCATCGGACTTGGGTGCAGATCACCCTGCATGATCGCCATGGTCTGATTCTGCCCAGACAGCTTGTCGATGAGCTCGGCGGCGTCTTGCAGACGGAAATCGGGAGAAAACTGCGTCATGTCTTCGACGACTTCGGCGATGCGCGGGTCGATGCCTTCGAACTCGGTCAGATCTGGAAGCTCGTCTTCCTTGTTCATCACACGGTCGATCACCTTCTCAGGCGACTCAGCCTCAAAAGGCACCTCACCGCTGAGCATGTGGAAGAGCGTGACCCCCAACGAATAGATATCCGCGCGGATGTCCAAGGGTTTGGCTTCGATCTTCTCCGGGCTGCAGTAGTTGACGACACCCAACTGGATACCGTTCCCCTGCAAGGCTTCCGCAGGTGAGGGCTTCAAGCTGCCATAGTCGAGCAACTTGGCCATCCCCCGCCGATTGACAATGATGTTGTCGGGCTTGATGTTCCCATGCAAGAGCTTGAACTGGTCTCCGGCATACTGCAGAGCACGGCTGATCTGCATCGCGATCTCTTGCGCTTCACGGCACTCGAAGGGCCCGTATTTCAGCAGCTGTTGGCTGACGGTCTCGCCCTCGACATACTCCATCACGACATAGGGGAACTCGTGCGCCATCCCGACGTCATAGGTGTAGACGATGTTCGGATGGTTGAGCTTCTTGGCGATCGATCCGATCCGGTTCGCTTCAGCCCTCTTCTCCGCAGTCGATTGGCAAGCGGGGTTGGCGAACTTCAACGCGACGATCTTGGAATCGGCGAGGCGCTTTGCCTTGTACACGGCAGTGTTCACACTCTCGGCGATCAGATCCATGCGCTGGTAGCCCGCGACCTGAAGCCCCTGGCTCTCAACCATGCCCGCAATGCTCGGGCCGGGAGCTGG
The DNA here is from genome assembly GCA_029260765.1 of Planctomycetota bacterium. Classification (GTDB taxonomy): domain Bacteria; phylum Planctomycetota; class J058; order JAJDCP01; family JAJDCP01; genus JAJDCP01. The sequence continues at coordinate 76,894 of JAJDCP010000070.1, forward strand.
GCCGAGCACCGAATCGACGGTGAGCACGTCGGTGCGTAGCCTCTCCATCACTTCTTTGCGGATGAGGCTGTCCAACTCGGGCGTGAGGGCCGCGTTCTTGCGCAACAGCTGGCCGATCGTGATCTGAAAGCGTTGTTGCTTCTGTTGATCGAGCGCTTCTTCAACCACGGGAGTGGGGAGGCCGCGTGATTCCGCGGCACGAGCGTACATGACCTCGGCCCGCCGGAATTGTTCGAGCTGGGCCATGCGCACGGCCCATTGGGCCTTTTCCTTATCGAGCATCGCCTTCTGTACAAGCAGATTGACGAGCTTTACAGGCGCACCACTCGAAGCTCGCTGCTCCAGCTCATCAAAGCAATCCTGGAGCTGCTGCCGGGAGACAAGACCATGCTTGAGAAGAACCTTGGCAACAAAAAAATCTAGGTTGTCCATGCTGACCTTGCTGATACCATCGCCCTAACCTGAGATCTGTCTCGGCTTTACAAAATGGCCATCCGACATGAGCCAGGTCAAGTCGAACCAGTCACCACCCGACTTCGGTCTGCTTCATAATGCAAGTGCTTCGCTCAGTAGTATATAGCCTCACTATGAAGTGTCAAATCAAAACGCGGCCTGTGGGGCCCGCTCCGCGAGGCTCCGCCCATTTTCCTCATGAAAAAGGCGCGAAAAATTCGCCCCACGTCCTCAGAATTCTGAGAGACTCAGAACCCTTGGGGCGGCGCGCTGTTTGGACACCAAGGAGGCCGACGACGGGCTGCTGACGAGGCCAACTGTCCCGGGATTGCGACCGTTGTTCGGCTCGCACCGCCGCCGCGATCCATGCTGCTCTGTGCAGCTTCCATGACTGGAGTCTCCAGGAAGGGCAGAACAGCGTTGCGAAGGCTCTCGACCCATCGGGGCAGGTTGGTCTACGGCATCCGCGACTCAGCCGCGTCCCGCCTTTGCATCGTACTGCTGCATGGCTTCGCCTCCTCGAGTCGCGCCTTCGAGCCGGCGTGGAGCGAGGCTGCGCTGGACGGCTGCGAGCTGCTGGTGCCCGACCTGCCAGGTTTCGGCGCCAGCCCGGCCCTGGCTGAAGAGGCGATCCTCGAAACCAGCTGCAGCCTCCTGACAGAGCTGCTCGCACCGATCGAAAAGCGGCTTGTGCTGGTAGGCACAGGCAGTGGAGGCAACCTGGCATTCGACCTGGCAGCACGCCTTCCGCAGACCTGGGGGCTGGTGAGCCTCGACACGCCCCTGCGCTCGTTGGATGCCGAAGAGCTGGCCGAGGCCGCGCTGTGCGACGATATCGGCGCGTGGTTGCGGGAGCGCATCAGGACTTTGAGCGCCCAACAGACGCCCCAGGCCCGCCAACAACTCGGGATGCTGCTGCAGGCCGACCCGCGCAGCTGCCGCCAGCTGGCGCGCGAGTTGCTTGTGCGCCTCGGCGGGGACGAGGCAGCCCGCCTGGCCGGGTTGGCTTGCCGCCGCGCATGGTGGCAAAGCTGCGCATCCCTCGAAGCCAGCCGCGAGGCCGCCCAGGAGCGAGACATTCCCACGCTCGAAGCCTTGCCAGCTCTCGACGTGGAGCCGGCGGCGTTCTATGCCCAATTGCGGGAATTCTGCGCGCAGGAATAGCGGAGATGCCCACAAGTAGCTTCTGCCAACCTCGCGGGCAGCTGGTCTCAGGTCGCGGCCTGCAGCCGCTTGCGCTCTTTCCAGCTGAGACGTTTCTGCTTCGGCGCAGCGGGCGTCTCCGCCTCCTCCGGCTGCGTCGCACTGGCAAGCGCCGTGCGTAGCAGGAATCGACGGTGGGCGGCGCGCACGATCAGCTTGCGCTCTTCTGCCGAGGGAGTCGCGTCGAGCAGCTCACGATAGAGCTCGCGCTCCGGCTCGACATCCAGCCAGCATCCCACCCGCCACCAGGCATCGAGGATGCGCGGAAGCAGGGCCCGGCGCGCAGCAGACAGCCCACCCAGACTCAAGCCCCGTGCGTGTCCCGCACCACTCTGAAGACGACGCCAGTCATCGACCAGCTCGTGCGCGGTCGCCACCAGGAACTTCTGGTTCTTGGCCGAACCCGCCCACCGTGCAGCCAACAGGCGGATGCAGGCACCACTGGGGCGCGCATACCCTGGGTGCAGAGCGTCAGCCCGCACCACTTCGCCCGGACGCAACCAGCTGTGCTGCAGCTCCTGCGAGTGGGCGAGCCCCTCGGCCAGGCGCAGCAGTCCGCGGGGCAACAAGCCCTCGAAGAACTCGAAGCCCAGCGCGAGCCGATCAGCGCTCGGCTCGACGCCCTCGACCTCAGGCACGTAGTCGACCTCAGGCACCTCTGCCGCCCGCAGCAGGGGCATCCGTTGTTGCAGGGCTGCCTTGAGCTCTGCCAATACCGCTTCGTGTTCCCCACCGGCACGCCACAAAGGCCGCAGAACCGCCTCGCGTTCTGCTCCGAGGAAAGGCACCGCTTTCGGCAGGTCCTCGAGCTCTTTGCCCCCCAGCGCACTCCCGAACAGGTCGCGCAGACCGGGGAAGTCCTCGCGCCGGACCGCTACTTGCGAGAACGCGAGCTGCAGGTGATCAAAGATCGAGACCAAGCGCGGCTCGGGAGATTCGAGGTCATAGAGAAAACCCGTCGAAGCCTCACCGAGCTTGTGCGCCAAAGCACCCGCCTGGATGGTGAAATCTTCCCGCCCACGTAGATGCTCAGCCAAGCGGTTCTCATCCGGCCCGAGCCGATGCTCGCCCTCGCCACGCGCCGCCTGAGCCAGCAAGAAGCTCAAGACCGGCTGCTCGAGGCGAGGCCCGAGCGTGCCTAGATGGATCCACGCGCAAAGCGCATGCTGCGCGGAGAGATAGACCCGCCCCGCCAGGCCGAAGAACACACCGGCCGGCAGGCGCATCTGCTGAGGTCCGACAAACATCGCCCGACGCAGGTGCTCGGGCGGCAGAGAATGCGCCCCCTTGCCATCTTCGAAGTCCAGGCGTTTGGTGGCCCAGAGCCTTCCCTGCATCGCCTCGCCAAACTGCCGGGCGCCGTAGTCGACTTTTTGCCGCACCGCCTCCTGCCAGAAGGCGGGCACGCGACTCAAGGCCAGGCACAACCCTTCACGAGGCACGTCAAAGGGCGGCAGGCCGGCCCCATCGGGCCGCCGCGCGTCGAGCACCGCCACCTGCACGGCAGGCCAGAGCTGATCCTTCAACAAGCCCAGGCGCGCGAATGCGCCGTCCGCTTCCAGGACCGCGTCGAACAGACGCTCCGCCAACTCGAGCAGCTCGCCATGCGACCGGAAGCGGGCTTCCCCTCCCACTGTAGCCTGGTCCTCGGCCAACCACTCGAAGGACTGGCCCGAACGCAGCTGCCAGCTCTGCAGGCGCTCCTTCCGGTACGGAGTTGCTTCCTGCCCACCCAGCTCTGCAAACAGCACCTCGAGGCTGTGCAGACGCTGGTGCCGCAGCGCCTTCTCGTCCAGATCGGCCCGGGCGATGTCGTGCTTGAGCAGGCGCGCCCGCCGCTGCAGCCGCGCGGCCGCCTCACGCTTCTCTGGCAGGGCATGGCAGCGCGCATAAGCCTGCGCCAGCACTTCGAGATCCACCTCAGGATCGAGAGACTCGGCGATCAGGTCTTCGACGGCGGATTCGGGCTGCGGCAACGCCAAGCGCAAGCACAGGGCATCAGGCTTGCGCAGCAAGGGAGCCCCCGCATCCAGCTCAATCTCCGGAAAACTGGTCGTCCAGCGAGGCAAGGTCAGCTTGTCGAGCTCGACCTCGGCTGGCACCGAGCGGCCGTCCAGCGCTCGCAAACGGCAACTCTTCGGCGCCGCCAGCCAACCCTCGAGCACCCGCTGCAAGCTCGGCGGCCGCTCGACAACCCAACCGAACAGGTAGCGCACCTTGCCCTGCCCATCCTGGCCAGGACTGGCGGCGACTCCGTCGATACGTTCGGACCCGAACAGAAAGCCCTCGGCGTCCGTCGCGAACAGCTCGGCCCCCTCGGCCCCCTGCAGTGCGACGGCCCGGCGTCTGATCGGGCGCTTGGCTTCGTCCTCGAGGCGGATGGGCAGCAGTTGGGGGAGGCGGCTATCGCCTGGCGGGAGCGCGCCGTCTGCGATCAGAGCCTGCAAAGGACCCTTCTGTGCCCCCAGCAGCAGCCTCCATGGGCCATCCTCGTCGGCGACCTCCGAAACCAGCTCGGCACGTCCGTCCTTGAATTCCAACGCAAAGGTCTTCTCTTCTGCACCTTCGAGCTGAAGCTGATAGCTCTGCGCCGGCTCGCTCTTGGGCAGCAGAGCTTCGAGCCGCAGCAGGGGAATATCTCCCACCCGCCGAGTCAAGGAGATCCGTTCACGAGCCTGGATCCGGTCGCACTCGGACTCTTTCAGCTTGGACAACCGCGCATTGTCGAGGGGCCTGAAGCTGTAGTAGACGAAAAATTCGTCGTCGTCCATCATGAAGCCCGGCCGGCCATCACGCATCAGCCGCCCTTCAGCGTCGGTAACAAACGCCTCGGCGACAACGAAACCCGGTGTGTGCAGGCTGTCACAGTAGATGTGCGCATTGCGCACTGCCTCTCCGTTGTCTTCGAAGAACACGCGCGGATTGATGGCGAGCGTGCCAGGCGGCGTCGGCCCCGGCCGCAGAGCCCCTGGCTCATTGTCCTCAACGGCGGCGAGCTCGGTGGCCTCGGGCTTGGCCTCCCCAGCGATCTCTTCTGCAGGAGCCTCCTGGGGCGCGGCGTCTTCCAGCGCATCGGCTTCGTCTTCGCCCTGCACACGAAGACAAGCCTCGTGCAGGCTGTGCTTCAGCTTGCTGCTGGCGATGCCGTTGGGGCGCTGTCCAAGAGAGCGTTGGAAGGATTTAACAGCCTCTTTGGTCTGGCGCGTACGCTTCCCATCGACGGCCCCAGGCGAGGTGTCGAGTTTTCCCTGCTCGTGGAGGTACGCAAGCCGTGCCTGCACGCCGATCAGGCTGTCGAACGGATGTGCTTCGAAGTTCGTAGCCATACCCTTATCATTGTAGTGACAAGCGCGCGGCTGGGGAAGCACTCGCGACCGGAAGCCGTCCACCAGGAGTGTGGGCGTACCACCCCAGGCTTGCACGAAGGTCTCGACACCGCTAGAGTCCTCCCACTGGTTCTTGCCGAAGAGGCAGCTAGGACATCAGTTGCCTTGGAAGCACCGCAGCACATCCTGATCTACCTGAAAGTCCACAAAGACGGCAACGAGCTGTACCGCTCGCCCATCCGCGAGTTGCGTGCCCTCGGTGGAGTGCTCGTCCAGATCGCCCTCGATCGGCTGCGTTCTGACGACCGCAACGCCTGGCTCGGAGCCTCGCTCGAATATGTCGATGCCTCATCGGGCCGCTTGTTGCTGGCCTTTGAGCCCGAGGGACGCACGCTGGTGATCCGTGGCGAGATCCCGGACGAATACAAAGATCGTCTGCTCTCGCCCGAAGAAGCGGGCCAGAGTGTAGAGCGGGCGATCGGGAAGTTGGGGCCGTCGATGAAGGAAGACGAGCGCAGCGTGATCAAGAACACCTTCCGTACGCGCGTCGATGGCCTGTTGCGCCGCATCGGCGAGGCGCTCGACGAAAACGGCTGCTTCCGCTTCACCGTGCATCGCCCCTGAACGGGCTCAGGAACCGCCGGTGTCCGCAGGCGGGTTCTGCGGTGGGGCGGGCTCCGGATCAGGCACGGGCTGTTCCGTCACACTCGCCAGCACCTTCAGCGCTGCCGCCAACTCGGCCGACCCGACCACGACAGTGATGTGCCGATCGGCCTCAGCCACCGGGATGTCTGCTCGCTGGCTGAGCTTGAAGGTATAGCTGGTCTTGCCCGCAGCGATGCGCAGGCTGCTGTCGACCTCCACCAGGTCGGGACGCCCCGCCCAGACATCCAGCATCAGCTCTTCTTCCAGGGGTCGGCTGAGCCGCACCTGCAGAAAAACCGGCAGACGCGGCAGGCCGTCCTCAAGCGCCGCGGTCTCATCGGGGAGCAGCTCGATACGGAGGGGCTCGAGCGGGATCTCGGGCTGCAACAGTACAGCGAGCTGCGCGTGCATGCCGGCCCCAGCTACGAAGACGTTCGCCGTGCGGTCATCCATATCCGGCAGAGCCCCGGCCTTTTGCGCAATCGTAAATGAGGCGCTGAGCTCTCCCGCCGGAACCCGAACGACACTCGGCGCCTCGAGATACTCGGGCCGCCCGGAGAGCACGACGAGCTCGACATCTGCCTCGTCCGACCGGTTCAACAGCACACGCACGACGGCCGGCAGCGTGGGCAGACCATCTTCGAGCGCCGTGTCCGGAGCCGCTTCGAGCGTGGCGCGCAGAGGTTCGATCGGGGCGGGCATCGGCACCGTCACGTCGGCGGCCGCGCTGACACCATGGCCCGTCACCAACACACGTGAACGACGATCGACCGCGCTCAGCCGGGCATCCGGCTGTTGGCGCAGCTCGAAACGTGCTCGGGTCTCTCCAGCCGGGATCTCAACCCTGCTGGGCGCATCGATCAGTTCAGGCCTGCCCGCCCAGACCTCGAACTCCAAGGGGGTTTTCGAGGGCCGGTTGAGCGTCAACACCAGGCTGCCAGGAGTCCGCAGACTGCCCGCCTCGAGCTCCGCCCCCTCCTCGGGCTCGAGCGAGGCAGCCAGGGGCTCGGGCTTGCTCCCGCCCTGCAGCAGTTCGAGGCGCTGCAGACTGGCCTGGCGCACGTCCCCAAGCTCAACCACAACCCGTCGCTCGAGCAACACCAGGCCTGAAGCCGGTGCGCCTTCGCGGTAACGAGCCTCCTGGTAGCTGACCCGCCGCCCCCACCCCTCGGGCAGAGTGACCTGCACGGTATCGCGCAGCACCCGGTAGGTTTCCCCGTCGATATCTTCCAGCGAGCCTTCGATACGTTCTGCCTCGCGAGCCACCCAGGCGTGCGAAGAGCCTGCGGAGGTTTCAAGGAAGAGAAGCAGGGAATCTCCGGCCACTCCCTGCACCTTGAGGCTCCAGGTCTCTTCGTGGGAACCTTCGCTGAACCGGTAGCTGGCCCAGTCTCCAACCTCGGCGTGCCGCCAGGCGACGAACGGATCCTGGCCGCAACAGCTGGCCGCGAGCGAGAAAATCAAAAGGATGGATCGGGAAGACATCGCGCGGCTCCTGGCTCCTGGACGGTCGTGCAGAGGCGATTGTAATCCAGCTCAGCGTCCAAGCCAAGCGGCAATAGACAGGCTCAAACAGCCTCCGAGCCCGAATTGCGGCGGGGAAGACCCAGACCAAACCCGGCCAGCAACGCCAGACAGGGCGCAGCGGGAACCCTGAAGCGCGGGCAGGAATCACGGCCCGACGCCAGGCCCAGCAATACGCCCACACAAGCCAGGTAGAGCAGCATGGAGCGTCGCAACCTGGGGCGTTTCCAGGCACGCGGCACACCGACCAACGCCGCCAGATAGAGCAGCCAAGGCAGGCCTCCCTCCCATGCGCGCAGCAACACATGCAGTGCGCCCGTCCACCCCCTGCCCGCCAGGACCTCTAGAGCCGCCGTCAGCCCCTTTTCACGCAACGCCACCGACACCGAAGGCTGCCACGAATGCACCCCCCAGAACCGGTACGAGAACCAGGGAAATTCCGAGCCCGACAGCATCTGACCCAGCCCCTCGAGCGTCATCAAGATGGCGGAGCCCTTGTAGTTCCAGAGGACCTCGAAAGCCAACTCGCGCTGCAGAGCCGCGATCTCTCGCGGAGTGGCGCGTGGCGGCAGACGCCGTGCAAACTCTGCATCGAGGATGGCCTGAGCATCTTCCAGGGTCATCTCCCGATGGTAGGCAACCATCGCACCGGCGGCTCGGAAGTGCAGCAAGTTGTTCTCGGCGATGCTGCTCACGCCCACTGGTCCGCCTTGCACGATGTTGCGGACGATCCAGGGGCCCGCGGACAGCGCGACCCCCAGAGCCAGAGCCCCGATCCGGGTCCATCCCTGCCTGCGGCGTGCTCCGCGATACCACACCAGGGAATCGAGCAGAAAGGGAACGAAGAGGTACAGGGCGATCGGCCGTGTCAAGCCCGCCAGGCCCACCAGCAATCCCCCCAGCAATGCCCGACGGGCGCCATCACCTGACCAGACATAGACGGCAGCGGTCACCAGCAGCGCAGCAAGGGTGTCGCTGATCAGGAAGCTCCCCCACAGGATCGACGACGCATCCAGCGCCAGGAAACTGGCCGCCACCAGCCCCACGCGGAAGCCATGACGCGCGGCCAACCTCCAACACAGCCAGACAGTGGCGGCCCCGAACAAGGCCTGCACGAGCAGCGCGGCCAGGGCCCGCCGCCCAAAAACCAGGTAGCAAGCCGCGAGGAAGCCCGGATAGCCCGGAGTGCGGATGAAGTCTGGTTGGAACGGCGTGCTGCGTGACTGCGAGAACCCCCTCCCCTCGAGCAGGTTCTCGGCCAACTGTTGGTAGCCATGCGCATCGTTGTGATGGAACGAAAGGAAGAGTACCCGTTCAGGGTGCTCTGCGACCGCCCCCCAGAACACGAGGCGCAGGGCCAGTCCGAGCAGCAGCACAGCCCACAAACAGATACGCCGCCCGCCTGACAGCACAGCGGAGCCCGCTGCCTCGGTCGTGGCTGCCGTGTCGCTCAAGTCCACGCCTCCAGGATCTCAGAGTACACGCGCTGCATCGCCGCGACATGGCTCTGCAGCTGAAAACGACGCATAACGGTCTGGCGCGCAGCGATGCCGAGCCGGTTCCGCAGGGCCCGATCGAGCAACAAATCACGCAGGGCCGCGCAGAGCGCTTGCGGCTCCCTCGGATCGACCAGCGCACCGTCGTGGCCCGCCCGGATGATCTCGGCCGGGCCGCCGAGACACGAGGCAAGCACGGGCACCCCGCAGGCCATCGCTTCGACGACCACCAGGCCGAAAGGCTCGGGCTGCAACGACGCGTGCACCAGCAGATCGAGTGCGCCGAACAGCTCGGGCATGTCGTTCCGATTTCCCAGAAAGCGCACCGTTCCTTGCAGGCGCAGTTTGGCGACCAGGTCCTCCAGCTCACGCCGACGCCGCTCGCCGCTATAGGGGCTTCCCCCCACCAACAGCAGGCGTAGCTGCGGGAGCTCCGGCGCGAGCACCGCCACAGCGCGCAAGACCGCCTCGTGGCCCTTCCAGGTCGCCAAGCGACCGAACAACCCGAGCACCAGGTCCTGCTCGGAGAGGCCGAGTCGCTGGCGCAGCGCTTTTCGGGAAACAGCCGGAGCGAACCGGTCCACATCCACGCCATTGGGCACGACCCGCAGCTTGCCAGCATAGCGCGCTGCCATCGGCTGTGCGCAAGCCCGAGACACCGCCACCACCCGCAGCGGAAGCGCCGCTGCCGCGAGCAACGCCGCCCGCGGCAGGCCGCCGGCCAGGGTCGGCGAGACGATGTCCTGCAGATGCCACAGACTGGGAATTCCCGCCAGGCGCGCCGCCGGCGAACCATACAGGTGCGGAAGCAAGGCGCCGGTCTGCGCCAGTTCCGCGCCAACTTCCCGCAGAGCCGCAGCCAACCGCGCGCTGGCGGGAGCGAACAGGGCGAGATTCCAGCAGACTGCGAGCGGATCGAAGAGTTTGCGCCCCAAGACGAAGCGGCTGGTCGAGCGCAAGCGCGCCCGGGGCACCAGGCGCCACTCCACGCCCAGCGCCTCGAGACGCTCACGGAGCGGGCCATCACAAGGCAGAAGCACCACCGGCTCGTAGCGGCGGCGGTCCAGGTGGGTGAGCAGCCCGAGAAGGTTGACCTGGGCACCGCCGATGGCTGCATCCTGCTCGATGTACGCGATGCGCCGCGGCCCGGACGCGCCCTGCGCCTCAGACACGGGAAAGCACCTCGAGCAAGCTGTGGGCCCTGCGTCGCAGGGAATACAGCTTGAGGATACGTTGGCGCGCTCTCTCCCCTAGCTGCTGCGGCGCATCCATGGCTGCGGCAAATGCACGCTCGAGGGAACCGGGCTGCGCGCAGTCGGCTACGAATCCCGCCTCCCCGACCACCTCGGGCAACGCAAAGGAGTCACTGACCACTGGCACGCAGCGGTAGAGCATCGCTTCGGCCACCGAACAGCCGAAAGCCTCGTGACGGGATGGCTGGACCACCACGCGTGCGCGCTGAAGCAGGTAGCGGAGCTCGGGATCAGGCAGATAACCGCTGAGCTCGAGATTCGCGGGCGCGAGACGCCGCAGCAGCTGGTAGGCACCATCCCTCCATCGGCCGATCAGCTTGAAACGCACTCCCGGGAACGCCCGGGCCAGGCGCACCAGGTGCCGATGGCCTTTGCGCTCGAGGTTGGCCCGGCACACCTGCCCGATGCTGACGGCCAACGGTCGCTTGGGTGTCGGTGGCTCCCAATAGGCCGGGAAACCATGGGGAATCAGTTCGCAGCGCGCCGGCTCGACTCCTGCATTGCGGATCGCTTCGTCTTGATTCGAAGCCGACACACAGAGCACGCGATCCGCCAACTGCAGCAGGCGCCGGCCCACCTCCCTCCGAAGCCCGGGCTGCATGGCCCCATAGCCGATCTCCGGGAGCGCTGCGACGTCAAACCCGCCCGCAACCACGACCAGCTTACGGCCGAGACTCCGGGCGAGCAGCGCGGCGGGTAGAAAGTGGGCGCTGGCGAACCAGCAAAAGACCAGGTCGGCCCAGGCCAGGTCCTTGAGATTCCAAGCGAGATTCCGCAGCGCGCGCCGGTGATTGCACACGCTGCGCACCGAATGCGCACCCCGAAGGATCTCGAGGTCGCGGCGCACGAACGATTGCAGACCTGTGTGCAGGAACAGGATGTTCATGGGCCTGCGTCCCAACCCCGCTCCGCTTCCCAGAGCCGTAGATAGATCAGGAAGTTGTACCCCGCCTTCAACTGCGCCACCAGATAGCCGCGCAGCCCGTCCCGGAAGCCCTGCTGGTAGAAATACGAATAGGCGAACATCGCTGCCGGACGCAGGGCCAGGTCCCGCAAGCGGAAGCGTTTGCCGTCTCGTACCAGCTGGTCCCGCTCGTAGCGCGTGTAGCGTGCGAGCTTCAGCAGGTAGCCGTGCATGTCGGTGAAATCGTGATGGATGATGTGGTGCTGCAGATCGCGGAGTCGTCCGGCAGGGATGTCCAGATGCGCATGCACCGTCCGATCGTGATAGCGGCAGGACCTGCGGAACACCCTGACCAGCGTGTCCGGGTAGATTCCTCCGTGACGTACCCACTGCCCGTAGATCAGGTTCTTGCGCCGTACACGGAAGCCGTCGACGTCCGCACCGGCCGAAGCCAGCTGACCTCGGAGCTCTTCGGCGAAACCTGCTTCGAGCACTTCGTCGCTGTCGAGCACCAGGACCCAGGCATGCTGGGCCTGAGGAATGGCCCAGTTCTTCTGGCGGGCAGAGTTTTCGTAGCTGTGCTGCAGGATGCGGGCTCCGTAACCGCGGCAGATCTCGACCGTGGCGTCGCTGCTGAAGCTGTCGACGACCAACAACTCGTCCACCCAGGTCAGGCTGGCGAGGCAGCGCCGGATGATGGTCTCATTGTTGAAGGTTGGCACGATCGCGCTCACCTGCGGGCGCATCACTGCCTCCTCGAAACGGCATCTGCTTGCATGGCCTCAGCATAGCAGGCCAGGTAGCGGTCGGCACACCGCTGCCAGCTGAACGCGTCGAGGCCGGCAGCCGGCCCTTCCACCACTTCGTCCCGCAACAGCCGCGACCAGGCGCGCTCGAGGGTGCTTGCGGACCCTGGCTCGACCAAGCGCAACCCCGGGCAGCGCGCGGCGATCTCCCGCAACCCCCCCACGTCCGAAGCGAGCACCCGCGCTCCGGCGGCCAATGCCTCGAGGGCGATCAATCCGAACGGCTCACGCCGGGAGGGGATCACCACACAGGCAGCCCCCCGCAACAGCCGCCCCAGCTGCTTGCGCGACGCCCGCCCCCAGAACACAAGGCGCGCACCGCCCCCTGTTCGAGGCAGCCGTCGCGCGCGGGCCAGCGCCTCCAAACGGCCCAGCTCCGGACCACTGCCCGCCAGGATCAGATCGGGGCAGGCAGCACCCAGGCTCTTCAGGAGGCGCCCCCAAGCCTCGAGCAGGACATCGAAGCCCTTCTTGGGAACCAGCCGGCCCGCCGCCAGCGTGTAGGGACGCGGATGTTGCCAGGGCTGGAGCGCCTCGAGCTCAGCGGGCTCGATGCCATTCCAGCACACCCGGGCACGTTCGGACAGCCCGGGCGCCAGCGCAGCGGCTTGTTCGAGCAACCAGGCCGAGCAGGCCGTGACGTGTGGAGACGCTCCGAGCTGGGCACGCAGGAGCCAACGCGCCCCGGCCCCCCTGCGCGCCGGCCCCGCGACGTCATCCCCATGCAGGCTGAGCACACAGGGTAGGTCCAGCAACTTGCAGGCAGCCAACAGATACGGTGCCTGGCTGCCACAGAAGTGGATATTGACGACGTCGGGCCGCGCGCGACGCAGGAAATGCAAGAGCCGCAGGAAGCTCAGCTGGCTCCACAGCAGGCCGAGGCCATGCCGACCAAGACGATCGGGACGCAGGGAGGCGGGAAGCAAACCCATGAACAGCAAGCGCCGCACCTCGATGCCGGCGATGCTCTCCACGGACGGAAGGTGCCGGGGGTAACGACACGCCAGCACCGAAACGCCATGCCCGCGAGCCTTCAGGGCAGCCGCCAGGCGCGCAACCGCCTCCTGCAGTCCACCCAGCACGGGGTGATACGAAGCGCTGGCCAGGAGGATCTTCATCGCGCGTGTGCCCGCAGCGGGGTGCTGACCCCGCGTCAGCGGACCTCTACCAGTTCGCCCGCGTCGTTGTCGCCGCCGTACAGACGCTCTTCGGCGGTGCGCAGCACCTGCTCAAGATCGTCTTCATCACGGCTGGCAAGCAGGCGTTGGCGGAATTCACTGTCGACGAACAACGCCCCGATACGTCCCATCAACAGGAGATGGTCATTGTGGGCGCGTTGCGGGCTGAGGAAGAGGAAGATGACCTTCACCCGCTCAGGGCCCCCGAAATCGACGCCCCGGCGCGACAGTGCGAGCGCGCCGAGAAAACCATCCACGCGATCGGTGCGGATGTGGGGCACCGCGACACCGTTGCCGATTCCCGTCGACGACACAGCCTCACGTTTGAGAATGCTGAGATAGATCTCATCGGCAATCTTCGGGTGGATGCGGCTTCGAGCCACGAGTTGACGGACCATCTCCAACAGCGCCTGATCGCGCTCTTCAGCCTCGAGGCGAAAGATGATGCCGTCCGTGCCAATCACATCGAACAGGCGCAGATCATCCAGCACGTCTGGTCTCCGCGGCAAGACTCGGTTACCACACTACCCGAGAGACAGGCAGTTAGGGATCCGGCCCAGAATCTGGAAGGCTCTACCATAACCTATGTCGGATCCAAAGCCAAAAACTGCCGGGAAATCGATGCGCGGCGCCGTGGCAGCTTGCGACGGCAGGAGCTCTCTGCGGCACTGGACGCTAGCCGTTGGTGTCGGTAGAATCGCTGCATCACGACATCAGAGATCAGGAGACGCGCCGTGCTTCGCAGGCCCTCATTCCCCATCGCAGGTGCGACCCTCCTCACTCTGGCTATCGGTTTTGTGGCCGGCTGCTTCTGGGCGACAGCGCGTTGGAAGCCGCTCTTCGGGCAGGCACCAGGCGACTCGCTGCCTGTAGCAGAAACAGACAGCCCGCTGTTCGCCAAGATCCAGAGCGAGCGCAGCCTGACCATCGGCATCAATAGCGACGCGCCCCCCTTCAGCATGCGTACACGTGACGGGGAGATGATCGGCATCGACGTCGAGCTCGCCCGCCTGTTAGGCCGCGAGCTTGGTGTCGAGGTCGAGTTGGTGGCGCTGGAGTCCAAAGATCGCTTCGCGGCCTTGCTCGACGGACGCATCGATCTGCTGGCGGCTGCGGTCACACGCACGCCTGAGCGCGGGCTGCAGGTCAACTTCTCGCGCCCGTATCTGACCTTTTCCCAGGCAGCTCTGGTGCGCAAAGACCTGCTGCCCAACAATGACCCCACCTCCGAAGTCGGTTCGGGACCGAGTTTCGAGCGCTGGTCCGACCTGGCAAAGCTGCCGGGACTCACGCTGGGCGTCAAGAAGAATACGCACCCTGAAGAGCATTGCCGGAAGGCGTTTCCTCTTGCCACGATCGTGGGCTTCCCTTCGATGCTTGACGCTGTTGCGGCCTTGCAGCGCGGTGAGGTCGGTGCGGTCGCCCACGACGGCCCCTTCATCGAGGCCTGGATCCTTACGCACGGCTCGCAGCGCTTCAAGTTCAAGCCCCTGCTCGGGGCATCGACGACCGAGCATCTCGGGCTGGCGATCCGCAAAGGGGACCTCGAGTTCCTGACCTGGCTCAATCTGTTCGTCGAAGAGGTTGGAGCCAGCGGCAGGCTGAACGAGATCCGCAACCACTATCTGGGCAACGATGGCTGGGCCTCCAAGGTGGACTGGTAACCGACGCACGCCCCGGACCTCCATTGAAAATGGCCCCTGTGGGCGAAAAAGGAGCAGGCATGTTCAGGAAGACGCCGCTGTTTCTCGCGCTGTTGCTCGCGAGCTTGGGCGCCCAAGAATTCGGCGACCTGAAGTTCGACTTTTCGTTGCAGATGCGGATACGGGGCATTTCGCTGAGCAATGGCTCCGACGTGCGCATGCTCGACCCCCAGGTGCGGCTCGCATTGCAGGCAGCCGATGAAGACCGGGTCGATGCGAGCCAGAACTTCATGGACATGCGGGTTCGCCCGAAGATGCGCATCACGGCCCTCGACCTGATCAGAGTCGAGACCCAGCTGGAAATCGGCGATGTCACCTTCGGGGTCGGCGACGGCGGTGATCTTGGCACCGATGGCAAGATCATCGAGGTCAAACACCTGTTCCTCGACTTCGATCTTCCCAAGCTCACCGAGGCGATCGCCCCCGGCTCTACGTTGAGCTTTCGTGCCGGCTTGTTCGGGACCTTCACCCCCCAAGGCTTGGTTTTCAGCGACGATGGTGCTGGAGTGCGCCTGCAATGGGCGCTCCCCGAGCTCAACACCACCTTCCAAGTGCAGTGGCTCAAAGCGATCGAGACCTCACGCCTCGATCTCGACGGCGACGGGCGCATCGACAACGACTACAACGACCGCGATCTTCTGTTCTTCAACGCGAGCACCGCATTTTCGGGCGTCAAGCTGGACAGCTATTTCATCGCGGACCTCGACAACACGCTCGATACGCCCGAACCCGCGAACCAGGAACGCAATATGTTCTGGGTCGGACTCGACGGATCGACGCGCCTGGGCCCCGTCAGCATCGACCTGAGCGGCGTGTACAACTGGGGCCGCACGAGCAACGCGGCGGCGGACGGAAGGGCTGTCAAGACCAACGCATGGGCCGGCGTGCTGCGGCTGAGTTATGATTTCGGGCTGGTGAAGTTGACGGGGCTTGCAGCTGGCGCGACCGGCAACGACCCTGACCGCCAGCATCGCAATGATGCGTTCGTCGCGATCAGCCCCGAGTTCACGCCTTCGAACATCCTCTACGACTTCAGCGGCTTCAACCTGACCAATTCGAATCTCAGTGGGACCGCCTGTTTCGGTCTGGAGGCCCGGGCCGGCGTGCTCGAAGACTTGTCGGTGACCGGGCGGGTTCTGTACGCGCTGCTGACCTCGGCGCCGGACAGCAGCGGCAACGTGTTCGCCCAGGGCACCGACCGCGATCTGGGCTGGGAGCTGAACCTGAACCTCGAGTACCAGCTCTATCAGCCCCTGAAGATCTTCTGCAACTCTGGCGTGCTGCTGCCCGGCGATGGGCTGCAAGCTGTCTTTGACAGCCCCGAAGACGGGGAGATCTGGGAGGTCATCTTTGGGCTGTCGCTTTCCATTTAGTTCCTTCAACAGCGAGCAGCCGGCTACGGAAACCTGTGGGCTGGTGTGCAACGCAAGCCCGTGCTACGCGGAGCGAGGCACATGATCGAACGGCTCGAGCGGCGAGGCCTCTCCTCGCTGGCTTCCAAGCTGCTCTGCTGCCTGGCTCTGCTGTGTGCAGCCTGTCAGCTCCCCAGCGTCAAGACCCGCGACGAAGCCCTCGACGTGGTGCGGACGATGCTCGTCCACCCCTACACGCGCGACGCCTACGTCCAGGAGGCCCGGCCCGACCTCGAGCTGGTGGCGCTGGGTAGCGACTCGGTCAGCTTCGCCCGCGAGCAACACCGCTACGCTTTCCGCTACCAGGATGTTGCCGAGATCGACCTGGTGCCCGAAGATGGGTTTCCCGGTCACGACCGTGTGACCATCGAGCTGGTACTCGAGCCCGCGAGCTACAGTGCGCGCCGGCTCGCGGAAGTGGAACAGCCTGACACTCTCACGGCCCTGCTGTATTCTCCACGTATCCGCTTTCCTGGCCGAACACGCTGGCAAGCGGCGCGCTTCCGGCAGGCCGTGCGCCTCCTGGCGGCCGACGCGAAGCAAGGCATACAACCACCACCAGTCGAGCCCGGGCCCGCCCCATCTAACGACACCGGCCTGAAGGCCAAGCTCAGTGAGTTGAAGGAATGCCTTGATGCGGGCTTGATCAGCGAAGAAGAATACCAACAGAAGAAGATGGAGTTGCTAGACGATTTCTAGAGATGCCGCATTGCTGCTGCTGGCCATGGCTTGCCTGGGCTGCCAGCCGATTCCCCGTCCACCGGACCGGCCTCCGCCACCGCGCGCGGAGCCAGAACGTCCTGCTGCCGAGGTGCTGCCTCTGGCTTGGGCGCGTCCTCCGGAGTGGGTGTTCGAGGTGGCGCAGCGGAGCCACGACCCCGACACCACTTTTGTGCCGGTCTGGGGAGAGCGCTGTTGGGCGGTGCTGCTCCGCTCAGGACTGCCTCCACAACGCAGCGAAGGGCGCGATCGAAACCCGCATCGCGCGGTCGAGCAGGCACTGGCGGGGCTCGATCAAGATCCCCGTGGCGTCATCTTGCTCGAGTTCGCCGGACAGCCCACCCAGCAGGTCGAGCTGATTCCCGGCACCGTCGTGTGGCGCGGCCAGGAGGTGCCCGCAGGTGTTGCGGTCGCAGCAGACCTGCAACCAGGGCTGCACGGCATCGAGGTCGCCTTTGCCGATGGCAGCCAGGGAACTGCCTATCCCACCGATGCGCTGCTCGACGACCGCGCCAACCCCGACGAACTGCTTCAACTTGCCATCCGCCGAGCGGGCTACGCGGCCTATGAGTGGGAGAAGGTGCAGCGCGCCATGATCTTCCAGACCTGGAGCGTGCTCATCGACAGCGACGGGGAGGTCCAGGCCTGGCAGCGCTACGGACTGCCACGCGCGCCCTTGAGCAAAGCGACGATCCGTGCGGCTGTCCAGGCAAGCGCCGAGAGGCTGGTGCGCAACACCGACGAATTCGGCAAGTACGCCTACAGCTTCACCCTCACAGGCCGCAATCCGCCGCGGACCTCGCGTAACTACAACATCGTGCGGCACGCAGGGACCACCTGGACGCTGCTCATGTTGGGCTCACGCAGTGGGGACGCCGAGCTGCTCGAAACGGGGCGCCGTGGCCTGCAATGGCTGAATCAGTGGCTTGAGCAAGAGGACGATCGCTGGCGCATTGTCTATGACCGTGAAGCCAAACTGGGGACGCAGGCCCTGGCCCTGCTGGCCTATGTCGAGTTGGCGCGTGTCAACGGCCTCGAGGCGGGCAAGGCTGAGCGCGAGGGTCTGCTCCGCGAGATTCTCTCCCGGCAGGACCCCAGCGGTCTATTCCTCGCCCCTGGAGGTGGCCTCGAGACCAGCCCCTATTTCCCCGGCGAGGCTTGCCTGGCCCTGGCCGAGCTGGGACATCTGGACCCGGACACGGGGGCGCTCGATGCTGCCCGCCTCGGCGTTGAGGCGTTGCTGCGTTTCGGCGCGGACGGCAAAGGCGCGATCCGGCTGGACAACTGGCTTCCACAGGCGGTCGAAGCCGTGCATCGCGCGGACCAGGATCCTCGCTGGGTTGACGCCGCTTGGGCGCTTGGCGAGCGGATCAGCAGACAGCAGTATCACGGCGACGAGGTCGCCGCCGACTGGGCAGGCGGCATGCATGTCGGCTACATCCCCAGAGGCTCCAGCACCAGTGCCTACCTTGAGGGATTGGGCAGTGCCTTGGCGGTGCTGCTGCGTGCCGACGACTCCCGTGCTGTGACCCTGCGTACGCACATGCGGCGCGGCAGCGAATTCCTGTTGCGCACACAGGTGCTGCCCGAAGAGGCCTTCCTCTGTCGCGACCCCGCGCTGGCTGTCGGAGGATTCCGCGCAGGTCTGATGGAGGGCACCTTCCGCGTCGACTTCGACCAGCACGCCATCGGGGCGCTGCTTTGGGCGCTGGAGACGCTGGAGCACTAGCTTCCAGCTCCCCAACAAATGCATAAGGGCGGGGTCTTCCCCGCCCTCGTGTGAGGAGGCAAGTCCCCCTCCGGCATCAACCCTTCGCTTCTCAGCCCTTACTGAAGGCTCTTCTTGTAGAATTTGGGCGAGATGGCCAGGTCGTCCTGCAGCTGCATGACCACAGCATCCTCGCTGACCTCGATGATCTTCCAGGTGGTATCGGTCTCGGCATTCGGTTCGAGGTTGTCGCGCATGACCAGGGTGGTCTCGCCTTCGTCCGACCAGCTCCAATATCCACGCACCTGAGACTCGAGCAGACCTTCACCGGAGGTTCTCTGCCACATGTGCTTGGTGCCATCCTTCGAGAGATAGAACACCAGGTGCTTTTCGGCGACCATGTCGGCCATCGCGCCGACATCACCTTCTAGCTTGATCTCGGCAGTGATGCCGGTGCCCTCTTTGATGGCCTCTTCGCGGGCGCGGGCCGTGGCATCACCATCGTAGTACCAATACTTGCCCTTACCCTCGGGGCCTCCCATCATCATCGCGGTCTTGGCCGACAGGGTCGGCTTCGAGTCGCCGCATGCCGTGACCGTGAAAGAGAGACCCATCGCCAGCACACACATGCCTGCAATCTTCAACAAACGCATCCGATTTCCACCTTTTCTTGACGTGTTTTTGCGCGCCGCGAGCGACCCCGTGCCGGTGTGAGCCTACCGTACCTGGAGCGACCGCCAGTGCGTCGTTCCGGGTCTCGCTGAACCGACTTCCCTGGTCCGTCCGACCCGCCAGAAAGTATGGCCGGGATGCGTGACCGAAGAGTGACGGCAAACGTTACAGGCCTGGCCGCCGGGCGCAATTTCGTGACAAACTGGCGCCCATTCAACGAAAATTGCTGCTCTGCGTCAAGGGCGCGGCCGGTAACCACCGCCGCTCTCGCCTTGGCGTGAGCGGGCAGCCTCGACCCGTTTCTGCCGCCAGCGACGCTTCTTGCCGCGCAGAGGTTTGGAAGCATGAGCGGCGCGTTTTTGGGCCTTTTCCGCTTCCGCTTGCGCGCGCCGGCGGCGCTCTTCGATCGCCTCCCGCGGAGGATTGCGGGGGATCAGAGCATCGCAACCGTCACCGATCAGGTCCTGCCGCCCTGCCTGCGTCAGCGCATCGCGAACCAGGAAGTAGTTCTCCGGGGCGAAAAAGCGCATCACAGCCCGTTGGTACTCGCGGTCTTTCAGGCTGCGCGCGACCGCCACGCTTTTCATGGTGTTGGGGTCGAGCCCGGTGTAGTACATGCAGGTGGCGACGTCCATCGGAGCGGGAATGAAGTCCTGCACCTGATCCGGACGGTGGCCCGTGCGCTTGAGGAAAAGTGCCAGCTCGATCATCGATTCCAGCGTCGAGCCGGGATGGCTGGCGATGAAGTAGGGAATCAGCTGTTGCCTCTTCCCAGCACGCGCCGACGCGTCTTCGAAGGCCTCGGCGAAGCGTTCGAAGTCGTCGATGCCCGGCTTCTTCATCAATCCCAGCACGGCATCCGAGGCATGCTCGGGCGCGACCTTCAGCCGTCCGCCGACGTGATGCGCGGCCATCTCCTCGAGGTATTCCGGATCCTTCTGGGCCAGGTCCATACGCACACCACTGGCGACCAGGACCTTACGCACACCAGGTTGCTTGCGGGCCCCACGCAGCAGCTCCTTCAAAGGACCGTGATCGGTTCCCAGATACTGACAGACCGTCGGGTGCACACAAGACAGCCGGCGGCAGACCTTCTCGACCTCGGGTTCCTGACAGCGCATCTGGTACATGTTGGCGGTCGGCCCGCCCACGTCTGAGATCACCCCGGTATAGCCCGGCCGCCCCTGCAACCCGCGGATCTCCTCGAGCACCGAGGCCTGCGAGCGTGACTGGATCACCCGACCCTGGTGGGTGGTGATCGAGCAAAACGTGCAACCCCCGAAACAGCCCCGCATGATCGTCACGCTGTTGCGGATCATGGTCCATGCGGGCACAGGCTCTTTGTACATCGGGTGCGGCAGGCGGGTATACGGCAGGTCGTAGATCGCGTCCATCGCGGCTTCCGAGAGCGGAGCCGCCGGAGGGTTCTGCACCACACAGCGCCGCCCGTGCTCCTGCAGAATGCGTCGGGCGTTGAAGGGGTTGGTCTCGCGATGGGTCAAACGGGTCGCCACCGCGAACGCCCGCTTGCTGGCGCAAATCTCCTCAAAACCGGGCAAGCGCACAGCCTCGGCGGGACGCTCTTCCTTGGCACCGAGCAGATAGGCGCTGCCAGGGATGTCGCGAAGATCGCGGACACCGGCCCCCTGCGCCAGCCGCAGGGCCACCTCGCGCACGCCGGATTCGCCCATGCCGTAGACAAACAGGTCGGCCTTGGAACTGACGAGCAGCGAAGGGCGCACGCTGTCGCTCCAATAGTCGTAGTGCGCCAAGCGGCGCAGAGAGGCCTCGACTCCGCCACAGATGACGGGCACGCCCTTGAACGCCTCGCGGCAGCGCTGCGCATAGATCGGAGTGGGCCGATCCGGCCGCAGCCCCACGCGACCTCCCGGGCTGTAGGCATCTTTGCTACGAGGTTTGCGGCTGGCGGTGTAGTGGTTGATCATCGCGTCCATGTTGCCGCCGCTGACGGCATAGAACAGGCGCGGGCGGCCGAAAGCTCGCCAGGGCTCGACGGAGCGCCAATCGGGCTGCGAGAGGATGGCCACACGGTAGCCTTCGGCCTCGAGCACTCTTCCAATCAGCGCCATCGCAAAGGAAGGATGGTCTATGTAGGCATCGGCGGTGACCAACAGGACGTCGATCGCATCCCACCCGCGGGCCTGCACCTCCTGGGGGGTCGCAGGCAGGAGGCGGCCCGCTGGACGCGGAGGGCGCGTACCAGGGTCACGAGGGCGGAAGAGAGTGCCCGACATATGTAGATCCTCACGGGACGCCGTGAAACCCGGCCCAAAGGTCCGGGTGGGGCGCACTTCCCGAAAGTATCACATTCAGGAGAATTCGCGCGTCAAAAGCGCCGCCGGTGGCGAGGTTTTCCGACTCGGCGCAGATAGCGACGCGTGATCTCGACCACCGAAGCCATGATCTTGTTCTCGATCGAGGTCAAGGCAGCCAGGGCTTCCTGGTTGTCGAGTCCCATCGCCTCTTCGATCTGCTCGGAGAGCCGACCACCGATGTCGAAGAGCCGCACGATGCTCTGGATCGCCATCGGCGCGTCCATACTGGTCGGGAGGCCATCGATGATCTGCTGCAAGTGCCCGATGGTCTCGCGCGATTGTGCGGCCGCCTCGGATTCGTCACGCCCTTCGCCGCCGCCGATGGTCGACTCGATGCTGAACGCACGGAGCATGTCGGGGCTGGTATTCGCCAGAGAATGCGGCGTGGATGGCGGGATGAACACAACCTCACCAGGCTTGATGACCCGGTTGGTCCGGTCGATGATCATCTCCCCTGCGCCATGGGTCAGATAGAAGACTACCTCGGCGTCGGAGTGCTCGTTGCTCGGGGTTTCTTCACCATGATCGAGCTCATACTCCCACAGTGAGCGGAAGCGGCTCTGGGAACCGGGAGCGAACTCGGGAACATAGCGGCATCGGCGCACGCGCATCGGAACCCTCCTGCCTCGTGCATGGCCCGTCTCTTGGAGAGTAGGGCCAGGCATCCGGCTTGTCAACCCGAGCAGCCCGGTCTACGGCCGATCTGCCCAGGAAAGGAAGCGTGAGAGCCCGTGACTTTTGTGCGCCCGCCGCGAACTGCGCGGAGACTGTCTGGCATCAGCGCGCGGAATGCGCCGCGAG
This sequence comes from Planctomycetota bacterium, assembly GCA_029260765.1. Lineage (GTDB taxonomy): Bacteria > Planctomycetota > J058 > JAJDCP01 > JAJDCP01 > JAJDCP01. The sequence goes on from JAJDCP010000070.1 coordinate 99,034, forward strand.
CGCGGAAAAACCGGGGGCGCCAGACTTTCAGGTCTCGCGCTGCCCGATATCGCTGCGGTAGTGGCAGCCCGGGAACGAGACCTGCTGCACCCCCCCGTAGGCGAGCTGGCGTGCCTGTTGCAGCCCGTGGCCCAGGGCGGTCACTCCCAGGACTCGCCCGCCCGCAGTGACCAGCCGCTCTCCCTCCCGACGGGTCCCCGCCTGGAAGACGAAACAGCCCGGCGCCTCGAGAGCCGGCAGCTCGACGCCGGTCTGGATGGGCCCCGGGTAGCCCTCAGAGCTCAGGACCACGCAGACCGAGGCCCGCTCGTCAAAGACCGGAGCGTACTCACTGAGCTTGTTCTCGACGGCGAGTTTCAGCATCGCTAGAAAGTCACTCTCCAAGCGGATCAGCAAAGCCTGCGCCTCGGGATCTCCAAAACGCACATTGAACTCGAGCACTTTGGCGTCGTCGCGGTCGATCATCAGTCCGGCGTACAAGACCCCTTTGAACGGGGTCCCATTGCGGGTCATCGCGTGCAACGCCTGGATCATGATGCGCTTCTCGATCCGTGCCAACAACGCCGGACCGACATCCGGAACGGGAGAGTAGGCCCCCATTCCACCCGTATTGGGGCCCCGCCCGCGGTCGAAGATCGTCTTGTGGTCCCGGGCGGGGGGAAACATCAGCAGAGTCTGCCCGTCGGTGACAGCCAGCACAGAGACTTCACGGCCCTTGAGCTTCTCCTCGACCAGAATGCGTGCGCCCGCAGCGCCAAGCATACGCCGCACCATCAGCTCGTCTACGGCCTCCAGGGCGTCTTCGAGGCCGTCACAGATCCGCACTCCTTTGCCACCGGCGAGGCCGTCGGCCTTGACCACCAAGGGGTAGGTCGCGCGCCGCAGCGCTTCGCGGGCCTGCTCGGGATCCTTGAACCATTGCGCCCGGGCAGTGGGAATCCCGTACTTCAGCATCAGCTCCTTGGCGAAGATCTTGCTGCTCTCGAGCTGTGCCGCGGCCTTGTTGGGACCGAAGGCTGCGATGCCTGCAGCCTCGAGCGCGTCGACGAGTCCCTCGGCCAACGGCGCTTCCGGCCCGACCACTACCAGCTCGATGGCCTGCTGCTGACAGAGGGCCACCCAGCCCTCGTTGTCGGCCGGGGCCGGCAGGTTCTCGCCAAACTCCGCAGTACCGGGATTGCCCGGTGCGATGTAGAGCTT
>JAJDCP010000008.1 GCA_029260765.1 Planctomycetota bacterium
GTCGCTTTGGATTGTCATGTAGGGGCGGGGTTTACACCTCGAAGACTCGGACGCTTCGCTCCGCCCTCGGGAGGGGGTAAACCCCTCCCCTACCAAGAGAAAAGTCGGTTTTTCCCCCCGAGTCGCAGGGGCCTGAGATTGTCATCAGGAATCAATCCCACGCCTCCAAGCATTCCGTGAGACAGCCTCTGCGACCGCCGGAGATACCCCCACAAGGCGGCTTCCGGCGGTCACAGAGCGCCACCACAGGGGCCACTCCGAGTCCTCATGGTGCAGCACCCAAGACCCCATCGCCCCACCCCCCCCGTCAGCCAAAACGCTCCTCAGTGATGCCTCGGCATTGATCGGAATGCTCACAGGCCACGCAGGCTTGCAGCACGTGGGCCGCTTCCTCGCTACCCGGCTCGGTGATGCCGTTGCCCAGGTAGAACCCCAGGCAGTTCGGGGCCTGGTCCGGCTCGTGGCTCCACAGACAGTTGGCCGCACACCGGAACCCCTGGCGCTGACGGCAGTTGTCCCCCCAGACACACAACCGCTCAGCCATCCCCAGCGTCCCCGTCACTCCCGCACTGCCAGCGTTTCTCGGTCTCATCGGCGCAGTCGAGAAAGTGCCGGCAATCCAGGCAGCGGAGCTGCATGGTGGTGAACAGGAAGTCCCCCTCCTGCAGGATCCCCTTGCCCGAGTTGAAGCCGAAGCAGTTGGGGCGGGGCTCCGCCCGATCACGGGTGAACATGCAGTGCTTTTCGCAGCCGGGTCCGGTGCCCCCGTGAAGACGGCAATACCAATGGACCAGGCAAGCGCGGCCCGGAGTGCTGGTCAGCGAGGTGTCGTGCTCTTCGGGCGGCCGCACATAGCCGTCGGCGGTGCCGTGCTCGGCGACATACGCCAGATAGTCCGCCAGATCCGATTCGGGGAACTCCTCGTTGTACTCAAGCTGCTCGAAGCCGCTCATCGTCTCGGGATCGAATTCCGGCTCAGCCATCATCACTTCCTTGGGAAAGCTGCAACGCCATGGTAAGAAGCTCTGGCAGGAAAACCACCCTCCGGGAGGATCATGATGGAAACGGACAAACCCCGCGTGTTGTTCTTGTGCACGGGAAACTCATGCCGCTCGCAGATGGCCGAGGGCTGGGCCCGCCACCTGCACAGTGGCAGCATCGAGCCCCAATCAGCAGGCTTGGAGACCCATGGGCTGAACCCCGACGCCGTCCGCGTGATGGACGAGGCCGGGGTCGACATCAGCGGCCAGAGCTCCAAACACCTCGACAGTCTCAAGGACGTGCATTTCGATCTGGTGGTCACCGTGTGTGCTTCCGCCGATGCCAGCTGCCCGCAGTTTCCTGGCAGCACTCGGGTCGTGCATGTCGGCTTCGACGACCCGCCACGTCTGGCCCGGGGCGCAACGGACGAAACCGCACGCTTGGCGCCCTACCGGCGGGTGCGCGACGAGATCAGGGCTTTCGTGGAGAAGCTTCCTGCCCGGTTGCAGGAGTGAGCCTGGCGACTCAGGCGCGACGGCGCTCGCGTGACCTCCGCTTGGGCGAGGGAAAGCGGTAGCCGCGCTCCACCGCTTTGCGCGTGATGACGACCTTGCGGATGTCTTCTCGAGAGGGGATCTCGTACATGATGTCGAGCATCACCTCTTCGACGATGGCACGCAATGCGCGCGCCCCCGTCTCGCGTGTGATGGCCTTCTGCGCGAACGCCCTGATCGCGTCTTTGCGGAACTCGAGCTGCACGCCCTCGAGCTCGAACAGCTTCTGGTACTGGCGCAGAATCGCGTTGCGTGGCTCGAGCATGATGCGTACCAGCTCATCCTCGCCGATCTGCTCGAGCCGAGCCACCACCGGCAACCGACCGATCAGCTCGGGAATCAGCCCGAACTTGACCAGGTCCTGGGGCTCGACATCCGCCAACGGCACGTCGGTGTCGGTCTCGTTCTCGACATCTTGCCGGAAGCCCAGACGAGACGTTCCCGTGCGGGCCTCGATGATGTCTTTCAAGCCAACGAAGGTACCCCCGCAGATGAACAGGATCTTCGAGGTGTCCATCTGGATGTAGTGCTGCTCGGGGTGCTTGCGCCCCCCCTGGGGCGGAACATTGGCGGTCGTGCCTTCGAGGATCTTCAGCAGCGCTTGCTGCACTCCCTCGCCCGAAACATCGCGCGTGATGGAGACGTTCTGCGAGCTGCGGGCGATCTTGTCGATCTCGTCGATGAACACCACGCCCTTCTCGGCACGTGCGAGGTCGAAATCGGCCGCGTGTAGCAGGCGCAGCAGGATGTTCTCGACGTCCTCGCCGACGTAACCCGCCTCGGTAAGAGTGGTTGCATCGGCGATCGCAAACGGGACATCGAGGATCCGCGCCAGCGTCTTGGCCAGCAGGGTCTTGCCGCAACCGGTGGGGCCGATCAGCAGGATGTTGCTCTTTTCGAGCTCCAGGTCGGGAGTCGGAGGGACGTGGATGCGCTTGTAGTGCGAGTTGACCGCAACCGATAGGATCTTCTTGGCACGTTCCTGCCCGATCACATAGAGATCGAGATCTTCTTTGATCGCCCGGGGGGCTGGCGGCTTCTTGAGGTTGTAGGCGCGCCGTGAGGCTTCACGGGACTCATCGAGAAGCATCGCGTGACACATCTCGACGCATTCGTTGCAGATGTAGACATCGTCGGAGAGCGCGGCAATCAGCTTGTCGACCATCCGACCCGTCTTGCCGCAGAAGATGCACTTTCGGCTGGACATTCGGGCCTACTTCTGCTCTTCCCGCGGCTCCAGGACAACGTCAACCAGACCGTACTCTTTGGCCTCGTCGGGAGACATGAAGAAGTCGCGGTCGGAATCACGCTCGATGGTCTCGAGATCTTGTCCGGTGTGATGTGCGAGGATCTTGTTCAGCGTCGACTTGTGCTTGACGATCTCTTCGGCCTGGATCTCGATGTCCTTGGCCGTGCCCGAGGCGCCGCCCCAGGGCTGGTGGATCATGATGCGCGAGTGGGGCAAAGCGTGACGCTTGCCCTTGGTGCCCCCTGCTAGCAGGATCGCCCCCATACTCGATGCTTGCCCGATGCAATAGGTCGCAATCGGGCTGCGCACGTATTGCATGGTGTCATAGATCGCCAACCCGGCAGTGACCGAACCGCCTGGGGTGTTGAGATACATGCTGATCTCTTTGCTCTTCTCCTGGAACTGCAGGAAGAGCAGCTGTGCGATCACGACGTTCGCGACCTCATCGCCGATGGCCGAGCCGATGAAGATGATGCGCTCTTTGAGCAGACGCGAGTAGATGTCGTAGGAACGCTCGACC
>JAJDCP010000071.1 GCA_029260765.1 Planctomycetota bacterium
CCTTCGCCACCTGCTGCGGGTGCGCGAGTTTCCGATGGCGCTGGTCGCCTGAGATTCTCAGACGCCGATGAAAAGACCGTGCGATTTGCTCCCGAATCAGAGTCCGCCGGCAATACAGGTTTGGAAACGCGTCCTCCATTCCTTAAACTTGTATGTATTCCGGAAAACAAACGCACGCTGGAGCAGATCATGGGAAGGGTTTTCGCCAAAGCCTCCGAGGCCGTCGAAGTCAAACCTGCAGACAATGACACGCTGGCCACGATCGTCGCCCGCGAGCCGCATGCCGCCGAGGGCATCACCTGGCAAGAAGTCGCCCTGTTCAATTGGGGGACCGATGCGCCGGCAGAGGTCAACGAGGCTCTGCGCCAGACCATCGGCTGCGAGTCCCCCAACAGCGAAGATCCCGCCCAGTCCAAACTGACGCCCTCAAAAGGGCCTGCGTCCGCCGGCTCGATCAAGGTCCCCAAGCTGCTGCAGCAGAAAGACCTGAAAGACAAAGCCAGCGTCGAGCTGAAGCTGTCTGGGCCGCCAAAGCTGGAGCCCCAGGTGCGGGTCGAGCTCGTACGCGGCGCGGCACCCGACAAGGGGAAGGTGATCGGAGGCGTCAAGGTCAAGCTGACCGGGCCCACCCCTGGCGAGAAACCTACCGTCCCCGAGACCGGTCTGGCCATTTTCGATCCGGTCAAACCGGGTTCCTACACGGTCAGCTTTACTGCAGAGACTCCCGAGAAGGACGGTTTGTTCAAGTTTCCGGAAGAGCCCATGACCGTTGAGGTCAAGGGACGATGGGATCCTCCCGTACACCTCGACGCCGCTCCAGGCTCGATCCTCAAGCTCAAGATCAAGGGCGGCCCGGACAAAGCTCCGATGGATGGCGTCAAGGTCAAGCTGAGTGGCCCTGAAACGCGCGAAGAGACCACCAAGGGCAAGGAGGCCGTGTTCAAAGCGCTGACTCCGGGCGAGTACAAAGTCGGGGTCGAGGTTCCAGGCGATTCTCCGGTCGTGATCGATGATCTCGAGACCGTGACCACCTTGCCGTACGAGCTGCTCGAGAAAGAGCTCGAGATCAAGATCAAGACCTTCAAAGTGCTGTCACTGGGTTTCAAGTCCGACCACGACGAGCTGTTGGACAACACCGCCGACTGGCGCCGCACGGGCAATCCCTACAAGAAGCCCGAGTGGACTGAGGCCCTGCAGAGTCCTGTCAGCCACGACCTCGACAAGGAGGTCGAGATCGAGATCGAGGTCGAAGTCGGGCCCGCCTGTGCGATGCCCGAGAAGGCACACATCATCGGCGATGGCTTCTTGAAGTACGACTTCGAAGTCGAGCTCAAGCCCGGCAAGACCAAGCACACGCTCAAGTCGACGAACAAACTGCCCGCACAGATCAAACATCACAAGAACAAGAGCATCCGCTGGAAGGCGGCGCTCGAGAAGAGTGGTGAGGTTCTGGGAGGCGAGACCGGCAGCCTCGCCATCTACGCCATCATGCACAAGCCGCGCAGCGAAGGGCAGCCCGAAGATGGTGCCACCGTCAAGCGCATGGAGAAGGCCATCGCCTGGATGGGGGAAGCCAACACGCTCGATGCGATGGACATCGTCGAGCACCTGTTCGGCAAGTTCGACCACTATGTGCTCGGCTTCAACTTCCTCACCAGCTCCCAGCAGAAATACCTCGACCGCAATCCTGCCGAGAAGCAGAAGATGATCGACGACGGCTTCGCGACCTTCAAGAACAACTCCGTCGGAGGCGCCTGGCCGCTGGCTCAGTACAACAACTACGGCGGCGAGTGCCAGGCGATGGTGCGCTGCATCCGTGGGGTGATGACACAGGCGGGCTGCCCCGGCAAGGCTGAGGTCAAGTACGTCAATGCCGATGCGAGCAAGCCGTACACGGCGATCGTCAGCCCTGGCGGTACGCGCTGCAAGGGCCCTGATCCCAAGAAGCGTTACGCCCTGGTCGATGCAGAGGTCAAAGTCGGCGAAATGCATGGGGCTGACAGCAGTGTGGGGTGGAACAACTACGAAGCCTACATGCGCTACGAGCACGAAGGCGATGCCGGTTGGTTTGGCGGCGGAATCGGCCGCCTCCCCAAGGGGCAGGATCCTCTCAACGTCTTCTTTGCGATTGTCGAATACGAACGTTGGTCGGGAAGCGTCGAATTCAAGCGCATGGTGACCAAAGTCTGGAAGTACTCCGACCACACCTGGGCGACCTGGACACACTGAGTGTGATACAGTCGCTCGCCGAAGCACAGGGAACGGAGAGGCCATGAGCGAGACAGACACCTTCGCTGGCGCGCGCACGAGCTGGCTCGAGCAGGTGGCCGCGGCACAGTTCCAACCGCTGGACGGGGTCGAAGGGGCGCCGTCGCGGGCGATCTACCAATCGATCGACTGGGACAAACTGGTCTTTCGGGATCGGCGCGGCCCGCACAGCACGAAGGCTGAGGTCGAGCGAAGCTTCCGGGTCGGCGCTCCGGAACAGTTCGACATGTTGCGCCATCGCTACGAATTGACCTTCAAGCGCGAGAAACCAGACACCGAGACGCCCGAAGATGCGGCCCCCGAGCTCGAGAAGTGTCGGCTGGAGGTCACCGTCAGCGAGGGAACCACCGCCTATCACGTGCAGGTGCGGCTGGCCGAAAACCCGGACTATTGGGGAGAAGCGCCGCGCGAGCGCGCGGTCAGCGTCGCGCGGGCACTGTTTCGCGATCTCCCCGAAGACTGTGCCTTCAGCGACCACGAAGGGCCGCCCGCCGGTCTGCTCAGCAGCAATGCAGCTCTGACTCTGACGCAGCTGGATACGCCTGCTGAGCGCATCGACGCCCTGCTCGGCGATGATGAGGTCATCTTCGTGCTCTACAAGCTGCACTGGGAATACGACGTGCTGGTCAAGGGGGACGCTTGGTTCTCCGACGAGTTCAGGAAGGCCCACGGCTGAGCCGCTACTCCTTTACGTCCGGCGCACCCTCGCGCTGCTGCAGATCTTCCTGGCTGGCCCGACTCATGTCTCCGAGCACAACCGTATAGGTCAGGGCCAGGATCGCCAGACCGAACAGGACCAACAGCACCCACTGCCATGCCGGGCGGGACGGAGGGCCCTTGGGCGGCTGTTGCGCGGGCCGTTTCTTGCGCGTCTTCTTCTTCTTCTTCCCCATCCCGCTCTCCTCTGCTCCCATTCTGCCTTGCTGGGCCGTTTGCTGCAACGCGCCTGGCGGCTGATTTGGTGTTCGCGGAGGATCTCGTTAGACTGATGGGAACGAGGGAGCTCTCGTGAACCTGAGTGAACTGGAAACGCCCGTCCTCTGGCGCGTAGGGCGCAGCCCACCCAAAAAAGGCTCGGCACCCTTCCGCCAGCGAGATTTTGGCAGCTACCGTCTGGTCGAGCTGATCGCCCATGGCGGCATGGGCATGGTCTACCGTGCACGTCAGCGCGGTCTCGACCGCGAGGTGGCGCTGAAGGTGCTACTGACCGGCGAGGACGCATCCCTTGACGAGGTCAAGCGCTTCTTGAATGAGGCGCGGGCCGCGGCGCGCTTGTCTCATCCGTACATCGTGCCGATCCATGAAGTCGGAGAGGCGGCCGGCAAGTACTTCTTCACTATGGACCTGGTGCGCGGGCAGTCGCTCGACGTCGTGCTCGACAAAGAACGCCTGCCGATCAAGTGGTCGCTGGCGATGGTGCGCAAAGTCTGTCTGGCCGTGCACTACGCCCACGAGCAGGGCATTGTGCATCGGGACATCAAACCGGGCAACATCCTGATCGATGCCGAGGGTGATCCGCATCTCACCGATTTTGGCCTGGCGAAATCGATCCACCACGAACCGAGCCTGGACTTCACCACGCCGGGCACCGTGCTCGGCACGCCCTACTACATGTCGCCGGAGCAGTCTCGCGGGGACTCAGCCGACACGCGCTCAGACGTCTACTCGCTGGGGGCGGTCCTCTACCAGTTGCTGACCGGGCGGCCCCCTTTCGAAGGCCGCTCACCCGCCGATCTGATCCGGCGCATCTCCGAGAACGACCCGGTTCCACCGCGCCAGCTCGACAGCAAGATCCACCGCGACATCGAGACCATCACCCTCAAAGCGCTGGCCAAAGACCCCAAGCTCCGCTATCCCTCGGCGTTGGCGATGGCCGAAGATCTGGGACGCTATGCCAATGGTGAGGCCATCCTGGCGCGGCCCGAGTCCACTGTCGAGCGCCTGGCGCGACGCTACCGCCGCAATCCGTTGCCCGCCCTGCTGTCTACGCTGCTGCTCGCCATCCTGCTGGTGATCGCCTCGCGCGAGATCGCTGTGTATGCCAAGGACTGGAAGATGCGCGAGCAGCTCTTGCGGGCGGGCGTTGAGAAGCTGAAGTTGGTCGAGACCCAGTGGCACCAGCTCGCCTCGCAAGAGAGCTTCTGGCAGGCGCGCACCGACCTGGACGAGGCCGAAGACCTGATGCGGCGGGCGATGGCCGCGGGCCACGACGAGGCGCGGCTCGAGCTGGCAGTGGTGCCCGAGACGCGCTCGTTGCTCGCCGCGGCAGAGACAGCCTGGAATCAACGCCGCCTGCTCGAGCTCGAAGAAGCTGCTCGCGCCGAAGAGAGGCGCTGGCAGGACACGCTGCGCCAGGTCGACGCTCAGCTCGGGGTCTTCGCTGGCGCCAGTCTGCTCGCCTATGCCGACAGCGTTCGCGAGACAGATCTCGAAGAGGCTGTGAGTAGTTATTCGGCGGCCGAGAGACGTTTCAGCGCAGTGCTGCAAGACTTTCCCGGGCACCAACGGGCGCGCGAGGACAAATTCGCGTGCTTGCTTCGTGCCGCAGAGATGATCGGGTTGCAGGGCAGCTACCTGTGGGCTGGAGACAAGCTGAAAGAGGCCTTGGAGATCGGTCTCGACAGCCTGCGTGTCTATGCGATGCTCGGGGATCTCGGCGAGCGTAAGGAGAAGACCGACGAGTACGTCAGCAAGTTCGTGGATGGTCGCCTGAATCTTGAAAATGGCCACTTCGCGATCGCGATCGACTACTTCAAGAGCGCGCTGCAGTTCCTTGAGCGCACCCACCAGGGCTCGGGAGAAGAAGCCGAAAAGCTGCGCGGACTGCTTCGAGAGGCCAATCTCGGTCTACTGCTGCGTGAGGCGGAGGGGCTCGAGCGGGAGTTGCTCCTGGCCCAGCTGGGGAGCATCGGGGCTCCGGCTGGGGGCTTGAGCAGCCTCGCCGCGGCAGCAGAGCTTCCCACCCGGCTGTTGGCGGTCTCGCGTTATCCCGACTTGATCCGAGCGCTCGAGAAAGCCCGGGGGCTGGCTGACGGCGAGGTCCTGAGCTCTCTCGACGCCCGGATTGCCCGCTTCCGCCGGTTGCAATTCCAGGCGCTGCACGCGCAGGTGGTCGAGAAGATCGAGGCGCGGCTCTGGGCCGAGGCCAAACAGACTCTTGATGAGATCCGTCATTTCGGTGAGCCGGAGCCTCGCACCGAGAGACTGCGGGCCGAGATCGCCAGCTTCGAATCGAGCCCGGAAGGGATGGCTTGCATGCCGCGCGTGCGGGCCCAGCTCGGTTCGGTCCATCCAGAAGACAACAATCCCCTGTACACCGTCGAGCTCGAGACCTTCTTCATCGACAAGTTCGAGGTGACCAACCGCGACTACCGCGAGTTCATCGATGCGCAAGGGTACGAACGCCTGCAGTATTGGCCGTTGGGGTTCTTCTACGGCCATGAGGTCGACGAGGACCTTTTGCCCGAGAGCCGCCGGCTCAGTGATGAGGCCAAACTCGCCCGCCTGCGGCAGCTACGCAACCAGCATGAAGGTGCCGGGGTCCTCGGGAAGATTGGGCCTGCGGTCTGGCTTGAAGCAGCTTGTCCCGTCGGTGGCTGCGCGAGCTGCAAGGGCGTCGAGCTCGACCATCCTGTGCGGGGCGTCTCGTTCTACGAGGCGCAAGCCTATGCGCGCTTCGTGGGCAAGCGGCTGCCCACGGAATCCGAGTGGGAGCTGGCCGCGCGTTGGGACGACGGCGACCAGGTGATGCGCACCTATCCGTGGGGCGAGGAGTTCTCTCTCGATCGGGGCCGTTTCAAGGCCGCGGGACCAACCATGGGCCACTTTCCTCGCGATAGCAGCCCGTCCGGCTGCTGGCACATGGGCGGCAATGTGGCTGAATGGGCCTCGTGCGCCCGCGCGTTTGTCGTCGACGGCCAGACCCTCTTCGCGGTGGGAGAAGCGATGCTGCGAGGTGGGTCTTTCCAGACCAGCGATGCTCAAGGTGCGCGTCCCTCGGCGCGTCAGCACGCCGGCGACCCCAGCTACCGCAGTCCTTGCGTAGGATTCCGCTGCGTTCAGGATCCTTGATCAGCCTCCCTGGCAGCCCGCCAGATTCCCCGCACCGACCCCTCCAAGCGTTTGCGATTGCGGCAGACCCGGGCATACCCGATAATGCGGCCGTTTCTCCATGCCCGCCCTGTGCGGCGTCACCTGTGCCTGGATCGTCCAGGCGCGCGATAAGGAGTCCCGTATGTACGCACGATCCTTCCGGAGCCCAAGTGCCCTGGTCACGCTTGCGGGCGCGCTCTGCCTGCTGATCCCCGGAGCCTTTGCTGACGGGCCCGACCACTCCAGCCCCGAAGCCTTGTTGCGCAGCTTCGTGGAGATGGTCAACAGCAAGCAGACTGAGGGAATCGAGCAGATCTTCCACCCTGACGAGCGTGAAATGGCCGCGATGATGGTCCAGAACATGCCCGAAGGAAAGCTCGACTTTGAGCTGATCGAGCAACATAGCCAGGAAGATTGGGCAGTTTTGCGCTGCAAGCTGCTCGAGGACGGCGACGGAAATGTCGACAACCTGCTCTTTGCCCGCATCGATGGCAACTGGCACCTCGTCTTCGGTTTTACCGGTGAGATCGAGCCCCCTGATTGGATCAAGGAGAAGAAGGCAGCCTGGGACGCCGAGGCTTTCCTCAACGATGACAGCATTCTGCCTGTGGCCGTGGGCGAACCGCTCGATGTGACTCTTGAGCCCGATACCTATCCCGTATTCCGCTTCGAGGTTCTCGAGGCAGGTTTCGTCGACATCAATATCGAGAAGTCCGACGAAGATGCCTGGCTGTGGGCGTCTCTGTATTCCGCAGACATGGAGTACCTGACGGCTGGGAAAGACCACGCCACGGGCGTGCGTATCGTCGAAGAGCTCCAGCCTGGCCACTACCGCCTCGAAGTGGGTGTTGGCAGCGAGGGGCCGGTTGCTGCGAGCTTCTTGATCAAGACCTTGCCGGCGGGCGAGCTGCCAGACGGCTTTGTGCGTTGGGATGGGGCAGCGCCGGCAGAATTCGAGTTGGACGCCAACCAGGTGGTCACCTACTTCCTGGACCTGGCTGAGGCAGGCAACTACGCTCTGTTCACCACGGGCAGCCTTTTGAACGACGAGTCCGGCTCCACGCCCTCGTTCAGCCTCGACATCGACTCGGGGACCTGGTACGGCTGGGGCATCGCTGCAGCGACCTTCGAGGCGGGCTCGCTGCGCATCGCCGTCACCAACGACGGCTATGAGTCCGCGCGCGGACAGCTGGGGCTGATTCCCCTGGATGCAGCGCTCGGCGACGCGCCCGTGCATGCTCTGGGGGCTTCCCAAGCCTACAAGCTGGCTGCCGGGAAGCCCGTCATCGCACGTGTCGAGATCCCATCCGCCGGCACATATGTCCTCAGCAACGCGAGTGATGCCTTCTTGTCCCAGGTGACGGGCGGACTGCTCGACCCGACGGGTTATTTCGATAGCACACTCAATGGTGAGCTCGAGCTCGAGGCGGGGTCCCACGTGCTGATCGTGATGGCACAGGGGGCAGATGCCGCAGTGCGGATGCGGATCGCAGAAATGCTCCAGCTCGAAGAGGGCGTGAGTGTGTCCGTGTTGGTCGAGAGCGGCATGCCGGTTCCTGCTCGCTTCGAGCTCGGCGAAGAGCGCAAGCTGATCGTCCATGCCAAGACCGCGGACGCGGCGGCGCTGACTTTGAATCTGCAACATGAGTGGACGCAGCTCAAGAACGTTGAAGGCGGCATGAGCGCCGAATTGAGCATGACGGTCCCGGCCGGCAGCTATCAGCTGCAACTCGACCTGGGTTGGGATAGCAACGCTCCGCAGGCGACGGTCGAGCTCGCAGTGAGCACCGCTGAGCCGGAGCCGGCAGTCGTTCCCGAGGGAGCGATTGTCGTCGCGCTCGGTGCCGACAAACCTCTGGCCGTGGCCCTCGATGGCGATGAACAGTCCGAAGTGGACATCTATTTCGAGCTGACAGAGGCCGCAGGGATCGAAGCCGTGGTGCAGGCAGATGGCGAAGCCTGGGTGGAGATGCAGCTCCTGCGCGGCGAGTTCCCGATTGGCTGGCCTGAGGACGGCCCCGACGGCCAGACGCGTCAGTTCAACCACTATCTCGAAGCGGGCGCCTACCACATCAAGGCATCCTGTTGGGAGACCGTCGGGCTCAGCATTTGGTTGCGGAAGGCAGGCATGATCGCGCTTGGCGAGACGCTCGCATGCGGCCTGGTCCCTGGCCAGAAACAGCTGTTCTTCTTTGAGCTCGCCGAGGCGAGAACCGTCACGGCCCGGCTGGTGGGCTCGATGGGTTTTGGAGAGCTCGAGCTGTTGTCGGCCGAAGGTGATTGGATCGCGCAGGCCTGGCGGGAAGAAGGCGACGACAACTCGCTCGAAGCCGAGCTGGATGCGGGCATGTATCAGCTGCGCATCTCGAATTACCAATCCACGGGTTTCGAGGGCGCAAAGCTCTCGTTGGAGTGAGACTGCCGCATCCGCTCCTACGCAAAACAGGGGAGCCAACGGCTCCCCCAGCCCGAATCCGTCGCCAGTCTCTGCTGCGGCCCCGCCTGACCGGCGAATTCGACCTCTCGCTGCTCGAAGATACACCCGTAGCGTCTGCGCTGCTCAAGCCCGAATTCTCGCGGCTATCCGGGTCCTCGCTACGAACCTGGTGACAGATCCGGGCTGGTCGCATCATGCTTCGTCCGCGTCTACTGCAGCGGGCTGAGGCTCTCGGCAAGCCGCTCCAGGGCAGCGCGGGCCTCGTACTGACGGTGCAAGCGCTGCTTACGAGCCTCTTCATAGGCATTCCGTTGCTCGGCGCGCAGGGTCTCGATTTCGTTGGCGAGGCTGGCCATACGCTCGTCGAGGTTGGCGTCGCTGCCGACACCGAGCAGCCCAACCAGCTCTTCGTTGCGCTGCAGGGCCGCCAGCTCGCGATCCATCCGCTCCCTCTCGACAGCGACCTTGTCCGCGTCGTTGCGCAAGCTCTCGGCGCCGCGGGTCAGCAGCTCCATCTCTTCGGACAGTGCCGCGATCTGCCGTTGGTCTTCGACCAGCCGTTCTTCGTAGCGGTTCTGCACGGCGCTGATCTCTTCGAGGCGGACAGCTTTCTGGGCGGTGGCCAGGCCGGCATCTTCGGCCAGGTTTTCCTGGTCGGCGTTGCACAGAGCGATCACCTGCTTGCACAGACGGGTGTCTTCTTCCAGCTTTTCCAGCTCGTTCTGGACTTCGTCGCGCTGCACTTCGATCGCGCCGATCCGGGTCTGGAATTCCTGCTCCAGGGCGGCGAGTCGTGAGCTGAGCTGCTCGTCCGAGCCCTGGGGCGGCTGCGGGTGGCGGCGGTCGATCTCTTCCCGGATCTCCTGGCGCAGCTCGGTCCCGAGCCCTTTGAGCTCCGAGCCGACGTGCTTGAGCCCCGAGACCATGTGTCTCGGGCCGAGGACAACGGCTGCTCCGACGAGCAACGCAGTCCCGAAGCAGAAAAGTTTGAAAAGTTTGCGGCACATGAGCGATCCTCCCATCAGGGTTCTGGCCGGGCTTCCACGCGGACATTTCGATGTACACCCGAGTTATTGGGGAAGCCCTGCGGCGGATTTCAGCTGGCGCGAAAAAAAACCAGGCTGCTCCTGTGCGCGCATCCAGAACCACTTAATGGCAGCCGTCATCCAAGCAGGCCGTCCCCACGGAGAAAAACTTCCCGCACCTGAAAGCTTCCCCTCCCGCTTCCCAAGAACAGGTCATGAAACCGATCGCCACAGAGTTCATCCGCCGTCTACGCCAGGGAGACCAGGCCGCCTGGTTCGAGCTGTGCCGGACCTTCGGTCCCGCTCTCGCCCAGGCCATCGGGCGCTTTGGCAAGTACCGCTTCACTGCCGAGACGGTGCGCGACCTGTCGCAAGAGACCCTGTCTGAGGTGTCGCGCCACATCGAGAAATTCGACCCCGACCGCGGTACACGCTTTTCGACCTGGCTGTTTGCCATCGCCCGCCACGTGGTCTGGGGCGAGATCGACCGCCGCATGGCGCTCAAGCGTGGTGCCGGCCAGAAGCCCGTCTCGTTGACCAAAGAAGAGCTGCTTGGCGGCCCGGAGCAACGGCCCGACCGCGGCTATGAGCGTGCGGTCTTCCGGGCCAAGGTCTTCAAGGCCCTCGAGAGCGTGTCGGCCTCGCGGCCGCTGCTCGAGTTCGAGGCCTACCGCATGCGGCTGAGCACCCAGATGAGCTCGCGCGAGATCGCGGCCGCCCTGGGCGTCAGCGAGCCCAGCATCAGCCGCTACCTCAGGCGGGTACGGAATGAGCTGCGCGGGGTGATCCGCACGGTGGTGGCGGAATATTCCTTCACAGATGACGAGCTCTCGGAGATCGAAGCTTCGGGGCTGGGAAACAACGACGATGTTTTTGACCGGGCGATGTCCGACATCTACCTGGAAGAACAGTCCGCGCGGATGTAAACGGGAGGCGGGTGATGGGAGCGAGCTTGATGCAAAAACCCAAAAAAGCACAGAAGCGTCGGCGCAGACTCAAGTGGCACGAGCCCAAGCGCGTCAGCCTGGTGCTGCTGATCGGTGGCCTGATCGCCTGGCCGATCTGGCTGTTGGTCTGGATCATCGGCTCGTTGCGGGATGTGGCCGATGCCCTCACCCATTTCTTCCCGATGGCGATCCACATGATCGCGATGCCCTTTGCTGCTTTTGCCGATGGCGCCAGCTACGAGCGCAACCTGGCGACCGCCCGCCGCGAGCTGAGGTCCACGCTGGCCCCGCTGGGTCGCATCTTCCATCGCCTGTTCAGTATGTACGGGTTGCGGGTGATTGCCGACGCTGTGGGTGACGTGCTGGCAGGCATCGCCGGCCAGTACTCATTCCAGAAGCGCTACCGCATTCTGCGCACCCTGCCGGCGGGCGGCTCGACGGCGATGCTGTTTGTGGTCGAACCGCGCAACACCGCCGACGTGGCCGCTGCGGCGCTCGGCGACGGCCCGTTCGTGCTCAAGTACTTCGATCTCGATGCGGGCAGCCGCCTCGAGCAATTGGTGCGTGAGAATCGTTCGCTCGACGGGGCGAAGCGCATCGGCCAGATCATCGACTACCACATCGGGCAGCGCACTTTCTGGTACACGATGCCCTTCTTCGAGGGGCCGACGCTCAGCAAGTCCGGCCACAGCAAAGATCTGGGTCTCAACCTGCGGCGATTCCGTTCGCTGTTGCTGAAGATCGAAGACATCCATGACCGAGGGATGATCCACAAGGACGTCAAACCCGACAACATCATCGTGCAGGGCGACGAGCTCTGCCTGGTCGACCTGGGTTTGATGACCGATGTCGCTTCGGCGATGACCCTGACGACACAGGGCACCGAGTACTTCCGCGATCCCGATATGGTGCGCCAGGCGCTCTCGGGCGCGCGGGTCAAGGACACCGACGCCTGCCGTTTCGACATCTATTCGGCGGGGGCTGTGCTCTACACGATGGTCGAGGGAGATTTCCCGGCCTGCAGCTCGCTGAGCCCCTTCTCGAAGAGTGTTCCGCTGGCCATACAGTGGGTGGTGCGGCAGTCGATGGCGCAAGCCAAGCAGCGTTACCCGTCGATCAAGGCCTTCCGCGGCGACGTGGAGGTCTGCCTCGAGGCCTTGCAAGCCGATCGGCTCGAAAAACTCAAGCCGGCGGACCTGCCCTCGCTGGGAGGAACACGCGACCCCGAGACCGGCCAGCGCGTGCCCGGTAGCGAGACTTGCAAGCGCAAGCGGGGCCGCCGGGTGCTGCGTCTGGCCGCGTTGAGCGCGTGCCTGATGCTGACGCTGTTGGTCTGGCGCAAGAACGCCCGGCGTGGCAACTGGCAAGAGAGCGTGGTGGTGACGACGACCGAGCATCCGCAGCCCCAGCAGCCGTTCGTGTCCGATCCGGTCCGCATGCTCAGCCCCGAAGAGAGGGTGACAGAGGATATCGCGGCCTACCACACCTCGCTGTGTGAGGCTCTTGAGCAGGTCGGCGATGGTGAGCGGCCGGCGCTGGTCTTGCATGTGTCCGGGGATGGTGCCGAGTTTGCCCCCGATCTGCGTCAGAGTCTGGCCCTGGCCGAGTTGGTGGAAGCCCGGGGAATGCAGCTGGTGTGGCCCAACAACTTCGACCAGACGGCGCCGGTCTTCGAGCAGCGTGACGCGCCGGGCAGCGAGTTGCGTCGGGTCTGCGACGCGGTACAAGAGTCGTTGCAGCTCAAGGATGACCCCGTGTTCGTGTTTGCCCAGCGCCTCGGTCCCGAGCGTGCGAAGCTGCTGTTCATCTACCGGGGAATGGTCGAGAGCCAGCTCGTGCCTTTTCCCGAGAGCGTGCCCGATCCGTTGAGCCCTGAGCCCACCCAGCGGGAGGCGCTGCCCGCTCCACGCTGATTGTGCGAGACAGTCTGGTGCGCTCTGACGGACGCGGCTGCTACACTGTCCCCAGCTACTTGAGGGGGAAGGCATGCCGCGCCCGATTCTGTTGTTGTTGAGTGCCAGTTGCCTGGCGCTGCCGTTGCTCGCCCAGCAGTCCGACGATGATCTGCTCGTCCGAGGGACCGCACTGCTGCTCGATTGGCAGGAGGGTCAAGAGCTGGCGGAAGAGTGGCCGTACGAGGGGGTGTATCGCGAGAGGGGCCCCGAGGGGCGTGTCATCCCGCCCGGCTACCGGGTGGGGGGCACAAGCATCGTCGGGCTTGCCCTGCTCGATGCTCCAGGTTGGGACGATGACTCCTTGCGCGGGCCTGCCTTGCAGCGGGCCCTGGCGTTCGTGTTGGGGCAGCTCGAGTTGCCTGCCCTGGGCGCTGGCTTCAACGGCAGCTATGACGTGCGCGGTTGGGGCCAGATCTACGCGTTGTTGTTCCTGCTGCGGACGCGTGCGCTCGAACGCTGTGGACCTCAGCTCGAGGCGGTCGAAGGTGCGATCCCGGAGTTGGTGGCGCGTCTGCAAGCCACGGAGATCGTCGAGTCGGGGGGCTGGAACTACTCCCGTCGCCGCGGTGGAGATCAGGCGGCCCCTGCTGCCACCTTCATGACGGCGCCGGCTTTGCAGGCGCTATTCGCGGCCCAGCAGCAAGGTTTCGAGGTCGAGGCTCGCGTGGTCGAGCGTGCCCTGGCCAGTCTGCGGGCGGCGCGCCTGGAGACGGGAGCGTTCCAATACGGAAGCGCGCCTGAGCGCCAGACCGGCGAGGGGTTCGAGGCAGTTCCGGGCGCGATCGCTCGTATGCCGGTATGCGAGGCCACATTGCTGCTCGCGGGCGAGGGGGATGTCGATGCGTTGCGCGCTGCGCTGGCGGGCTTTTTCGAGCACTGGGAAGAGTTGGAGAAGCGGCGGGCGCTTTCGGGAACCCATGAAGGCGCGTATATGATTGCGCCCTACTACTTCTTCTTTGCGCATTGGTATGCGGCTCAGGCGATCGAGCTCCTGCCCGCAGAGGAGCGGGAGCCGCTGCGCGAGCAGTTGCGCGCGCGCATCCTCGAGGTGCGGGGCGAAGACGAGGGCTGGAATGACCGGGTGTTTGAGCGCAGCCGCAGCTTTGGCACAGCCTGTGTGATGCTGGCGTTGTTGCAGCCTCGCCTGGACCCGCCTGCGGGCTGGCAGGCAGAGGGCGATTGAGCGCCTCTCACGCGCTGCGGTAGGCGCAGATGGCCCGGGGCAACTCGAACAGCAGGTCCTCGGCGGACATCGAGACCTCGCCGAGCTCGTCGCGCGCCAGGTCGCCAGCGATACCATGCAGGTACACGCCCAGGCAGGCGGCTTCGAAGGCCGTGAAGCCCTGGGCGAGCAAGGCGACCAACATCCCGGCCAGCACGTCTCCTGTACCTCCGCTGGCCATGCCGGGGTTGCCGGTGTCATTGCAATAGCGGTGCGTGCCGAAGCCCACCAGGGTCGCGTGACCTTTGAGGATGATGCAGCAACCTGGGTAGCGGTCCAGGGCGTCCGTGAGCGCCGCGTCCCGATCTTGCTGTACATCCTTGCTGGAGCGACCGAGCAGGACGCCCATTTCGCCCGGATGCGGCGTGAGTATGGTCGCTTGTGTCCGTTCGGCGAGGCGGTGGCCCGCGATGCTCCACAGGCCGTCAGCGTCGAGCACCAGGGGCTTGGGCTCGTCCCAAAGGTGCC
The DNA here is from genome assembly GCA_029260765.1 of Planctomycetota bacterium. GTDB lineage: Bacteria > Planctomycetota > J058 > JAJDCP01 > JAJDCP01 > JAJDCP01. Next base: position 14,415 of record JAJDCP010000071.1, read on the forward strand.
GCACCATGGTGGCCGTCTCTTTGTGGCGTCCCAATCCTGGCCCGATGAGCAGGTGAGAGGCCGGGTGCTTCAGCACGGTGTCGAGGGCGAAGACTCCGAGTGTCCCGATGCGTGTTTCGGGCGCAGGCAGAGTCATCGCGCAGGTCAGTTTGCTGGCGAGGATGACGTTCTGGGACTCCGGAGCGATCACCGTGACCAGGCCTGCCCCGCAGCGGATCGCTGCGTTGGCCGCCAGACAAGCAGCCCCGGTCAGACCGCGGCTGCCGGCGACGATGGAGAGCCTGCCGAAGTCACCTTTGTGGGCGTCGCTGGCTCTGGGCGGCCAAGCCGGGAGTGGGGCGCTCACGAACCCCCCATGCAGCTGCGCAGGATGCTGGCGGCCAGGCTGGCGGCGCCAAAACCGTTGTCGATGTTGACCACAGCCACGCGCGAGGCGCAGCTGTTCAGCATGGCGAGCAGTGCGGCCAGGCCTCCAAAGCTTGCGCCGTAGCCCACGCTGGTCGGTACGGCCAGCACGGGTTTGGCGCTCATGCCTGCGACGACGCTGGCCAGTGCCCCTTCCATGCCGGCGACCACGATCAGGATATGGGCTTGCTCGATGCGCTCGCGGTGGTGCAGCAGGCGATGGATCCCGGCCACACCCACATCGTAGATTCCCATAGTCTCGTGCCCATAGCTTTCTGCAGTCAGGCGTGCCTCTTCGGCCACCGGGATGTCCGAGGTCCCTGCGCTGAGCACAGCGACGACACCCGGTCTGGTCTGCAGGGCGCCGCGTTGCACCCGCACCAGCCGCGCGCGCTCGTGGTAGACCGCGTCGGGGGCGGCCGTCTGGATGGCAGCGTACTGCTCGGGAGTGGCTCGGGTGGCGAGCAGCGTCGGGCTCTTTTCGAGCAGCTCGCGGCTGATGCTCGTCAGGTCGGCCGTCGACTTTCCGGGGCAGAAGATCACCTCTGGGGCGCCGCAGCGTCGCGCCCGGTCGTGATCGATCTTGGCATGTCCGAGGTCACGGAATCCGCTCAGCTCGGCGCAGGCCTGTTCGAGCTCGACGCTGCCCTGCTTGTAGGCTTCGAGGATCTCCCGTGGGTTCTTCACGCTCCCCTCCGGCTCGTCGGCGCTGCGTCGAGGGAAAGATCCGCGAGCTCGCCAGCCACCAGTTGATGGTAGCCGAGCCCGGCGATCATTGCGGCGTTGTCGGTGCACAGGCGCAAGGGTGGGAACACCAGCGTGATGCCGAGCTCTTCACGCAACGCCCCCAAGCGTGCCCGCAGGTGCCCATTGGCTGCCACGCCGCCACCGACGGCCACCTGTGTGCAGCCGCTGGCAGCGACGGCCCGGCGGATGGCGCGCACCAGGGTGCTGGCCACCGCGTCCTGAAACGAGGCCGCCAGATCTGCAGCTGCTGGGGGAACATGGGGAGCGCGCCGGCCAGGCACACCGCGGAACTTGTAGAGCACTGCGGTCTTCAAGCCAGCAAAGCTGAAGTCGAAGGGCCGCTTGCAGCGGGGAATGGGCAGGTCGACCGCGCTCGGGTCGCCCAGACGCGCCAGCTTCTCGACGTTGGGCCCTCCGGGATACGGTAAGCCGAGCAGGCTGGCGACCTTGTCGAAGGCTTCGCCCGCGGCGTCGTCGAGGCTCTCGCCAAGCAGCTCGACGTTGCCGGGCCCGTCGGTGCGGAACAATGAGGTGTGTCCGCCGCTGACGACCAGGGCAAGATACGGATATTGCAGCTCGGGGGCAGCCATTTCGCAGGCATAGACGTGGGCGAGGATATGGTCGACTCCGACCAGGGGCAGGCCGAGGGCGAGGGACAGTCCCTTTGCATAGGAGAGCCCTACCAGCAGGGCGCCGATCAGGCCAGGCCGGCAGGTGACGGCCACGCCTGCCACCTCGTCGAGCGAGGTCTGTGCGTCGTCGAGGGCGCGCTGCACGATCGCGTCGATGCACTCCTGGTGCGCCCGGCTAGCGATTTCGGGCACCACTCCACCGAAAACCGCATGCAGATCAACCTGCGACGCCACCACGTTGGAGAGGATGCGGCGGCCGTCCTCGACGACTGCCGCGGCGGTCTCATCGCAAGAGGTCTCGATCCCGAGCACTTTCACAGCCACTCGCTCCTCAAGGGGTTTCCGCTGCCAGGCGCGCTCGCAGGGCGTCAAGTGCTGCCTGCAGCTGCCTGTCGAGGAAGGGCTCGGGTCCCGGATCGCCCGTAGCAGCGGCCTTGGTGCGTTCGAGCTCTTCGCGCGAGACCGCTTCGATGCGCGCGCGCTCCTCTTCTTCGCTCAACTCGACGACGATGTCTGGCTCGAGGCCCCAGGTCCCCGCCTCGGCTGCCGCTTCGGTCTTGTGCAGCAGCCGGCCGTTGGGGGTGAAGTAGTGGGCGACCGTCAGCTTGAGCTTGCCGTCCCCCAGATCCCAGGTCCGTTGTACCGAGCCTTTGCCGTAGCTGCGGGTTCCAACCAGCTGTGCGACTCTGTGATCTTGCAGCGCCCCGCCGACGATCTCTGAGGCGCTGGCGCTGCCCGCGTTGATCAAGACCATCAGTGGCAGGTCCTCGATGGCGTTTTGGCTGCGCGCGGGCCATTCTTCTGCTTCGTTGCGTCCGCGCGTGCTGACCAGAACGCCAGAGCTGACGAAGCGGTCGGCGATCTCGGCCGAGGCCCGCAATGAGCCACCGGGGTTGTTGCGCAGGTCGATGATGAGTCCTCGGATGCCCGCTTCAAGCAGGGGCTGCAATGCGGCGTCGAATTCTTCCGGGGTGTTGCGCTGGAAGGCCGTGATACGCAGGAAGCCGATGCCTGCTTGGCTGTCGATCACCGTGCTGCCGCGTACACTCTGCAGCGGGATCTCCGCGCGCTCCAGCGTGACGATGCGCGTGCTCTCGCCGCTGCGGATCGGCAGCACGGTCAGCTGCACGCTGGTGCCCATCGGCCCTTTGATGCGGTGGATCGCCTCGTTGATCGAGGCCTCGGCGAGCGGGAAGCCGTCGACTGCGACGACCTGGTCGCCAGGCATGATGCCAGCGCGGAAGGCGGGCGTGTCGACCATCGGCGAGACGACTTCGAGCCCCTGGCTGCTCTTCTCGATGATGATCCCCACGCCGCCGTATTTGCCATCGAATGACTGATCGAAGGCGAGCACGTCCTCTTGATGGATGTACTGCGAGTACGGGTCGAGCGCCTCGAGCATGCCATCGATGGCGCCCTGGTAGAGAACTTCCTCGTCGATGTCCTCGACGTATTCGTTGAGGATGCGCCGACGGCCTTCGACGAGGAGCTTGTCCCAACGGTCTGGCCCGCGGGCATCGCTATCATCCGGAGGGCCCCGGTGAAGCACCAAGGAGAGCAGAGCTCCGAGGGCCAGGGCAGGAATGATGGCAGTGAGCTGTTTGCGCACCCGTGGTCTCCCGAGACACAAACGCCCGTACTCTACCCGATGCGCCGGGGTCCGTCAAAATCCGCGGGCGTCGGGCTGCTTCCGAGCCTGCCTGCAGCTGTGTCGAAACGTGTGACCAAATTCGGGCCGCAGCTTTGCCACGACGGACATTCTGGGCTACCATGGAGTGACTCGGGCGGATTGTCCACCAGCCACGACATCGCGGGACGTGCCAACGCGCAGGTCCCGTAGCGGGCGAGTGGGTGTTGATGTCCCACACGGAGACTTGGGACGCCGCGAGACTCCACCACATGGTGAGGCGTTCTGGCTTCGACAACACGAGGTTGCGAAGGTGCTCAAAGGGGGCCTCAGGCTAGACATCTACCGCAAGAAGCAGTTCCTGCGCACCTACAAGCTCACGCTCGACCAGCTCGCTCGCGGAATCCTGGTTGGCCGGGCGCCGGGTAGTGATTTGCGTCTGGAAGATGCTGAGGGCATCGCTGAGCGCCAGTCGCTGTTTCTGGCGCGCACCGATGGCTTCCGCATCCGTGAGCTCAGCGCGGGCGAAGGGTCGCGACCGACTGTTTTTGCCCCCTATGAGAACGGGGGTTATACACGGAAGGTCACGCTCAAGCGGGGTGAAGAGCTTCTGCTGACGCCGCGGGCCGCGTTGCGCTGGGGCGAGTACATAGCGATCTGCAATCCGTTGGGAAGCGAGACCTCCGAAGAAGAGATTCCGACGGCTTCCCTGGCGGCAGGGGGTCTGCCCTTGTCTCCGAGCGACCGGACAGAAACGCACGATGGCAAGACGTTCCGCTTCTCCGTCGAGAACCTTCCCGCTGACGCGCAGCCCGCGGACACGGCTCCCGTCCCGGCCTCGGCTTCCGTCCCAGCAGCTGATTCCGAGAACGAGCCCAGTGACTTCGAGGCAACGCTCGATGTCGATGCGAGCAAGCTGCGGAAATGGAAACAGTCCGTCGAACCCAAAGTGCGTTCGATGGACGACTCGGGCGGCACGCTGGCTCTCGACGAGAAGAATCTCGAGAGCTACCGGAAGGCCATGGGCGGGGAAGGGGCAGGCGCCGACGCCATGGCGGGGGCTCTCGCGCTGGATCCGCCTACGCGGGGAATCAGTCGGTCGACGGTCAACATCGGTCCAGACAAACTGAAGGCCTGGCGCGAATACACCGGCCTGAACGCTCCGTCGATCAGCACGAGCGCGGCGCAACCGACGGAGGAGGGCCCCACTCTCAACATCAGCCCCGAGAACCTGCATGCGCTGTCGCAGGAGCCAATCACGCCCGGGTCGCAGGTCGAAGAGGCGGGCCCGACTGTCAATATCGGACCTGAGGCACTGCAGGCCTGGTCATCCGGCTCTGGATCGCAAGCCCTGCCCAGCGTTCCTCCGGCGGCCGGGTTGCAGGAAGATTCGAGCGGCCCGACCTTTGATGTCGGCCCGGAGGATCTCAAAGCCTGGCAAGCTCAAGGAGCCGGCAAAGTGGAAGAGGCCGGGCCTACGGTCAACATCGGCCCGGAGAGCCTGCGCGCGTTGACGGCTGCCCCTGAAGTCTACGGCGGCAGCTATACCAACTTCGACGACGTGTCTGAGGCTGAGGATGCGGGGCCGACGGTCAATATCGGACCGGAGAGACTGCGTGCCTTGACCGCGATGGAGCCCGGCGCCACGGCCTTCCCCGGGGCAGATCCGGCCCCGCCCCCCGCGCAGCCTTCCTCGTTGGCAGCGCCACCCGGGCAACGCGGATCAGGCGTGCAAGCAGGCCCGATGGTGCAGCCAGGAACCGGAGGCCATCCGATTCCTGGCATCGCGGCGGGCCAACCGGGCACAGGACGGCATCCGATCCCACCCCCATCCGGACGGCAACCCGAACCGCCCGCTTCGGGGAGGCAACCGTTGCCTCCGGCCTCGGGGCGGCAACTGCCACCACCATCTGCCAGTGCATCGGAACGGTTGGCCCGCATGGCCGCGCCGATCAGTGGCAGGAACCCGCTCCCTGTTGTCGCTCCACCGGCGTCGGGTCGGCAGCCTCCGCCTGCCCCCAAGGCGAGCTCAACACCGAAAGCAGCCAGTGGTGTGGTACCGAAGATCCTGATCCGCCGTGAGGGTGTCGCCACGCGCGACGAAGATGCCTGCGAGACGGTCTTCTTCCGCGGCAAGACTGCTGACGCGATCCTGGGTAAGGATTCGGCATCGGCTGCGAGTCCGGCACCGCCTTCCTCCGCCCCGGCTTCGGGTCGCGGACCGGTCGTTCCAGCGCCGGCTCCTGTAGTTGAGCATCAGTCCTCGGGCCGGGTGCCACCCAGCGCTCCCGAAACTCCGCATCAGCGGCCATCCGACCGTTACGGCACGGGTCGTGCGACTGAGTCCACCCCGGGGATCGAGCTCGAGTCTAGGGCTCAAGCCCTCTCACGGGCCCGCAACCTCAAGCAGCGCTCGCAGCGTTCGCCGGCACTCTCGGACCCCGATTTCGGGGAGGTGCCTCGCGTCGCTCCCAGCGCGGCTGAGCCGGGCGCTGACTCGGATGTGCCGGACTTCAGCGACGGAGACGCACCCAAGCCGCACACGCGCAGGCTGCAGGCCGCCGACCGTGGAGACAACCTGGCTGCGGCGATCCGGACGGCAACACGGCGGAACTACACGGACGATGAGCCGACCATCGACGAACCCATCCCGGCGGCTTTGCTTCCAGACACACTGCATTCGGATGCCGAAGCAGACTTTGATGTCGAAGCGGTGGGAGTTGAGGATATAGCTCCTCCCGCTCCCCGCACATCGACGAAACGGTCCAAGCCGCCGCGCATGACCCAGCGCTCGAGGCCGGCAGCCGATGGCCGTAGGTATGCCCGGGCCCCTCGGTTGTTCGACGGCATCAGCCAGACCATCTTCCCGTTGACCTCCCCGAGCTGCAGGATCGGCCGGGGTGACGACATGGACCTGGTGGTCAAAGACCGTTCGGTCTCCAAACATCACGCCACGATCCACTACCAGGATGGCGTCGTGACCGTGACGGACCATGAGAGCCGCAACCGCACACGCATCTTCAACCGTTTGATCGACCCCCTGGTTCCGACCACGCTCAAAGATGGCGACCTGGTGTTCCTGGGTAAGGCCGAGCTGGTGTTTCTCGCCAGCGGCCGGCCGGAGGTGGAAGGCCCGCACTGTGACGACAAGCTGGCAGAGCGGCTGGTGCGCACTGAGACCCTGGCGATGACCTTGCTCGATGGTGCCTTGATCACCGCTGGCGAGAACAAGCGCCGCCTGCTTGAGCAGCTGCTGGTCGATGGGGCGTTGAGTCCACGGCAATGGGGCGAGTTCGCGCTCACCCCCAAGCGCGGCACCAGCTTGCTGACGCTGACCGCCGGAGTGCTGGTGATGCTTGTGCTGATCGGTGTGCTGGCCATCCTGGTTTTCTGGAAGTGACTTGCAAGCCCGGCCAGGCTCCGGTAGGCTTCGCAAGCTCGGGGGCCGCGCATACGGGGCCGCAAGCGAGGGATATCACATGGCGAGTAATAAAGACCCGCACGAAGACTACGTGATCCATAAGAAGCCGCGCAGCGATGGCTGGGCCGTGCTCCCCGCCGAGGCGCCGCTGCCCGAAGACCCCAATGAGCCTCATGAGCTGCGCGAGTTGCTTGTCGACTATCTGCGCGATGCTCTGGTCGCTCTGGCCTTGAAAAAACGCGGCCTGGCAGAGTTTCTGCTCAATCGTGCCGCTGAGATCCAGCCCGATCATTCCGACGTCGATCTCGGGCGTCGCAAGGCCAAAGCCATCCGCCCGTCACCGTCGACGGTCGAGGCGATCTGCGGACCTGGTGAGACCACTGTCCTGCCCGAGAACTTCGCGATCATCGCGGACAAGGGTTCCGCCTACACGGTCGAATACTTCGAGAAGTGTGATCTGAGCATCGACCCGTCCTGGCTCAACCAAGGCGTCTAGAGGGCCCTTCAAACAGGGGAATCAACCCCCGGCAGATCTCTTCCAGGTGGCGCTTGAGCCGTGCGCTATCGATCCCGTGCAGCGCAAGCTCGGCGGCGCACCAGGGAACTGTCCCGCAGTCAGGCAGGAAGCGGACCAATAAGCGGTCCGCGCTCAAGCGCAAGCTCTGCACACCCTCGTCCCAGGTCGCATAGCGTGGATCCGACACATCGAGATAGACGCGCATGCGGCGTCGAGTGCACCGGCGTAGGCGCTGCAGGCTGCGAGCGACGAAAAGCTGCCGCCCACGTCCCGCTGGACTTTGGGTCGGCGGTGCTTGGCTGAGCAAGAGCGCTCCATCGAAGACTTCCAGGTTGCGGACGGTGAACCTCAAGCGGCGGCGTACCATCGGGCTGTTGATCGTCAACGGCATGTGTGTTTTCTCCTTCCATGGTGCCGCAGAGCAGAGCACACGCTGTGCCAGGCCAGATTGCCCCCTGTAGCGTCGGTCTATGACCGACGAGAAGGCCGATCTGCAGGAATGACCTTTCTTCTCGCTGGGGGGGTACTCCTCGAGGACTCGGACGCTTCGCTCTCCCGCAAGCGACGGGTCCGAGTCCAGAGCTCCTGACATCGTCAACTCTTGATTGAGGCTTCGCTCCGGGATCTTCGGTCAGGTTTGGTCGATCCCTTCGATCTGCTGAGAACCGCCTGTAGCGTCGGTCTATGATCGACGAGAAAACCGATCCGTAAGGCGAACCCAGAATCTCTGGACTCAACCCTCGCCAGGGCTCTTTCCGGCGCTCGCAGAGGCTGTCTCAGGGAACGTCTGAGGCATCTAGAATCGTCATGCGATGTCAATAGAGCAAATCTGAGAATCGTCTAAGAACCGACCGTTCCTCTTGTAGGGGAGGGGTTTACCCCCGCCCGCGGGCGGAGCGAAGCGTCCGAGTCTTCGAGGTGTAAACCTCGCCTCTACATGACAACACAAAGCGATTGTGTGCCGAAATCGTGTTCCCTGAGACAGCCTCTCGCAGAGCGCCGCTACAGAAGAAGTCTTCGATTCGTGAGTGCTTCACAAAGTTGCTGGTGGTCGCAGCGGATAGTGGCCCCCAGAGTCTTCCGCGATACCAAGTGTACGCCCCACCGACCTGTCGAGGATGTGTGCGTAAACCCTGCAGACACTGTCCGCGAGCAGACGACAGGTATGGACACCCAGCGGACCGGTTTTCCACATAGGGGCCCGCTACCGGGCTCGGCCGGGAAAGCTAAAAAAGCGGTGGGATCCAGAGAGTTATCCGCGGCCATTACACCCGGCCTCCACGGGTTCTCCACAAAAGATGGGGGCACACTTTGTCGAGTGATGTCGGCAGGTTTTCCACAAACTGTCCACAGAAACCGTGTCTAGCGGCAGCAGCCATGGAAAACGCGGCGTAACCCGCCGCCGTGCCAGAAAAAAGGCCAGCCGGCGCACTGGGAATCTGCCTCTGGGAACGCTACTCTGGACGGCCTGGAATCAGCACTCCGCGAGGAAGCCATGCGTCGTCGTCTGTCTTGTCTGCTCCTGGCCGCAGTCTTCACGTGTCTGCTCGGTAGCTGCGGCGACAGCCAGCAGCTGTCCGAGGTTGCCCGCATCCAGCAGGCAGGTGTCTTGCGCGTGGGCATCGATCCGGGCTATCTGCCCTTCGAAATGAAGACCACCGCGGGCGATCTGATCGGCTTCGACATCGAACTGGCGCGTGCCATCGCAGAGTCGCTGGGGGTGCGCGTCGAATTCCGTGACACCGAATGGGATGGCATCATCCCGTCGTTGAAGTCGGGCGATATCGACATGATCTGCTCGGGTATGTCGATCACCGAAGAGCGCAAGCAGGCGGTCCTCTTCTCTGAGCCCTACTTTCAGGTGGGCCAGGCTCTGTTGATCAAGAAGGATAGCGGCTACAGCAGCGTGCAGGACCTCAACGCAGCCGACAAGATCGTCACGGTCCAGACCGGCACCACGGGTGAGAAGGCTGCCCGTGAGTTTTTGCCCCTGGCGACCATCAAAGGCTTCGACAAGCAGATCGAGGCGGCCCTCGAAGTGCAAGGCGGTCGGGCGGATGCGCTGGTCTTCGACCAGCCCTTTGTGGCCATCTACCAGAAACGCAATGCGGCGCAGGTCGACGCGCTGATCGAGCCGTTCACCGAAGAGGCCATCGGGATCGCTTTGCGCCCCAAGGCCCACGACCTCAAAGCGGTGATCGACCGCACCGTTGCGGCCATGAAGGCAGATGGGCGGCTCGCCGCCCTCGAGCAGAAGCACTTCGTCGAGATGCCCTGGCTCGATCAGATCGGCGAAGACTGAGGGGCGCGTCGTGGCTCACCGGGACCGGCGGTCGGGGAATGGGTTCTGGCAAAGCGCCCCAGGGGCATTTCTGGTCGGTGCGGGGCTGTTTGGCCTGATCTTGTTCCCGCTCGCGTACAGCTTCCATGCCGCCGATGAAGAGTGGCGCTGGGATGTGGTCCTCTCGAGCATCGTGACGGTAGGCACCGAGGCCCGCTGTCCTGCCTGTGGGCTCGTTCAGAGCTCGCCGGAAGATGGGAGCGCCCACTGCCGCAATCCGGGCTGCTCTGGGCCTGACGATGGCTCGTTGCCCGCCGGAGAGACCGTGGTCAAGCCCGGCCAGCTGGCAGTGGGCCTGTGGATGACCGTCAAGATCAGCGTTCTGGCCCTGCTGATGGGCTTGCCGTTGGGTCTGGCCGGCGGCCTCAGCCGCCTCTCCAAAAACACGGGCCTGCGCGCATTCGCAGCCTGCTACGTGGAGGTGGTTCGCAACACGCCCCTGTTGGTGCAGATCTTCGTGGTCTACTATGTCTTCGGCCGCGTGATCGATAGCTTCATTGATCCCCAACTGTGGAACGCGCAGCGGCCCTTTCTGCTGGGAGCGCTGGCCCTGGCCGTGTTCTCCGGCGCCTACATCACCGAGATCGTGCGGGCGGGCATCCTCGGCGTCGACGTCGGCCAGAGCGAAGCCGCGCGCGCCTTGGGTTTGAGCCATTTCCAGACCATGCAACAGGTCGTGCTTCCCCAGGCACTCAAGCGCATCTTGCCGCCGCTGACCGGCCAGTGTATCTCGTTGATCAAAGACTCCAGCTTGTGCTCAGTCATCAGCGTCGTCGAGCTGGCCAAGGCTGGCCGGAACCTCGTCGCATTCAACTTTCGTAGCTTCGAGGTCTGGTTCACGGTCGCTTTTTTGTACTTCATTGTGATCTTACCGATCAGTCTGATCGTGCGGCGGATGGAGAAGAAGAATGCCGCTGATTGAGGTCAAGGGCGTCTACAAGACCTTCCCGGCCCGGGGCGATGCGCCGGCGGTCGAAGCGCTGTGCGACATCGAGCTTGCGGTGGAAGAACGCGAAGTGATCGTGGTGATCGGTCCCTCCGGATCGGGCAAGAGCACTCTGCTGCGCACTCTGAACCGGCTCGAAGAGATCGACAGCGGCAGCATCATGATCGACAACCTCGACCTCTACGGTGGGCGCAGGAACCTCGATGCGATCCGGGCCGAGGTCGGCATGGTGTTTCAGCGCTTCCACCTCTTTGCCCACCTGAATGTGTTGGACAACCTGACGATGGCACAGAGGGTGGTGCGTAAGCGTGGGGAAACCGCCAGCATCGAGAAGGCGCGGGCGCTGCTGGCGAAGGTGGGGCTGAGCGACAAAGCGGCTTCCTTTCCCCATCAGCTCTCGGGCGGGCAGCAACAACGCGTGGCGATTGCCCGTGCGCTGGCGATGGATCCGAAGATCATGCTTTTCGACGAGCCGACCTCTGCCCTCGATCCCGAGATGGTCGGCGAGGTGCTCGAGGTGATGCGTGCGTTGGCCGGCGAAGGCATGACGATGCTGTGCGCCACCCATGAGATGGGTTTCGCCCGCGAGGTGTGCGAGCGCGTGGTCTTCATGGACCATGGCCGCATCGTTGAGACCGGTCCCCCGTCCGAGCTGTTCGACAATCCGAAGACTGAGCGCCTGCAAGATTTCCTCAGCAAGGTGCTGTGACGGAGCCTGCTATGATCACCGTCGCCCAGAGCCTGGATGACGTCTACCTGACCCTCTCGCCGCAGCCCCTGCTGACCCGGGATGAGCTGAGGCACTGGTACCGCGATGTCAATCCGGTCCGAGGCGGGGGTGTCCGGCGCCGGATCGCCTTGGGTCTGCAACGCAGCCTGCGTCCACCGCAGAGGCCGTACAAGGCGTTTGTGATGGGACACTCGGGCTCGGGCAAGTCGACCGAGATCACCTGCCTGATCGAGGGCCTGGGCTCACACTTCCAGACACTGCGCTGCAGCGCCGCCAACGAGCTCGATCCCGTCGAGTTCCGGCCGTTTGATGTCGTGCTGCTCAGCATGATCGAGATCGTCGAACGCACCACGCGCCCCGTGGTGGAAGGGGGTCTGGGGCGCAACCTGCCGAAGAAGAGGCTCGAAGAGCTGCTCAGCTGGTTTCGCGAAGAGACCCGCAGCACCGACGAGAGCCTCCAGGCCAGCGCCAGTGCGGCGGCCGGCGTGCAGGGGGAGAGCAGCCTGCTCGGCAAAGTGCTGGGGTTGTTCGCAAACTTGCGGGCCGAAGCCAAGTTCGCCACCAACCGCAGCCGCAAGGTCGTCGAGTACCGCCTGCGCAGGTTGAGTGAGCTGATCCATCTTGCCAACCGTGTGTTGGCCGATTGCAATCAGCTGTTGGCCGAGGACGGCCGAAGCTGGCTGATTGTCTGGGAGGACTTTGACAAGCCGGGCTTCCAACGTGGCAAAGTCGAAGACCTGTTCCTGACCTATGCGAACATTTGGAAAGAGCTCTCCTGCCATCTGCTGATCACGCTGCCGATCACCCTGGGCTGGTCCTCAGCCGCGGCCCGGCTGCCGTTTGCCGAAAACCAGACCTTCTCGATCCCGGATATTCCCGTGTTCACCCGCGAGCATGCTCCTCACCAGGCGGGGCGGCGGGCGCTGGCAGATCTGCTTGCGGCCCGGGTCGATCCCGGGCTGTTCGAGGCTGGTCAGGGAGAGCGTCTGACCGTGGCGTCGGGCGGGAACCTGCGCGACCTGTTCGCGCTGGTGGCGCGGGCGGCCGACAACGCCCTGCTGCGGGAAGAAGCGGGGGCCGCGCGGATCGCCGCGGTCGATGCCCAGGAGGCGGTGGTCTGGCTGCGGACCCGTTATGAGAGGCGGCTGGGGACCTCCGAAGACGACAGCGCTGGCAAGGGGTTTCGGGAAAAAGTCGCGCGTATGTTGGCCATCTATGCGGGCTCCGCCGGGGCAGCCATCCCCGACGCCTGCCTCTACAGCGTGCTGCGGGCGCGCGCGGTGCAGGAGTTCGATGGCGACCGCTGGCTGGGGCTGCACCCCCTGGTGGTCGACATCCTGCGGCGCAACGGCGACCTGCCGGAGGATGCGCCCGGTGGAACCGACTGAGCGGGCCGAGATCGAGCTTGCTAGCCGCCGGCTGGCTCTCTGGGCGAGGCGGGCTCCCCACGGTCTGGCCCTGGCCAGCTGTGAGACATGGCAGGCGCGGCAGCAGGTTGAAGACGCGCTGGCGGAGCGCCTTCAGGCCCAGGGGCTGACGCTCGCCGCCCTCGAGCTCCCGGCAGATCAGGGGCTCACGGGGTTGCTCCAGAGCTACGGCGAACAACTCGCAAGCTGCACAGCCGAGGTGGTGTCGCTGACGGGTTGGGACCTGTTTCTGCTGCGGCAGGCAGCTCCGGTCCGCGCTCTTCACGGCCTGGCGGGCATGCGGGAGCGCTTGGTGCGTGAGGATCGGCGCCTGATCTGGTGGTTTGATCCCTACCAGCGCGACGCCCTGGCGCGGCATGCGCCCGACCTTGAATCGTGGTTCCCCGTGCAGGTCGAGCTGACGGCGCTGTGCGTCGAACCCCGGGGTGTGCTGGCGGGCCTCTGGAATGAACAGGCCTCGCCGGCTGGCCTGTGCTGGCATACCGAGCTGGCCGCGGCCCGCCGAGGCGTGCGCCAGGCCGAGGTTTCGGGGGAAGCGGCTCAACGGGCAGCCGCGCTGGTTCGCTGGGCCGATCTGTTGTTCGAGCTCGACCAACTTGAGCGGGCCGAGGCGCTGTATCTGTGGGCAGCGAACTGCGGCCTGCCCGCCGAACATCCCGAGCGGGTACGTTGCTTGGAGCACCTGGCTCTGCTCTACAAGCTCTCAGGTAAGCTGGGGGCCGCGCGCCAGCTCTACGCGCAGGTCGCCGGAATCGAGCGTCAGGTCTTGGGGGCCGACCACAGCGAGGCGGTGCGCCTGCTGTTCGACTGGGCCACCCTCGAGGTCGGTTTCTGTGTGCAGACGAGCAAGGCGCTGTTCGAGGCCGAAGACGCCGCGTCGCGTTGAGCCTCAGTCCCCCGTGGCCAACCAGGCATTCCAGGCGTCGATGGCCTCTTGTCGGGCGCTCTTGGCGCCGTCTGCCTCGAAGCCAAAGGCGCGCCCCGTGGCCCGGCGCAGCTGCGTGACGCAGACTTCGCGCAGGTCCTCGTCCTTGTCCTGCATGCCGTACAGCAGCGGGTCCGCAGCAGCCCGGCCCTCCAGCTCAACCAGAGCGATCGCAGCCATCATGCGTAGTGACGGATGCGCATCTGCGTCGAGCAGCGTATCGCGGATGCCCGCAGGGTCGGCGCCAGAATCTGGCACGGCCGCCTCGCGCAGGCGCCGCCAGGCCTCGTACAGCGCCGCGAGCGGTTCGGGCTTGGCTTTCACCGGTTTGGCCACGTCCTTCAACGCACGGCTGGCCAGGCGTCGATGACCCGAATCGTTCGACTCGGTCAGCTCGAGCAATTTCGGAATCACCGCGGGCCGGTTTTCGGGGGCCAGATGCTCGATGCCATACTTGAGCGCTTTCTCCGCCTTCTTCGCCTCCTCTCCTCGACCCCCCTGCACCAGCATGGAGATCGCACCGTTCAGAGAGATCAGCTCGTTGAGCTCTTCGACATAGACCACATCGGGAGCTGTATCATCGCCGCTGGCCATCCTCCCGATCTCCATCCCCGGAGAGAATTCGGGGTTCGAAGCCAGCGTCGCGCGCGTGAGCACGAGCAGCGCGAAGGAGGTGTCCACGCCGTATTCGGGCCTGGTCGAGGCGCTAGCCCGATGCGGCAACCAGTAGCCTTCAGGCGCCTGGCTTCCCAGCAGCCACTGCGCGAGCTCGGAATACCAGTCGAAGTCGTTGACCACTTCTACAGCCAGCATGTCGAGGGCCTTCTCAAGGCTGTACAACGCGTAGTAGTAGAAGTGGCCCCCGAGGGCCACGGCGGTGTCGCGCTCAAAACGCAGCAGGCCGGCGAGCCCCGACAGCCCCTGCATGATCTCGCTGTCCCGTTGCAGATCCTCGACAGCGTTGGCCATCCCCAGACCGTCGCGGATGGTCGCCAGAGATGACAACCCGGCTCCAGTCATCGAAAGGTAGGCGCCGGACCGGGAAGCCATCGTGTAGGCCCAGCCCTTTGGGGCTATCGGAGGATAGCTACCGGTGAAGCTGTCGTCTTCGGCGGTGCTGCCCGAGGCTCCGATTTCAGCCACATCGGGCAGCATCCAGGTCAGCCGCAGCGGCGCCGCGACTCCCGTCGCGCTGGCGATGTTGCTGCGCCACCAGTGATCGAGCTCGGGCCAGACCGCTGCATCGATGACGATCCCGGAGCGTTGTGCGCTGTGCAAACCGAGAATGGCGAACTGGCTGTTCGAGTTGTCGCCGCGCCCGGCCTGGTCGGTGACCGGACCGTATCCCCAGGCGCCCGAGTTCGGGATGCGCCAGCGGAGCAGCTCATCGGTTGCCTGCCGCATCAGCTCGAGATCGTTGGGGTCGATGCCAAGCCTCTCGAAGCGTGGCTGCGTGGCGAGCCCCTCGATCACTTCTGGAGGCACCCGTTCGATGAAGCGGGCTTCGAGGGCCATGATGTAGAGCGACAACCCGTAGGTGCGCAGGAACTCGTAGCTGCCCGTGCTGGCGCGCTGGGCAATGATGTCCGCAAACACGCCTTCGAGTTGCGGGTGTTTCGGATCGAGCCCTGCCCGCAACAGGGCGAAAGCGAACAGAGCCTGGTGGTCGAGGCGGCTGGTCCGGTAGCGCTTGCGCATCGTTTCGAGCTCGGCCAGTAGCGCTGCGCGCCCGGTCTCGATGCTCGCCTCGACCAACTCGGTCAAGCTGGCTGCCCGTGCCGGCACGGAGCGTAGCTCTTCACTGCGCAATTGGGCGACACCGTCGGTGTTGTTCCAGGCGTATTGTTGACGCCAGAACAACTCGGAGATGGCACCCGCTTCGATGTCGAACCGCAGCTCGCCCGAGACCTGAATGTCCACGGTAGGCCGCGTGGTGGTTCCGGTCTCCTGGACCCGGGCCTGGCCCTGAAAGCTGATCACCGCGGCCTCGTCGCTGAGTTTCTCGACCTTGAGTTGCAGCTCGCCGCTCAGGCCGGTCAGCGCCCCTTTCCAGCCCCACTTCGTCTTCTTCTTGACCTTCTTGTCCGCGGTGGAGGCCAGCAGACCGCGCATCACCCACAGCTCGGGGGAGGGCTGGAACGCGTCGATGCTGGTCGTTCCCGGCCGACCGCGGGCGAAGCTCTCTGCGGTCACCACACAACCAGGCCGCGTCGGCAGACCTGGGTTGGTCTCCGCGCCTTCGAGCACCGTGCGCTCCCAGCTATAGACCCGGATCGGTGTGGTGTCGAAGCGCCAGCTCAGAGTCTCGGCCGCCGAGGGCGCCGCCAACAGCAAAAGGAGGAGGAGCCTGTTCATGTCACATCCTCTTCCAAGGGCAACCCTTGTGCGCGCCATGCGCGGATGCCTCCCCACAGAGAGGTGACGTCGCTGTACCCCATCGCTTGCAGGCTCCGGGCAGCCAACGCGCTGCGGTAACCCCCGCCGCAGTAAAGCACCAGCGCCGTATCGCGCTCTGGGAACAGCTTCTCTATGTCGCGCTCGATGATGCCCTTGCTCAGATGGCAGGCGCCGGGCAGGTGGCCGTCTGCGTACTCGTGGTCTTCGCGCACATCGAGCAGGAAGAAGGTGACGGCCTGTGTCCGCATGCGCTGCGACAGCTGGGCTGGATCGCATTCCTGGACGGTCGCGCGCGCGGCTTCGACCAGCTTGAGGAAGCCGGGATTGTGGTGCTTGCCCATTGGGGGGTCTCGCAGTAGGCGCAGATCTCCTATGTTAAAGATGGAGCCGCCAAGTTCACAGGAGGAAATCGTGGAGCGCGCGCGTTGGGCCAGGCTTGTCGCCCTGATGGCTGCGCTTTGGGCGCTGCCTGTGGCAGGTGATGGCTGGCAGGATTGGATCGAGAATCTCGACGCTCCCGATTCTGAGCTGCGCGAGCTCGCGCGGTCGCAGCTGGAAGGGGTGGCCCGAAGCGGAAGCCCTGACGAGCGGATAGGTCTGCACGCGCTGGTCGAGCAGGCAATCCAGGCCGGTGGCTTGTCGGTCGAGGCAGAGCTGCACCTGGGGGAGCTACAGCACTTGTTGCGGCGTTGGATCGAGCTTGTGCGGCCGCAGCTGGAGGCCTCAGAGACCAGTGGGCTGCCCTTGCGGATCGAGCGGGGTGGCCTCGAGCTCAGCCTGATTCCCGCCGGTCGTTTCGAGATGGGCTCGCCGAGCGATGAGAGGGGACGCAGCGCAGGGGAGGTGCAACACGAGGTCACGCTCAGCCGCTCGTTCTACCTCGCGCGGACCGAGCTGACCCAGGGGCTCTGGCGTGACCTGATGGGGCTGAATCCGGCGGCCTTCGACAGTCTGGGCGACGATGCGCCGGTCGAGAGTGTCACCTGGTACGACGCCATCGCTTTCTGCAACGCGCTCTCCGCGCGGGAAGGCCTGTCTGCGGCCTACAGCATCGACAACAAGCTGATCGAGGCGGGCCATATCCTGTATGCCGACGTCGTTTTCCTTGGCTTCGATGCCGAGGGCTTCCGTCTGCCGACCGAGGCAGAGTGGGAATACGCATGCAGGGCGGGCACGACCAGCGCCTACTGGAACGGGGAGACTTTGACGGCGGCGCAGGCCCGTTTCCACGAGAGCCCCGTGGTCGTCGGCTCCTACCCAGCCAACCCCTGGGGCTTGTTCGACATGCACGGCAACGTCTGGGAGTGGTGCTGGGACGCGGCCGCAACCTACACAGACTTCGCGGTCGAGGATCCATTGGGAGTGACCCACAGCACCCGGCGGGCGATCCGGGGGGGCAGCTGGCTGAATGATGTCGAAGACTGCCGCTCGGCCAGCCGCTGGAGGCCTGGCTTCGAGCCCGCCGACTCCGATCCAGACGTCGGCTTGCGGCTGGCTCTTCCGGCGCGCTCGACCAGCCTGCCATCAAAAAACCCGGACGGCGGGGGGCCGTCCAGGTAGAGGGGGTTCTTTTTGCTCAGCGTTGTCAGTCGGCGATGCGCAGGCCGCTGTAACCGGTGCCGGTGACACCCGACACGTTGCTGAGGCTTCCGCTGGAGACGCCAACCTTCGACATGTCGCCACTGATAAAGTTGTGGGCGAAGATCGTGTCCCCGGCGCTGTTGATATCGATCCCGAGCACGCCAGCACCCGTGAAGCTTCCCGTCAACAGGTTCGAGTAGCTGCCGAGGCCGAGCTGGTTCATGACCATGGTCAACAGGCTGCTGACGATCCCGTTCAAGCCGCCGCCATTCGAGGTCAGGCCGCCGAGCAGGGTCGAGATCACGTTGCTGGTTCCGGAGGGCAGGCCACCGCTGCCGGTGATCAGGCCGAGCACGGTGCTCAGGGCACCGCTGCCGCCGCTGGAGCCCAGAGCCGAAGTCAAGGTGTTCAGCAGGCCGCCGAGGCTGGCCGAGAAGCCGCTGCCACCGCTGCTGCCGAACAGGCTGCCGATGTTCACGTTGCCGAGCAGGTTGTTCAGGTTCAGCGGCGAGCCGCCGGTCTGCAAGGTTCCCACGCTGCCGTTGTAATCCATGATCTCGATATTGCCGGTCAGCAGGCAGGAGACATAGACGTTGGCGTTCGCGTCGGCGGTGACGTCGAGGCCGGCAAAACCCTGCTGCATGGGCAGAGGGAAGCCGCCGGAGGTGTAGGTCGGGTGCACTGCGTAGACCGAGTTGTCACCGAGGCAGGAAACGTAGGCTTCGCCCCAGGCCGAGACGGCCACGCCCATGGGCAGGATCCCGCAATCGATCGTGGCGCTGGTGTCGCCGGTGTCGCTCTCGAGTACGGTGACATTCGAAGTGATCAAGTTGGTCACATAGGTGTAGTCACCCGAGCAGGCAACCTTGACCGCGCCCAGACCATTGAAGGGGTTCGACAGGGCGCTGGTGATACTCGAGGTGCCGCCACCGATGCCGAAGATCGACAGTACGCTGTTCAATGCCCAGTTGCCGAGGTTCGACAGCAGGGTGTTGAAGTTGTTGTCGATGATATAGTCGACGCTGCCCGAAAGACCGTCGTACTGCGCCGTGAAGAGCACGCAGGTTACATACACCTTGTCAACGCCCGAGGCGGTGGTGTGCACGTCGACGTCGGTGGGCCGGGTGCCGAAGCCGATTGCCTGGTCGAGGAAGCTCAAGAAGCTGGCGACGTTGCCGAAGAAGCTCGGCTTCAGGTTGACCGAAGTCGCCTGGTTGGTCGACAGGTCGACAACCCAAAGCGTTCCGTCGAGGCAGCTCACATAGGCCTTGGTCTTCGCAGCGTTGACCGCGATATCCGTCGGGTAGGAGCCGACAGCGATCTGGCCGGTGACCTGGTTGCTTCCGGCGTCTAGAATCACCACGGAGTCGTTGCCACCGTCGGTGACGTAGATCGCGTCGCCGGTGGGGGTCGGCGTCGGCGTGGGAGTCGGCGTCGGCGTGGGAGTCGGGTTGGGTGCAGGAGTTACGCCTGGAGTGGTCGTGCCGCCACCAGGAGTGATCGGACCCGTACTGGAAGACGACGAGCCGGAGCTCTTTTCGCAACCGGCGAACACAAAAGCAAGAACCAGAATTGAAGCGGAAAGCAGTCGCACATGCTTTTTCATGATCAGAGCCCCCTGAAACCGTCGCATCTATTGCGGCGTACGTGTCAGGAAGGAAGCAATAACCGTGCCGATAGCGTTCGGCGGTTGGGTGTTTCTTCGTAATTGTTTGGTATTTAGTTGTTTGTGGAGAATGTACGGAAGTGTGGCACACAAGATGGCGGCTCCAGAGCGATGAATCGCTGCAACCGGCCAGGATTAGAGCTTGGACGCCTCATCTGTGTGAGCTGGCCCAGTCTCAGAAAGTGGAAAAGAACCTTACGGTGAAACATAAGTGGCACGACGCGAAGGCCGCAGAGCGGCCCTCGACCTTGATTCGAGAGGTCTGTTGGGCTGGAAACAATTTGGTTGCAGTGGCTCTCAGGATAGGCGCAGCTGTTCGACTGCGTCGAGGAGTGGATCCCAACCGAAGCGTCCACGCTCCTGCTCGACTCCCTCTCGCAGCCGCTCTTCCCATTCCTCGGCATAGAATCGCTGCAGGCAGGCGTGCAGCCCTGCGACGCTCGGCGCGCACAGTAGCCCGCTGCGCTGATCTTCGATCGACTCCGCCATGCCTCCCACCTGCGTGGCGATCACTGGCGTTCCGCACTGGTAGGCAAGGTGGACAATGCCACTCTGGGTCGCATGGCGGTACGGCAGCACCACTGCGTCGGCGGCACGAAACAGCACGTCCACCTCCGCATCGGGAATGAAGCGGTTGATGAACCGCACTCTGTCCTGCAATCCCAGACGCCGCACCAGCTCGTGGTAGGGCTGTTCAGGAATGTAGAACTCCCCTGCCACCAACAAGCTCACCGCGGGATCCGCGAGCCTGCCCAGAGCTTCCAGCAGAAGGTCGACGCCCTTGTACTTGCGCACGAACCCGAAGAACAGCAGCATGCGCGGAGTGTGTACCTGCAGGCGCTCGCGAGCCTGAGCCTTCGACAGCCCGCAGGCGCGGATCTCATACAAGGGGTGGGGAGCCACCAGGCAGGGCTTGCCGGGCGCGAGCTGTCCGATCTGGTCGGCCACCGTCTGTGACAAAGCGATGAAGCTACCGGCCCGCCCAAACGCCAGCCGTGTCAGCAGTTGATCTCCCGGGCGGCCCTCATGAGGCTTGGCATTGTCGACCAGGAAGGCGATCTTCGCCCGGGCGCGGCGTGCCTGCAGCAGCGCGGCGATGCTGCTGTAGCATGGCGCAAAAAAAGGCATCCAGTAGCGAAAGACGACCAGATCGGGGTCGTAGTCTCGCAGCATCCGCGCCGCGCGCCACCAGCTGCGCGGGTCGATGGTGTCGATGACCGGCATGCTCGGCACGGGGTGCGGGTCGGGGCCATCGACCCATTGGGTCTTGCCTGGGAAGAGCAATTCCGGATACTGGCGGCTGAAAGAGAAAATGCAGGCCTGATGCCCACGGGCGATCAGCTTCTCGACCAGCACGGCCGAGAACTGCGCAATGCCTCCACGCAAGGGGTAGGCGGGAGCGATGAAGGCGATCCTCAAAGGCAGGCCTCTCTGTGAGAAAACGGTTGTAGGGACAAAGCTTCAAACAACCGGTCTTTTTCGGTACAGTTTCCAAGACGAAACTTCAACGGCCCATGTGGACGATCCGATCTGGACCTGCGCAGGACCGAATGAGGGGGGGCGATGCTGAGCTTGGCTGATGTCCAACAGATGATCGAGGGTCACATTCCTGACAGCACTTGTGAAGTGACGGACCTGACCGGCACTTCGGACCATTTCGCTGTCTACGTTACCTCGCCCTCGTTCCGGGGCAAGACCTTGATCCAACAGCACAAGATGGTCTACGCGGCGGTCGGCGAATACCTGACCCGCGAGATCCACGCACTGTCCATCAAAACTGAACTTCCTGAGGAGTCTTGAGCATGTGGACGCCTGAAATCATCAAAGACAAGGTCGAGAGCAACAAGATCATCATCTTCGCCAAGGGCAGCAAAGACATGCCGATGTGCGGCTTCTCCGCCCGGGCCATCGGTGTCGTGAAGCTGTACAACAAGCCCTTCGAGGTGGTCAACATCTTCGACGACCCCAGCATCCGGCCCGCCCTGGTGCAGTACAGCCAGTGGCCCACCACGCCCCAGGTCTATGTCAACGGGGAGATGCTCGGCGGCAGTGACATCATCATGGAGATGCACGAGTCGGGCACCCTGAAGGAAAAGATCGACGCCAGCTTCCAGGAAGCGGCCTCGTAGGGAAACCCCCTACATCCGCATCTCATCATCATCGGGCATGATGCGCGCGGACAGGTTCTTCAGCGCGCCCAGGTCGTCGATCTCCCGGCCAGGCAGCGCGATGTCGCTCGCCGGCAGTCCCTGCCTGGCTTCGTGCCTCTCCCGGTCGAGGCCGTCCATCAGCTCTTGCAGGCCCCAGCGGCACAACGCGTCGACCGTGATTCCCTCACGGTGGGCGGTCTCTTGCACACGGCGGTAGAGTGCCATGTCGAGCAACAGGGCTAGCGAGGTCTGTTGGCCCGAGGCGGGAGGCTTCAGTTGGATCCGGCGCGTGATCCGACCGGAGCTCTTCCAGGCGTTGACCCGGTTCCTCAGCGCGGGGTCGGCCGCGATCTTCCGCAACGTCAGGTTCTGGGCCTGCTCTTCGCTCTCTGCCTCGACCCTGGTCAACGGCCGCATCTCCCCCGACTCGACGACATAGGCTTCCCACAAGGGTCGCGCTGTCATTGCGGACCTCCTTCCTCTTCGTTGCCGCCCTGTTGGGGCGGTGTCCAACCTTCAGGCTTCAGGCCCACGAATGCCCCCCGCTGATCCCCCCACAGGTTGTAGCGCCGGGTCTCGCCGAGAGGTAGCGCCTGGATGGGGATGAATGAGCTGTTGAGCGTGTTGTCGTCAGAGCCGTAGCTTTCTTCCCACAGCTTGTAGAGTGCCTCTCCGTCGCCGAGCGGTGTCTGCAGCGGATCGTAGCGGCTGCCCCGCTCGTCGCCGTAGGCGATCTGCACGATCGCGACGCGCGTGCCCGTGGTCAGAGGCTCTCCCCAATAGACCATCAGCGCGCGCCACCAGTCTTCAAGCCCTTGGAACTGGTAGACCTGGGCGTCGGGAAAGACGACAAAGCGCAGTCCGACCTCGCTGATCCCGACAAAGCGCCGCACCGTGCTGCTCTGGTCGGGCAGGCTGATCACTGTGGTGTCCGGTGCTGTCCTGTGGATGACCAGCTGGCCGATGGGGCGCAGCTTGGAGTACTCGGCGAGCAACAGCAGCCGCGCTTCATTGGTGCGCAGGGGGAGCGTCAGGTAGACCCCCCCTCCAAACAGCAACAGCAACAGCAACACGGGCATCGCCAGCTTCCCGGCTAAGCGCCGCGCGACCCCGGGCCTGGCACGGCGCAGATCCCGGGCGGCAGACTCCGCGGCGTCGGCAGCCCTTGATGCGTGGGAAGCCGCCTGCTCGACCTGGCGGGCCAGCGTCGGCTTGACCGCCGTGCCCGCAGCGGGCGCGGCGGACCTCCCTGGCTGTGTAGGAGCCTTCAACAGGAAGCGGCAGTGGGTCTTGCCCAGGTGGAATTCCGAACCGTCCTGCAGCTGCACCTTGCGGATCTTGGCCTTCTCGACAAAGGTACCATTCGAGCTGTCGAGATCCTCCAGCCAGTAGGAGCCGGCGTTGAAGAAGATGTCCGCGTGCTCGGCCGAGATCCACGGATCGGAAAGCCGCAGCTCAGACTTCTTGCCCAGCCGGGTCCGCTTTTTCTCAAGGATCAGCAGGTCCCCTTCATGCGAACCACTCAGAACTTCGACGAACGGCATCGTCCCCTCCGGGTGGTCAGGCGGAAGCTTCCTGCAGCTTGACGCCTCGGCGTTTGCCCCGCATGCTCGCGATCGTCTTGTTGATGGCGGTCTCGAGCTGTTTCTCCTCGTCGCGCCGCAGACGCGGCATCTTGTCGAGGCCTACCCGCTTCAGGACCTGCCGGGTGCGCTTGCGGATGCGCTTCCAACGCGCCGGCAGGTCGAGATTCTCTTCCTCGATCTCGCGTCGGAAGGTCCGCTCGAACAGCTCGTCGAGATCGCTGACGATCGAACGGGTCTTCTCTTTGACCAGCTTGAAGGCATAGAAGCCGTAGTTGGCGAGCAGCAGGACACAGACCACAAACGCGAACAGTGGCACATACCAGGGCTCGACACTCAAGAACAGCGCCGTGATCAGCAGGCTGGCCACACCACCGAGCGCCAGGGTCATACCGAAGCGCCACAGCTGGCGGCGGTACTCCTTGCGCGCCTCGCCGCAGATCTGCACGTGCAGCAGCAGGCGCTTCGCGTGATCATCCAGCCGGGTGATGATGTTCTCTTCACGCAGGTCGGGGGCGCGCTTGACCTGACCGACCAGCTTTTCACGGATGGCCGCGAACGAGTCGAGGGGCAGCTCTGTGTCCGTCAGATCGGCATCTGCGCGGGGGATGAAGACGTTGTCGATGTGGGGCAGGTCTTTGCTGAGAATGACCTTCGAGAGGTTCCAACACAAGGCGCCATAGGTGCGGGCGAAGTCTTCGATACGCTCGAAGCGGTCCACCTTGTTCAGCACAAAATGCACCTTGTGCTCGAGATCGAGCAGCGCCACTTTCAGGACCTCAAGGGTCTCGCCGGTGGTGCCAGGTTTCTCCGGGTCGAAGAAGAACAACACCACATCCGCCCGCTCTGCAAACCAACGCACCGCGGCGGTAAAGTCGTAGACTCGGGTCTTGCCGCCGGCACTGTCGATCATTCCGGGGGTGTCGACCAGGCTCAAGCCCTTGAGAATGTCAGCGTTGCGCAGCTTCATGCGCAGGTGCCGCACAAAGTCGGGGCCGAGGCGTTCGAGCTGGGTGTACGCCATCGTCTGGTCGGTGGTGATGGTCGGACCCTGCAGGTCGGCCTCTTTCTCCCCGAATGTGACGATGGTGAAGCAGTCGTCGGTCGGCGCCACGCCTGTCTTCTGCACCGTAGCGCCCAGGAGGTAGTTGATGAACGTCGACTTGCCCGAGGAGTGGTTGCCGATGAACAGCACCAACGGCTGCGCGGTGCGCTCACTCTTGTGCGGGGCACGCTCGAACTCGAACTTCTGGGCAATCGGGTCGATCACCTCTTCGTACAGCTTCTCGACTGATTGTGCGATGTCCGCCACGACGTTCTCCCTCAATCCTCCTCCTTTATAGCAGAAGCGGGCCGAACCCCCGATGCCCCTTTCTGATCCGGAGGTCTACGACGCAGCGCAGCAAAGTTCGATTGCATCGCTATACGCGCGTGTTATACTCAGCTCCGCCCCGTTGGACAGCGCCTCGCGGGAGGTCCGATCTGACGCAGTGAGTATAACAGGACGCCGATGAAAGCCTTACCTCCATCGAGACTGCCGGAGGAACTGCAACGCGAGCTTGAGGGCGCTGTGGGGAACCGCTGGTTCTCGATCCGAGCCTCCGACCGTATCGACGCCGCCGGCCGCTTGCGCAGTGGGCGCCAAAGTCGCGAGTTGCACCCCGGGCCCGACGCGGTGATCTGGCCAGGCAGTGTTGAGGAGATCGCAAAAGTCCTGCGCCTGGCCCACCAGCACGAGCTCGTCCTGCTGCCCTGGCAGGTGCCGGACGATCCCGCCCAACCCGGCTTGCACCTCGACCTGCACCGCTTCCAACGCATCGTCGATCTGTCCGAGACCTCGCAGATGGTCGAAGTCGAAGTCGGTATGAGCTGGCTGCGCTTTGAAGAGGAGCTGCAGCGGCGTGGCTTCACCACAGGCATGGTCGCCGACGAGCATGCCACGGTGGGCGACTGGCTGTTCTGCGACCATGACTGCCCTCCGGGGCTCGAGGATGCTCCCGAGTTGTTGCTGGGGATCTCGCTCGTGACCTGGGATGGGACTCTCTACAACAGCCCGATTTGCGTTGAGGGCTCGCGGGGCAGCGACTGGATCCACTTTCTGACAGCCTCGCACAACGAGCTGGGTGTGCCGGTGCGGGTGCATCTGAAGGTCTTCCCGGTACCGGAGAGCCGTGGTTTCGTCGCGTTTGGCTATGAGAGCGTGGCCACGGGCTTGTCGGCACTGCGTACGGCGGCCCAACGCGGGCTCGGGGGCACCCTGGTCCTGCTCGACGAGATGGAGAGCATGCTGCTGCAGAACGCGCATGAAGAGGGTTTCCTCGAGCGCCTCCTGCAACGTCTGCTCAGCAATCTTCCCGGCATCCTTCCCAACCTCTTCAAGCGAGGCCGCGAGTACTGGAACCGAGGCCGGGCAGCTTTGTTCGGCAAGGGAGAAGTGCTCGGCCTGAAGTTGTTGCTGCAGCAGCCGGGCATCTTCGGCGCTCTGGTGCGTCAGCTGCGTGGCACCTCGACCTTGATCGGCGTCTTCGAGGGGTCGGCGGAGGCTGTAATCCAACACGAGCGCACAGTCACCGCGGCCTGTCGCGAGTTGGGAGGGCGGCCGCTCGGCACCGGACCCGCCAAGGGTTGGTGGCAGCAGCGCCCGGCACTGCCTGTGCGGCGGGCGCGCTTTCTCAAAGAGGGCTGCGTGGTCGAGAGCTTTCAGGTCTCGGCCACCTGGGATCGTTGCCCGGATGTGTACGAGAGTGTGCGCAGCAGCCTGGACTCGAAGGCCCTGGTGTTGACGCGCTTCCTGCGCGCTACGCCGCAGGGCTGCCGGATGGAGTTCAGCTTCGTCGCCGTCGGCGATGACGGCGAAGCGCATGGGGGTTGCCGGGGCTGGATCGAGGACGCTCTGCACTGCGCGTTCCGCGAAGGCGGTACGCTCGGGCGTCGCAGCGGGCTGGGAAGTGGCGGCCGCCGCAGCCTTGAGACCCAGCTCGGACCGCTGCTTGAGCTGGGCCGCCGTCCGGCTGAAAAGGTCGTCGAAGCCGCGCCCGCCGCCGAGGGCTGAGCCCTCTCAGAGCATCTTCAGGGGGTCGCGTACCTCGACCTCGCCAAATGGAGCCAGGGCGGGCCGCAGCTGCTCGGCAGAGCCAACTGCCGCGATGGCCAGGTTGTCCGGCTCGAGCCAGCGCAATGTCAGCGCATGCAGGGTCTGGGGATCGAGGTTCTCGATCGCCTGCGCCCGCCGATCCAATGAACCGGGCTGCTCGCCGTGCAGGAGCTCATCCAACGCCAGCCCGGCCTGGGCGACGACCGTCTCGTACAGAAACGGCAGCGAGCCGCAGATCTTGCCTTTCACCTGCTTGAGCTCGTCATCCGGTACCGCGTGTGCGCGCACCAGCTGCAGCTCTTCGAGCACGGCTTGGACAGCCTCGCGGGCATTCTGCACGGCCGTCGAGAGATGCACGAAGAAGGGCCCCGCCTGACGCCTGCTCAACAAGCCGCAATCCACGGCATACACCAGACCCTCGCCGACCCGTAGCCGGCGAGGCAGCCGGCCCTGTACTCCGCCGCGGCTCAGGATCTCCATCAGCGCGTCCCAGCCGGGCTCGTCGGGATGCGCACGCGGCATGGCGACCTGGCCCAGGCGGATGTGCGCTTGGCTGAGCTCGGGCACATCGACCACCACCACCCGCCGGCGAGGCTGGGTGCGCGGCCAAAGCAATTTCGGGAGCGTTGCGGATGGCGGAAACGCGAGGATCTCCTGCATCGCCTGGCGGAGCGTGTCTTCGGGCAACGGACCTGCCACCACTGCCGAGAGCCGGGAATGCACGAAGTGGTGGGCATGGAACTCCTGTACATGTGCGCGCTCGATGCATCCCAGATCATGCAGCCGTCCCCAGGGCATGCGCCGGTAGGGATGCTCTGGGGGATACAGGCATTCGTAGAACGCTTCGACCAGGAGCTGTCCGGGTGAGCGCCTCTGGTAGCGCCGGCGCGTGACCGACTCGGCCACCAAGCGCTGCACGCCGTGGTCGGGCAGGTCGGGCTGCCGCAGCAGACTCGCCATGTGGCGGAGCACAGCCTCGAAGCGGCTGGGCAGGCAGATTCCCGAGAAGCTGGTCGCATCGGCATCTGTGCTGGGGCTGAAGCCGGTCCCCAGGCGGTCACTCAGCACCGCCAGGCTGTCTTCGCTCAAGCCACCCGCGCCGAGGTGGACCGCCCGCGCCGTCAGGGCCGCTAGACCTCCCAGGCCTTCAGGGTCGTCGCAGCTGCCCGCGTCGAAAGCGAGCGCGAAAGCCATGCAGGGCGCATCCGGCAGGGGGATCGCACGCAGCCGGGCAGGCCCGGCGCTTCCCGGCGGCGGTGTCAGATCGAGCGGTGCCCCCTCAACGTAGAGCCGCTCCGACGAGCGCCGCTTGCCCGCAACCTGTGGTTTGGATGGTGCCGTCGGCTCCGTGCGGCTGCGGCTGCACACCTGCACGCGCCGTTCGGGCTCGAGCCAGCGCTGTGCGGCTGCCTGCACGCGCGCACAGAGCTCGCGCGGGGGGATCTCGAGACATGCCAGGTCGGCATCGACCGCTTCGACCCCGCGCACGTCGGTGACCTCGGCTTTGGCCAGGAACTGCGCGCGCTCACAGACCGACTGGAAGACCGCCGCCCGGCCCAATTGCCAGCGCTCGACGGCCCAGGCAACCTCAAGCGGACGCACTCCTCCCTGCCGCACCCGCTCGACTTCGCCGCACAGAGCCTCGGCCAGCCGTGCGCTACGCACCGAGCGCGGCGCCATCGCCGACAACATCACGTAGCCAGCTTGCCGATGCCGCCCGGTCCGTGCGGACGCCGCCACGGCCAGTCTCTGCTCGCGTACCAGACGGCGCGCCAGCCGCGAGGCCCGTCCGCTGCCGAGAATGGAGGCCAGCAGATCGAGGTAGACCCGGTCCGGATCGTGCTTGGGCGGCCCCTGCCAGGCGAGGAAGACCGAGCCCAGCTCGTCAGGCGCTTCGAGTTCGATCAGCTGCGGCCTGTGGGGGCGTGGGGGCGTGGGCGGCTCAGGCCAGGCCGGGCCCGTGCGGCCGGCGCCGAAGCGGCGTTGCACGGCTGCCAGGGCCGCCTCGGCCTCGAAACCCCCGCTGATGGCGATGGCCAGATTGTTGCGCACGTAGTGGCGTTGATAGAACTGCGAGACTAGCGCGCGGTCGAAACCGCGTACGCTCTCTTCGGTGCCGACCAGCGGGAATCCGTACGGGTGGTCGGGATAGATCAGCGCGAGGATCTGCTCGAACACGGCCCCGTGCAATTTGTCCGAGACCCGCCCCCGGCGCTCTTCGAGCACTACGCGCGCTTCGGTGGCGAGTTGTTCGGCCGGCAGCTGCAGGTTGAAGAACCGGTCGGCTTCCATCTCGAGGTAGGCATCGAGCCGAGACGGCGGAAGCGAAGCGTAGAAGCAGGTCGCATCCTTGCCTGTGGAGGCGTTCTTCAGTCCTCCCCAGGATGCCAGGCGGGCGGCCATCACGCCTTCGGGAAAGCGTTCGCTGCCGAGGTCGTAGGCGTGTTCGAGGAAGTGGCTGAGCCCCTGTGTGCGGCGGTCTTCGACGATTCCGCCGACCGGCAGGCAGAGGGCCACGCCGAGCACCTCAGGGTTCGGGCCCGGATCGAGCAGCACTGTCGGTCCTGAGGCGAGTTTGTGGCGGGTGAGGCCGGCGGTCAGGGCATGTCCTGGGGTCAAGGCTCGCGCTCCTGTCCGCGCTGCGCAGCCGTAGAGTCTACAGCCTGCTGGCGGGAGATGGTATCATTCGCTGGCACACACACAGCATTGAGCAGGGGGAAGGCATGCGGATTGGGATTTCGGGAGCGGCGGGCACAGGCAAGACGACGCTCGCCAAGGCGCTCGCCAAACACCACAACCTGCCGGTCATTGGCGACCCGACAGAGCGCGCGTTGCGCGAGCACGGCCGCCTCGGCTGGAGTGGAATCCAGGACGCCGCCGAGCGCCGCAATATCCGCCTGCGAACGTTTCAGATCAAGATCCAGGAAGAGCTCGAGGCCCCTACGTTCATCTCCGACAAGACGGTGGTCGACTTCCTGGCCTACTGGATGCTCAACCAATCGGGTATCGAGGGCGAGGTGCGCAATTTTGAGGTCCTGGACATGGTGAAGCACCATCTCGGGACCTACGACTACATCTTCGTGCTGCCCTGGCGCAAAGAAATCACTCCCGGGGAGAAGCGCAACGCCAACCCGATCCATCAGTTGCGCATCCAGAGTTGCATCGAGGGCCTCTACTCGGTGCTCAATTGCGGCACCTTCCGCGCTCACTACACCTTCGGCGAAGATCTCGACACCTTCCTCGACCGCACGCTGCTGCCGCCCAAGTGGCAGAGGATCTGAGGCGACCGTTTTCTTCTGTCTACGCCCCGGTCTGTCCGCGAATCTTCACGCTGTCGCCCTCGAAGGCGACGATCTTGGCGATGAAGCTCTCGGGAATCAGCATCGGTTGCATATGTTCGTCGACCGCACAGTGCACCGTCGAGCCGAGCGCCACCAGCCGGTTCTCTTTGCGGTGGATCATCTTGAAGCGGAATCTGAAGGAATGCCGCCCGATCTCGGCAACCCGGACCGAGATCACCAGAGGATCATCGAGCCGGGCCGGGCTCTTGAAGTCGCATTCGGCGTGGGCGACGACGTTCTCGAAGTCCTTGATCGGGCGGATGCCTTCGGCCAGTCCGAGGTTGCGCAAGTAGTCGACGCGGCCGACTTCCATGTATGTGAAGAAATGGCCGTGGAAGACGATGGCCATCGCATCGGTCTCGGGCAAGCGGACACGCACGTCGGTGGTGAAGTGGAAGAGCTCCAAGCTGAGGACTCCTGTCTAGTGGGCCGCGCGTGAGCCCTGGCCGACAAGCGTGGCCTGCAGGTTGGCGAGCTCCGGCGGCAGCACGCGCTCGAAGTCGGCCAGGCCGGTGGCAAGATCACCGCGGCCGGGCGCCAGAAGGCACAATCCCTCGCTGTCGAGCAGCGGATGGCTCGCATAACCACGGGCTTCGGCCTCTTCGATGAAGAACAGCAGGGCCTCGTCATCGCTGTCGCGGAACGACACCTTCTGGAAGACGCTGTGGCGGAACGCCAGGCAGCTGCCGAAGTAGCCACGGTCTTCATGCTTCTTGCTCGGGCGAAGGAAACCGCAGCGCCGGTCTTCAGCCCGCAGCAGCCAGAGCCCTGCCAGGTAGACCAGGTCCTGGTCTTCGAGCAGCGCGGCCAGCCGTTCCAGGTAGCGGGGGCCATACGCGGCCTGAGGCTCCCATAGCACAATGCGCCCACCGTACACCAACTCGCGCGCCAGCTCGAGTTTGGTACCCAGCGAGGTCGGTGTCGGCAGGTATTGGTAGCTCACGCGCGGGTCTTGGCTGTTCCTCAGCGCCAGATCGGGCTCGGGTCCATCGTCGAGCACCAGCAGCTCGCGATCCTGCCAGGTCTGGGTAGCGAAGCCTTCCAGCACAGGCCCGGGAAGGCCTGAGCAGGCGATGACCACACTGACGCGCTCGGGAGCGCGGGGCCGTACGCGGCGGAAACGCGGGGCATCGCGCCTGTCGAGCGGCAGGCCGCGGTTGCAGGCTTCGATGCCTTCTTGCGGCTCCCAGCCGTACTTGAGGGGATCGCAGTGCCGCGTCCAGGGAGGCGGCCGCCGCAGTCCCCATGCGCTGCGGTACCACAGCCGCGCCTTCTCAAGCTCGTTCAGCGAGCGGTACAGATCGCCCAGCAGGCAGTGGATCTCGGCGAAGCGTGGATCGAGGCGCAGCGCGCTGAAAGCCAGCGACAAGGCTTCGTCGTGGTTGCCCTGGTGTTGCAGGTAGCGGACGAATGCGCACATGGCCAGGATGCGTATCTCGCCCGCACCCTGTTGCGCGAGTGTCCGCAGTGTCTCCAGCGCGCTCTTGCGCTGCACAGGATCTTCGGACTGGAAGAGGGCGGCGGCCTGGTCGAAACCATCGAAGCCCAGCAGAGGCTTGTGCACCGTCAATACCGGGCTGGGATGGGTGGACCCGTCGATCTCGGGAGCCTCGGCATCACCTCCCACGAAACGTACGCCCGGGTGGGCCCGCATCAGCCGCACGGCTCTGCGTGGGACCCCCGACTCGTCGACGATGTGCACGGGCGCGGCCAACGCGTTGCCGGGTCCGCCACGGTCTTCGGGTTGCCGCAGCCATGCGCTCAGCAAGACGCAGGCCTCGGGCTCGAGCCGTTCTCCCTCCTCGAGCCACAACACCCAGCCCCGAGCCTTGTCCAACAGGCGGTTGCGTGCCTCTGCCCGGTCGCAGGAGCGCCCATCGATCGCGTCGACGAAGCCTGTGCGCAAGGGTCTATCCGTAACTGCCAGCAGTGGGCGTCCGCTCAGCTCAGCGGCTTGCAGGCGGGTGTCGAGCACAGACTCGCGATCGATGAGGGTCGCGATACTCAGGGTATGTTCACTCGAGCTCAAAGCGGGCTTCCTGTGTGTAGCGTGCCCCTTCGGGCAGCAGGCGGCTGGAAATGAGCGCGAACGCAGTCACGGCGAACGGTTCGACAACGCGCAGCGTCTGCTGCAGAAACGGCTGCAGTGCGTCCCGGCCCTGGCGATCGTTCGTGCGGCGCACGCGGGCCACAGTCACGTGAGGGCGCAGGGGTTTGTGGTCGTATGGCAGGTCTGCTTGCGTGAGCTGCTCGCAGATCTTGCGATGCAGCTCTGGCAGCGCGCTGGCGGGCTTCGCATGTGCTGCCACCCAAAGCACTCGGGCGGGTCCGCGCTTGGGGAAACGGCCCCGCCCCTCCAGGCTGAGCAGGAAGGAGCCGGCCTGCACGTGGGCCAGGGCAGCCTCGAGCGCTGGCTGACGCGCTCCGGCCAGGGTGCCCACGAACGCCAGCGTCAGATGCAGCTGCTCGGAGCGCAGCCAGCGGACTCCAGGCAACGGAATGTGCACCGTGCGCAGCCGGTTCTTGGCGGCGGCAGGCAGCTCGATGGCGATGAAGAGGCGCTTGCTGGCGGCCACGCATCCTGTTCTCCGGCCGGGGTCTGAGCAGGATACCATCATGCATAGCGGATGTGGAATTGTGGGTCGCCCTCGAGCCACCACAGCACGACGAAATGGTGCAGCAAGTCCGACAGCAGAAGCGCCCAGCCCAGCGTCCAGCCCCAACGGCGCCAGCGCCCCGGCAGCAGGCTACCGAACAGCAGGATCAGCAGGCCGAAATAGCCGTGATGGATGCGGTAGCCCAGGGTGAGGGGGGCCAACCAGGAAGTGTCTCGGGTGACTTGGACACCCCCGAGATAGCGGCCGGCGAGGGTGACAGCCTCGATGGCCAGGCCCCACAGGGTGCCGTAGAGCATCATGGTGTGGGCGGCCGATTTACGGGCCATGGGAACTCCACGGAGCGCGCTGTGTTAGAAGCTGAAGCCCTTGAAGTCGGCACCGCGGATCGAGTCGGACTCGAGCTCGTCGTGCAGCAGCTCCAATACCTGGTTGGACAGCTCATCGAGGAAGGACTCGCCGTCGATCTTGGGCTTGGCACCGTAGATCTTCATCGCGCGTTCCAGCTGGTCGCCACTGACGTGCTCTTTCGCCTTGGGCTTGGCCGGGATGGCGTTGGCAAGCGAAGTTGTCGGTGCAGCCGTGGATTTCGCGTGCACGACCCGCGGCGCTGAACCGGTCAGCACCGAGGTCTTGGTCTGCATGTGGCTGGTTTGCTGCGAGTAGCTGCTGTAGGTCTTCAGGTATGCGGCTTCGCTGGCCTCCGCTTCACCTTCGACGTCCCGGCCAAAACGGCCGGATGCGTTGTGATGGAATTTGGCGTGCTTCGACTCGTGCGCGATGATCGCGGCTTTGTCTGCGAAATCGCCCTGACCCTGACCCGCGCCATAGTAGGTCTGCTTGCCGACGGTAAAGGCTTTGGCGCCGAAGCGTTGGGCCAGTTTTGCGGCGCGGGCGCTGACGTCCATCTTGATCGGACCGGGATCGAAGCCGGCGGCCTTTTCGATCTTAAGGCGCTGGTTGAAGGACATCGTGTTGGCGCCGGCTTGGGGCTTGTGCAGTTGCAGCTCGCCGGCGAGGGCGTCTGCTTGCGCGTCGGCTTCGCGTCCCTTGAAGAACATCGAGCGAGAGCGCCGTGCCCCCGCCAGGCGGTGGGCGAAGTCGAAGATGCGGTTCTGCAGTCCGTACTTCCGACCGTGGCGGATGCGCGCGAAGCGGCGCGGCACGGTCTCTCCACGGAGCCGGAACATGCGCCGGACGCGCTTCTGGTCCATGGTCGAGAGTCTCTGCAGATCGATCTCGATCTCGCCGGGAATCTCGAGCGCGTTGCTGTCGCCCTGGGGTGCGGCAAGACGCTCGAGCTTGCGGCCCTCGGTCAAGCGGGTCACGCCGGCCCGCGCCTCGATGGCGCGTTGGTTGGGGCGCTTGCTGAAGGTATTGCGCAGGTTGCCGAAACGGTCGTCGCGGTTGACCTGCCCCGCCCGTTTGCGACGCCGGCCTGCGATGCGTGCCCGGATCAACTGCTGCTCTGGAGACATGCAGGGCTGTACGCGTGACTTGTCGACCCAGGCGTCGAGACGCCCGCGTCCGAGCACTTTGACCCAGCTGCCCTGGAAGAGCGCGCGCTCTTCGGGGGTCATCTCCAAGACCGCCAGGACGGTCCCCGGAGACGCGCGTTCGAGGCGGATGCCGGGGAAGGGCGGCCGCGACGTCGGGCGATCGAGGATCTCAGCACCCTTCGGATGCACGACCCGGACCCAGCTCATCACGCGGTTCGCCTCGCGAGCGATGTCGGTCGGGTTGCGCTCGGGCAGCAGGCCGCGCAGGGTACGGTGCAGCTCGTAACTGGGCCGCAGCTTGCCGAAACGGTGACGTACGCGGCTCCAGCGGATCCGCATGCCACGGGTATGGATCGTGTCGCCGCGTGCGAATCCGGCCCGCTTGTACAGGCCGAACAGGGTCCGGTAGGGACGCTGCTTCTGCCAGCTCTCGCCACCTTCGTCGGCCATGCGGTAGACGCCGGGGCGGCGCGGATGGCCGAGAGCGCGACGCAGCCGGGATTCGCCCTTGAACAAGCGGAACAGGTTCTGGTCTTCGACCTGCAGCACTTTCCAGCGTTCGTTGGTCGGCCGCTTCATCAGTTCTGAAGGAGGCTTGCGTTTGTCGCTGATGATGCCGGTGTAGGCCTTGCGGAAGCGGCTAAAGCTCGCCTGCACACGGGTGAGCAGCTTCAGGCGGTCGCGCAGACCTCTTCCTTGGTGGGCCTTGCGGCGTCTCGCCCACCAACCTCGGACCAGGCTGCCCAGCCGGCCGAAGAGTCCCCGGCGGCCGCCGCGTCTGCGAGCGCGACGGCGCCTGCGCCTGCTTCCAGAGTTCGATAGCGCAGCGCCGAGCAATGCTCCCACGCCGCCGCCGACCAGGGCGCCGAGGGCCCCGCCAAGCAGCCCGCCCACGACCGCTCCCGCGGCCGCGCCGCCAAGCATCGAGCGCAGCCGGTTGCCTTGCTTCGAGCCGCCGTGTTTGCGGCACAGCTTTTCGGTGAATCGTTGTGCCCGGCGTTGCCGGCGCCGTGCGCGTCTGCGCGCTGCGCGAGTGCGGGCGGGCTTCTTGCGGCGTTTGCTCAGGCCGCGCAGCAGGACTCCGCCGAGGGCACCCAGACCCGCGCCGAGCACTGCCCCCATCGGGCCGCCCATCACGCCGCCGAGCACCGCGCCACCTACGGCCATGCCGAGGATGCCGCGCAGTCCGCTGCGCGTCTTGCGAGGCGATGGCGGCTTGCTACAGCCCTGGCCGCGGCTTCCGTTTCGGCTTCCGCCACGGGTCATGAGCCCGCCGGCCAGTCCGCCCAGGCCGATCCCCACGGCCATTCCAACCGGGCCGCCCAACAGGCCTCCGGCGAGACCACCCAGAGCAGCGCCCGCGGCGACTTTACGCAGACCCCACAGCTTGCGGCCCACGGCGCGCGCTCCGCCCGCTACGCGGCCGGCGATGCTGCGCGCACCGGCGGCGACTCTGGAGCCAACACTGCGCAGGCCGCCACCGATCTTTTTCAGGCCACCCCAGAGCCAACTGCCAGCCTTCTTGGCGCCGCGGCCGATAGCGCGAGCGCCCCGGCCCACCGCAGAGGCGGCACCCTTGGTCCTGCCCCAGAGCCAGCTGCCAGCCTTCTTGACACCACCGATCACACGCCGTGCGCCGCCGAGAGCTGCGCCGCCCGCGAGAGCCAGTCCGCCAACGGCGAGACCGCCGACGGCGAGGGCTCCCCTGCCGATGGCACGCGCACCGCGACCGACTGCGGAGGCAGCGCCCTTGGCCTTGCCCCAGAGCCAGCTGCCGGTCCGTCGTGCGCCGCGGCCGATGGCCCGAACGCCTCGTCCGACTGCGGAGGCTGCGCCCCTGGCTTTGCCGAGCAGCCAGCCGCCGGCCCGTCGGGCACCGCGACCAATGCTGCGCGCGCCACGACCGACGGCGGAGGCAGCGCCCTTGATCTTGCCCCAGAGCCAGCTTCCGGCCTTCTTGGCACCACGTCCGATCCGACGTGCGCCGCGTCCGACGGAAGAGGCAGCGCCCTTGATCTTGCCCCAGAGCCAACTTCCGGCTTTCTTGGCGCCGCGTCCGATGCTGCGCGCACCACGACCGACGGCGGAAGCAGCGCCTTTGGCCTTGTTCCAGAGCCAGCTGCCAGCCTTCTTGGCGCCACCGATGACACGCCGGGCACCGCCCAACATCGCGCCGCCAGCCAAGGCGATCCCGCCCAGAGCGAGGCCTCCGACGGTCCGCGCGCCTCGGCCTACAGCGGAGGCAGCGCCCTTGGCCTTGCCCCA
>JAJDCP010000072.1 GCA_029260765.1 Planctomycetota bacterium
TCCCCCCACTCCAGCGGGACTGCCTTACGGAACTCGGCCAGCAAAATCGCCAAACTCTAGCCCTAGCAGTCGACTCGAGTCAGGCCTGCAATAGAGGCTGACGGCCCTCCAGCCAACGCCGAGCGCGTGCCGGGAAAAAGGCCAGGTTGATCAGGTCATAGACCAACGCCCCGTCCGGGCTCAGCTCGAGGCGCTCTCCGTCGTCGTGCAGCAGGCCCACAGCCTGCAAACGCTCGAGCAGGGGCCCGAAACAGGACTCGATGGGCTGGCCGAAGGCCGCCTGCCAGTCGGCTTTGAGCAGCGCCTTGCCGTCTCCCAGAGAGCGCGAGATGCAATGGGTGCGCACATCTTCGCTGTCCATCGTCAGCATCCGCTGCACGGGACTCCCGCCCGCTTCGATGCGCTCGAGGTACTGCTGCATGTCGCGCACGTTTTCGTAGACAGCATCGCCCAACTTCGAACGAGCGCTCAACCCGACTCCCAGCCGATAGCCGCCCCGTTGCACGTCAAAGCAGGCAGCGCGCTCGTAGTTGGCACCGCGGCCTTCGCGGCGCCGGAAGCAGTGCCAGCGGTACTGTTCGAAACCCAGCCTCTGCGTCTCGCCGCGCAGGAACCTGCGCCAGTGGACCAGGCGCTCGAGGTCGAGCCACTCATCCTCGCGCAGCCTGCGTCGTACCGAGGTCTCTTCGTTGACGCGCAGATTGTAGACGGACAGGTTGTTGATCCCGTGCGCGTCCAGAGTCTCGAGGTCGGCACGGAAGCTGGCCTCGGTCTGCCCTGGCAGGCCATAGATCAGGTCGACGTTGACGATCAAACCCGCGGCTGCCAGCAAGTCGCATGCGCGTAGAGCATCCTCAGCGCTGTGGCGGCGGTGGACGCCGTGCAACACGCCCTCGTCCAGAGTCTGGATGCCCATGCTCACGCGCGGGATCCCGTGCCGCAGCAGCACTTCTATGTGCGCCTCAGTCAGCGTCTCGGGCGAGGTCTCGACCGTATGCAGCTCCCCCGGCAGGGGCTCAGTGCGGGCGAAGATCGCGCCCAGCAGCCTGTCGAGTTGCTCCGGCAGCAGGGCCGTCGGCGTGCCTCCTCCCACGAATGCCTGGGACAGCGGAGTGCCCGGCTCGATCCAGTCGAGCTCGCGGATCAGCGCGTCGACGTAGCGCGCCATCGCTGGGTCCTTGGTTCCCAGGCTCAAGGCATAGAAGCAGAAACTACACTTGTAGCGACAGAAGGGCACATGGACATACAGGCGCAGCGCCCCCTCGGCCGGTTGGGGCCTGCTTGCGCCGGGCTGGTCCTGCCAATCAGGCGCCGTCACCGGATAAGTGTGCGGCGGGTGGTAGAGCAAGCGCGGCATGGGGCCGAGGACCTTGTGCCAGGCCGCAATGTCTGTCACGCTCATGCCGGGTCTCCTTTCGAGGGGCCGCTCACACCGCCTGCTGCCAGGCATTGACCACCGTATCATACAGGGGGCTGAAGCGCCCGTGTCCCCCGCCCATGGCCCGCAGGACGAAGTCGTCCCCCCCGCCGAGCTTCTCGATCTCATGGGGCAGCTCGAGGTTGCGGGCTTCGTCCGGGTCGCGGATCACCCCGAGCGGATCGCATCCCGCCTCGACTGCAGCCAACTGCTCGAGCAGCAGCCGCCGGTACATCACCAGCCCCCGGTCTGAGCTCGCCAGCTGTTCCTTGGTACGGTCACTGATCGCGCCGGGGCTGACCCAGGCCATGATGTCCCCGGCGTCGATGAAGTCGACGCGCAGATCCCCGTCCGCATCCCGCCAGGGAACTTCGTACTCGGGAACCACGGGCTGCGGCGGCGCCTCCATTCCCGGGGGCAGGCGGTAGGTCGAGTACCACAGGTGCAGGGTGGAGCGGTCGTCGCGGGGGACGCGGAACTGGAAGCGTTGCCGGAAGCCCTCTCCGACCCGTAATGTACAGGGGAACACCAGCGGATGGCCGACGCGCCAGCCGTCGTCCTGTTCCGAGCCGCCCTCGAGCAGGCGGCGCTTGATGATCCCGTAGCGGAAACGCTCGAAACCGACCTGGACCGTGCGGCGCCGGTAGGCCGCGGGTCCCTGCCCGTATTGGCTGAGGTGATGGCCGTGCAACCACTCGGTGTGGTAGGGATCGACGCTGTTCTCCATGATCTGCAGCCAGTTGCAAGGCAGCTCGGCCCAGCCGATATCCCGCAGCACTCCGGGTTTCGTCAACAGGTCGTAGTGCGGCAGCTCGGGTGCGGGCTCGGGTCCGAGATAGCCCCAGACCAGCCCGCCCAGCTCTTGCACCGCGTAGCTGCCCAACCGCACACGTGTGCGCAACGGCGTGTCGGGAGGCTCGGCAGGCATCTCCAGGCAACGCCCATCGAGCGCGAACTTCCAGCCGTGGTAGGGGCAACGCAAGCCCTCGTCATCGAGACAGCCAAAACGCAACGCGACGCGACGATGCGGGCAGTGGGCCTCGAGCAGGCCGAGCCGGCCGGAGTGGTCGCGGCACAGCAGCAGGTCCTCGCCGAGCAGTCGCAACGCGTGCAGGCTGCCGGGTGCGGCCACGCGGCTGCTGGCCGTGAGCGGGAACCAGTAGCGCCGCAGCAAGCCGCCCATGGGGCTGCCCGGGCCGACTCGGGTCAGGCGTTCCTGCTCGGCGGCTTCCATGCTCAGAGGTTCCTGCACACAAGCAGGCCCTTGCCCAGGGGCACGAGCAGCGCATCGACCCGGGTGTCGGCCAGTACCTTGGCGGTGAAGTCTTGCAAGTGCTCGGCGTGGCTGGTGATGTTGTCGCACACCAACAGGGCACCGGGCAGGCTGCGCTCGAGGCACAGCTCGTAGTAGGCCGGATACTCCGGCTTCTCGGCATCGATGAAACAGAAGGCCAGACCTTCGAGATCACGAGCCACTTCACGGGCGTCGCCCGCCCGCTGCTCGACTTCCGCAGCCACCCCCGTGAGGGCGAAGGTCTCCGCCGCGATCGCCCGCTTCGATTCCAACAGCTCGACCGTCGTCAAGGACCGGCCGCTCAGCCGGCAGGCCTGCAGCAGCCAGAGCGTCGAATAGCCGGCGCTGGTGCCGATCTCGAGCACCGGGCCCGGCGGGGCCGACGCGCAGAGCAGGGCGAGAAAGCGGCCGGTCTCGGGCGGCACCTGGCAGTAGCGCTGTGTCTTGGGCAAGCCCTGCTGGCGTTGCTCGGCGTCGCGGGTTTCGAGCGTGCGCATGCGCGCCACGAAGGCCTCGGGAAGGTTGTGGAACATCGGTGCTCCTGTCAGAGCTCTGGTTGCAGGCTGTTCTGTTCGACGATCTCGAGGATGTTGTCGGGATAGGTGTTCTCGAGCAGCAGGATCTCATCCTCATAGGTGCCGTGTCCGACGCCTAGATGGCGCGTCGGGGTCAGCAGCCGGCCCATGTTGGGGAGCGGCAACTTGTAGCGCTTCCAGCTCTCGTAGCGGCGGCGCATCAAGCGGATGGTGTAATCGAGCGGGATCGGAGGTTGTTCGCAGCCCTCGACCAGAGGCGAGCCGAACTCGCGGCGCCATTGATTGAAACGGGGCACCACCCCGTGGGACATCAGAAAGTCCACCCCAGCGGCCGTCGACTCGACGGCTTCGTCGACAGTCTTGAAACCGTGCGGACGCGCCATCTCTACGCCCCCGACGAAGAGCGGTTTGACCTCACCAGGCCCGAAGACATCGACACTGTCGATCAGCCGCCGCACCCACTCGTCGCGACCAACCTGGCGGTGCTTGCCCGGGCACAGCCAGGCGAACAGCTTGGGGTCCCAGACCTCCATGTTGGCATGATGCGAGCTGACCCCGAGGTCTCGGAACCACTCGAGCGTGGCTTTCGGTTTGGCGTTGGTCTGCAGGCTGACATGGCGCCGTGTGTCGCCATGGCGCACCGCTCGAACGTACTCGGCGTAGAAATCGTCCTCGCTCTTGCCGTGCAACTTGTCGACGACCGTACCTCCGGTGATCAAGAAGCTGATCTCGGGCGGCGCGCCGACTTGCGCGAATTGCTCGGCTGCCACGGAGTCGGCGACGCTGCGTACGTAGTCGACAGGCTTGACAGGTGCGTTGAGTGTAAAGTCCCGTGAGCGTTGCATCTGCCGCAGGTTGCGGTTGATGTCGCAGAAGCGGCACTCTTCTTTGGGGCCCCAGTACTGGCAGGCGCGGAAGGCGGTGATGAAGAAGCCGAAGGCGATGATCTCGTGGTACCAGGTGCCATCGGGGAAGCGCTGCTGGTAGTAGGCCGGAGGCTTCGGGTAACGCAGCTCGGCAAGCAACTCATCCCCGCAGCGCAACACCAGGCGCTGCTCGACCACATCGATCAGGTACGGAGAGCTTGGGTTGAGTGTGGTCTGCACGATGACCGGGCGCAGCCCGTAGGGTCCCCCGAAGATGGTGAAGAACTCGGGCACGCGCCGGCTCTCGTTGCGCTGCATCTTCTCCATCGGCACCAGGTCGTAGGAAAACAGCCGGTAGGACTTGACCAGGCAGCCGCGCGAGGCTGCTAGAGCCGCGTCGCTGAACCAATGGCCCAGGCTGAGCAGGTCTGCTTTGAGGATCACCTCGCGGGGCTCGTCGGGGTAGCGCGCGAAGGTCGCTTCGAGCTCGGCGACACGGGGTCCTTGTTCTGTAGTGGGCATGCCAGGCTCCTTCAGGGCTCGCCGCGATGGTACTCGGCCTGCCAGCGGGTATAAAACTCCAGATTGCCCGGCCCGTGTTGGGGCGGACCGAAGCCCGACGCCTTCCAGCCGCCGAACGGCAGCTCGAGTCCCGCGCCGGTCGTGGCCTGGCCGAGCTTGAGCAGCCCCGCGCGTTGCGTGCGGCGGAAAGCGGTGCGCTGCTTTGGGTCTGCGGAGAACAGCGCGCCCACCAGACCCTGGGGGACCTGCTCGGCGAGCTGCAGGGCCATCGCGAAGTCGTCTGCCGGCTGCACGACCAGCATGGGCGCGAAGCTCTCCTCCTGGACCAGCTCGTGGCGGGCATCCTCGCAGACCACGACCACCGGAGGATGGTAGGCCCCCAGCTCAGGATCCTCTCCCTCGAAAGAGGGCGCCCAGGGAAAGCGCTCGCACGCGCCCTCCGCCCGTCGCAGCAGTGCCTGAAAGCGCGCGCGGCTCTCCACAGAGATCAGCGGCCCCAGGACGGTGTCGGGCTC
Source organism: Planctomycetota bacterium (assembly GCA_029260765.1). Taxonomy (GTDB): domain Bacteria; phylum Planctomycetota; class J058; order JAJDCP01; family JAJDCP01; genus JAJDCP01. The sequence continues at coordinate 5,151 of JAJDCP010000072.1, forward strand.
GCGCGGGTCTCCCCAGCGCAGGCCCTCGACAACGTCGCGGAGCGCGGCCAGAAAGGCGGGCAGGCAGGCCTTCGCCACCACGGCCCGACGGTTGGCGGTGCAACGCTGGCCCGCGAAGCCGAAGGCACCGAAGGCGATGCCCCGGGCAGCCTCGGCCAGGTCGCAATCGGGCATCACGATCGCCGCATTGTTGCCTCCCAGCTCGGCCTGCAGGGGCAGCAGACGGCGCGCACAGTGGGCGGCGGCAGTCATCCCCGCGGCCCCCGAGCCGGTCAGGCTGACGGCATCGACCAGAGGCTCGTCCATCAGCACCCGGGCCGTGTCGGCGCCGCCTTGCACCAGCCCGACCAGGCCCGCAGGGGCGCCGGCAGCCTCGAGCAGACGCATCAGCTCGACGGCCAGCGCGGCGCCCGGCAGCGCCGGCTTCCAGAGCACAGCATTGCCATACAGCAGCGCGGGCGCCAAGCGGCCGACGGCGATGCCCAGAGCGTGGTTCCAGGGCGTGATCAGGGCGACCGTGCCCAGCGGCCGACGGCGGGCACTCCCCTCCGAGGCGCGGTAGTCTTCGGGGGCGGCCTCAGCAGCGCACTGGCGCAGGCGGGTGGCGCTGCGGGCCAGCTCGGCCCGCGCCATCTGCACAGGTTTGCCGATGTCTGCGACCAGGCGCGCGCAGAGCGCGGGCGCAGCCGCCTCCAGCCCGTCGGCGAGTCGCAGCAACAACTGCTGCCGCTCGGAGTGGTCGCGGAAACGCCAGGCCTCGCCGGCTTCGCGGGCTCGGCCCGCGACTGCGGCTACCGTACCGGGTCCGTCCAGCGGCAGCCAGAAGCGGGCCTCGGAGCTGTCCCGTGGAGAGACGTGCTGCCACATCGGCGGCTGCCGCCACCAGTGAGGATCTTCGACAAAACGCCGGTCTCCCCAAAGCGGCACCGGGATTCCCCGCAAACGCCCCGACGGCTGGGAGGATCCGGCCAACAGAGAGGCCACGGGCTCGAACTGCGCGACCCGTTTTTGCATGAAGTCGCGCGCCAGCTCAGCCGCCAACGGGTCGTCGCTGGCGATGGCATCGTCGGCGACGCGCAGGCGATAGCCTCGCGCGTACGCATCCAGCACGGTCGCCCGCACACATGCGTGCGTGTGCACGCCTGACACCCACAGCTGGTTCACGCCCTGCGCCTGCAGTGCCGCGTGCAAGCTGCCATCTTCAAAACCACTGTAGAACAGCTTCGAGACCACGGTCTCTGCCGGCAGAGGCTGCAACTCCGGGGGAGCCTGCCAGCCCGTGCTGCCTTCACGGCACAGAGTGCGCCCGGCGTTCTGCCAGTGGGGCATGCCCAGGCCCCCTGCCGCGACCGTCGTGCGCACGTGGAACACGGGGAAGCCGCGAGCCCGACAACTTTTCAGCAGCTGGCCCACGCGTTCGAGCAGCGGACCTGCCGAGGGCAACAGACCGGGCGCCTGCAGGAAGTCGTGCTGTAGGTCGATCAGCAGTAGACCCCGGCTCATGCATCACCGAGGCAGGGGCTTGCCGCGTCGTGGAGTACAGCCGCCGCGACCCGCCGGCCCAGCTCGCGCGTACCGATACGTGGCCCAGGCAAGGCCGAAAGCTCAGGAGTCGCGCAGCCCTGGCGCAAGATGTATTCGACAGCCCGTTCGATCCGGCCCGCCGCCTCGACACAGCCGAAGCTCTCGCGCAACAGCATGGCCAGGGCCAGGATCTGGCCGATGGGATTGGCCCGGTCTCGGCCTCGCAGGTCCCAGGCCGAGCCGTGGTTGGTCTGATAGACAGCTGCGCCGGTTGCGGCAAAGTTGCCGGAGAACGAGACGCTGCGCGCGCCGAGCAACAGCGCCGAGACGTCGGCCAACACATCCCCGAACAGGTTGGGAGCCGCAAGCACATCGAGCTCGCAGGGCGCCTGCAGCAGGCGGTAGGCCGCGTAGTCGACGTTGAGGAACTCCGGCTCCAGATCGTGGGGAGCGGCGGCCTCCCAAGCAGCCTCTTTCCACAGCCGGGTCAAGCCTGGCAGGCCTCCGTCCTTGACCACCACAGCCAAGCGTCTGCGCCGGGAGGCGGCCAGCTCACAGGCGACCTGCAGAAGCTGCAGGGCAGCCTGGCGAGAGTGCTCGACGGTCTGTTGCAGGTCCCGCTCTCCAGCATCTTGAGCGAAGTAGTAGCCGGAAATGTTCTCACGCACCACCACCAGATCGCAGCCCCCCACGACCTCTTCACGCAGAGAGCGACAAGCTGCCAACCCAGCCAGCGGCCGCACTGGCACCAGCTTGCAGAACAACTGGTAGGCCCGGCGCAGATGGTAGACAAACCGGCCGCCGCCCGCTCCGCAGAGCAAAACGCCCCCGTCCGCGAAGACCTGGTCACAGAAGCCACGCAACTCGGCTGCGAAAGGACCGAGGAAGCGGCCCTCCCGCATTCCCAGGCTGCCTGCTTCCCGGACATTGACCTGTAAGCCCGTACACTCGCGCAACGCCGCCAGCACATCGAGCGCAGCGGCAACGATCTCGGGCCCTGCGCCTTCGCCGGGGAGCACCCCGATCAACAGCGCATCTCGAGGACGGGCGCGCAGCGGGCTGGAAGGCGAGAGCAGCGTAGGAAACAAGTGCATTCCGGTCAGCTGGGAGGAGGCCCGGTATTCTGTCTGCAACGAGGCTACACGTCAAGCCATGCGCGGGCTCTTGCCTTCGCCCACAGATTGTTGCGAATAGGCTTGCTGGTGGCGTGTCCAATCCCGCAGACCCCGCTCTGAGGAGACCCCATGAAGCGCCCCACCCTCGCGATCTTTTTCTGTTGTGCCGGCCTGTGTTGCTTGAGCGCCTGCAGCAGCCGCGGCAGCTCTTTCGGCGACATGCTGTTTGGCAGCCCTCTACCCAGCGCCGACGCCAGAAACAGCACCGCGGAACGCGGCTTCACCGCCCAGAGCCTGCGGCCAGAGAACCTCAGCGCTGAAGAGCTGAAGACCTGGCAGCGCTCGCAGCTGGTCCCCAACAGCGCCCGCCTGAAAGTCGGCGACGACGATGCCCTGCCGCTCAAAGCGATGCGGGCGGACGTGCGCATCGACGGCCACCGCGCCCGGGTGCTGCTCAGCTATCTGTATGAGAACACGCACGATCGACAGCTCGAAGGCACCTTCCAGCTACGGCTGCCCAACGGAGCGTCGCCCTATCTGCTGGCTTTCGGCAACGCATACCTGGAGCTGGATGACGAGGGCCTGCAGCATGCGTTGGACCTGACGCCGTCGTATTCCAGCGACCCCGATAGCGTGATCGCCCAGCTTCCGAGCACTTGGAATCAGGTCAAAGCCGCCCGCATGACTCCCAGAGAGACAGCCGCCTTTGCCTACGGTTCGACCGTGCGGCGCAAGGTCGACCCGGCGCTCGCCGAATGGGCGGGAGCGGGGGTCTTCAACTGCCGGGTCTTCCCCCTGTTGCCCCGCCAACAACAACGCATCATGATCGGCTACGACGTCGACCTGCTGGCCGTGGGTGAAGATTGGGAATACCGTTTCGACGTGCCTCAGGGCGTGCCCCATTGCCGGGTCGAGCTCGACGTCTCCCGCCTGGTCTGGGGCGCCGACCGCGGTGCCGCAGAGATGCAGATCGACCCGCAACCCGTGCAAGGTGTCGTCGACGACGCGCGTGCCCGCTTCGTGTTCGAAGACCCGGGGGCGCGCGCATTGCAGCTGCGGCTCAAGCAGCCTGGCAGTCTTGCCCTGGTCAGCCCTCTGGATGAAGACGGGGGCGGGCACTTCCTTGTGCAGCTCACACCCGACCTGCCGCGGGAAGAGGCCTCCGATGGCCGCGCCCAGGCCATCTTCCTACTCGACACATCCTTGAGCGCACACCCGGACAAGCTCAACATCTGGCGCGACCTGCTGCTCGGCATCTTGTCCCACAACGAGGCACAGCTCGAGCGCTTCGCTGTACTGTTCTTCAATGTCGAGGCTCACCTCTGGCAGCCCGGCTTTGTGGCCAACACCCCCGAGCAACGCGATGCCCTGGCCAGGGCGATCGACGCGCTGGCGCTCGAGGCTGCCACCGACCTGGGCAATGCGCTGGGCAGCGCCGCGGACTGCGAAGGCTTCGCCGACGCCGATCTCTTTCTACTCAGCGATGGTGCGGCCAACTGGGGAGAGACCGATGGACGCACCCTGGCAGCGACGCTGCCCGCAGACTGGCAAGGCTCACTGTTCGCCTATGCGACAGGCCTGGCCGGCGGCTCACTGGCGACGCTCGAACAGCTCGGCCAGGCCCACCGGGGCGCGGTGTTCTCGGTGGTGGGCGAAGCGCAGCTCGCCGAGGCCGCCCGCGCGCATCGGCTCAAACCCTGGCGGATCGAGTCGCTCAGCATCGTCGGTGGTGAGCAACTGCTCGTGCAGGGCCAGCCACGCAACCTGTTCCCCGGCCAACGTTTGAAACTCGTGGGCCAGGGCCGGCTGCTCGGCTCGCAACCCATCCGCCTGCGGGTCCGGCAGGGGAGCCGCAGCCTCGAGCTCGAGCTGCCGATCGAGCGGATCGTGCCCTCTCCCCTGGCGCGGCGGGCCTTCGGCCAGCTGGCTGTCGAACAACTGGAGAGCTATCGGGGCGCTGACGCCCAGCTGAAGACCGCCTACGCACGCCACTTCCAGGTGCCCGGCCGCAGCTGCTCGCTGGTGATGCTCGAGAGCGAGGCGGACTACCAGGCCTTTGGCATCACCAACCAGGCCGACCTGGCAGTGATCGAAGCCGAGCCCGCCGCTGCGGCGGTCGAGCAGTGTGAACAGGCGCTCGGCGAAGCGGCCCAGAACCCGCGCGAACGCTTCTTGCGCTGGTTCGACGAGCTGCCCGAGCGGGCGATGGTCGATGTGCGCCTGCCCGAGGCGCTCCCGCTGTTGCTGCGCAACCTGCCGGCCAGCAGCTTCGAGCTGGACAGCGAGGCCCTACAATGCCAGCTGCGTGGTTGGGACGACCTGCCCGGGTCCTTCCACGAGCTGCTCGCGGCGCCGGAGCTCGACTACCTGGCATTTCAGCAAGAAGCCCAACGGCGCCTGCAAGCGGCCGGCCCCGCCGACGCCCTCAAGGCTGTCAGCTCGCTGATCGAACGCCAGCCCGGCGACGGCCAGCTCAGCCGGGACCTGGCTTTCCAGGCGCTGCAGTGGGGGTTGCCCGGCCATGCCTGGTTCCTGCTGCTGCGCGTGGCCGAGCAGCGCCCCTGGGAACCGCAGACCTATCTGGCGATGGGCGAGTGCCTGGCCGAGCTCGAGCGCCCCGACATGGCCATCGCCTGCTACGAGCTGGCTCTCGGCGGAAGCTGGGACGGACGTTTCGGCGAGTTCCAACAGGTGGCCTGGTACGGGTACCTGCCGCTGCTGCAGCGGGTGGTGCGCGGAGATCTTCCTTCAGGTCTGCGCAGCTTTGCCCGCCATCGGCTCAATGAGCTGGGCGGCCGCTACGGCACCTCGCGCGCCGACCTGGTAGTGGCCATCCAGTGGAACACCGAGGGCAACGATATCGACCTGCACGTGATCGAGCCGAGCGGAGAGGAGTGTTTCTACTCCCACCCCATCACCGACACGGGCCGGCTGAGCCAGGATGTCACCCAGGGCTACGGCCCGGAGATCTACGTCTGTGAGCAGGCCGACAGCGGGGTCTATCAGGTGCGGCTGCACTACTACGCGGGCGATACGAACCGCACGGGGCTGCGCACCCGGGTGTTCGCGACCGTGTATCGGAACTGGGGAACGCCCGCAGTCGAGGTCGAGCGCCTGGCCATCAACCTCGAGGAGAACAAACAGATGGTGGACGTGGTGGAGCTGAAGTTCTGAGGAAGATCAGCCCTCCCAGCTCTTTTCTTCGAGGGCATCCTGCCACAGTCTGTACAACTCCGAACGCTGGCCCGGGTCCATGCGGGCCTCGAGTTGTTGGTAGTCGGCTGGATCGAGGCGCTTGAGCAGCTCGACCACATCGCTGGTGTCGCGATGCCGGGCCGCTTGCAGCTTGAGGGCCAACAGGCCGGCCAACCCGATCACTTCGGGATCCCTCAGACTGGCCTCGACGCTCGCGGGTGACGGGAAGGGTTGGGAACCAGGCCGGGGCAGCGTCTGTCCGCTGATCAGCAGGTCGACGCGCACACCCGTCGCCTGGTGTGTCAAACGTGCCGCAGAGGTGCGCACGAAGCCGAAGACGGCGAGCAGTTCCGCGTCGAGCCGCGCCAGGTCATCCGCCTCGATCAGCACATCCAGGTCGACGGTTGTACGCTGATAACCGTGATGCACCACCGCGACTCCACCGACAATCTTGAACGCGACGCCCGCGGCTCGCAAGAGCGCGCGCAGCCGGGGTAGGGCCTGATCTACGGGGGATGATTCTGGTTCCATCGCCTGGGCAAAGCACCTGAGCCGAGCCAGACGCGTGGTTGTCGCGTCGTGCGCTTCCATACTTGCAGGGTAGCAACCGGGGCGGATGTTCTCAAACCCGGCTCACTCGGCCAGCGCGTACAACTCGAGCTCCGAGCCCTGGTACGGACTGGCCGCCAACCACTCGGCGAAGGACCCCGTGACAAAGCCATCGTCGCCTTCCAGCCCGCTGAACTGGGCCTGGGCGAGGGTGCCGTCGGCAGCGACGCGCACAAAGCCCATCTGCCCGCTGTCTCCCTTCCGCAGGTTGAAGAAATACAGCCCGCCGGCCTGCAGCCAATCGGCCTCCAGCAACAACAGCACGGAGGTGCGGCGGCACAGCTCGGAGGCGGGAATGCGCAAGGGACTGCCCAGTCCGAAGTGGCGCGCGATGCGGTCGCCGTGCCACTGCTGCACTTCGAGGTTGTACCCATTCAACCACTGCGGGCCGTCACGGAGCTGATGCAACACAGCCGAAGCGAAGGTCGCGCAGCCCAGACCCAGCTCGCTGCGTTGTGTGCTGGCGGCGAGCACGATCGCCCCCTGACGGTTGACGTAACCTGCCGGGTTGTAGACCAAGCCACGGGTGTAGGGAGCCAGCACCTGCTCAAAGTCGAGCTGCGCCTCCCAACGGGGCGCATCTTCGGCCTCTTCCAGCGTCAACTGCACATAATCGCTGTGCACGAAGCCCTGATCGTCGCCGTGACCGACCTGCCACCAGTCTCCTTCGCCAGCGAGCACCACGATCTGATCGCCCGCTGCCAGCTTGCCGACCACACCATGCTCGCGTCCTGGCCCGTCGCGTAGATTCAGAGAGTTTTGCACCAGGGGTGTGCCGCGCAGAGTGACCCGCTCGGCCAGCTGGCTTCTGAGCATCACAAGCAGCGGCTGGTCGTTCGGCAAGCCCAGTTCAATCGGGCCGGCCAGCAGCTCGGGCAGCAGACCGCGACTGTCGGATTCGTGCGCCAACTTGCCGGCCAGGGCACGGCACCAGCGTGGGAAGTCGCGCACCCGGGTCTCGCTGCCACGCAGCTGCCAGGCCAGCAGCGCGGCCTGGACGCCGTCCCGGAAGCGGGTCACGGCGCTGGTCAAGCGGGCGCGGTCCAAGCGGCTACTGGGAAACGTGGTTGAACCCGGCGCAGCTTCGGACAAAAGGGCCAACGTCTGCGCCAAGGGCAGATTGTCTTCGACTCCCGCGGGAAAATGTCCGCGCTCGACACCGCGCACCAGAAGCTCACGCAGCTCGAGCAGCCGCAGCCCGAGCAGGCGGCTCTCCGCGGGAGGCTCGTCGGCCTGGGCGCGCGGAAGCAGGGTTACGGCGAGCAGACAGACAGCCAGGGACAGCCAAGGAGCCTGTCGGGATTCTCGCTTCACGGAGCACCACGGCGGCGGGCCGCTAGCATCGTCCTCCTCATCACCGCTACACGTAGGGCCTCTTCGTCGATCCTTGCTATCGACCCGCCGGCGCGGCACTCCGCCTTGCGAGACTTCCGACACACTCCTAGACATCAGATGACCTCCAGGGACCGCGCCCTTACGGCGTGGACCTTTAAGAACTATCGGTGCGCTGGGGGCTCGGGGTTGAGTGCTTCGGCGTCTGCGGTCTCGGAGTCGGCGGGCAGCGGCCACTGTCCCAGCTCGATCTTCTGCAGCAGGCCATCCTGCAAGCCCACCCAGACCTGCCAGCGCAGCGAGCGCAGGCGGCAGAATTGGCCCAGGCAATAGATGGCAACGCCCAGTGGCAGGAAGAAGCCGCAAGGGAGCAGGCCTGCGGCCGCCCCACGCCCCGGAGCTGACAAACCTACCACAACACCCAGAATGAGGGGCGGCAGCGTCGCGAGCGTGGCCGCGATGGCGAGTAGACGGCCGAGCAACACCAGGCGCTCCACCTCGGGGCGGGGCGTGCTGCGGTCTTGTTCTCCACGCATCGCCGCCACGATCACGGCCCCCTGCTGCCGTAACTCATGTTGAAAACGCCGCGCCCGGCGTGCCCAGGCAGGCAAGAGCACCACAACCGCTGCCAGGGGCAATCCTCCTGCAAGGGCACCCAACTGCAGCACTCGTCGGGCAGACACGCCTGCACGCAGGATAAGCTGGCTTGCCTCAAAGGCCTGGATTCCAAACCAAACCAACAACGCAACCGCCAACAGGACGCTCACCACAGACCAGGCCCGCAGCGGCCAGCTCACGCCAGCCAGACTCGGCGGCTGCGGAGGATCGTGGTCGTCGTTCCGCTCGAGCACAGACAACCACTTGTCGAGCGCGCCGAAGACTTCCGGTCCCTGCCGCAACCAGGCCGAAGCGCCGAGACAGCAGCCGAACACGATCAGGTGCACGGGCAGCAACTCACCCTGCGCGTTGCTCTGGAATACCGCAGGAAGAAGGATCACGAGCCATACGAGCACCCACTGCAAGCGTGCCTGGCCGGAGTGCTCACTGAGGCCGGGCAGCAGGTTCTGGCCGGGCGCGCTCTTGAGCTGCAGGCCATGCAGCCGCGCGATCAGGCAGCCGAACAAGGCAGGCTCCCTGCGCCAGAAAATCCCCAGCGCCCCGATCCAGAGGCCAAGGCAAAACGGCAACAGCACCCAATAGGGTCGCCACGTCCTGGACCCGGTTGCGGACAAGCAAGCGCCGAGAATCCCAGCCCCGGCCATCACCCACAGACACACACTGCCTGCGCTGCCATAACTGCGCTCTGCCCTGGCCAAGCTCTCGTCATCGCCCATGGCGCTCCCCCCAGCCCCGCAACAGCTGCGCGAAGTCGAGCACCATCCCGGAGCCGGGCGCGTCCATCGCCACGAGCTCCATCAGGTTCGACGGCTTGCCGCTCCCCAGCGCATCCCAGGCCGGTGGGGGATGCAGCCAGCTGCCATCCGCGGCCCGCATGTGACTTCGGTCGCTGGCGAAGTCCCGGCGGAACGGCTCCGCGTCCAGCACTCGGAAGCGCGCTTGGTAGCCTGGCGGATCTGCCAGGCCTGCCGCGAAGCTCTGGAGCAGGTAGTCTGGCGCGGCAACCGGCATTCCCAGCCGGCTGTCCTGATCCCAGACCTGCCAAGCCTGCGCGCGCACGGCCAGCACCACATGGTAGTCCCAGAACAGACTGTGGCCCGGCGGCGCCGCGCGCTGTGCGCCGAAGCGGCAACAGCGCTTTGCGTTGGAGATGAAGACCACCTGCCGCTCGCACGCCGCGAAGCCGGGATCCCCCGCCAACCACCAGACATTTTCCTCACAGTAGTACGGCTGGTAGCGCAGCGGATCCTGAGGCCCGGCACTCACCGCATGCGCTCCAACAACTCCGCGAAGGCCGGCAGCTCATGCAGCACCTGCAATGCCTCCTCGCGAGCTGTCCGCTCCGCCTCCTTCCAGCCGAAGTCGACCGCCTCCCCCAGGTATTCCAACGACTCCTGCAACCAGGCCTGCCTCGTGTGGGCTTCACTGCTGGCAGAGCCGAAATGCGCCGTCAGGCAAGCCAGGCTGTACAGCACATGCAGGTTGCGTGGGCGCAGCGCGCGCGCTCGCAAATAATCCTCATAGTAGGCTTGGTGTTGCCCCAGCTGTGCGTGCAGATCTCCGCGTTCGATAAAGGTGGCCGGGTCCTGCGCATCGAGCTGCAGCGCCTGCCCATAATCTTCCAGAGCTTCCTCTGTCCTGCCCAGCTGCCAGAAAACCCGCGCGCGCATCACGTAGTTGAGCGGCTTCGCGGGAGCCAGCCGCAACGCAGCCTGCATATCGGGCAAGGCCTGGCTGGCACGCCCCAGCCGCAGGCGGCAGCTGGCGCGGGCAAGATAGAGCGCGGCTTGCTGGAATCCCAGAGCCTCGGCCCGGTCGTAGTCGATGATGGCCTGCTCGAGATCCTCCTGGAAGTAGTGGGCGTTGCCGCGCAGATAGACGAACTCCGGATCGCGCGGCGCCAGCTCGATGGCCTTGTCGAGGTCGCGGAAACCTACCTGCCAGTTGCCCAGCGACAAGTGGGCCTGGGCCCGGTCGCGCAGGATGCGTGCATCGCCCGGTTGCAGGGCCAGCGCCCGATCGAAATCAGGCAGAGCCTGTTCGGGATCATTGCGCGCCATCCAGGTATTGGCGCGGTTGTGCCAGGCGGGAGCAAAGCCGGGGTCGAGCTCGATGGCGCGGTCGAAATCGTCCAGCGCGAGCTCGGTCTCGGCCAGGTCCAACCAGGCACAACCCCGGTTCGACCAACAGTAGCCCGAGAGCGGGTCGAGCTCGAGCGAGCGGCTGTAGTCGGCCACGGCTTCGCGCACACGTCCCAGCCGCGCGAGCAGCACCCCCCGGTTCGACCAGATCAGCGCGTCGTCGGGATCTGCCTGTAGCGCCTGCCCGTACGACCGCAAGGCCTCGTCGGGACGCCCCAGTGCCTGCAGGGCGGCAGCCTGGCCGGACCAGGCCGAGGCCATGCCCGGGTCGAGGGCCAGCGCCTGGCTGAAGTCTTCGAGGGCTTGGGGATAGGTCTCGCGCGCGAGCCGCAACGCGCCCCGCTCATCCCAGGGACGCGGGTCATCAGGAGCGAGCGCGAGGGCGCGGCTGAAATCGACGATGGCACCGGCCGGGTCTCCCTTGTCCTTGCGCAGGCGGCCGCGCCGCAGGTAGGCATCGGCGCTGACCAGGGGCATCTCGACGTCGGGCAGGGGAATGCGGCGGAACACACGCGCGATCTGGTGCCAGGCGTCGCTGCTCGCGCCCAGCCGTTCGCGGGCCGCGACCAACACGCTGTCCGCAGCGGGCAGGCGGGTGTTGCAGAGGGCCTCACCGCAGGTGACAGCGAGCCTGTGATCCCAGACCACCGCCATGAAGGCAGCCAGCCCGGGCAGCGCCAGCTCGGGCAGATCGATATGGCCCAGACAGCGCAGAATCAGCTCGAGCTCTTCGCGTTCTGCCTGGCTGTAGGTGCGCGGCTGGCCCCGGCGGCTCTCGGCGGCTGCGCGTTCGCGGTAGGGCAGCAGCGCCTCCTGCAACACGGCCAGAGCTTCGGCGCTGCGGAACCCGCTCAGCTCGATCAGGTAGTCGTCGGGGGTGGGCGCCCAGCTGTCCCGGCCAGGCCGGTCGCGCCCCAGGCGTAGATCTTCGAGCGCAGCCCGGGTGGTCTGTTGCTGCCAGAGCAGCAAAGCCTGACGCTCCGTTTGTAGTTGGGCGCGATGCTGCTCCAGGCTGAGCAGATCTTCGGGCATGGCCTCCAGCACCAACTCGGCCAGAGCGTAGGACTCATTGTGCAACGCCAGGGTGAACGCCCGCTGCTGGTGTTCGACCAGCCGCTCTCGCCAGGCGTGAACCTGGTGCAGCTGCAAGAGCGCCACCTGCTGGCCCGCCACCGGCTCGCGGGCGCGGCGCAACAGCGTCTGCGCGCAACCCGCCAGCTCGAGCAGCTCGAGCACACGCTCGGTGTTGGCGGCACGCTGCTGGCCGTCGATCAGCAGGCGTCCCTGCTTGCGTTGCTCACCGTAGCGCTCGAGCAGAGCGTCGGTGTGCGCGGCCAGCTTCGCGGACTCCTGCGCCTCGAGCCGTTGCTCGAGCGTGCGCAGCTCGCCACGCCGCAAGCTGATCAGATCCTGTTGGTTGGCGTGCGCGCGCTGCAGAAATGCGATGCTGACCGCGACCACAACCAGGGCAGCCAACGCGGTCACCCGCCAGACTCGTTGGTTGCGGCGGTAGGCCAGCCAGAGCCGGCGCAGCCAGGAAGGACGCTTGTAAGTGATCGGCTTGCGCGCGAGGTAGGCCTCGAGATCGTGCTGCAGTGCGGTCATGCTTCGGTAGCGGTCGCCCGGCTCGGGCTCCAGTCCACCCATCAAGATGGTGCCGATCTCCCAGGGCAGATCGCTGACGAGGGCCCTGGGATGCGCGGGCAACTGGCCGGACAGCTTGCGGGTGCGCACTTCGGCGACGCTGCTCGTGCCGTGGCCGAACAAGCGGCGGCGGGCGAAAAGCTCATAGAAGCTGGCACACAGAGAGTACAGATCGCTGGCAGGACCGACTTCGATCTCGGCGTTGGCTGCCCGCAGCTGCTCGGGAGACATGTAGGCTTCGGTACCGAAGACCTGGCCCGTGCGGGTGACGATCGTACGTCCCTCGTCGAGGGAGCGGGCGATACCGAAGTCCATCAGCTTGAGCTGACCGTGCTCGTTCAGCATCAGGTTCGCCGGCTTGACATCGCGATGGATCAGGCCCACGCCATGCACGCTCGCCAGCGCCCGAGCCGCTTGCAGGAACCAGGCCACACGCTGATCGAGGGGCGGCTGCTCGGCTTCGGCAAAGACCTGCTCCAGGGTGCGCCCCGCGATCCACTCCAAGGCGATGAAGTGCTTGACGGGCGCCGACTTCGAGAACAGCGCATACCAGGGCTCGTGCTTGAGACTGAGGGCGGCTGGAGGACGCCAGGCCGCCTCTCCCGAAGCCAGCACCTGGACGATGTGGGGGTGGTTGAAGCGCGACAGCAGCTGCGCTTCCTGGTGGAAGCGGTCCTGCACGCCGGTGTCCATGCCATCCCGAAGGATCTTCACCGCCACTGGGCGCCCCGTCGACAGCTGCACGCCCTTATGGACCGTGGCGAAGCCTCCTTCGCCGGCAGGAGCACCGACCAGGAAGTCCGCCAGCATCACTCCTTTGATGTCTTCGGGAGCGAGGCGTCCCAGCAGAGCCTTCAGGCTGCGGTCTCGGGTAGCCGTGCGGCCCAGCAGGCCCTCGAAGGCGAGCAGGACCTGTGCGCCGCGCTCTGCGGAGCTCTGGGGCTCGACCCCGTCGGCTGTCTCGACCAGGTAGCGCCCGACAAAGTCATGGCGGAGGCCATTGAAGACCCACAGTCCGCCCGCGTCGGCGAACATCCAGGGCGGCCTGCTCGGCGCAGTGTGCAGGGCGAGGAACGGCTGTTCGCGGGCAAGGAAGGCCAACAAGGGACGCAGCGCGGCGGCGGCCTGCTGCCACCATGACGGGGCACTTGGTTGATCGTGGTTGATGATGTTGCGCAGCCCGATCGGCAGCGCCAGCGCCGCCCGCATGCGCAGCCGCTTGCTCGAGCCGCACAGACTGCACAGCGGTTGCAACGCCGCGGACAAGTCTGCCGGGCAGCGGCTGTCCAACCAGGCCAGCCGGTCTGCCAGCGCGCGCGCCTCGGCCAGGCGCGTGCGCTCGGACTCGCTGCCATCGCGTGCCGCACGCCGAGAGGCCTTGCGCAACGCCTCGATCAGACCGTTGTAGCTACCCCAGGACGGGCGCTGCAGGCTCGCCACCGCTTCGAACAGCGCCGGCTGGGGAATGTTGAGCGCGTGCCAGTCCGCCAGGCACAACAGGGCGAGGCGGCGGAATGCAGCCTCGAGCCGGGTGAGCGCCTCGCGGACCAGCGGCTCGCCGTCGGCCTGGGCCAGCAATCCGGTCCAGAGCGCACCTGCCTCCGAAGCACTCGCTTTTGAAGCGCCAGTCATTCGGGCGCGCGCACGCCAACTTCCAGCGAGCTCCACTCCGAAACCCGCCACACACCAGCTTCGTTCTTCTTGACCTTGAGCGGCCGGTCACTATCCGCACCGCTGCTGGCCACGAAGACCTTGCCAGAGTCGGGCTTCATGTCGCGCGGCTGCGTGCGCATGCGGATGGTCAGGTTCCCCTCCGGTAGGCTGTAGCCCCCAGCCGGGGTCGTTCCGACAAGATAGGAGCGGGCGACATAGGGCCGCGCGAGCAGATTGCGCTGCCATGATTGCCGATGGATGGGCATCGGCTCACGCCCCCCCACTCCCCGAGGCCCCGCCTGCTGGCGGCTGTCGTGCATCGCCAGGCTCAGGCAGCGCACGCCCAGGGTCTCATTGTCGACGTAGACACACAGAGCGACGACAAAGGCCGCGCCCGCGCCTTCAGCCGACTCCTGCCACTGTTGCTGCACGGCCTCGAAGGCTTCGAGGCTCTCCGGCAGGGATTCCAACGAGAAGTCGTCTGCCCGGGCCAGCCCTGCGCACAGCAGAGCCCCCAACACGATCGATGCAGTCTTCACCAGCGCCCCCCCTCTGCCATTAGCCGTGTCTTCCCAGTCTACACTCGCTGGCCCCTGTTGTCCCGACGGGACGCCCGATGCAGGGGCCGGTGGGGAGTCAGGGCTTGCATGCAGCCCCCAACCCCGGGCAGAATAGAGGAAATCCATGGGAGGACGCTCTTTGACGCCCAGCGGCGAAGCACAGCCCCTGTTCATTGTGCGCCGACGGCGTTCGACACGGCTGCTCGTCAAGATCCTCTGGGCTGTCGGCGTGATCGGGCTGCTCGCGCTGTATGGCTGGGTTTTGAGCCGCGGGCAGAGGCTCGGCGCGAGCGACTTTGGCTTGATGCTCGCGCCCACCATCCTGGTGCTCGGTCCGCTGATCGCCTTCACCTTTATCTTGCGTCCCGCCTACGAAGAGCTGCGGCTGTACCCCGAGAAGTTGGTAACGCAGCGCAAGGGCGTGGTGCGCGAGGCGAAGTGGACAGCTTTCAAACATGTCAGCTTTGGCATCTTCGCAACCGATGGCAGACCGCAGCAGCGCTTGCACATACAGTTCAAGCGCTTGAGCGTGCGCCCCGCCCCCGACTTGTGCTCTCAAGAGCTGCTGGCGCAGATCGAGCAGATCACGGTGCGCAAGCTGCTGAAACAAGCACTGGCCGACTATCGGAATAGCCGTGAGATCAGTCTGGGACCCTTGACCATCTCCAAACAGGGCCTGGGCACAAAAGACGCCACGCTGGCCTGGAAACAGGTCGCCAGCATCGACTTGCAGTACGAGGATGTCGAGGAAGAGGGCGTGCGCCTGCAGAAACCGCTGCTGAAGGTCAAGGGCGTCGGGCGTTACGAGAACTTTGCCAGCGTCGACATCCGGGAAATGCCCAACATGCGGGTATTCATCGGTTTGCTCGAGAACGCGCTCAGCGAGGTGATCCAGCTGAACCTGGCCTACGAGAAGTATGTGCAGCAGGGCGAGATGTAGGACCGCTCAGTCGGCCGGCCTGGTCCGCACCTTGTTCGGGCGCCCCCGGTCGATCTCGATCAGCTCGAGGAACTCGAGCAGCGGCAGCACGTAGCTGGTGCAGGGCTTGCCCCCGTTTTCCTGCTTGAGCACATCCGCAAAGGTCGGGTCTTTGACGGGCAGCCAGTTCTCCCCCTCGAAACCGCAGTCTTGCAAGAACTTCCAGGCGACCTGGAACGGGCCGGGGGCCAGGCGCATCCGCCCGCCCGTCGAGAGCCGCAGCAGCAGGAAGTCGCGCTGACGCTCGACGACCTTGAAGGGCTTGCCCCGCTTCCCTCCCGGGGTGGTGAAGCTCTGCGCCTCCAGGTCCGCACAGTCGAGCAGGCGCTGGAACGGATCGACGAGAGGCGTGCGAGTGCGAGCCATGGGGATCCCTCTCAAGAGTGTTTGCGCAACACCCGCCGGCTGCCGTCGCGGAGGGTCAGGCCCTCATCATCGAACAGCTCCAGCAACGGCAGCGCGTACTTGCGGCTGGTCTTCAGCAGATTCTTGAACTCCCCGGACATCAACTGGCCATCGCGCCGCAGGACACTGAGAGCCAGGGCACGGGCCTTGTCCACGGCCGCCCTGGAGAGCAGTACATTGCCCGCCAGACGCACCGCCTGGCCGCTCTCGAGCAGATGTTCGAGCACGACGTTGAAGTCGGCCAGAGGATCGAGACCCACGAGCTCCTCGACCGCCGGCGTATCGTATCCCTCGCCGAGCCGCACCACGACATCCGCGGCCATCGCGGTCTCTCTCTCACCCAACTGCGCCTCATGATCCGCCCGCTTCAACCCCCGCGTCCCCACCTCCAGGGTTCCTGCCTCGGCGAGACGGCGGGCCGCGGCTTCTGCGAGCGCGGGATCGAGCTCGCGGAATGCGACCAGTTGCGCGACCCAGGTCTTATGCGGAGCCTTCTGGTGGGCCTGCTGCACACGCTCGAGGATGCGCGCCTCGATGGCCGCGAAAGCCCTGGCATGGACGAACTTCTCGCTGCGCAAGGCCACCAGTTTGCCCGCCTCGAGCAGTTGCGCAGCATAGGCCTGGACCTCCTCGGCCAGCTGCAGCGTATGCTTGCGCGCCTCGTCGAGCCGGAAGGGCTTCTCGTCCCGCGCGTGGGCGTAGTCTTCCAGCCGGCCCAGCTCGCTCTGCTGCGCACGTTCACTGCGCCGCAGGCGCGCGAGCACGTGCTCCTTGCCTGCCTTGAGCCGCCAGGGAGTCGCTGCCAGCAGAGTTCCTCCGCCCACCGTCCGGGCCGGGCTGGGGCGGCGCAAAATGAACCGGTCCCCCACCTCGGCGGGGACGGCCTCAGGCAAACGGATCTGCACGAAGCCCGAGCTGCCCGGCTGGAGGGGGCCATCTGCGTCGAGCAGAGCGATCTTGGCCAGCATCTCGCAGGTGCCACTGTGGAAGAAGAGCTCGTCGAGGTGCTCGATGGGAAACGGTGCCGAATCCAACACCTGCAGGCGCGCCTCGAATCTCGGCGCTCCTGCGAGATATCCTGGCAGGGTGACGACTTCGCCGCGGCGATGCTGTTTGTAGTCGAGGCCCGACAGGCACAGGGCGGTCGAATGTCCCGCGCGGGCCTCGCTGAGCTCGCCCCCATAAGCCTGGATGGCCCGTACTTTGCACTTCTGTCCGCCGGGACGCACCTCGACGGTCTGCCCGACCTTCAGGCTGCCGCGCACCGGAACACCAGTCAGCACGGTGCCCTGGCCTGCAGCACTGAAGACCCTCTGCACGGGCATCATGAAGGCGCCGACCGGGCGGGTCTGCTCGATGCTGTCCAGCGCAGCGACCAAGGCCTGGCGCAGCTCAGGCAGGCCCTTGCCCGTGATCGCCGAGACCTCGACAATCGGAGCAGCCGCGAAAGGAGTCTCCGCGAGATTCTCGGCGATGTCCTCACGCACCAGCTCACACCAGTCAGCTTCGACCAGGTCGACCTTGTTCAACGCCACCACACAGCGAGGAATTTGCAGAAGCTGCAGGATCTCGAGGTGCTCGCGGGTCTGCGGCATGATGCCGTCGTCGGCCGCGATCACCAGCAGCGCCACGGCGATGCCCGTAGACCCGGCCACCATATTCTTGACGAAACGTTCGTGGCCGGGAACATCGATAAAACCCACGGTCTGGCCGTCGGCAAGCTTCAGGCGCGCGAAACCCAGGTCGATGGTCAGCCCCCTGTCCTTCTCCTCTTTAAGGCGGTCGGGATCGATGCCGGTCAGAGCTTGGACCAGGGCGCTCTTGCCGTGGTCGATGTGGCCGGCAGTGCCGATGACGGCGGCTAGAACGCTTGCCATGAAGGTCTCCAGGGAGGTGGCGGTTCCAGCTTAACGATTCCCTTGCGGGGCTCAAGGACGCTGCCGCAGATGATTCGGGCAAACGCGCCTGCGCCCTGTGTACCATGCAGGCTGGTCGAGAGGCAGACAGACCCGACATTTTCCTGACAGTCCCGGCCACGCTGCGGATAGAGTTGGGGAGCGCCGAGTCCGGAGGATTCCCGATGTTCCGCATCCTGGTTCTGAGCCTGCTGGCAGCCACTGCCAGCGCACAGCAGCTGGACAACAAGAGCTTCAAGACCGCCAAGTCCCAGCTCGCCAAGGCGGTCAAAAGAGACGATCTTGAAGCCGCCCGCGAGGCGATCGAGGCGTTGATTCCCGACCAGAGCTTCCGCGCGGTCGAGCTGTTTCTCGACGCGGGGGCGAAGACCGGGCTGCCGCGCCTGCAGACCATCTGCATCCAGGCCGTCCGCGCCAGCGAGTCCGAAGAGGCCGCACGTGGCATGCACCAGCTGCTGAAGAAAGGCAAGGGTGCCTGGGAAGAACGGGTGCTGCTGTGCGAAGCGATGGGCGCAATGGACTCGTCCGAGACCCTGGCTGCGCTGGAAACCGGGCTCGACGACGACGAGCCGACGGTGCAACGTGCGGCACTGCTCGCCCTGGGAGAACGGCACGAAGAAGAGGCGCTGCTCGCGATCTACGGGCTCATGCAGCGGGAGGAGCAGAGGCGTGGCACGCTGTTTCAGCTCGCTCAGCGCATCGTCGAGCGTCGGGAGATCGATGATGCCCCGGCATTCGAGCCTACCGTGCTGCGCCAACCCGAGTTCTTCGGCAGCGCGATCGCATCGCAGCGGGTGGTGTTCCTCATCGATATCTCCGAGTCGATGCGGGAGGTCGACAAGCCCAGCGATACACCGGTCGAGACAGATGATCCGCAGCGCGCCTTGTTGGCGGAGTTCGGCATCCCCGACTCCCCTCCCACGCGCATGCGCATCGACCGCGCCAAGCATGAGCTGAAGAGAGTGATCGCGCTGCTCGAAGGCGAAGTGCGTTTCACCGTCATCGCTTACCACGGTGCGCTGCAGCGGCAACTGAGCGGCGTGCATGTCAAGGCCCCGGCCGAGCAGTGGCTGTTTGCCTGGCAGCACAAGCTGACGGAAGCCAACCGCCGCAGCAAGCAGTCGGCCATCGCCTGGCTTGGTGAGCTGACGGCCAACGGGGCGACCTACACCAACAGCGCCCTCGGCTTTGGTTTTGAAGTCGAGGATGCGGACACGTTCTATCTGCTCAGTGACGGCATGCCGACCGAACCCGATGCACGGGGGAAGATGCTGGAGAGGGAGGCCATCCTGGAGAACATCCAGAGCTGGAACCGTCTGCGGAAAGTGGTGATCCATACATTTGGTTTCAACGGCCGAGGGATTCCCGGGGTCAGCCGTGGCGTCGAGGAGGGGTTCGAAGAATTCATGCAGGAAATCGCCGCACAGAATTCCGGCAGCTACACCGCCATAGACTGATGCGCGGCTTGAAAACAGGCCAGAGAAGAACACCCGACAGGCTGTTGCAAACTCGCGCTTGCGCTGAAGCACAGGTCCGACTACCATTGTCCCATGTGCTTTTAACGCAAGATTTGTAAGCACGCTGAATCGTTGGGGGAAACTGCGTTCTCAGTGACAAGATCCCGAAGTGCTGAAGTGAGAAGCATTTCGGGAAGCGCGTTCCGCTTCGCCGGCCCTTTTTGAGGACTTGGTGTTGATCACGGGGTGCGACCAATTGTCGCTGGGGTCATAGCAACGGAGTCGAGCTATGCAAGAGGGGAAGTGTTTTATGAAGTGGGGTTTGGCGCTAGCTGCCGTGTTGTGCATCGCGCCTTTGGCGATGGGACAGACGGTCGTAGACATAGACTTCGCTGATGTCAGCCTGGATGAAGGTACGGGCGGCGGACCAACCGATTTTGAGTTCACCGTTACGCGCAACAACGCAGTCAACGACGCCACGTTCACCTTCAATTTGAACGACGGATTCGCGATGGCGGGCAGTGACTATACGGATGTCACCGACCTGGTATTGACGTTGTCCGGCGCGGCGACCGACACGGTCATCGTCGTCGATGTTCTCCATGACGGCGTCACTGAGCGCGACGAGCCGTTTACCGCGGTGCTCACGGGCATCACGGGTACGAGTGTGTCTTTCGGCACCTCTACGGCCGTCGCGACCATCGACAACGACGACAATGCGAGCATCACCGCCAACTCGGTCAGTATGACTGAGCTCGATTCGGCAACCGACGACTTCACGTTCACGATCACGATCGACAACGACATCGACCAGGCGATCACGATCAACACCAACGCCATCGTTGGTGGCGGCACAGCGACCTTGGTGGATGACTTCAGCAACCCGGGTGGCACCGTCACGTTGCAGAACAGTGGCGACATGGCCGAGTTCATCGTCCCGGTCCTCGGTGAAACGGTCGTCGAGAGCGATGAGACCTTCAGCGTCGAGTTGACCGAGTCGGACTTCGGTGGCCGCGACAACGGGATGGGTGATATCTCCTTCGGCGGGACGTTCCCCATAGGCACCATTGTCGACAACGACAGCGCGACGATCAGCATCGACGATGTCACGATGACCGAGGAAGATGGCAGCAACACCCTCGACTACTCCTTCACCGTCTCGCTCGACGCCGACGTCGAGGGCGATTTCAGCTACGAGGCGTCCACCGTCGATGGCACCGCCACGACCTCGGACAGCGACTACGACGGCGTCTTCCCCGGTAGTCCCTTCATGTTCAGTGACGAGTCGGCGGGCGACCTCGAGATCATCATCGTCACCGTCAACGGGGACGACAAAGTTGAGCTGGACGAGTCCTTCCTGTACCGGATCAGCAACCTCAGCACGACTCTGGCTGTGGGCCTTGCCAGTGGTACCTCAGACCTCGAGGGCACCGGTACCATCACCAACAATGACGCCGCCACGCTGACGGTCACCGACGTAACCCTGGACGAAGGCGACTCCGGCACAACGGACTTTACCTTCTCGGTCAGCCTTGACGAAGAAGTCGATGTTCCGGTCACGGTCAACTTCGCCTCGAGCGACGGCACTGCCGCCACCGGCGATTCGGACTACAGCGCTCCGAGCGGCACGACGCTGATCTTCGCCGGGACCTCGCTCGAGGTGCAGACGAGCATCGCGCCCGTCAACGGCGACGAGAAGGTCGAGCTCGACGAGACGTTCACGTACACGCTCAGCGGCATCAACGCCACGGGCCGCGATGTGACCTTTGCCAGCAGCGACAGCGTCGCCATCGGCACGATCGTCAACGAAGACTCGGCGATCGTCAGCATCAACGATGTCTCCGCCAGCGAAGGCGACTCCGGCACGCAAGACTACTCGTTCACGATCGCGCTCGACGCCGACGTGCAAGGCACGTTCAGCTACGAAGCGTCCACCGTAGACGATACCGCCACCACTTCCGACTCTGACTACAGTGGAGTGTCTCCAGGCAGCCCCAGCAGCTACACCGACCAGTCGGCCGGTGACCTCGAGGTGATCGTCGTCACCGTCAATGGCGACGAAAAAGTCGAGCTGACCGAAGAGTTCTTCTACCGGGTCAGCAACCTCGACGTGAGCTCGAACGCCGGCCTGAAGGTGTTCCTGGACGGGTTCGGCACTGACCTTGAAGGTCTCGGCACGATCACCAACGACGACCAGGCCACTCTCAACATCGGCGACTTCGCTATGCTCGAGGGCAACGACGAGATGGTGCCCATGGTCTTCACCGTGCCGGTCGATATCGACCTCGAAGTCGACGTCGACGTCACCGTCACCTTCTCGACCAGCGACGGCTCAGCCACAACGACGGGCACCAACGACGACTACACGTCCACCACTTCGACGCTGGTCTTCGACGGCATGACTGCCCCCGACACCCTGACCGCCGACATCGATGTGCTCGGTGACCGCCGCGACGGCGAAGGCGACGAGGTCTTCACGGTCACCCTCAGCGGGGTGAGCGCTTCGGGACGCGACGTGATCATCGACGACGATGAATCGCTTGTCACCATTCTCGACGACGACGAAGACAGCGATCGTGACGGCCTGAGCGACAACGAAGAGATCGCGCTCGGTACGAACTACATGGATCCGGCGACCGACAAAGACACGGACGGGGACGGTATCGAGGATGGCATCGAGGTCCGCCTGGGCCGCGACCCGCTCGTCGACGAGATGACCGATTTGACGGACACCGACGGTGACGGACTGCCGGACGACATTGAGATGGCGCTCGGCACCGACCCCCTCGATCCCGACGAAGACGGCGACGGCTACCTCGATGGTTATGAAGTAGCGATCAATGGCCTGAGCAGCGCAGCCCCACCCCACGACCTCACAGAGGACGAGATCTTCCTGGGCGACGCGGACGGCGACAGCGGTCTCGACTTCGAAGACGTCAGACTGCTGCTGCAACAGGCTCTCAACGGGGCAGGCTTCCTGACTCGACAGATTGACTCGGACCTCGACCGCGATGGAGACATCGACCGTGCCGACGCCATGCTGTTGCTGTACAAGCTGCGTGGTATCAACGACAGGCTGTTGCCCTTCGGAGGCATCAACTGACCCTCCTTGCGGGCTGCGCAAACGCAGCCCCGCTCCCTGACGATAGACCGCGGCCCTGGGCCGCGGTTTTTGTATGGGATTCCCTGGACCGCGTTGCCTGGGGCTCACAACGCGGACCCCGAAGCTCGGACCTCGGGTTCGGATCCGGGTCCGGGTTCGGGTTCGGGTCCGGGTCCGGGTTCGGGTCCGGATCCGGGTTCGGGTCCGGATCCGGGTTCGGATCCGGCTTCCCAATTCCAGCCCTCCCCTCCCCCGGCCCCCTTGTTCCTCCTTCCCGTGTTTTTCGCCTGACGCTGGCCGAAGCACAGCAGTTTTGGTAACTTCGGCCTCCTCGATTCGTTCGATCACGGGCCGCGTCTGCGAGCGGCCAGAATCCATCCATGCATCCCCGCCCCAGCGCGGGCGCCACTTCGGAGAAAGCAATGGCCAAAGATCAGGGTGTTCTCTACCTCGGCATCGACCTCGGCACCTCCCGTACTTCCATCGCCGCCTCGAACGGCGTGCGCGAGACCGTCTGGTCCTATGTGGGCTACCCCAAGGATGTGGTGTCCCGGAAGCTGCTGAAGAAGGAGATGCTCTTCGGCAAAGAGGCGGTCGACAAGCGGCTCTCCCTTGATCTCTACCGGCCCTTCGAGAAGGGCATCATCAAGTACTCGACGGGCGAAAACGAGGGCATGCCGAAGGACAAGATCGCCAAGCACATGAAAGCAGCCAAAGACCTCGTGCGCCAGGCGCTGACCATCGCCAAGCCGCGCAAGGACGAGCTGATCTATGGCGTCATCGGCGCCCCTGCGCTGGCCTCGACCAAGAACAAAGAGCAGATCCTCGAAGCCGCCAAGGGCGCCCTCGACGCGGCGATGATCTGCAGCGAGCCTTTTGCCGTGGCCTACGGACTCGACCTGCTCGAAGACACCCTGGTGATCGATATCGGCGCCGGGACGGTCGACTTGTGTCGTATGCACGGCACCATGCCGGCTGAGGACGACCAGATCACACTGACGACAGCCGGTGACTGGATCGACCAGCAGCTCTACACGCTGTTCAAGAAGAAGTGCAAGGATGCCGATTTCACCATCCACCACGTCAAGGATCTGAAAGAGAAGTTCGCGTTTGTGACCGACGCGGCTGAGGCCGTGCGTGCCGAATTCCTGGTCAACGGTAAGCCCACCGTGTTCGATATCACCGACGAGATGCGCACGGGCTGCCGCATGATCGTGCGACCGATTGTCGAGGCACTTCACCGGCTGGTGTCGACCTTCGATCCCGACTTCCAGGCCCGCCTGCGGAACAACGTCCTGCTCGGCGGCGGTGGCTCCCAGATCATCGGCCTGGGCCGGGTGCTCGAAGAGGCTATGCAGTCGATGCTCGGCAGCGGTAAGGTGCGGCAGGTTGACGAACCGACCTATGCCGGCGCCAACGGCGCTCTGAAGATGGCACACGATATGCCGGAAGAATACTGGCGGCGGCTGGCCTGAGCCCTGGCAGATCCTTCGAGCTCCGCGTAGCATCGCAGTTGAGGGGTTGCCAGGGAGACGCGCCGCGACCCCCGGGCATGCCAGAAATGACATGCCAGGGACGTCCAGCTTTACCCCGGACCGCGAGGATCTTCACGATGAACAGCACTTCCCGCCTATGCGCCCTCGGCCTGATCGGGCTCTTCCTGAGCTGTGGGACGGCGCTGGCACAGCAACACACCCACGGCGACGGCTGCGGCCACCACTACTACGACGGCAGCTGGCACGAGTTCGAGCAGGGCCATCTGCACAGCTATACCTGCGGGCATCACTACTACAACGGCACGTGGAACCGTTTCCCCAAGGGGCACGACCATCGCGAAGGGTGTGGTCACGTCTACACCAATGGCCGCTGGTACGACGATCCGAACGGCGTAGACCGGCCCCCCGATCCCCGTCACGACCCGATCGGCAACGCCGAATGGTACGGCATCCATGTGCACTATGACGGCTGCGGCCACTATGAGCACACACCAGGCGACTGGAAGTCCTGGCCCAAAGAGCATGTGCATGGGCCCGACTGCGGGCACTACCAGGAAGACGACACCTGGCAGATGTTCCAAGCCAACCATCGTCATGGCGCTCGCTGTGGACACAACTATTACGAGGGTGCCTGGTACATCGTGCCGCCCACCCACACGCACGGCGACGACTGCGGCCATCGCCACGAGAACGGGATCTGGATCTCGATCGGGGGCCGGCGCGGTTGGCAAGGTTGGGACGACAACGCCCATCACCACGGCGATGGCTGCGGCCACTTCCAGTACGACAACAATTGGTGGGATTACCCGCAGGGGCATGTCCACCAATACGGCTGTGGCCACCACTACGACAACGGGCTCTGGTACGATACGCCCCGGGGTCATGTCCACGGCGACCGATGCGGCCACCGCTGGCGCAACGGGGTCTGGGACATCCACCTCGATGGACACCAGCACGGCTATGGCTGCGGCCACTACCAATACGAAGGCTTCTGGCACGACGAGCCGCAGTGCAAGCACAACCACGATTGTGGGCACTATCACTACGACGGACGCTGGCATGTAGTGCCGCGTGAGCGGCATGTCCATGGCGCGTTCTGTGGTCACACTTGGGTGGGCGCCACCTTCAGCTGGGAATGAGCAGTGGGTCGATGAGGAAAGCCCGGCGAAAACTGGACGACAGCATCGACCCCTACGTGTTCCAGACGCGGCGCATCCATTACCTGATCTCATCCCTCGAGGATCTGCTCAAGAACCGCGAATACGTGGTGTTCTTCGACACCAACGTATTCTGTGGTTTCCACCACTACCTCGCAGTGCACAGCCACAAAGAGATCGACAAGAGCTTCCTGTCGCGCATCAAGATCTTCCTGACCCACTTCTTCCGCATCGTCGACAGCTACCGCAACCTGTGCCTGATTCCTCCGATCAAAGAAGAGATGCTGCATCTGATCGACGCCTGCATCTCTGCCTGTACGCACCAGATCGACACCTACGGTCAGCTGGCGTTCGCCGAACGCGACCGCTATGTCGATATCCACAATCCGATCTGCGAGATCGCCCACCTGCTCGGACGCCTGCGGGAGTGCATCGTCGAGCACTCGTACCGGCCCATCCTGCGCCACACCATCGTGATCAAGCAGCTGCTGGCCCTGGTCGAATACCTCAATCACGAGCTCAAGCTGAAGAAGCCTTCGCTCACCAAGAACAACAGTGACGAGCAGCTGGTGGCCGAGATCTTCCACAACCTTCTGGTCAATCAGCGTCTTGCGGCAGTCTACAGCCGAGACTCCGACGTCCATCGTCTGGTCTCTACGATCTTCAAGGTCTTCGTCTCGACCGACGTCAAAGACGAAGAGACCGAGTACATCCAGAACACGCTGTTCTTCCGCAACTTGATGCTGCTCCGCTACAGGCCAGAGAAGGAAGCCTGGACACGCGGGTTCGAGACCACCGGCCAGATTCCCAGCCGCGACTTCGGCGTGCACCCGATGCCCGAGAAGCGGCGCCGTAAGATCGTCAAGAGAGTCAAGCAAGGCCTGGCTGAGATCTATCAAGAGCTCAATGAGCTCGACATGCACTTCGTCGAAGAGCGTCCCAAGCCGACCGAAGAAGAGATCGAAGAGGCTGCCGAGACCCTGCTCAGTCAGCTCCAGAAAATGCGGGGCAACGACTCGAGCTCCACACCGGACCAGATCGCCGAGTGTTTGCGCGCCTACAAGGCGCTCTCGGTGATGCATCGGGCGACCGGCTCACGGATCCTCGAGGTGCCTCTGAAACAGGCCGTCGACGGCCGTACCGCCGACTTGATGCGTTGCCATCTCCAGACGCTGCGCGAGCGCTCCGAAGAGCTCAAGGCCGATCTGTCGGGGCTGACCCGCGACATCCAGAATCAACTCGACCTCGACGACACCGAACGCTTGCGTGAAGTGGCGACACTGCTGAGCGACAACCGCACCGAGATTCTGTTCTTCGAGGCCGCCCTTGCGGAGGGCCTCGTCCAGTTCACCAATGAGCATTACCAGAAGATGCGCGAGCTGCAGCAGCGCTTTGAATCCAATGGCTATGAGCTCGGCGAACGTTCGATGTCGGTGCACCCGCGCGAAGTGGCCTACATCACGGGCATCCCGTACACCCGCCTGGTCAAGCTGGTCAGCGAGCGCCACATCCCTGTGGTCGACAACGCCCTCTCGCTGCAACTCTGGCATCTGGTCCATTTCGTTTGAGTTGACCCGCGCAGCACGACGACTACAATCCCGGTTCAGACACACTAGAGCCGGAGCCCGCGTGGCTAGCGACCTATCCAGCATCACCAGCCACGACGGTCTACGCTTGCAGCGGCGTCTGTGGCTGCCCGCGTCAGCCGCGCGCGCGCTCGTCGTGGCGGTCCATGGCTTCGGCACACACAGCGGGCGGCTCGAAGTGCTGGCATGCGACCTCGGCGCTCGAGGGATCGCCACGTGCAGCTACGATCTGCGCGGCCATGGAGGCTCCGAGGGTATTCCCGGCCACCTGCCAAGCTTTGAAGCGCTGACCCAAGACCTCGAGTCGGTGCTGGCCAGCCTGGAGCCCCTGCTGCCCGCTGTGCCTCGATTCGGCTTCGGCCAGGGCCTCGGCTGCCTTTGCCTGATCAGCGCTCTTTGCGAGCCGCTATGCGCGCTTCAGGGGGCAGTGCTCCAAGGCCCACTGCTCGGCTTCGGCAAAGCATGGAGCGGCATGCGTCGCTCCACAGCCCGGCTGTTGTCTGCAGTGCTGCCCCGCAAGCGTCTGCAATCGGGCCTGCGGGCCGAGGATCTCAGCTCGGAACCGTGCGCGATTGCCAGCCTGAAGAGTGATCCGCTCTTGCTGTGGAGAGCGAGCGCGAACTGGTTTGTGCGGGTCGAGCGCGCCCAGCAGCAGTTGCTCCAGGAAGCCGGAGATCTCCGCAAGCCGCTGCTGATCCAGGTCGGCACGCGCGACGAAGTCGTGCGCAAGCGGCGGGTTCTCGATTTCGCCGCCCACGTCAACGGGGATTGCGCCCTCCACTGGTACCCCGGCGCCCGTCACCTGCTGCTCGAAGAGCAGGAATGTGCGGCCGTCCTCTCCAACCTCGGCGAGTGGTTCGAGGCACGATTGCAGTAACTGCATGCCCCCGCGAACCCAAGGCCGCGCTTCGCGCGTGGACTGCCAACGGCGCGGCTTGACAGCCTTCACGAAAAACCCTGCAGCTCCGCATCCGTACGCCTTCTAGGCATCCAAAGCAGATGGCCAAATTGGCGCGCGTTGCAGGTCAAAGCCGGGCTGCGCGCTGGCCGAAAGAACAGGATGTGTCTTTCGGAGGCAGAAAATCATGGGCTGTGAGATCTGGATGGCAGGAGGCGGCACTGGAGGCCACCTGATTCCAGGACTGGCCGTCGCCGATGCGCTGGCCGAGGTGCAGCCTGGCTGGAAGATCTATTTCCGGCACGCAGGACGCCCTGTCGACCAGGCTCTGCTCGAAGCACGCCCGTACGCGGCCTCGGCCGGAGTTCCTCCCCTGCGCATGCGTCCCGGCGTACTCTTCCAGTATGCCCGCGCATACTTCAAGGCACGCCGTGAGCTGCGTGGCGGAGCGCCCAAGCTGGTGATCGGGCTGGGAGGTTATGCCTCCTTCCCCCACGTACGGGCCGCTCAAGACCTCGGCCTGCCCAGCGTGCTGTTCGAAGCGAATGTTCTGCCTGGACGGGCCACCCGCCATCTGCTCAAGCGCGCCTGGAAGCTGTGCTGCCCCTGGCCTGCACAGAGCCTGGGCATGCGCCTGCGCCCTGGGCAGCTCGCCGATTGGGGTCTGCCGATCAGGCCGCCCGCCGGACACAGCCGGAGCGCGGCGCTGCGCCGCCTGGGTTTCCGTGACGATCAGCGTGTCTTGCTGGTGGCCGGGGGAAGTCAGGGCGCACGGGCGCTCAACCAATTCCTGTCCGAAGCCGCGCCATTCTTCGCAGCACAGCACATCGCCGTGCTGCATCTGGCGGGAGCCGCGGACGTGGCGGCGCTGCGCGACAGCTATTCCCGAGCGGGCGTCGAAGCGCGCGTCAGTGCCTTCCTCGAAGACATGCCTGCCGCCTACCGTGCCGCCCATGCGGCACTCTGTCGGGCCGGCGGCGCCACCCTGGCTGAGCTGGCGGCGCACCGCCTGCCGGCCATCGTTGTTCCCTATCCCCACGCCAAAGACGACCACCAGACCGTCAACGCACAGGCCGCAGAAGCCCACGGCGGCGCTCTCTGCACACGCCAGGATCAGCTCGGTCCCGAGACCTTGCAGACCCTGGCAGCCTGGTTCGCAAACCGCAGCGCCCACGCGGCGCAGGCTGAGCGTTGGGAGCCCCTTTGCCGTCCGCAGGCCGCTCGGGCCTGCGCCCGCGAGCTGGCCGCCGCGCTGGCCGCGGAAGCCTCGCCACGGCCAGCGTCCGTGGCGGAGGGGGCGCCGCTGCGCCCCAGTTTGGAAAAAATCGAGTTGGGCAGTCACCGTTGAGAGATGCCGCAGGCCTGGAGCCGGTCCGCGGTCAAAGCACTAGGAGAGCCTTCCATGAGTTCCTCGAATCTGAAATCCCATTCCCACCTGGTTGGTGGATCGCCACGTTCTGTCGGAAGCAGCGCCAAGATCGGCCTGGTCGGCGTACTCGCACTGATCGTGCTGGTCGTTGCCCTCTGGGACAAGTCCGACGAAGTGCCCGCCCCCGACACCACGGACACCAACACCACAGCCAGTGCCGAGAATGCCGGCAACCTCAGCTTGGGCAACGCAGCCCTGGGCAACGGCGCGCCCACCCCTCCCAGCGTCGTGAACGACGAGTTCGCCGCCTGGCCGATCGAAAACGATACGGCGCCGATCAGCGATGCACAGGACTTGAATGTCTCCGTGCCCGAGCCGGTGATCCCTGCTCCGCGGCCGCGAGCCGAGCCCTCGACCCCCGTCGCGCCCCGCCCGACACCTTCCCCCCGGGTCTCTGGCCAGCGCTACACGACCAAGGTGGGCGACAGCCTTTGGAAGGTCGCCGAACGCTTCTACGGCGACGGCAGCAAATGGCAGCGCATCGCCGACGCCAACAACCTGGGTGACAGCCTGCCGCACAGCATCGAGATCGTGATCCCCGACGCGCCGGGTGTGCGCTCCCAGCCATCGCAACTGGCAGCCGTCCAGAATCCTCAGGTTCCCGCGGGCTTCAGCGTGTACACGGTGCAAGCCAACGACAGCCTGTGGAAGATCGCCGAACGCCAACTCGGTAACGGAGCCCGCTGGACCGAGATCAGGGATGCAAACCGCGACCTGCTGGGTGGCCGCGAGGTCGTCCAGGTCGGCATGAAGTTGAAGATCCCGGGCCGCTCCTGATCGCCGCTGTCCGTCCCGCTGCCAACTCTTGAGTGTGAGGAATCCGATGCAGCCCCGACCACGTAAGGCAGACGCCGCCGTCGTGACGCCCCCCGGCTCCTTGCCGGTCATCCGTCAGGCCCGCCAGGAGCGGGTGCACATGATCGGTATAGGGGGGACCGGGATGAGCGCCCTTGCGCACATCCTGGTGGGCCGGCGGGTACCGGTCAGTGGCTCGGACATGGCCAAGAATGGCCGGATCCGAGAGCTGATCCGGGCCGGCGTCGGGTTCCTCGAGAATCAGGACACGGGCCAGCTGCCTGAAGATTGCCGGATCGTGATCCGCAGTGCCGCAGTGCCCGACGACAATCCGGAAGTGCTCGAAGCCAAGAAACGCGGCTTGAAAGTCATCAAGTATTCCACGGCTCTCGGAGACTTGATGGCCCGTCAGCGGGGCGTGGCCGTCGCGGGCACGCACGGCAAGACCACCACGACCGCCATGGCTGCCCACGTCTTCGTGAGTTGCGGCCGCGAGCCCACCTTCGTCGTCGGCGGCGAGGTGCGCCAGCTGGGAGGCTCTGCCCGGCTGGGGAGTGGTCCGCATTTCATCGCTGAGGCCTGCGAGTTCGACCGTAGCTTCTTGAAGCTGCGCCCGAAGCTCGCCCTGGTCACGAACGTCGAAGCAGACCACCTCGATTACTACCGCGACCTGGCCGAGATCCAGGACGCCTTCCGTCAGTTCATCCGCCTGCTGCCTGAAGATGGCCTCGCGGTCTTGAACGGCGACGACCGCAACAGCCGCCCGCTCCATGAAGTCGCAGCCTGTCCGGTCGTGACCTTCGGCCTCGAGCAGGGCTGCAGCTGGCAGGCCGTCGACCTGCGCCTCCTGCCGGCCGGGGCCAGCGCGCGCATCCTCCATTGCGGGCTGCCCGTCGGCGAGCTCAAGTTGCGCCTGCCCGGCGTCCACAACCTGCTCAACGCGCTGGCTGTGGTGGCCGCTGCGGTCGCCGAAGGTCTGCCGCTGGCCGAAGTGCTGGCAGCCCTCGGCGAGTTCCGCGGCGTCGACCGCCGTTTCCAGCTGCTCGCCGACTGCAATGGTCTGGCAGTGGTCGACGACTACGCGCATCATCCTACCGAGGTCTCGGCCGTGCTGCGCGCTGCCCGGGAGCGCTACCCAGCGCGGCGCTTGATCGCGGTGTTCCAGCCGCATCAACACAGCCGCACTCGCCTGTTGTTCGACAACTTCCGCCAGGCCCTGGGGCTCGCAGACGAAGTGATTCTGCCCGATATCTACTCGGCACGGGATAGCCAGGAGTGGTGCGAGAGCGTCAGCTCACAGCAGCTCGTGGACGGACTTGAGGCCGACGGCGTCACGTCTCGCTACATCCCCGGCTTTGCCGACGTGGTCGACCGGCTGACGCCCGTCCGCGACGCGGTCGCCGTCTTTATGGGGGCGGGCGACCTCACCACCGCGGCACACGCTCTGGCGTTGCGTTTGAGCAGCGGCTCAAGCTCGGGTCTGACACGGCGGCTGCGCAGCGCGCGCCCCCGTGATGGAGACTGATATGAACCTGCGTTCCCGCATCGATCGCCGATTTCCCGCCATCACCGCCCATCACGCCCCCTTCGGCTGCCTCACCACGATGGGGGTCGGCGGCATCGCCGAGCTCCTCTTCAAGCCGAACAGCACCTCCCAGGCCGCCGCCCTGGCCCGCTTCCTCAAGCAAGCCGGCGTACCGGGCTTCTATCTGGGCGGAGGTTCCAACAGCGTCTGCCGCGATGAAGGCTACAACGGCGCCGTCATCTCGATGCGGGGGCTGTCCAAATTCCACTTTCACCGTGACCGGTTGGTCGCCGAAGCCGGCACCTCCCTGGCACGGCTGGTCCATTGCGCAGCACGCAACGAAGCTTCGGGCTTCGAATGCCTGGCTGGTATCCCCGGTACCGTTGGAGGTGCCGCGTATATGAATGCGGGCGGACGCGCAGGAGATATCTCCGAGCGGGTGATCTCGCTGCTGGTGCTCGACCCGCAGACGGGAGTCATCCACCGCATGCCCCGGGCAGCCATACCCTACACCTACCGGCGCTCGAATCTCGGCGGACGGCTGATCCTGGAAGTCGAGCTCTCCACCACAAGGGCACCCGCAGAACAGATCGCGGCACGCACACAAGCCATCATGAAGGCGAAACGGACCAGCCAGCCACTGCGCGCTCGCAGCGCAGGCTGCATGTTCAAGAACCCTCCAGGCCAGGCCGCAGCGCGCCTGATCGACCAGGCAGGGCTCAAAGGAACACGCGTGGGCCGGGCACAGGTCTCGAGCTGCCACGCCAACTTCATCTGTGCCGAAAAGGGCGCGGCCGCGGCCGATGTCTGGCAACTGGTCGAGAAAGTCCGCCAAACGGTCGAAGAACAGTATGGGGTGTGGTTGGACCTGGAAGTCCAGGAACCCGTGCTCTGCAGCATCTGAAGAAGGGGTATGCCGTGCGCGTCGCAGTCGCCTACGGGGGTGTCTCCCAGGAGCGCCCGATCAGTCTCAAGACCGGCCGGGGAGTTGGCGAGGCTTTGCGCTCGCGCGGGCACGACGTCGTGATGGTCGACCTTCAGGAGGAGCGGCCCCACGCATTGTTGGCCGCCGCCGCCGACGTCGTTTTCCTGGCACTGCACGGCCGCTACGGTGAGGACGGCCAGCTGGCCGCGGAGCTGAGGGCGCGGGGCCTGCCCTGCACCGGCGCGCCCCCGGAGGCCTGCCGCCTGGCGATGGACAAGATCGCCACCCGCGACGCCTTGCGGGCGGCAGGGCTCCAGGTGGCACGGGGCGCTGCGCTCCCGAGCGGGCTGCGCAGGATCGAAGAGCTTCCCGACGGGCTGGCACTTCCGCTGGTGCTCAAGCCGGCACAGGAAGGCTCCAGCCTCGGGGTGCGCATGGTCGAGGAGCCAGCTGGTTTTGCCGCGGCTCTCGAAGAAGTGCGCGCCTTCGGGGACACCGTGCTGTGCGAGGAGCGCCTGGCGGGGCGGGAGTGGACTGTCGGCATCGTCGACGGCCAGGTCCTCCCGCCGATTCTGCTCGAGGTGCCCGGCAACTTCTTCGACTACGAGGCCAAGTACCGCGACCAGCGCACCCGCTATGTCGTCGACCCTCCTGCGGAAGCAAGGGCCGAGCTGTTGGAGGCCGCCAGGCGTGCGGCTGAGGCTATCGGTTGCCAGGCGCTCTGCCGGGTCGACCTGTTCGAGACCGCGCGGGGCGCCGTGCTGTTGGAAGTCAACACGACGCCCGGGATGACCGAACGCAGCCTGTTGCCGATGGCAGCAGCCGCGGCCGGTTGCACCTATGGCAGTCTCTGTGAGCGACTGCTCCAGCGAGCATTGACAGGGACCCCGGCTTGGGCCGGGACCCGGGAGAACGTCGAAGTGAAGGTGATTCATGGCTGAGCCGAAACAGAGCTGCGGAGTCGTCGAGAAACCCGCCACCGATGCAGCACGGGTAGACCTGAGGGCGCCGTGGAAGCTTCACGCTCGGAAGGCGGTACGCCTCACAGCTGCCGTCGGGCGCAAGGTGTTCGCCTGGGCTGCCTCTGGTGAAGGCCGCCAATGGCTCAGCCTGGGATTCATCCTGGGCTGTTTCGCCTTCCTGTCCTTGCGCGTGCAACGCAGTGAGCTGCGCCAGGAGCGCTACGTGCTGGCCCGCCAACAACTGCAGCTGGCCTGGCCGGACTATGTCGGCCGACTGCCACGCACCCAGCTGCAGGGTAGCGAAGCTGAGCTGCTTGCGCCCTTCAACCGGGGCAGCCTTCCGGGGTTGGTGTCCGAGCTGGCGGGGCTGCCCTGGCTGGCCAGCGTGGACCGCGCAGCCTGGCACTTTCCCCATGAGCTCGAGCTGAAGCTCAGCCTGCGGGTGCCCTTTGCCTGGGTGGCGATGCGCCGCGACCGCGTGCTGATCGACCGCCACGGCCATCTGCTTCCTCTGAACGCCTACCAGCGAGCGGTGCTCGACAAGGCGGCATTGCCGCAGCTTGTCGGAGTCCCCGACGCCGAGCTGCCCCTGCCAGGGCAGCATTGGGAGTCGTCGCACATTCAACGCGGCCTGGCATTTCTCTGCCTGCTCGACCAGGCAGGCCACCCCGAGTACCTGCGCGACGCGATCGTCGACGTGTCGCAAGTCGGGCACAGCAACGTCGCCTGGGAGATCTTCTTCGAGCCGCAGGGACTGCCACGTGTGGCCTACGGCCGTTCTCCTGCCGACCCGCGTTGGCAGCTACCCGACGACAAACTACTGCGGGATCTGGAGCTTCTCTTCGAGAGCGTACGGGTCGATCCTCATATCTTCGATGGCATCGCCGAGATCCGCCTGGTACCCGGCCAACCCATGGTTTCGCTGCCGCAAGGCGGCTGATCCTGCCACGGCACAACAAATGACCAAGGGACCCGTGAGGGTCCCTTGTTCACTTGCAAACGTAGAGGCGTCGATCAATAACGACGACCGCCACCACCGCCACGCCGCTCACGCGGACGTGCCTCATTGACGGTCAGCTGCCGACCGGACATATCGTAGCCGTTGAGCGCTTCGATGGCGGCACTACCTTCAGCTTCGTTCGCCATCTCGACAAACCCGAAACCACGCGGACGACCCGTTTCACGATCCGTGATCAGGTTGACCCGAGATACGGTTCCATGCTGCTCGAAGAGACTCTGGATTTCAGCATCGGTCGCGCTGAAAGGAAGGTTGCCAACGAAAATATTCTTCATGATCTCAATCCCGCCCCATCTGTTGAATGAAAACAGACCATCTCGCACAACTGGGCCCTTGTCCGCGTCGGTCTGCCAATCTGAGCTCAGCCTTAGCCGTCAGGCGCTCCCAGAAAGGCACTTGGGATATTAACCAAAAGCCCGCGGATGTCACACGATTTCCAGGCCCCAAAGCAACTTTTCGTCGAGGCAGGCCGCTGGCCCCGGTGAAGGCCCCGAAGCCGGGGAATCGAAGCGAGCCGCCTGGGACGATAATCGCGAAGCCGGAAACTCGCTGGCGGGTCGATGCCCTGGCGTCCTCGGCGTGGCGGCCGAGCGACCCATGCCGCCGCCGTTCGGGGATCTGTGCGCGCGGAGACAGGCGTCGAGAATCCTGGCAACGTCCTGGCTCCGTCTACCGTCGATGCCCACTGGAAGCGGTGGAGCGGCCAGCGTAGACTGCCCGAGGGAGGAAACAATGGCTGAAGAATGTTCCAACTGTGGCGCCCCCAGCGAAGCAGCTGCCTTCCGCTGCAGCTACTGTGATACGCCACTCGCTGGTGCCGACGCCGCTCGCAGTCGCCGGGCGGACGCACTCGTGTTGCACCTCGAGGCGCAGCTCCATAAGCTCTCGCGTGGAACCGCCCTCGCAGTCTGCCTGTTTCTTGTCTCGATCCCCGGAGCGTTCGCGCTGGCGCGCTACAATGCGCAAGGCTACCTGGCGAGCACGGCATGGACCCTCGCTGCAGGCTTCTGCGCTCTGATGGTCCTCGGAGCTGTCGTGCAACGCGAGCGTGCCGCGCGCTATCGCACGACGATCCGCCCTCAAGTCGTCGCCTTTCTGCGAGAGAGCTCGATGCCCCCCGAAGACCTGTTGGACCGGGCGCGCAAGGTGTTGCTGGCAGACAAGAAAAGAGACAGCCGCCTGCTGCGTCACCTCACGGACATCGCCGTCCCGGGGGATGCCTCATTTTGAGGTCACTGGCTCATGACGGCTCCATGGGTGGCTGCACGCCCACGCCGGCTGCGCGCCATCGCAACCAGACATACGCGACCGCTTGAGGTGCATTGAACCGCGCCTCTCTTTCTTCAGAGGCGCGAACGAATCGGAGTTTGCGGTAACAGCGCAACGCTCGCTGATGGGAGGGGGCGACCCGCAGCCAGATCGGGCCCAGCTCGCAGGCTTCTGCGAACTGGACCAGCCGCTGGGTCAGGAGTCTGCCGATCCCCAGGCCGCGCATTTCCGGAGCGACGATGATGCGCGCCAACTCGATCTCCTGCTCGCTGTGGTCGCTCCACACCTCGCCATAGCCCACCAGGGCTCGCCCATCCTCAAGAAGGAAGGCAGCGACCTCAGGATCGTTGTGCCAGCTGTGGAATACGCTCGGGTCGAGCAGCGGATAGTCCGTGCGTCCGCACCAATGGCCAAGCTCTTCCCTTGAGCCCACCCAAGCCAGAATCTTGGCTGCGGCTTCTTGGCGGAAGGGAATCAGCCGAAAGCTGCTCTCGTCGGAACGCATGGTTGGCCTGCGGACGCAGGAGGGGCGGCAACCTCAGCCGAACAGCCGCGCCAGTCGCAGCTCACCCACCCCGACGCTGTGGCGGATGTTGAAGTTGTTCAGCACCTCAGGATGGATCTCTCCCACCCGTCCGACGACCTCACCATTCTGCCGGATGCAGGCCAGACGCCCGGGTATGAAGGTCACGTGCTCGTCCGCCTGGTACTCGACGTCCAGACCCAGCTCCCAGAGCAGGGCATCCATCACGCCGCGCGCGTCTGCGAAGCCGCCGCTTCCGAGCAGAGCGAAGGCGACCCGTACTTCCTCGCGCGTGCCCGTCTCGCCTTCCGGGTAGAGGTGGAAGCTGGGCCCGATCTCAAAGTAGCGCTGCGGGGCCGGCCGGCCCTTGTTCTTTTCCAGGGTCTCGAGCAGACCACTGAGCAGGTGTCCGCGGAGGTAACGCAGCTCCTGGATCTTGGGATTGGCCACCTCGACTTCCTGGCCCTGTGGCTCACAGCGCAAGCGACTGAAATGGTGGCTCGAGGTGGTCAGCAGGAGCGATAGGATCTCATGGCAACCGAGGCCCAACAACACCTCCCGGGCGCGGTCTTTCAGCACTTCCTCTGGACGTGCCTGGCCCAATGTCTGAGCCTCGACCAGGTCCGGAATCAGATTGCGGTAGCCATAGCCGATGGCCATGTCCTCAAAGATGTCGACCTGGTGCTTGACGTCGCCACGGTAGGCGGGGTAGTGCACGCGCAGGCGGCCCGCGCCCGAGTCTTCGTACGACAGGCGCATCTTCTCCAGCAACGCGCCGGCCGCCTCGGTATCGAGGTCGAGGCCCAGCCAGCGGTTGGCTTCCGACACTTCGATCTCGGCGCTTCCGGGCTGCAGCTGGGGCGTCAGCTCGTGGCTTCCGTCGGCCCGCCGCATCGTAACGCTCCGCAGCTGCGCGCCCAGCTCGGCCAGGGAGGAGACCAGCGTATGCAGGGTACGGGCCACATCATCGGCGGTGATGCCGGTGACATCGACAAAGAGCCTCGTATTTCCTTCACGCACACGGGTCTCTTCGCTGTTGATGATCGGGGGCATTGACAAGACCTGCCCAGCTGCGTCGATCAAGAGCGGATAGCGGGCATGATCGCTGAGAAGATGCGCGTACACCTTGCCCTTGGCGTGCTGCTCGAGGATCTCTTCGGGCGTCATCGGCTGATCGGGGTGTCCCAGCGGACAGAACCGCAGCTCTGCGGGTCCCACGGTGGTATAGCGGATCGGCAACTGCAGACCCTCGAGGTCATAGACTCCGATACTCGCGAGCTTCCGGTTGCGCCCGATACCCCAGTGCAGGCTCTCCTGGAACTTCATCAGATCTTTCAGCGCGGCCGCGTCGAGCGGCGCACACTCGACCACCGCGCAGGCGATATGCGGCCGGAAGCTGGTCGCGTCGGCCACGCTGGCGTCGATCTCGACCTCGACGCTGCCCGCCTCGACAGGGTACTCCGGCAGTCCGCGGCTGATCCCCAGGTAGCCTCGCAGCGCCCGCGACAAACCACCGACGTCAAAAAGGTCCGGCCGCGCAGGAAGCAGATCGAGCTTGATGGTCTCTTCGCTGCCGACCAGCTCGAAGGGCACCTCCCCTTCGAAGCCACAGTCTTCGCAGCGCGTCGGGGGCTCTTCCCGGCTGAGGCGTTCTTGC
This sequence comes from Planctomycetota bacterium, assembly GCA_029260765.1. Taxonomy (GTDB): domain Bacteria; phylum Planctomycetota; class J058; order JAJDCP01; family JAJDCP01; genus JAJDCP01. The sequence goes on from JAJDCP010000072.1 coordinate 42,642, forward strand.
AGCATCGAGCAGCGGCTGCAGCGGTAGGAGCTCGAATCCCCGACCTCATCGACGTCGCAGCCCAGCTGCTCAAGATAGTCGGCCAGCTCTTCCAGAGAACACTCCTGCCCGAGGCAGGTCGAGAGCTGGCGGCGTGAAATCGCGATTACAGGCATGAGCGGGTCTCCCTCAACCAATCGAGGTCGGCCGTGTACAGTTGACGAATGTCGGAGGCTCCCAGCCGCAGCATGGCGAGGCGTTCCAGACCCAGGCCCCAGGCCAGGACGGGGTGCTCACAACCGAGGGGACGGGTCACCTCAGGCCGGAAAATGCCGGCCCCCCCAAGCTCGATCCATTGCTGCCGCGATTCCATGAACACGAACACTTCAGTGCTCGGCTCGGTGTAGGGAAAGAAGGCGGGCTTGAACTTGACCTTCTCGAACCCCATCTTCTTGTAGAAGGCCGCCAGGGTCCCCAGCAGGCGCCGGAAATTGGCTCCCTCGTCGATGATGATGCCATCGACTTGATGGAACTCCGGCAGGTGCTTGAAGCTGATCGTCTCGTTCCGGAACACGCGCCCCACGCAGAAGATCTTCTGCGGCGCCTCGGGGCGCTCTGCGAGAGCGCGCACGCTGGTCGCTGTCGTGTGCGTGCGCAGCAGAGCCCTGCGGGCCGTCTCGACCTTCCACTTGTAGCCCCAGCCTGTCGAGCCGGTATCGCCTCCGTCGACATGGACCTGGGAGACCGCATCGACCAGATCTTGTCGCGGCAAGCTGGTCTCGGCCGGATGCGCCATATAGAAGGTGTCTTGCATCTCTCGCGCAGGATGGTCCTGCGGCTGGAAGAGGGCATCGAAATCCCAGAATGCCGACTCGACCATCGGCGAAACCACCTCGCGGAAGCCCATCTCGAGAAACACCCGGCGTGTCTCGCTGAGAATGCGCACCAGCGGATGGCGCTTGGCCACCTGGGGTACTTCGGCCGGAAGCGCCACATCGTAGGCACGCATGCGCAGCTCACGCCACTCGCCGGTCGTGATCTGTTCGGAGCTCAGCTCGTTGACCTCACGCACGACCTGTGCGTTGCTGAGCGCTTCGCGCCCCTCGTCGGTCAGCTCGAGCTGGCGCTGCTTGCGGGGTTTGATTTTCGCCAGCTGGCTACGCCCCTTGAGAAGCTTCTCCGCCCGAGCCGCTTCATCGGCGTCCAGCGCATCGAGGAAGACCCTTCCCAGGGGAGCCGCCAGAGCGAGCAGCTTCTCGTCGGGCTGCGGCTCTTCGAGAGCCTGCCGGGCTTCGGGCGCGACCAACAATTGGCCGGATTTCTTGTCCTTGCGGAACCAAGCACGGCGCGCACCATAATTCAGGATCGCCGACATGCCGATGCCGAGCTCCTGGGCGCGCTCGGCAGCGTCGGCAAGCGGCAAGCGGGTAGTGTCTGCGGGCAAGGCTTCGAGGAAGCGCCGTTCGGGCAGACACTCGGGCACCTCTCCGGCGAGGATCAGCTCTTTGCGCAGGCGCACATCTTCGCGCAGCCAGCCCTTCTTCTGCCAGCTGGCGAGAGCCACAGCGACCTTCGCCTGGTCGATGCCGGCCTGTTGGACCAGCAGCTGAAAGTCCAGGCTGCCGGCAGCAACCAACGCGCGGGCGATCTGCATTTCTTCGGGGGTGAGGGTGGCCATGGCAAGCCTCCGTACCAGGGGCCACGACCTTAACGGCTGGCCGGACGGGGCGCAAGCGCCGGCAGTGGAATCCGCGGGGGCATCTGCTACACTGAGCTTGGGATGGCTCACAGCCGAGACGAGGACTTGATGCCCGGCGTTTATGGCCTTATGGGCTTGCTGCTGAGCGCTCTACTGGTCGGTTGCGGTGAGCCCGCTCCCGAGCCTGCGGTTCCGTCACAGCCTCTGCCGGAAGGGCAGGCGCATGAAGCGCTGACGCAGCTCGACAATGTCCAGTTCGCTACCGCGGTTGCAGAAGGGGTCAGCCTGGTTGATTTCTACGCTGACAACTGTCCGCCGTGCCATACCATGCTCCCGGTCGTTCACGGTTTGGCGCGTGAGCTGCGTGGCAGTCTCCGTGTCTACCGTGTCGATGCCGATACGGCCCGCGACCTGGCCGAGGCGCAACAGATCGAGGTCTTGCCGACATTCATAATCTACAAGCAGGGGCGCGCAGTGGCGCGCCATGAGGGTGCCCTGCCTGCTGAAGAATTCCGCACCTGGTTGGACGAGAATCGATGACCCAGCCCGCACCACCTGATCCCAGGCCGCGCCGGAAGCCGAACCCGCGGAGCGGAAAGCCGCCTCCCAAACCGAAGACCCGTTACTGCGTGGGCTGCGGCTTCGCCAGTCCCAGGGCTAGCATGCCGTGCATCAAATGCGGCACGCTGCGGACCGATTTCCCCGCCACGTCCACCAAAGGGGCGTGCCCGATCTGCCACCAATTCACTTTGGTGCGAACGCCGTACTGTGAGTGGTGTGGAAGCTCGCAAGCTTCTTGGAGCGTCTGAGGAATCCCGACGCGATGGTGGGGTCCCGCTGCGGGGCCTACATGAACTGCAGCAGCACCACGGCCAGGATGATTGTCAGAACCAGAACCACCAGCCCCCCGACGAACAGAGGGTCTCGGGCCAGGCCCGTCTGTATCGACGCGGTCTCGTTGGCATTGCTGGCAGCGCGCCGGTTCTTGCTGGCCTTGCGCACAGGCTTGAGCACGCCGTGGGAGGATTGGGCCGCCTGCTTGTCACTCTTGGACTTCGACGCCTTTGAGCCTTTGACGATCTTCCCAGACTTCGACATCTTGGTCTTGGCCGTCTTGGATTTGCCGAGCCGCTCGCGACTCTTGCTGCGGCCCTTGCCGCGTCCCTTCAGGCTCTTGCGTTGCGGTTTGCCCTTTTCTTGCTCAGCGTAGGCCGCCAGGGTCTGGTCGATGACCTTGATCAACTCATGCGGCGTGGTGTACCGCTTGTCCTGCTCTTTCTGCAGGCAGGTCAACATGATCGCTTCAACTTCGTCCAACAGGTCTTTGCGGTGCTCCCGCGGAGGCGCGGGCGGCTCGGTCTTGACCTTGTTGCGCACCTCGTCTTTGGTCTTTCCCCAGAAGGGAGGCCGCCCACAGACACAATAGAAGAGTGTCGCGCCGAGCCCGTACACGTCACTCGCTGCAGTGATCGGCCCGAAACGGCCCCCGATCTCAGCCTGCTCAGGGGGTTGGTACAGGGGTGTCCCGATGGCCCCCTTGTACTGGATCCCCTCGAACTTGTCGAAAGCAGCCAGACCGAAGTCCATCAACACCGCGCGGCCTGAGACGTCGAGCACGATGTTGTCCGGCTTGACGTCGCGATGGATGATGCCCTGGGAATGGATAGAGCCCAGTGCATCGGCCGTCTCACGGATGATCTCCAAAGCCTCGAGTTGATCGAGGGGTCCGCTCTCTTTGACGATCTCACGCAGACTCTTGCCGTCGATGTACTCCATCGTGATGTAATCGAGGCCCTTTTCCCGCCCGATTTCATGGATCTGCACGATGTTTGTGTGGCGGATCTGCATCTGCACGGCCGCTTCTTTCTTGAAGCGCTCGATGTCTCGGACCGTGGCCGTGGCCCCACCGATCAACAGCTTGAGCGCCATCGGCGGGCTGCCGTCACCGGGGTCGACCTTGAAGACCGCCCCCATCCCGCCGCGCCCGATGAGCTCGAGGATGACGTAACGGCCGAAGCTGGCGCCTTCTTTGATCTTGTCGAGGTTCTTGAAGAACTCGCGCTCGATGCTCTTCAGGGAGGGCTGCTCGGAAAACTCACTGGTGCCCTGCAGCATGCGCAGGTGCTCGACATCAGAGGTATTGAGGTAGCCAGCACGCTGCATGATCTCGGCAAGCGAAATCGTCTCGGTGGCCTTGGCAATGAGCTCAAGCCCGTACTTCAACTCGCTGAGATTGAAGTACTGGTGCTGGATGCCCAGGAGTCCATACTCGAGGTCTGTTCTCGCAGGCGCCATAGTCTCTTAGCCGACAGTCAATATGCGGGGAGAAGTATACCCTTGTCACACGCACCGGTCAATGAGATCTGCCATGCATGCGGTGCAGCCGGGCACGGATCGCCACGGTGTCAAAATCCATGTCCAGCAAAGCACCGACTTCTTCGAGGAACTGCTCTTCGCCGGCGTCGAGCTTGCCATCGGCGAGAGCCATGCCCACCATCGCTTCGAAGAAGACGTCTTTCTGCTCACCGCTACTGGCGATGTCGCGGATCTGGCGCAGGATTTCCTGTTTCGGCTGGTTGAGGGAACGCAGGACCGCCCCCTTTTCTTCCTCGTCGAGGTCGAGTTGCTGGAAGGTGCTGTGGAACAGTTTACGCTCGGAATCGTCGAGCTCGCCATCGGCCATCGCCATGCACAGGATCGAAGGCAGCAACAGACTCTCAGCCGCGCGGTTCTTGCGCACGTCGATGGTCACGGCCTCAGAGCCGATATCTTTGCCGCTGAAGTGAGCGCCCGCGACCTGATTGACGCTCTTGGCGAAGAAGCAGTAGAAGCCCTTCAACAGAGCGCTACGCACACCTGGCACCGCCGTCTTGAGCAGGCAGCGGCGATACAGCTCGCGGCCGACGTAGCAATCCTTGGTATTGCTGTCGAGCAGCTCCTTGCGGTTGAGGTGCCGCCTGCGCGTGGAGTTCTTGGGCCGAGCAGCCGATTGCGCCAGATCAAGACCACGATGCATGATATCGATCAGCTCATCGGTGTTCGGTGTCTTACCGTAGACCTGGGCAATCTCGAAGACGGACACAATCTGCAGCTTCAGCAGCATCATCAGCTCGGCAAATGCCGTCTGTACGACCTCAGGCAGGGGCGTGCTCTGTTCAGGATCACCCTTGTCGATGCAGTCCAGGTCGGCCAGCGTCAGCTTCTTGGCGTGAACGCCTGCCAGGCTCATCGAGACGCGGGTGATGTCGCGGATATGAGCCGCGATGGCTTCGCCGCTGTCGAGCTCGGCAAACTGCTTGCGGATATCGGTGCGCGGGGTCCGCTGCGCCTCGACAAACAGCTCAGACAGCGCGATGGAGAACCACAACCCGTTCTTCACAGATTGGCAGTTGAGATGCGCCACCGCTGCGCGCAGCTTGTGCGCCTCATCTCCGAGCGCCGACGCGAGCCGACCGCGTTTGGACTTGAGCGAGGTGCGCTCTCGACGCTGCCGTTGGGTCGGATTCCGGGTATGCACCGGGACATGCGAACCCGGCCCGGCCAACCCACGTGAACCGGGAAACGGCTTGAGGGGTCGTTCTTTGCGAGCACTCTTGGCGCGTTGCGAAAGGCCCGATGTTTCAAGGATCGCCTGGGCGAGGATACGCTGGCTCAGCCCTTCGAGGGGCAGCTGTGCCATCACCCACAGGTCCCCATCGGGATTGATGCTGTAGTGCGCAAAGAAGAGCGTCGAGGTCTCGAGCAGGGCTTCTGCCTCGGACATCAGCTTCTTTGCGGGACCGAGCCGCACGCTGAAGGCAGCGAAGAAGCCTCCGCCGGGGTGTTCGCGCGGATAGATCGATACCGGCTCTGCACCCGGATCGACGCACAGGCTGCCGTCCGAATTGTAGCTCAACTCCCACTTGTGGGTTTGGCACAGGGCCTCGAGCAGCTTGACAAACTTCAAGGGTCGCTATTCCTCGTCTTCGGAAATCGAATCCCGCTCGGGAGCTGCGTTCGGCTCTTCAGAAGTGGCCGCGGCCGTCGAGTCGGCGGCCGGCTCTGAAGGCTGTGCAGGTCGGATCTCGTCGGGGATCTCGAATATCATTCTACCCTTTTCGAGCACCGTTTCAGGGAAGAGAAACGTCATTTTTTCCATCAGACCGTAGACCCCGGGAACGACCTTCGAGCTTCGCAAAGGGGAGGCCAGTGTTCCGCCGCCGGGCAATGCTGTCAAGGCGAACACCGCCACCATGATCATCAAGCAGGCCTTCAGCGCCCCTACCACACCACCCCAGAGGCGATCGAGAAAGGCCAGATTCTCCCTTTCGAGACGCTTCTTCAGCAGGTGTGCCACGTACGCCAGGACCCCCCACGTCAAGCCGAGGATCACGACATACGCGATGTAGACGTCCCACGGCTGCTCGACACCCGGAAACGTGACGCCTATGGCCCTTCCCACGGGGTCTGAAAACGCCGCCGCCAGGATGAAGCCGAGGATGATCGCGGCGATGCGAGCAACCTGGTAGACAAAGCCCTTCATCAGCCCACGGATGAAGAAGAACCCGATGAAGATCACCAGGAAGAGGTCTACGCCGTTGAGATCGATCAGTTGCATGTTTCTACCTCGGCTCTCTCAAAAGTGTAGCAGACGGCGCCGGGATGGGCGGCATTACGCGGCCAATTGACCCTTTGACCGGGCTGTGTTATAAGCGGGCTTCGGCCCGCGCGCGCGGCGAGGGCCGGTCGTTCCTTGCGCCGGAGGGTCGCGATGCCAGTGTCCAGACTCATTCTCAGTCTTTTCCTCTGCGCCAGCCTGACGCAGGCCGACCAGATCGTCACAGTCGACGCGACGGCGTTTGACGACATCGCCACCATCGTTCGCGGCGCTCAAGGGCTGGTGGTGACGACGGTCAGCGGCGAAATCTACGAAGGTGAGGTCTTGCGGCGGGTGGTGTTCCACGCCAAGTACAACCTGCCTCTCAATGGCCCCTACCTGTTTGGCATGGCCAACGGAGACCGCCTGGCGGGAAATCTGGTCGCCAACGAAGACGACCTCAAGCTGCGTATCGACGGCGTCGGTCATCTGACGGTCCCCTTTTTCGATCTGCGGGCATTCATCGTGATCGAGGCGATGACCGAAGACCCGCTGCTGGTCCTCACGCAAATCGAAGGCCAGAGCAAACGCAACTCGGACCAGATCGTGCTGCGCTCGAAGACTGCGTACGACAATGTCTTCGTCGACAGCATCAGTCCAGACCGTGTGCAGTTTGAGCTCGACGACGAAGAAGAGTCGATCAGCCTGGCCCAGATCCAATCGATCCAGATCGCCGAGCTGCAGCCGCCCGAGATCAAACAAGGTCCGACGCGCGTACGTGTGACCTTGCTGGATGGTATCCGTTTCAGCGGCGACCTCGTCTCCTACGTCGGCGGAAAGCTGACCCTGGCAGACGTCTACGGCGCCCGCGTGGTCGTCGATAACAACAACCTGCGCCAGATAGAGTTCCGCAACGACAAGGTCCGGCACCTGTCGGACCTGCGGGCGGACGACGTCGTGCACGAACAAGCGCTGATCGCCCTCCCCTTCCCGCCGCGCTACAACTTGAACTGCATGAACCCTCCCGGTCCGCTGCAACTCGACGGCCAGACGTACGATTCAGGCATCGGCATGCACACGTACACCCGCATGAGCTTCGATATCTCCGAGCTGGGAGCCGAGCGCTTGCGCGGTCTGGTGGGCCTCAACGATCGCGCCCGTGACGCCGCCTTGAGCCACCCCGACTTCCCTTCTCCGGCCAAAGTGCAGATCTATCTCGATGGCAAACCATGGTTCGAGGAAGCTCTCGAGCTCAACCTCGAAGATCGAGTCACACGCTTTGACGTGCCGCTGACGGGCGTCTCCAAGCTCGAGCTCGAGGCTGACTTCAACAAGACCTACGACATGCTCGGCCGGGTCGATTGGGCCGACGTCTATCTGATCCGCGCCGACTGATCCCCGCCAAGAATCTCACAAACTCCTGACAGGCCGCTTGTGCTGGGAGTGTGTCGGAGAACTCGTGAAACGGAGTGCTGCGCCGGTGGGTCGATGCCGAGGCGGACGACGCAGGTGGCCCGGATGGCCGTCGAGGAGGACAACGAAGGCAGCGGCCCGCCGCCGTGGTGCTCTGTGAAGCGAGTACTCCGACAGGCTCCTAGGGATTGGACAGCACAGCTTGATCGCGGCACAATGTGTCTGCCCGACCGGAACAGGATGGCAGGCCTTGTTCGACGAAACCCTTGATCTCTCCTTGCGTCTCACCCTGGGCTCAAACACCGTCGACGTCCGGGGCGGCAACCTCAAGAATGTCCGTGTCGACCTGCACACCTGGGGCTGGCAAGCCGAGGTCGAGCTCTTCGTCTACACCGGCGACGACACGGACACGCTGCTCAGCCAGTTCTGCGCGCAGAACCTGATCCAGGCGCAGCTTGATATGCAAGGGGTCTACAACCTCCCCACGCCTGCCCCGGAGGTGTTGTCCCTCAAGGGCCCGGTCAGCTCGAAGAGCCTTTGCGAGATCTACCACCCCGGGCCTCAGGCGACCAGCCTGGCATGCCGGCGGTATCGGCTGTGCTTCGCAGACCCGGCACAGGCTCTATGGAGCCAACACCACCCGATCCTGCTCGCGGCTGAGAAGAAGCTCTCCGAGCTGATCAGCAAACAGACCGTGCTCGGGATGGACATCGATGTCAGCTGGAAGCCCCTGAATATCGAGCATCCGGTCACCTGTCTGCATCTTCAGAAACCGGTGAGCTTCTACGATTTCATCTGTTGGCTCGCGGACAAGTATGCCGGCGCGCTCTTCTTCGACTATCCGACCCGCGCCTACCTGCTCAGCGACATCAAACCCGACCCGACCCTGCCCGGTTTCGTCGACCCGCGTGAGATCGCCTCGATCGATGTGGCGATCGGAGCGATCCCGCGAGCCACCCGGCACGTGCTCAACTCCTACGCAGACAAGCCGAAGGACGAGACCATCGAGCAGCTGCAAGCGGTCGAGCCCATCCGCGCAGACACGCTGCTACGCACTCCCCTCCCCGCCGTGGTGGCCCGACGCAAGACCGTCGAAAAGCACCGACTCGCGTTGCCAGAACCCGCTCTGGAGCTGACCTGTTCCCGCTATCCAACGGTGACCTGGTTGCCCGGCTCCCTACTGCGCTTCGAAAAGAGCACCTGGTCGACCCGAGCACACGCCTGGGGCTCGGCCTACCGCGTGACGCGCGCGCAGCTGAAAGTCGAAGCCAAAGACCCTGGGGATCGACCCGAGGACAGGGTTGCTTGCCGCATGGAGCTTCTGCTACAGACAGAGCACGAAGACGACACGCGGCGCCACCTGCCCGCATTCCGTACGCCACAATGGCCGGCCGTAGTCGAAGGACGCATCGTCAGCGATACGGGGGAAGACGACGACCGCAGCTGGCAGACCTACCCCGATAGCCAGACCTCACTGGAGCAGTATAAACTCGACATCCCCCTCTGGAACGTGCAGATCGTCGCTCCTTTCGAGCCTCATATCTTCCCCGGCCAGATCTACTTTCCGCTCTTCAAGCACCAACGCGTGCTGGTGGCCCTCGACTTTCTGGCAGCGCGCATCCTCCGTCACCTCGACTGGGGTGCAGATGTGCGTACGCCCGTCACGGGCCAGGGACATCACATCCTGATGGGAGCCAACGCGACCAGCGAAACCTCGCTCAAGCACGAGTACGCCAGCGATCAGCCGCGCTTCGAGCTCAAGCGTGTTTTCGGGCAGGACACCGAGATGGTCGCCGTCGAAGAAGGAGTGCTGTGCATCACCACGGCGGAGGACAGCTCGCTCAAGAAGGCCTCGGAGACGTTTGACGTGACTCCGAAGAAGCTGGCGTCGCAGGCCGAGCTCAAGATGCAAGGGGGCGCGGCCATCTCCGGCCTGACCGCAGAATACGAAGTCGGCGCGGGAGCTGTGACGAGCGAGTTGGAGTCGGCGGTGACAGGCGTGGGAGGCGCGCTCGAGGAGATGGAGAATTCGATCGCGGACCAGGCTTCTGAGGTCGAAGCGACCCTGGACGCTCTGGGCTCGACCCTTGGTGGGGCGGGATCGCGGTTGACGGGGGCAGCTTCGTCCGCCAAGAGTGAGCTGCAGGGTCTACTGGGACTGTAAACTGAGGAAGGCCGACGATGGGTGAGCTGGGGGCGAAGCTGGATGAGCTGCTGGGCGACATTGAGTCGACAGTCAGCGGCCTGACCGGCGAGATCGAAGGGCTCGACGGAGAGATCCAAACCGCGCTCTCGGCCGTCTCGGCCTCGTTCACACCCATTCAAGCCGAAGTAAAGACCAGCGTAAGCGAGCTCAAGGCCCGGGTCGAAGCCCTACAGGCCGAGCTCGACGCATTGTGACACACCACGCATAACGGGAGGGGAGACCTTGGAGTGCAAACGCTGCAACACAGCCACAAGCGAGGAAGAGTCGAGGCCGGTCGGTGCCTGGCGTTTCTGCATCGCCTGTTTTGAAGCCTTGATGCACAACGCCGACGAAACCCGCGCCGAAAAGGCCCAACCAGAGCCTGAGGCCAGGCCGGCGCTGCACGCACGCATCGGCGTGTCCGTCTCGCAGGAGGCTGAGTCTGCGATGATGGAATCCTGCACCACCTGTGGTCGGGTGCTGGAAGCCGACAAATTCGAGACGTTGGTTGGTTTGAAGATCTGCCCCCAGTGCTATGCCGACCTGCAGATGAGCTCCCACGCTCCGGATCAGGACGAAGAGCAGCCCGAGGCTACGGCGGAATTGGATCCGGCTGAGCCGGCCGTCCATCCAGGCCAGCGCAGCATGCGCTGCGCCGGATGCACGAAACGTGTTCCCGAGCGCGGAGTGCGGATGGTCGCGGGCAAGCCCTACTGCCCCGACTGCTACTACACGATCAAGGATGCCGCCGACAAAGCGGCCTTTGAAGGGGCCCAGGAGCATCTGCAGCAGGTCGCCGCAGACGCGGCTCTGGCTGACGCGGGGATCAGGATGGTCGGGGCACAGGCCTCCAGCCCGCCCACGGCGGCGGCAGCACCGGTCGCCCGGGGTGTCAGCGCGGACTATGAGCGTTGCGGTGCCTGCGCCCTGCCCGTGCGCAGCCTCGAGATCGAAGCGCTGCAGGGTTTCCGGATCTGTAGCCCCTGCCGCTCGACGGATGCGGAGCTGGCCGTCGAGGTCGCCCGCAAACGGCACAAGCTCTGGCTGAAGCGGCAGGCCGGACAGCTCGGGGATGAGTAAAAGAGACCAACACGCGTGAAACCGTTTGATTTTTGGCCTGGCAAGCGGCAACCTGGATCCATCGGAGAATTTGCAGCGCCGGGCGCAGCTTGCTGCGGGAAAGGACGCCATGGATAGGATCACCATTCCTGCCAAGCCGCGCAAGCTCTTGAGCTGCGGGATTTGCCTCGGGTTGCTCCTGTTCGTCGCCATCGCTTGTGAGCTTTGGAGTTATCTGGGCCTCAAGCAGCAGGCCGCCCGACTCGAAGAACAAGTCACCGCCTTCGAGCAACGCCAGACCGAGCGCCTGTTTCCCGATCTTCACGTCGCAGAGGGCAACGCAAGCCACGACTATGCTGCACTCTCCTGGGTGCTGGGTTGGAATCCAGACCTGGGCGACACACCTCCCGTCTGGTTGCCCGAGACAGAGTTGCCGCAGAACTACCAGGGCTCGAGCCTGGAGCCTCTCCGAGAAGTTGTCGCCTCGTTGGAGCCCGGCGCCCCGCTGGAGCCGGAGGTCGAGGCTCTGTTGAGCGAGTACGGCAGCCTTCTCAAGCACGTCGAGCAGGGTGTGCGCCGGACGGAATGCCGCTGGGATATCGCCGACCTGCGCCACGGGTCTGCGACCAAGATTCCCAACCTGGTGGCGGCGCGACAGGTCAGCGAGCTGCTCTTCCTCGAAGCCCATCGCGCCGACCCCGAAGAGTGCTTGCGGCTCGGACGGTTGCTGCTCGCCTTCGGTCGGGACATCGCGTTGGTTCCGAATTCGATCGCAATGCAGGGATTCCAGATCGAAGAGTTCGGCATCGAGTGTCTGCGGCGCCGGCTTCCGGAGTTGAGTGCCGATGCCCTGCGCGCTCTCTGTAAGGAGCTGCTGGCCTGCCCGCCCCCGGACGCGGGCTATACTCTTGAGGCCGACCGGCTCGTCATCCTCGCCTGGGTCGCACAGCTGGCCGGCCAGCCCCTGGCAGATGGGGCCGAGAGCATGGAGGACGATTTCGGACTCGGCGTGCTGAGCTGGTCGAACGTCTGGATGCAGCTCGAATGGAACGAGGTCGAGCTGGGCTTCGAGAAGTGGCAGGCCTCTCTCGACCAACCCCGCTCGGCCCGCAAGGCGCTGAGAAGCGAGGCACAGGCCTGGCTGCAGACGTGTTGGGGAAGTCTGAGCGCTGAGCTGCTCTCCGACGGCACGGCGCTGCTCGACGTAGCCGCTGCCGCGCAGGCCCGCCAGGGATGCCTGGCGTTGCTCGCAGCCAGCGAGCTCTACGTCCGTGAGCATGAAGGCGGTTGGCCGGCAAGTCTGGGCGCCCTGCTCCCGTACCTGGACGACGAGCTGCCCAGCGATCCGTTCGCCACGGACGGGGGCCCGCTGCGTTTGATCGCCCGCGATGGAGAGTTGGTAGCCTACTCCGTCGGGGCGGACGGCGTCGATGACGGCGCAAAGATTGCGCACTCCGACGAGGGCGAGAGTCCAGACATCGGTCTAGCGCTCCTGCAGCCTTGACTCCAGCATTCTCAGGCGAGCGAGCAGCTCCGCTGGCGGTGAGACCGGCTCAGCCCTCAACGTTTCGACGGCTTCACGAGCGCGCTCGGGGTGGCCTGCAGCCCATGCGGCTTCCCCCAGGAGCAACCAGGCCTGCAGCTCACGCGCACGCACCTCCGGCTGGTCCTTGAATCGGTCTGTCAACTGCCCCGCAAGGCGCAGCTGAGCCTCGCGCATCGCCAGACGTTCCTCGTGCTCGCCTTCCTCTTCCAGCAGCCGCGCCAGGCGCCCACGCACCTCGTACAGGTCCCGCCAGACACCCGCATCCTCGCTGTCCTGGGCGAACAACTGCAGCTCGCTGCGCAAGGCGGTGCGGTATGCCTGCAGGGCATCCTTTGTGGCTCCAAGCTCGGCCTGGATGTCGCCGAGTTGCAGCAGGGCGCGGAACAGGCTCTGGCGCTGCGCGCTACGGCCAGGATCAGCTAGATTCAGATAGATCGAGAGCGGGTCCGCATAGAGATCCGGGACGACTCCCAGCTTGAGCATCCAGCGCCCCATCGCGCTCTGTTCGGCCAGGATGCGCTCCTGAATGGCAACACTCTCCGTGTACAGCTCCTGAGCCTCGGCCAGGGATCGCCGCCGAAGGTGCGCGTCGCCCAGCTGCTGCAGACCGCCGGCGAGGCGTTTGACATCGCGCAGCTCGGCCGGCTCGCCCGCAACGAGCTGCCGCAACAGGGCGACGCTGGCGCTTCCCAACTCCAGAGCATGCTCCGGCTCGCCCGCCCGGTCTGCGATCTCCGCCAGGCTCGACAAGACCATGGCCTTCTGCGAGCGAGCGAGCAGGCTGTCGGAACCCGTGGCCAGCACCGCATACATGCCGCGCGCGGCCTCCAGCTCAGCCCGGGCCTCGGGGTCGTCCCCCGAGAGTTTCCACAGCTGCTGCCCGTAGCGAAAGCGCGTCAGGGCACTGACCAGCGTCACGTCGCCCCCCGCGAGGTCGAGCTCGCGCAAGTCGCGCCAGCCGGCCATAGCGACGTCGAGGATGCGGCTCGCGGCCTGTTGCGAGCGGCGGTCACCGAGCCGCTCCAACAACTGGGCGCTGACCTCGCGCGACAGTCGGTCCAGCGTCTCCTGACCGATAGCCCCGCGCTGCTCGGCACGCAGCTTGGCACGAGCCAGCGCCTCGGACTGCGCGCGGATCTCTTGGTTCTGGCGCAGCAGGCTACGCAGCGCGGCGTTGATGCTCCCGTTCTGGCTCTCGACTGTCTGTTTCTCCAGCGCAACCGCCATGCGCATCTGGTTGACGAAGTACAACCCGCCCGCCAACGCGAGAAACAACAACGCCACGGCTGCCCCCAGTCCTCGTCGCAGGCGCCGGCTGGCCGCCGCCTGGCGTCGCCGCCGAGTGCGGGCGTTGCTGATCTGGGCCGGGAGCTCTTCGGCATGCCGCCCCAGCCGCGAGACTTGCGCCTCGGCCAGGCCGAGATCCCCGTGGTACAGCGCCGCCTGGGCGTATGCTGTGCGGGCTGCCCTCTCGCCACGGATCGCAGCGCTGTTTTCCTCCCACAGCCGCCTGGCGTGGACGAAGCCAGCGACCGCCTCGGCGAAGCACTCGTACAGATCCGCGCGTGCGGAGCGGGGCACTGCGGTCGACGCCCGCTGCCCCGCCAGCGCATCGCGGCAGTCGATCATCAGGTCTTCCGCTGCCCGGGCGATCTGCAGACTCTCCCGATGCTGCAGGTAGGCGCGCAGCGCCGCGAGCACCACAGAGACGTCGGCCTGCCGCTCCTCCCAGTCCGGACTGAGCGCTTGTTGGCAGATGCGACGCAACTCGGCAGGCCAACCTGGATCCATCTCCGGAACACGCCCCGCGCCGGCCTGCTCGAGCACTTCGACGAAAGTCGCCCCGTCATGGGGCGGTGCTCCCGACAAGATCGTGTAGAGGATCCCGCCGAGCAGATAGACGTCCGTCCAGGGTCCGACGTTCTCCCCATCGCCGTGGGCCAGCTCTGGAGCCATGTAGCTCGGTGTTCCGCAGAAACCCGTAATCGCCGAGCGATGACGCAAGTGTGGGTCATCCACACCGTCTTCGAAGCAGACGGCCAGGCCCCAGTCCATCACCAGCACCTCGCCGTAGGCACCGATCATGATGTTCTCAGGTTTGAGGTCACAATGCACCACACCGCGGCTGTGGGCATAAGCCACGGCGTTGCAGACCTGGATCAGTGTGTCCAGATGGAAGCTGAGATCGCCGGCCCGCTCCCCCTCGAGCACCACAGACCAGGGCTGCCCTTCGATCAACTTCATCGACATGTAGGGCTCCCCGCGGGGGGTGCTCAACAGATCGTAGATCGGGGGGATGTTTGGATGCTCGAGGCGCCCACTGACGAAGGCCTCGGCCAGGAAGTCCTGACCCGCCGCGCAGTACTCTTCAAGGGAGCTCAACCCCTCGGCCAGCACCCGCTTGACCGCCACCACCCGCTCGAGGCTTTTCTGACGCGCCCGAAACACGACGCCCATGCCGCCACGGCCGATCTCTTCCAGCTCTTCGTAGGGCTCGGCGGCGGGCTTCTTGAGCATCAGCTCAGCCAGGGGGATCACCGGCCGGTAGGTCGCTCCTGGCTGCAGCTGGGTCCAATCACCACCGCTACCCAGCGTCTTCTCGCAAGCGCGTCGCAGTCTTTCGTCCACTGTCCGTACCAATTTCAGGGTTGTCGCGCTATTCTACGGTTCAGCCGCCTGCCGAGGCCAGCCGAAGATGTCTCAACTACCGCTCGCACATGGCCACAAGTCCGGCCTCGAATACCATCGTATGCTGCTGGACGATGCCGCCCGCACAAGCACCTATGACCGAGCCCTGCGCAGGCTGGTGCGTCCAGGAGACGTTGTGCTCGACCTCGGCTCCGGCAGCGGCATTCTGGCCATGCTCGCCGCGCGTCAAGGCGCGGCAAAGGTCTATGCTGTCGAGTCGATGCCGGTGGCCGGACTCGCCTCTGAGCTGATCGCGGCCAACGGCCTGCAGGACCGGATCGAGGTCATCCAGGCCGACATTCTGGGCCACGAAATTCCCGAGCCGGTCGACCTGCTGGTCAGCGACTGCATGGGACGTTTTCTGGTCGACGACGCCATGCTGCCGGCTCTGCAGGCGGGCTGCCGGTGGTTGAAACCCGAAGGTCGTTGCTGCCCGGCCCGGATCGAATTGATGCTCGCGCCGGTTGCCGACCTGTACCTGCGCGCTGTGGACCTGTTCGACGAGCGGCTGTTTGGCCTCGACCTCAGCCCCGGGCACAAGTATGCCCTCAACAGCGGCTACCATGCGCGCCTGATGAGCCAGGCGCTGCTCTGCCCGGCCCAGCTGTACCGGAGCGTGGTGCCCCGGGAATTGGAAGGCCTGGATGATGTCTGGGCCGGCTTCGACACCGAGCTGCAGTTCGTTTGCAGGCGAGGCGGACGTTTGCAGGGGATCGCCGGCTGGTTCCGCGCTGAGCTTGGCCCATCGGTCTGGCTCAGCACCGAGCCAGGCATCGAGACCCACTGGGGCCAGTACCTCCTTCCCCTCGAGCCTCGCAGTGTGCAAACCGGCGACGTGATCAACCTGCGGCTCTGGCTGGAACAGAGCGCGACAGATCTGGTCTGGCACTGGACCGGCAGCCGCGAGCGGAACGGCGTCAAGCTGGCGAGCTTCGAGCATGAGTCGGAGCAGCGTCTGGGAGAGAGGTCTTGAGCCGCACCGAAGCAGTACAGTCCAACACCTGGGGCAACCAGTCCTTCGCTGCAGGTCAGCTGGAAGCCGCCCGCGACGCCTACCAGAGAGCCATCGAACAACTCGAGCCAGATGATCAAGAGTTGCTCGCAGATCTTTATGAGAACCTCGCTCTGGCTCGGCTGAATCTCGGCCAGCTCGATGCCGCCCTACGGGCCTTCTTGCGGGCCCTTGATGGCGAACCCTCCAGCCGTCAGCAATCTCTGCGTTACTTGATTGTCTGTTGCCTCGGGCTGTCGCGCTACGAGGACGCCCAACGCTATCTGCAGATCTACGAGCAGAGCTTCGGCAAGCACCCCGACGCGCAACCGGGCTCGCTACGCAGCCTCACCGAGCGGGCGCGCTTGGGGCGCAGCTTGTGGCAGCCGACCTGATGCGGTCCTGGTTTGCGTGCCTTGGTCGGCCCCAATCACAGAGGGCCCCATGCGCTCTTGGCGGCCTGGCCTGAAGACCTTTCGACCCCCAGGGAACAGCCTGAACGCCGTCAGGCTCGAGCGACTGGCTTGCAGGCCAACTCTGCGAGCCCCACTCTGGCGATGATCGTCCTGACCGATGGCTGCTGCCTGGCTGCCGACGTCGGAGAGAAACTCGTCGATCTGTATCGATCTCATTCCTCCGGCACCGGCCTGTGCTTGCGTAGAAGGTCAAGTCTACGCAGGTCCAGCCTCTCAAGATCCTTGGGCTCCGGCCCAAATGCGGGGGCCTCGAAGGCGGGATGCTCGAGCCTGGGAACCTCCAGCCTGGGAACCTCGAGCCTGGGAACCTCATGTAAAGGGATGTTCGATTCTGGGAATTGCCAGGTGTCTCTCGGCAGATCGGGCAACTCGACGCCCTGTCCGAAGGCCAGGCTCATGCTCTCGCCCCGCAGCTCGACGCCCCACTTGCCATTCCTCCAACGCACGACCAGGTCGACCTCTTCGGTCTCCAATGGCCCGGCGACGTCGCGGAAGGTGCCATCCAAGTCCTGCAGCACAGAGCTCAGATCCTGAAACTGACGTTCGCGCAGCGCCTGAACGGCCTCGCTGGCGAGTCTGCGTGCCTGTTGCAGGCGCGAGAGCCTGGAGAGCAGCGCATCCAGCCGCGGCAACTCGACATTCTGAAGCCGCAGCTCGATGCCCGGAGCCGGCTCGTCGGCCCCCACCAGAGTGCTGCAAAGCACTGCCAACAGGGCCCAGGACTTGCGCATACTTGTCTCCTGATACAAGGATTCGGTCCCAGGTTACCTTCCTGTCGGGGGGCTCGCAAGCCTCATAGAGGTGCTCAAAGGCGCAGTGCAGCAGCCATGGGCTTCAGCAACTCGCAGGCGGGCGAGGCCCTGGGTTTGGAGATAGACGTCACGTAGAGTCCAGAGCGCCTGACATGGGCAACTCTTGATGGAGACTTCGCTCCGGGATCTTCGATCAGGTTTGGTCGATGCCTTCGATCTGCTGAGAGCCACCTGTAGCGTCGGTCTATGACCGACGAGATGATCGATCCGTATGGTGAACCCAGAGCCTCTGGATACAACCTCCGCCAGAGCTCCTTCCGGCGCTCACAGAGCGCCGCTACAGAAGACGGACTCGGACTCGGACTCGGACTCGGACTCGGACTCGGACTCCAGAGCTGCTGACATGGGCAACTCTTGATTGAGACTTCGCTCCGGGACCTTCGATCAGGTTTGGTCGATGCCTTCGATCTGCTGAGAGCCGCCTGTAGCGTCGGTCTATGCAGCCTGCGGCGAAAATCGTGAAGCCAGGTGCCGCGCCGGTGGGTCGATGGCAAGGCGGACGACGCAGCCGGCCAGGATGGCCGGCGAGGAGGACAACGAAGCCAGGGGCCCACCGCCGTGG
>JAJDCP010000073.1 GCA_029260765.1 Planctomycetota bacterium
TGGGTCTGAGCCTGGCTGCTCTGCGAATGCTACTCGTGGGCCATGGTCGCCGTCATTTCCTGGCCGACCTCGAGGCATCCGAGGTGCTGAGCCTCCGGTCCCGCATGCGTGCGGTGCGAACCAGCAGCTCGGTCTTCGGTCCTTACGGTGGTCCTCGGTCCTCTGTTCTCGTAGTCCGGTCCACGCAGTCGGCTGTCGGCCATCGCGCGCCGGGGTCGGGGTCGCGGTCTCGGTCGGAATCGGCCACGCGACCGGATCCGGCCACGCACCCTTGACGGCCGCAGCGACAGCGACAGCGACAACCACGACGAGCCGGCCTTCGGCCGAATCTCGGCCCACCTTGCAGCGTCGAAGACCCTTGCACTCGGCTCCGCAACAACGTCTTGCCGCTCGCCCTCCGCCTCCGCCCGCCGCTTGCTCCAGTCCTTCAGGTGTCAACACGTTGCGCGGCAACAGCTTTCAGGGTCACGAGGCAACCGACGGGCCAAGACTGCGGGTCGACCTTCGGCCGCTTCGCTGAGCGGCGACAGCACGATGGGCCCATTGCGAAGCTCGAGAAATGCACCCACCAACGCCTCTTCGCCCAGCCCTTCGGCTGCAAGATCGATCAGGCCGGCGGCGATCCCATCGATCAGGGAGTGCAGCTCAGTACTGGCTGCGAAGATTTGGTTGGTCAGCGTCAGGCTCCTTTGGCATTGCACTCGCTGAATTCTCTTCATTGTCCGGTAGGTTGGTGGGCGAAGGCTCACCGGGGTGGAAATCTCTATCCGTGAGCACAGCTGGCACGCGATATAGTTCGAGAAAAGTACGAGGGATGCTCCAGATGGAATACGTGCGACGTGCGACGTGCGATGGCGAATGCCGGTGTGGAGCCGGACTCCCGTGGCTTGATGGCGTTGGGTCAAGCGCGCGCTATCGTACGCTCGACCAGCGTCTTTGAGCACAACAAGAGGAGTTCGGCGGCGGGGCGCCATTTTCATGACGCTGATCTGGCCTGGGCGGCCCTCCACAGCGTGCAAGATGCCGATGAATTCGTGCGTGCGGCGAAACGCATCCAATGGCACGCTGACGTGCGCGGTCGATACAACCTGGCGGCTTTCGAGCGCTATGGTGCTGGCATGTTGCCTTGGCTCGACAGCCGCATCGACCGGCGAGGAGTGCTGATCAACAAACCGTGGTGTCTGTTGCCGTGCCTGTTGGCGATAGTAGATCCCCGAGCGTTCTCGGTTGCTGTGAAGATCCGTGCCGTGGGAGACGAAAACACCGCGATTCCGGCCGAAAGCGCGAGCAAGGCATCGGTTCTCCATGCATAGGCGCGACTCTGAGCTGATTGAGTTCGAAGCAATCCTGGCTCAGCAGCCTTGCCAACCCTGTGGCAGCCAGCAACTTTCGGCCCGAAAGTGCATTGCTGGACCAGGCCGACACCCGCCTCCACGAAGCCGAGGGCTTCGGACTTGAACGCCTTGTGGGGCAGCTCTACGTGTCGAGGCCGTGCAACAAGCCGCGATGCTCAGCCAAGACGACAAGGGACCTAAGCGATGCTGCCCGTAGCTACCGGCCACTCACACCGCATAGCCACCGTCCAACAGCCCCGCACTGAGAGCCGCCACTTCCCTTGGGATGTCCGAACCCAACGACGCCACAACAAGCCATCGGCGAGGAAACCAGGAATGCGCTCTCTACTGCCTGCAGACCGGAAAGCCAGCCGCCGACTTGATGGAAGGCTCTCAGCCATTTACCTTGAAATCCTGATGCTGTGCATCATGATTTCAAGGTAGAAGATGCTCGACCGATCGTACCATCGCACGCGCATAGAGTACCTGCTCACTGGTTTCCCCATCGTGGGAATCACGGGCGCAAGGCAGGTCGGCAAATCCACGCTGGCGCGGATGATCGCCGGAGAGAGCGCCCATTACTTCGACCTCGAACGGCCGTCCGATCTGGCGGCGCTTTCCGAGGCAGAGCTGGTGCTCGAGCCTCTTCGGGGTCTGGTTGTCCTCGACGAGGTGCAGCGCGCACCCGAGTTGTTCCCTCTTCTGCGCGTGCTGGCGGATCGCCCCGACACACCGGCGCGTTTTCTGGTGCTCGGGAGCGCGGCACCTGAGCTCCTGCGCCAGGGTTCAGAGAGCCTTGCCGGACGCATCGCGTGGCACACTCTGCCGCCCTTGTCCCTGGCCGAGGTGGGAGCCGGAGAGCTCGACACTCTCTGGCTTCGCGGAGGTTTCCCCCGAAGCTACCTTGCCCCCAATGCGTCTGCCAGCGCCGAGTGGCGGCGCGCTTTCGTGAGGACATTCCTCGAGCGCGATCTGCCGCAACTAGGCGTCGGAGTACCCGCGACAACGCTGCATCGCTTTTGGACAATGCTCGCCCATTATCACGGACAGACATGGAACGGGGCTGAGCTCGCACGCGCATTCGGCGTTTCGGGCCACACCGTGCGTCGCTATCTGGACCTACTCGCCCACACACACGTCGTGCGGCTGCTGCAGCCGTGGCACGTCAACATGAAGAAGCGTCAAGTGCGCTCCCCCAAGCTCTATGTGGCGGACAGTGGCCTTCTGCACACACTGCTGGACCTCGACTCTAGCGCTGCGCTCGTCCGCCATCCCAAGGTGGGCGCCTCGTGGGAGGGTTTCCTGATCGGCGAGGTCATCCGACAGCTCGGTGCACGAGACGACCAGTGCTATTTCTGGGCGACCCACAGCGGAGCCGAGCTCGACTTGCTGATTCGCGCCGGTGGGCGCCGTCTCGGCTTCGAGCTGAAGCGCACCGCCACACCGAAAGCCACCCGCTGGATGCATGCGGCCGCTGAGGCTCTCGAGCTCGACGAGCTGGTCGTCGTGCACGCAGGCGCCAGGAGCTTCCCTCTGACTGCTACGGGAATCCGGGCTGTCTCTGCCTCCGCGCTACTGGCCGAGATCTCGTTGTAGGAGTCTTGGCCGCAGCAAGAGTCCCGTCAGGCGCACACCCGATTCCGCCCTGCGTGCTTGGCATCATACAACGCCGCATCGGCCTGTTTGAGCAACGCTGGCAGGTCACGCAGGCTCGAGCTGAGCCCCGCGACACCGATGCTGCACGTCACGGTCAGCTGTCCGCCCTCTTCAAGCACGACCGGCGTGCTGGCGACGCGGTTGCAGACACGCTCGCAGGCCTTGAAGGCCTCGGCCAGCATCGAGCGCGGAAACATGATGAGGAATTCCTCACCGCCGTAGCGGCCGACCAGATCGATCTCACGCAGCTCGCGGGGAATCAGACTGGCGACGTGCACCAGCACCCGGTCGCCCACGGGATGGCCGTAGGTGTCGTTGACCTTCTTGAAGTGGTCGAGGTCGAGCATCGCCAGGCTGAGCCCACAATGGTGGCGCCGCGCATAGGCGATCTCCTTCTCGATGCGGTCGAAGATGTAGTGGCGCCGGTAGAGCTTGGTCAAGTCATCCAGGATGGTCAGCAGTTGGATACGCTCGGAGGATTGGGCCATCTTCTGCTGATGGCGCGCCTTTTTGATGGCGGTGGCTACGACCTCCATCAAGCGCACGCGGCTGATCAGACGCTTGGGCAGGTAGTCGGCCGCCCCTTTCTTGAGAGCCTCAGCGGCGACCATCTCGCTGCCGTGACCGGTCAGCATCACGATGGGAAGGAAAGGGCGCAAGGCGCGCGCCGCCTCGATGAAGTGCAGCCCGTCCTGGGGGTCGAGTTTGTACTCGACCAACGCCAGGTCATAGTTGGCGTGTGCTCTGAGCTCGTCGAGCCCCCGCCCGCAAGTCGAGACCCACTCGACCTCGAACAGATGCCGCTGCGTACTTTGCAGGAAGCCGCGTACCAGGGTCTCGAATGCAGAGTCGTCGTCAACCATCAGGATACGATAGGTTCGGCGGGGTTTGGAGACGCGGCGCATCCGTTCCTCCCCAGAGGGCCTGGTCAGGCGCTCCGGACGTAGCACAATGCCCTGCATCAATCTAAATCAAATTTCATAAACAATCCACAGGAGTCTAAAGTCCTCACCGGCCGCAGCCGCAGGTTTGCCCGAACGGAATCCCTCTTAGACCATCGCATCACCGATCCTGGTAGCGGCCCCGCCGACCAGCGCCAACCCCTGTTCGACCAGCGCCTGGGCTCCCCGCAGCCCGAGCTCAGCCTCCAGGGGACTGCGGAGCTCGCAGGCGATGGCGCGCAGACGCAAGCCCGTCGAGAGCAACGCCGTGGACTTGTCGAGCAGACGTCCCGCCCGCTGCAAACCCGCTCCATAACCGGGCCCCGGGGGGTTGACCAGCCGTCTGGCCATGCGGCGCAGGGCGAGCCCGCTCTGCTCGGCGAGCGCCGCCCCGCGTTCGGCCGCCTGCGAAGCAGCGAACAGCGAGGATGTCCCCCCCAGCTCAGAGCGCAGGGCGCTGAGGGCGGCCTGAGCCCGCACAAGGTCTACAGGCACACGCGCCCGTGTCGAGGTCTTCCCGGCTTCCAAGCGACTCCCTCCGGCTCGTTTTCCTAAGGCTCCCAGAGACGCGTGACACGAGCGTGCACGATTCCGTCACGGCCGACGGGCGGGGAAAATGCCAAGATTCTCGTCCAGCCGAGGCTTGCGACAAAAACCAGAAAATTCTGCGCAGGATCGCTGGATGGTCTTCCGTCTCGTTGATGAACCAGAAAGCACCCGCAACACCGTGCGTGGACTTCCGGCACAGGTTGTTGCCCGGCTATTCCTCTGCATCCAGACCTGACCTGGCATGACCCGGCCAGGAACAGTCCGTGTCAAGCCCGGCCACCGGTCTGCCCGGAGTGCCCTGCTTTGCGTGTTCAGGCAGATGTGCAGTGTTCAGAAGTGGGAGACAACTTTCATGCGAGTAGGGATTTGCGTTCTGTTGAGCGTTCTAATGCTCGGGTGCCAGGACGGCGGCTCGTCCGGCTCATCCGGCGGGGGCTCCAACATCAACCCCGGTGGGGGCAACCCAGCGCCCGTGGCTGAGACCCCTTTGATCGTCAGCGCGGGTGTCAAGACTCTCGACCCGACGACCAACGGTGCCCCGATCATCGCCAGCGTCGACCTGGCGCGGCTCAACCTCAGCGCCATCGACGTCGTCTACGATTTCAGCAGCCCGATCGGCGAGCCTTTCGCCATCCACGTCTCCAGCCGCGCAGAGAACAACAGCGGGCAGGTGAATGTTTCGCTGGCGCACGCGCTCAGCGGCGGCTCCACGCCCGTCGGTGATGCGACCTCGCTCGCCGAAGCAGGCATCATTCCGTCGACCACGGGCACCCGTGCCAACGGCACCTGGCTCGCGGCACAGGGCGACGGCTTCGCTCGTCTCACCCTGCAGGGGAGCATCGAAAAAGCAGAGGTGCTGGCGCTGACGGCCCAGTCTTCGCGCGGCACCTTCCGCGCGCTGATCCGCATCGCTCCGGGCGTGCAGTCGGACATCAACCTCGAGCCGGTCGGCAGCGGCAACTATCCACATGCGATCTCGGAGACAGACATCTACTCGAGTGAGTCGAGGAACTTCGGTCTGCCCGTGATCGCCCTGTCCGGCGACCGCGCCAGCCTGATGGCCTATGAAGGTGACATCGGCGATCCTCTCTCGCAGAACCGCTATGAGATGCGGCTGCAGGTCGACACCAGCACCGGAGCGGTGACCGGCGGCGCGCTCTCAGAGCCCAACCCCGACAGCGGCAACTGGCGCGACCACGAGCTGGCGGCATTGTTCAACGTGCTGGTACGGGCCCACGCGGGCCTGAATGAAGTCAGCGTCGACATCTCCTTCGACCGCGGCGCCACCTTCGGCCAACAAGAGCAGTTTCCGACGGGCGGCCTGTACGCCAACCGCTTGGTGCAGGTGGCGATGGCAGCCGATTACAGCCTGGCGGTGGTCTTCTGGCGGTCGAGCCAAACGGGCTCGGAGCTGATGCTCTGGGAAGCCTCGGCGTCGGCTTTCGACAACACCGGCTCCCCCACGGCCTTCAGCTTTGTGCCTCCGGCGGTGCTGTTTGCGGTCGGATCTGATGCCACGCCCAGCATCATGGGGGTCGAGTTTTCGGCCGGCGGCGACCTGGTGGTGGGCTACGGCTACTCCACCGCCGTCAGCAATAACGACGGTTCCTGGACGACCACGACCGCCTACCGTTGCGCCGTGCGGGAATTCGGCCAGACCTTCCGCGACACCAACGTCGAGACCGAAGAGGTGATCAGCTTCGATCCCAGCGTCAGCCTGCTCGGCCAGGGCAGCACGATGCAGATCTTCTATGCCTATGAGGCGCGCGACGGCATCCGCCTGCGCACCAGCAGCGACGCGGGCGTGAGCTTCTCGGCGCCTGTCGACATCGGCAACAACACCGGCCACCTGCCGAGCGTGTTTGCGCGCGACCAGAACGGCCAGACCCGGGTGGATCTGCTCTATATGTCTTACGGCACGGCGGGCAGCGAGCTGCACATCACGCACTGGGACGACTGGGGCAACAGCACGCCCAGCACCTACCGCTTGACCACTTCGAGCCAGGAAGAGTCCAAGAACGTTGCCGGCGGCGGCCCACCGCCTGGAGCACCTTCCTTCGCTTCGATTCCCAACGCGGGCTTCCGCATCACGCAGCTGTCCTGGCTGGGCTACGACGCGGTGCTCGACGGCGACGACGTGCTGATCGGCTACGTCGAGCAGACCTACGACGCCTATTTGATCTGTTTCCCCTTTATCGGAGCCGGCATCGGCTTCGGTGGTGGCGGCGTGGCCGGCCCGCAGGGTGCCTCGAACAGCTTTACGGCGGCGACCCCTCCGCCGTTGGCTCCCGGCCTGACGCAGCCGGTCGCCACTCCTGACCCCAACGCGATGAGCCGCCTGCGCCTGCTGCGCATCGACTAGCAGCCTGCGACCATTCACGACCCGCCCCGCAGGGCCTCCGAGGGAACAGCCGGAGCCTGCGGGGCTTTTTTGGTTGGGGCGATGGGCGCCGGCTGCTGGCGAGGTCGCAGCGAAGGTGTTCGACTCCACTCTGTGCTCGAGCGGGAAAGCGAGGAAGATCGGGAGGAGTGTTCGAGTTCGAGGCACTGCCAAGCCGTGCCCTCCACGTCGACGTGGAGGTTGTCGTGTCGCGGGACCTGGCTGCGCTGACCAGGCTTCCCGGGCGCCGGGTCTATGGCCGTAAAGAGTCTCGTTGATCCGCGCAGGCCAAGCGGCTCAGCCGGATGCCCCAGCCTGCTCCTTCCAAGCGCTGTGCAGGCTCATGAAACGCCCCTTCGCCTGCTTGAGCTCATCGAGGACAGCCTGCGAAGCCGGCGGCGTTTCGGGATTCGGGCTGCCCGCGGCCTTGACGAGCGCCGCGACCGCATCGACCCAGCGCTGGTCAAGGGCATCTCGTTGGGTCTCGAAGGCCTCGGCGTCGAAGGTCCCGGATTCCAAAAGAGCGATCTGGGCCGTGTAGAAAGCGGTCAGCTCCCCCGAGACCGCATCGGCCTCGCCTTGAGCTTCTTCGAGGCTCGGCCCGCAGCCGACAAACAGGGCGGCGAGGCCCAGCGACACAAAACCAGACATCGAACGCATGGTGTTCCTCCTGTTGCGGCGTTCCCCGCCCCCCACCCAGCCTTCGATTCGGTCGACCGATCGAGCAGACAGCGGCTCAGGGCTCCGCTTGGCTGCGTCCACACGGTCCGGGGGCTTGTCGTTTATAAGCGATCTGTCCCGTCCGGCGCCACGCTGCACAGATGCGCTCGACAGAGGCGGCGGCTTTCCTGCTGAGCGACAACCATGAGGAACGCGCGCCGATCCGGACGTCCGCGGCGACATGTTCGCCTGGCGCTCTGTCGGACGAACGGACCCGGCCCTACCAGCTACCGCTGGCACCGGCCCCGGAAGTCGAGCCCCCTGCCCCAGCCGAGGAACCTCTCCCAGCGAAGCCTCCAGACGACGGACCCTCGGAGGACGACTCCGTGTTCCAGCCAGACCGCTCCGCGTTCTCGTCGAGCACGATGATCGGCGTTGGCCGCTTCTCTTCGTCGAGGTGACCTGGCCGCCCGTCCTCGTGGCAGGGCCTCGACAATCTGACATGGCCAAGAAACCTGCGCGAGCCCCGAAGAGGCGCAGACATTCCGACGATTCCGGGAAGAAGCCATGGTGGAAATTCTAGTAACCGGGCCGACTGCTTGCGGGCCGGAACGAGAGAGTCTCGGGCGCACACGATAGCCCTGAGCCATCACGGCCCGCTCCGAACGAATTGCCCCATCTCCATACTCTGCAATGACCTGGAGCTCTGGACCGGGCCAGGTCCGCAGGATGCCTGGAGGCCACGCTCATGCTCGCTAGTGCTGACTTGGGACCGCCTCAGCTCCGAGAATCCCGGCGTCGCCCGCCAAGCAGCTGGGGACGGCGCGGATCCAACGCTTCGGCTCGCGGTCCCAGATCTGCTCGGCGGATGCCTCGAGCACGGGGACAGTCAGCTGAGGAAGACCGAGGTGTCCGAGCACGCGGCGGCAGACGCTGACCTGCAGGTTGTTGTAGCCACTGACGTTGACGTGATCGAGCCGGACGATGGCGGGGGGCTTTGAAGGTAGGAGAGGAGGCGGGCATCACTCTGGACCGCGAGCCCCTCACCCGGGTGGTTGCGCTCGAGCGCCACGAGAGAGCGATCCCGCAGCCACTTCACTGGCAGGACTTGGTACTGCAAACCGGCAGACGCCGCTGCCAGGTTGGACGGGTCCCTGAGGGAGCAAAGGACCGTTTGCCATCCGAGGCCGCGGCTGATTGAGCCGCGCGTGGCGATCTTCCAGCACGTTCGCGGAGCCTGAAGCGCCGAGCTTCTACGCGCAGGACCTGGGCTTCCGGCCGGGGCGCAGGGAGCTCCACCGCCGATTCTTCGGACCTCTGTCAGGCTTCGGCTTTGCATTGGTTGGTTGGATGCCTGTTGTTGCGTGCTGCCAGGTTCGGAGGAGGGGTGTCGGCCATTCGGGTGCGGTGGGAGCACTCGGCGACATCCTGGTCGCCATTCGGGCATTGCAGGCTCGATCGGAGCGCTGAAGAAAAACGGGGAGTGGGAGGTTCTTCGACGGGGCATGCTGGTTCCGGTTGGTGAGGTTGTCCGTAGTGAGCGGTGCAACGAAGGCGAACCCGAATCCGACTCGGAACCCGCCTCCGTGGCCGGTTCCGACACCGAATCCGACCCCGACACCGACCCCGACACCGAAGGCCCGAAAACCGTGGGGACCGAAGACCGTGAAGACCGAGGGCCGAGGTTGACAGTCGATCGCGATGATGTCGCAGGTATTGGTGGTGGAGCCATCGGCGAGCTTCCGCCACTGCTGTCCTTTGCTGGTCGGGGTGCCGAGGCAACAACGTTTGAACGCTCAGAGCAGCCGTCTCTGTGCGTAAGCCCAGGTGAACTCGGAGCCGCAAAGCAGCCGTTGATGGCTGGGGCATACGCCCGGGTTCGGCTTGGCGAGCGGCAGACCGTGCGAAGCAAGCCGGGTTGGGGCTGAGCTTGGCCTCTCCACTTATTCTACTTGGGGCCTATGTTCGCCGGTCTCGGCCGACCGGCATCGAGTACTTCGCGGTCGCCAACCAGCGCGTGTCAGTGGTTCGGTCTTCACGGAGAACGGGCAAGATTCCGGTGGGCGGTGTTGAGCCCGCCTCGGCTTGGCGAGCGGCAGCCTGGGCGGAGGAGGCCGTGTTGGGTCTGAACCAGGCATTCCCTCGTATTCTACTTGTTGGCTGCGTCCGCCCACCTCTTCCGACCGGCCTTGAGATGGCCATGGTGCTGAGCCCACGGTCGAAATCGCGTCGGCCTTCACCGGGCAATCTACGACCATCGCAAGCTCACAGCCCCACTCCAGTCCTCGGTGCCCGGCCTGACAGGCAGGTGCGTCGCTTCCGTTCAGTCTCCAGCCCGGCGTCCAAGACCTCCATCCTCCTGCATCTGGCCCCCGCGGCCAGCCTCAAGCACTTCGTGTCGGGCGAAGGCTGACCACGGGGGCCAGCCGCAGGAGGGACCAAGATGAAGTTTGAAGCCTTTGAGCTCTCGCTCGAGCTGATCGCAGCTCTGCGACCACTGACCGTCACCATGCGCCGCCACGACAAGGACCTGGCTCGACAACTCTGCCGAGCAGCCTCCTCGATCGCACTGAACCTGTCCGAAGGCAGCCGCCGAGCAGGCGGCGACCGCCTCCACAGCTTCCGCGTTGCAGCTGGCAGCGCCGAAGAAGTCGTCGCGGCACTGCGTGTCGCCATCGCCTGGCAGATCCTGCAGGCAGCAGATGCTGGGCAAGCCCTGGCGTTGCTCGACCGCCAGCAGGCGATGCTCTATCGCCTGATCCATGGCCGCCGCGGCAAGCCCTGAGGGCCGGCCTTCGGCCGGCTCTCGCCGACCTTTCGGAATCGGATATCCTTGAACTCGACTCTGCAATACTGTCTGGGCGCA
>JAJDCP010000074.1 GCA_029260765.1 Planctomycetota bacterium
GCTACCGGCGAGGGCTCCACCTCGGTCTGGCGAAGGGGCGGAGGTTCTGGACCAGGAAGACCTCCAGGACCGGGAGGTCTTCCAAGACCAGGAGGACTTCCAGGACCCATGCATCGACCCCCCGGCATGGGAAGAACCCGCTATTGACGTTCATACAGGGTTGCTGATCCGATAGGAACGGCAGCGCGTCGCGTCGAACAACGCCAAGACAGCCTGTCACGCATGCCCGCCGCGAGGGTAGCGGAGGCGTATTGCTTGTCGACGAGCGGTTCGGTTCTCGGCAGTCTGGCTGGCTTCCGGGCTGTCGGGGTGGGCTTTGGATGCGGGTTTGACACTTGGGATGGAGCGCTGTAGGCTCGGAGGTAGGCGGTCGGGGGGTGGAAATCCCTATCCCTGAACACAGTGAGCGGCCGAAAGTCCGCGCCCCGAGGTACGGGGGTGGACGGAGGTGGGCTGCCGGAAGTGGAAGCTGTGGAGGCGGTCACCGCCGGCTCGGCGGCTGCCTTCGGACAGGTTCAGAGCGATGGCCGAGGCAGCTCGGCAGACTTGTCCCGCGAGATCCTTGTCGTGACGGCGGAGCTTGTCGGTCGTCGGTCAGTGGTCGCAGTGCAGAGGTCTTGGGCAGGACGACAGACGGACGTTGGGATCCGGTTGCGGTGCCTTCAAAGACCGACGACCCAACCAAACTTGAGCAGCGCAACAAGGAAGTCCTCGACGGACTCGCCAAACTCAAGCCTGGACCGTATCGTACTCGAACGTGCGGGACGTAGACACCAAGGCAGGAAGACGATCTCTTGATTGACGACCAGGACACGATTGACTTGCTCGGAGTCCGCAAGGGAGGCGGCGCGGATGTGGTCATTCTCGTCCGGGAGAAGTTGAGTGGGGATCCCCAGACCCAAGGGAGCCTGCTAGACAAGATCGAGAGGTATTTTGAGTTCGTCAACAGCGACGATTTCAAGAAACAGTGCGGATCCCCCTCGCCCAAGAACACTTGTGTCGTCGTCAAGTGCCATGTGGAACCCGACCCAGTGATCAGAGAACTGGTTGCGAAGAGTCGTGGCTGGGCGGAAGACAATCAATGTGACCTAAGGATCGTCGTCAGCGAAAAATCCGGTTCTGCCCCTCTCCCCTGCGACTGAACTTGCACCGCAGTTCCAGTAGCAGACCCTGGATATGGTCGTCCTGGAGCATCTGAGTGAGCGCTACCGCGTCCTCGCCAGCCAGTTGGACGACTCGAGAAACGGCTCGGGGGAAGAGCCCATGATTGCCCGCGGGAACCTCGAATTGAAGGCCGCGCGTTCGAATGTGTGGGCGACGCAGACATCGAGGATTGAGGCAAGGTTGCGACGCGGTAAAGACTGCGGGTTGGCCCCGCGAGACCCAAGAAGTCTGCCTGTCGGATCAACACATCGGATGCGTTGAGGTCGATCGAAAGGGGCCGGCGAACTTAGCCCCAGAGTCACATTCGCAGAGAAGCGTGGTTCACACCCAACCTGGCCGACTCTGCCAGGGAAAGAACTCGAAAAGCCGAACCCGGTCCGACAACCAAACTGCGTCTACAGGCAAAGTTCACTGTCCACCACGACGGTCAGCCAACCTCGGTCCTCGGTCTCCACGGTCTTCGGTCCTCTCGGATCTCGAGTCTCGGCCATCGCGACCGGGACCGGAACCGGATTCGGTCTCGGATCCGGCCACGGACCACGATCCGGGCCCGGAGACGGATCCGAAGAATCAACCGAAGCTCAACCTACCTACCAACTGAAAACCCGCCCCCCGAGCCTCCTCGAGCCCGCAATGAACTGTCTTGCCGGCGCCGGAGGCAGTACACGGGGAAGCCGCCGCCGCGATCGGACGACATGCTTGATCTGCTCGAGCATTCAACCTTAGCAGGCTGCCGGACGTGACCCGAATGCCTGGCCCGTCGGTTGCTTCGCATCCCTGGCCGTGGCTGGTGTGCAGTGTCATGTTTTGAAGCTGGAAGGGGCAAGCGACGGGCCAGGCGTTCGGGCTAGCGGCAAGACGGCGTTGGCGAGCTTGGCCTTGGAATCCAGGTCTTCGATGGCTGCTCCCAGGCCAGAAGCCGGTAGTTCAACACAGCAAGGTATTTCGAATGTGTGGCCGGCACTGGAACTGCGCAGATGGCCTCTGGTGCAGCTGTCGTGCTGGGGACGGGGCTCGAGGTCGGGTAGTGTTGGTGGAAGTACGGCTGTCTGGGGTCTCCTCCGAGGCCAAATCCCGATGACGGATGGCCGATCGCGATGGCGGATGACCGACGGCGATGGCGGATGGCGAAACCGATAGGTTGGGGTCCCCCACCCCATCGCGTGCTCAGCAGGGCGCGTAGCGCCGGTGCGGACGTGCTCAACCAAGTCAAGAGTCAACCGGGGGGAGTTCATCCAACCCAACGACCGTAAGAGGCACCAGCATTACGGTTACGGCCGACGGGGGAAGGAGCGGCCTGACACGGCTTGGTCAAGACGGGTGCGGCATGAGGCGTGGGGTTTGGGGCAGGACGGCAGTGCTCGACCCTGGAGATCATTCAGAGCGAGCTCTCGGGGTTTTGGACAGCGCTCCTGAGCTCGACTACTCTGCCATCTCGCATGTTGCAGATTTCCTGCGCACACGCCGAGGCGTTTGGGTGCCTGGAAGGGTAGGGACGGGATGCACGCCAGTGCGGACGACGGAGGGTCGGACTTGGAAAGGTATCGGGAGTACCTCTGCCTGCTGGCCCGGATGCAGTTCGATCCGCGCCTGCGCGCGAAACAGGATCCCTCGGACGTCGTGCAGCAGACGTTGTTGGAGGCCTTCCGGGATCGGGACGGGTTCCGGGGAGATGACTCCGGCCAGCTTGCGGCATGGCTGCGCAAGATCCTGGCCCACAACCTGGCGAATGCCGCGCGTGACTTGAGGCGTGGCAAGCGGGACGTGGCGCGCGAGCGCTCGCTGGAGGCGGCCCTGGATGCGTCGTCCAGCCGGCTCCAGGACTGGCTGGCGGCGGAACAGGCGGCGCCCAGCGAGCTGGCGGCCCGGCACGAGCAGATCCTGCGCTTGGGGGAATCGTTGCTGCAGTTGCCCGAGGCCCAGCGAGAGGCACTGATGCTGAGGCACTTTCAGGGATGGTCGCTGGCCGCCATCAGTGAACAGCTCGGCCGGAGCAAGGCCTCCGTGGCGGGTCTTCTGCATCGGGGACTGCGCCAGCTACGCGTTCTGCTACAAGATCTGGAGTGAGCGATGACCCAACCCGACGACAGCCGCGAAAAGCGCCTGCAGCAGGTCCTTGCCGAGTATCTCGAAGCGGTCGATGCAGGCGAGCCTCCCAGCCGGGAAGCGTTCATCGAGCGCTACCCGGATCAGGCGCACGAGCTGCAAGCGTTCTTGGCCAATCAGGACCGTCTGACGCAACTGGCAGCCCCCCTGCAGGCGCTTAATGCTGCGGATGAGTCCCCCACCCTGGTCCCCGGAGCAGCGCCCGGGGACGCGTTGCCGGCAGCTGATGGGGACCCGGCCCAAGCCGAGGCGGGATCGCATGTCCGCTACTTCGGCGACTACGAGCTGCAGGGCGAGATCGCGCGCGGCGGGATGGGCGTGGTCTACCGGGCCCGCCAGGTCAGCCTGAACCGCCAGGTTGCCTTGAAGATGATCATCGTCGGGCAGCTGGCCACGCTCAAGGACGTGCAGCGCTTTCGGAACGAGGCCGAGGCCGCTGCCAACCTCGACCATCCCCACATCGTGCCCATCTTCGAGGTGGGCGAGCACGAAGGCCAGCACTACTACTCGATGAAGCTGATCGAGGGAGGCAGCCTGGCCTCGTTCCCGCGGCTATCTCTGCAGAGTGTGGCTGAGCAGAAGGCCGCGGCGCAGCTCGTCGCAAGGGTGGCACGCGCCGTCCACCACGCCCACCAACGGGGCATCCTGCATCGCGATCTGAAGCCGGGAAACATTCTGCTGGCGTCCCCGGGGCTGAGCCGTGACACCCCCACTCCTGAGAGCTCGGCGGCCTCGCAGCTCGTGCTGGCCGAGTGTACGCCGCTGGTCACCGACTTCGGCCTGGCCAAGAGGCTGGAAGCGGAGGCGCATCTTTCCCAGTCCGGCGCCATCGTCGGCACGCCCGCATATATGGCACCCGAACAGGCCGGGGGCAGGAAAGACCTCAGCACGGCCGTCGATGTCTACAGCCTGGGGGCGGTCCTGTACGAGCTGATCACCGGCAAACGGCCGTTCAGTGGCGCCACGCCGCTCAACGTGCTGCTGCAGGTGCTGCAACACGAGCCTGTGGCGCCGCGCCGCGTGCAGGCGGGTGTCGACCGGGATCTGGAGACGATCTGTCTCAAATGTCTAGAGAAGGATCCCGCGAAGCGTTACGGCACGGCCAAGGCGCTCGCCGAGGATCTGGAGAGCTTTGTCGCGGGCGAGCCGGTCCGCGCCCGTGCGGTCGGGCGGTTGGAACGGCTGGTGAAGTGGACGCGGCGGCGACCGGCCATTGCAAGCCTGGTCGCCGCGGTCGTGTTGGTGACGCTGGCCGGTGTTCTGGGGACTGTCTGGAAGTACCTCGAGGCCGAAGAGCAGCGCCGGTTGGCCGCGCAGCAGAGCCGGCAGGCGCAACGAGCGCAGCGAGAGGCCGAGGCTCTGATGGAGCGGGCCGAGCGCTCGATCTACGTCAGCAAGATCGCTCTAAGCCAGCGCGCCTGGGAGGCGAATGACGCTGCGGGGGCGCGCAGGATCCTGGACGGGTGTGCGTGGGATCAGCGTGACTGGGCGTACCGGTACCTCTACACGCTGTTCAGCAGCCGCCGTCGGGCGCTGTATGGGCATCGAGATTGGGTAAGAAGCGTGGCTTACAGTCCGGATGGCCGTTATCTCGCCTCTGCGGGTGGCGATATCAGGATCTGGGACCCGAAGTCCGGCCGCGAGCTCCGCAGATGGGATGTCGAGTCGCCAGGTCCCCTGGCCTTCAGCGCGGACAGCAAGCGCCTGGTTAGCCATTGCAATGGCGACACTCTGAAGGTTTGGGAGGTAGAGACCGGCAGGGAAACTCTCGCCATCGGGGGCCAGGGCAGACGTTCGAGGTCTGACAGAAACAGAGCGGTCTTCAGCCCAGACGGCAACCGGCTCGCCAGCCCCTGGCAGAGCAACAGCGTCAAGCTCTGGGACGCGCACGCGGGCAGGGAGATCCTCGCGATCGACACCGAAAAGAGAGTTGATGATCTGGCCTACAGCCCGGATGGAAAACGCCTGGCGGTTGCTGCCGGCACGGTGCATGTCTATGACGCCGAGACCGGCGAGGCACTCTTGATGCTGAAGGGCTCGTGGGCCAACCGCGTGGTCTTCAGCCCCGATGGCAGATTCCTCGCCAGCACCGTCACTATCGGGACGCGTGAGGTCCAACCTGTCGTGCTGTGGGATGCGCACACAGGCGAAAGCAGTCTGAGTCTGCGCGGCCACACGGAGGCTGTCATCGACCTCGCCTTCAGTCACGACGGCAAGCGCCTGGCCACCGCGTCCGCGGACAGGTCCATCCTCGTCTGGGACGTTGAGACGGGGGTCAAGCTGTGCTCGTTGCGCGGGCACACAACCGGTTCTGTCCTATGCGTCGCCTTCAGCCCGGATGGGACGCGGTTGGCCAGCAACGGGTCAGACTGCACGGTGCAACTGTTCGACGCGCGGGCTGGGCAGGAGCCGCGGATCTTCAAGCTTCCTGGAGCCGAGAGGCCTTGCCTGGCCTATGGCCCTGACGGGCAACTCGCTTGCGGACTTTGGGGAGCGGTCCGCGTCTTTGACGCCCTGACCGGGGAGAACGCCATCACCCTTGTGGGTGCGACGGAGGCCGTCGCTGGTCTGGCCTTCAGCCGCGACGGTCAACGACTGGCGGCAGGCTCTGGCTTCCATGCCAAAGATGGTAACGCCTTCGGTGAGGTCATCGTCTGGAATCGGCAGGGCGAGGTGCTCCACACCATCCGTCGGCCGATGGGAGCTGTCGGGAGCGTGGCCTTCAGTCCTGATGGCAGGTACCTTGCCGGCGGCAGCGCCGCTCCGTGGCGCGAGGAGCCATTTGACCCATCCCTGCTGCAAGGCGTTCAGATCGGAACGGCCCCGGCCCAAGACCCAGCTCGTGGGGGAGACATCGTTTTCTGGGACCCGGAGAGCGGCCGGGAGATCCGGGCGCTGCACGTCCCTGGCCTGGCCGTGAGCAGCCTTGCCTTCAGCCCGGATGGCACGCGTCTCGTGGCTGCCTTGAGTGATCTCAACCGACGGACCGGCGGTGAGGTGCGGGTGTGGGAGGTCCAGACCGGCACGGAGCTCCTCAGGCTCACCGAGCAGCCGGAATCGCTGTGGAGTGTGGCCTGGAGTCCCGACGGCAGGCTCCTGGCAAGCGCCGCGTCGGACACGACAGTGCGGCTCTGGGACGCCGAGACCGGACAGCCGAAGCTCACGATGTTCGGCTATGCTCCGTCCGGTTACACATTCAAAGAGGGCGTTGGTGACTTCAGCAGCGTGTCCTTCAGCCTCGATAGCCGACTGATTGCGGCCGCAACCCCGGGCGGGACCGTGCAGGTTTGGGATACGCAGACGGGCCAGGAGGCGCTGGTTCTTCGTGGTCACCCAGGCGTCGTGAGCGCCGTCGCCTTCAGCCCGGATGGGAACCATCTGGCCAGCGTCAGCAGTTGCCAAAACAGGGCGGGCTATCTCTTGCCCGACAAGTCCAGTGAGGTCCGCGTCTGGGAAGCGAGCGCGGCTCCGGTCAGCTCGTTGCTGCGCGGGCACACCCTTAATGTAAAGTCTGTCAGCTTCAGCCCGGACGGCAGATTCCTGGCCAGCAGTTCCGATGACGAAAC
Source organism: Planctomycetota bacterium (assembly GCA_029260765.1). Lineage (GTDB taxonomy): Bacteria > Planctomycetota > J058 > JAJDCP01 > JAJDCP01 > JAJDCP01. The sequence continues at coordinate 6,837 of JAJDCP010000074.1, forward strand.
GATCAAGATATGGGACGCCCAGACGGGGAGGGAGCTACACAGTCTACGGGGACACACCCTGAATGCGCCCCACCTGGCTTTCAGCCGTGACGGGAAACGGCTGGCGAGTGGAGCCGAAGACTTGAGGGTCTGGGACCCGGAAACCGGCGATCTGTTGCAGTCGATTCCCCTGCCGCCTGGCCGGCACGCGACGAGCATTCAGTTCAGTCCCGATGGCAGGCAACTCGTCACCACCACCTTTAGCCACGCGATCCAATTCTATGATCTCGAAACCGAGCAGGAGGCTCGTGTTCTGAACTCGCCCAGATTTGGTGGCGTCAACGACGCGATCTGCAGTCCCAATGGCCAGCTCCTGGCCAGCGCTCAACGCGACGTGACCATCTGGGACCTGCAGACCGGCGAGGTGCTGCACACCTTGAGCCGCACACGCCAGTCCGTGAGGACCATGGCCTTCAGTCCCGACAGCAAACGCCTCGTCTGTGGCTCTGAGGGTCCGTCAGGGGCGACCGATGGCGAGCTGAACATCTGGGACACCGAGAGCGGTCACAAGCTGCTCACCCTTTCGGGCCACAAGCGGCAGATTCAAACTGTTGCCTACAGCCCGGACGGCCGCTGCGTGGCCAGTGCCGCCTGGGACCACACTGTCAGAATCTGGGATGCAGGCAGCGGTGAAGAGCTTCTCATCCTCAGGGACCCTGACAGGCTTCGGACGTGGAACGAGCTGGACCGGGAGACCGGTGAGGATCTGTTGTTCGTTGGCCATCCCCAGGTCTACGGCCTGTCCTACAGTCCTGATCGCAATCACCTGGCGACGGCCGACGGGGATGGAATAACGGTCTGGGACTTAACGCGCCTGGGCCCGTTCCCGGCGGCGGAGAAGCCCTGACCTGTCATGGATGCGGGGGATCGGGGGAGCTCAGCCCCCTGGTTGCCTGCGCATGGATGGATTGCCTCTTGCGAATCATCAGCGCCGTCGCTGTCGGCGGAAGCAGCGCGCCGGAGCGGAGGGCGTTGCAGCGAAACGGCGTTGGCGAGTCGAGTGCTTACCCCCCGAGGCTCGAAAAGCCGGCCGAAAACCGGCCCGTCAGGGTTTGCCGCCACGGCGGTGGATCAGACCTCGCTGCGCTCGGCCGCTCGTGCCTCGCTGAAGAGCATCGCTTGCTGGCGGTCACGCATAGCCATGGCCTGGGCCGTTTCGGCAACCTTCAGGATCTGCCAGGCAATGGCAACGCACAGGGCTGCAGGGAATTCTTCGGCGCCTGCCGGCGGCTCAGCGAAGTGGCCGAATGCCAGATCCCGAGGAACGAGGGACTGGCGGAGGTGGAAGCTATGAAGGCAGTCTCCGCCGGAACGGCGGCTGCCCTCGGACAGGTTCAGAGCGACGGACGAGGCGGCTCGGCAGAGTTGCCGAGGGAGATCCTTGTCGTGGCGACGGAGTGTGACGGTCAGTGGTCGTAGAGCTGAGATCAGCTCGAGCGCAAGTTCAAAGGCTTCAAACTTCATCTGGGATCGGGAGGTTCTGGATGCCAGGCTTGAGCACGAGACGTGGCGGCGACGATCCTGATACGGCGACTCCCAGGAATGGAATCGCGGCCCTGCGTCGGAGTTGGCCGGTTCTGGGCGGTCAGGACCGACCTCGCAGGCTCAAGACCAGAAACACCCTGAAGTCGGCCGGAAACGGGAGACGACCGCAAGCCCCAAAGTAGAATACGAGCAGCGACGACCGCAGACCCAACCCGGTCCCGCCGGTGTCACAGCCAGACGAAAAGCCCAGACAGCTTGGGTTGTCGAGAACGGGACCCCGACTGCGTGGCCGACCCCGGACCCGTGGCCGACCCCGACCCCGACTGCGGCTTCCGAGGCCCGAACCCGACGACCGAAGACCGAACCCAGAGCAAGGCAGACACACGGCGTGGACTCGGACCTCGGACCTCGGCCTTCCGACCACCGATCTCGAATCTCGCGGCTCGGCCATCGCGACCGGAGTCGGATTCGGGACCGGGACCGGCTTCGGATCCGGCCCCCGGGGCCGGCCTCGGAGTCGAAGTCCGATCCGAAGAATCGACCGAGCCTCAACGCGTCGATACCCTGAGAAGGCGCCCGAAGCCGGGCTCCGAACCCCCTCGCCCCGCAATGGACTGTCTTGCCGGCGCCGGAGGCAGTACACGGGGATACCGCTGTGGTGCTTGCGCCGCACGCCTGACCTGTTGAGTATTCGGCGTGAACAGGTTGCCGGAGGTGACCCGAAGGCCTGGCCCGTCGGTTGCTTCGCGTCCCTGAGTTTGGCTGGTGCCGGAACGTGTCGACGCGCAGCTGAGTGGGCAAGCGACGGGCCAGGACTTCTGGCTAGCGGCAAGACGGCGTTGGCGAGCTTGGCGTTCGAATCCAAGTCTTCGATGGGTGTGCCTGGCCCGGGACCGACCATTCCACAACGAAAAGTCCTAGGCGGTACCGCATTCACGAACCGGGCTCGTCGGCCCCCCGGATCTGCTCGACCCAGTCATCGAGGGAAACACCCGCGAACAAGCGCTCACGTTCCGAAGCATAGTCTCCGCGGCCCGACTCGGAGATGACTCGGTAACGGAAAGCATCTGCAATCCCCAGCCGGTCGAGGATCGCGTTCCATGCCTCGCGCTGCAACTCTGCTGTCGTTTTCATTCTTCGAGTCCCTCCAGGACACGCACCAGGCCGAGAGGATCGATAGGAGACAGATGCAATGCTGCAACGTTGGCACGCAACCGCCGTAGCATGCGGTCGTCCGTTGTGACGAGATAGGTACAGCCCGCTGCTTCGGCGCTCGCAGTATGAAGAGCGTCGAGCGGTCGAAGTCCGAGAGACACCAGTTCGCGAGCACGGGTTGTCATGGACTTCGTCAAGGGGACGGACGTGGGAAGCCGTGCAAGCATCGCCGCAACCTCTGCGCGTCGGGTGGGGTCTGGATTTCGACTGTTCTCCGCCTGCAGTGCCGCCGATGAGACGACCTCGAGGACACCGATCTGGCAACGACGAAGAACCGCCGCAACGGCAAGCCCCTCCAAGACAACACGTTCACTGCTCGGCTCGTCGTAGGGCCGCTTCCACGCGCAGGTGTCGAGATAGATGCGCATGTCGAGACCTCCCGCTCCATCCTAGCACATGGGTCGCCCTTGGTCCGATCGCCTCTTGGGTCCGATCTGAATCGGTCTCGCAATCGCTATCGGGATGGCCATCGCTCATCGGCCATCGGCCCTCGCGATCGGGATCGGAGGAGACCCCCGGACAGCCGCACCGCCGTGTGCACCATCAGACCCCAAGCCGACAGCCGACCGGCCTCTACACCAGAACAGCCATCGCCCCGAATCCTCTCCGAGAATCGCCAATGTGTCGTTTTATACCAGGGCTGTGGGTTTTCCATGGCAGGGGGTGGAGCCTCCCCTATAGCTCCTCTCCCCCCTGATGTGGAAAAACCACCCTGCGCCCTTCACGAGCTGCTACGCCGTGATTGCGCGGAACGCATAG